>JAKCBQ010000010.1 GCA_021839245.1 Pseudomonadota bacterium
CGCGAGGACGTGGGCCCCGACGCGCGCCGCCCGACTCCAGAGCGTGCGGGCGAGACCCGGGCCCGGCGCCAGGCAGACGCGTCGGCGTTCGAGAAGACGCGCCTCCTGCTCGAGAAGACGGAGTTCGTCCCACGCTCCCGTGCGGACGTTCGCGTCCGTCCCGAGCGTCCAGTCCCCGCCTTTGTCCTGGAAGGCCCCGAGGGGGAACAACCCGTCGCCGAGATAGGCCTCCGTCTGCGGACAGAGAACGACCCGTGCGCCCCGCCGGGCGAGGAGCGCACGCTCCTCCGCCGAGGTGTGGGTGGCGTGGACCACGGCCGTGCGTGTGTCGAGAAGACCCCGCTCTTCGAGGACCTCGATCGGCCCCCGGCCCTCGTGACGGCGCACCTCTTCGACCTCGGAGAGCTGCTCCGCCGCGTGGATGTGCAGCCGGCAGTCGGCCCCGAAGCGGCGGCGCGCGCGGGCGACGAAGTCGGCGGCGCACGCGGGTTCGACGGCACGCAGGGAGTGGACGGCCACCGCCCGGCCCGCACCCGGAAGGGCGGCGGCATAGTCGAGAAAGGAGTCGATCTCGGGCGTGAGGAAACGTTCTTGCGCCCCCGCGGCGGCCCGTCCGTACCCCCCGCGCTGGTAAAGCGCCGGGATGAGGACGAGACGGATGCCGACGCGCGCGGCGGCGCGCGCGAGGGCTTCGCCCGCTTCCGTCGAGAGCTCGCCACGGGCGTCCCGGTGCAGGTAGTGGAATTCCCCGACGGCCCCGTAGCCCCCGGCGCGGAGTGCCTCGTAGGTCACGGTCGCGACCGCCTCGAGATCCGCGGGCGTGAGCCGTTCGGCGGCCCGGTACATGAGCGCACGCCAAGACCAGAAGGAGCCCGCCTCGACGGCGCGCTCCCCGAGTCCCGTGAGGAGACGGTGGAAAGCGTGGCTGTGCGCCGAGACCATGGCCGGGAGTGCGCACCAACCGTCCCAGGGCGGCTCTGCGGGTTCGAGGGCTACAATCCTCCCCGTCCCGTCGAGGACGAGCGCCGTATCCGTGACGAACCCCTCGGGCGTGAGCACGTGACGGAAGGCGAGGCGTCCCGATCCCCCTCCGGAGGAGGGCCCGTGCACGATCTCCTCGTGATCAACGCCCGCGTCCACCCCCTCCTCGAGGGGCTCGCCGCGCATCCGGGGGGGACGCTGGCGGTCGACGGCGGGCGCGTGAGCGCCCTCGGAGTGCCGGCGACGAGCCCCGCCCGGCGGGTCCTCGACGCCCGCGGTCGGCTTCTTCTTCCGGGGTTCGTCGACTGCCATACGCACGCCCTCTTCGCCGGCGACCGCGCGGAAGAGTATTTCGCGCGTCTCGACGGAGACGATTATGCCCGACGGCACCGTGCCGGCGGAGGACTCTTCTCCACCGTGCGCGCGGTGCGTGCGGCGGACGACGAGAGTCTCCTGCGCGTTTCGGCCGCGCGCCTCGCCGCTCTCGCCCGCGAGGGGGTGACGACGGTCGAGGTGAAGAGCGGCTACGGACTCGACATCGCCCAGGAGTTGCGTCTTCTCGCGCTCGTCCCGGCGCTCGGCGCCCGGGCCGGCGTGCGTGCGGTTCCGTGCTGCCTGGCCGCCCACGCCGTTCCGCCCGAGGAGGGCCGGGACGCCTACCTCGAGACGATCGTGACGCAGCTTCTCCCGGAAGTCGCCCGCCGGGGTCTCGCGCGTCTCGTCGACATCTATGTCGAGCCCTTCACTTTCGGTCTCGAGGACATGGAGCGTCTCTTCCGTGCCGCACGCGCCCTGGGCTTCGGGCTCCGCGCCCACTGTGAACAGTTCCACGCCCTCGGAGCGAGCGCCCGCGCCGCCGCCCTCGGGGCACTCTCCTGCGACCACCTCGAGGAAGCGACGGAAGCGGACGCCCGCGCCCTCGCCGCCTCGGGAACCGTGGCCGTTCTCCTGCCCGTCGCGGCCTACTTCACCGCCCAGACGTCGCGCCCTCCGCTTGCGGCGTTCCGCCGCGCGGGCGTCCCCATGGCCGTCGCGACCGACCTCAACCCCGGAACGTCCTTCACCACCAGTCTTCTTTTGGCGCTCCATCTGGCGGTGCGCCTCTGGGAACTTCGGCCCGAGGAGGCGATTCTCGGAGCCACCGTGCACGCGGCCCGCGCCCTCGGCCTTGCGGGTGAAGTCGGAACCCTCGCACCCGGCGCGCGGGCGGACTTTGCGCTCTGGGACCTCCCCGACCCGCGCGCACTCGTCTACTCTCTCGGGGGTCATCTCCGCCCGGAGCGGATCTTCCTCGGAGGCGAAGAACGATGAGCGATGTCCTCAGGCTCGATGCCCGTCCCCTCGAACGGACGGAGGTCCTCGCGGCGGCGACGGACGGACGGCCCCTCGCGCTCGGCCCCACCGCCCGCGCGCGTCTCGAGAGCTCATCGGCGACGGTCCGCCGCCTCGCGCTCGGGCCCGACGCCCACTACGGCCTCAACACCGGCTTCGGCGCCCTCGCCCGCGAACGCATCCCTCCGGAAGACGTCCGCCGCCTTCAATACAACCTCGCACGCAGCCACGCCGTGGGCACGGGCGAACCCCTCGCCGATGAGGACGTGCGCCTGCTCATGATCCTGAAGGCCCACGCGCTCGCCTTCGGTCTCTCCGGCGTGCGTCCCCTCGTCGTCGACACCCTCCTCGCCTTCCTCAACCGCGGCGTGCTGCCGCTCATCCCCTCGCGCGGGTCGGTGGGTGCCTCGGGCGACCTCGCCCCGCTCGCGCACCTCACCCTCGCCCTCATCGGGGAAGGCGAAGCCCGCTACGAAGGCCGCCTCCTCACCGGAGCGGATGTTCCCCGCGCCGCCGGTGTCCCGCCCCTCGTCCTCGAGGCCAAGGAGGCCCTCGCGCTGCTCAACGGCACCCAGCTTTCCCTCACCCTCCTTCTCCGCGGCGGCGAACGCTTCCGGCGTCTTCTCGACGCGGCGATCGCTGCAGGGGCACTCTCGGTCGAGGCCCTCGCGGCGAGCCGCGTCCCGTTCGACGCGCGCATCCACGAGGCGCGCAACCAGGAGGGACAGAAACGGGTCGCGGCCGTCTTCCGCGCCTGGCTCGGGGCGACAAGCCCGATCGCCGCGAGCCACGCCACCTGCGGACGCGTCCAGGACCCCTACTCGCTCCGCTGCATGCCGCAGGTCCTCGGCGCCGCGGCCGACGCGCTCAGCACCGCCGAGACGATCGCCGCCCGCGAACTCAACGCCGTGAGCGACAACCCTCTCGTCTTTGACGAAGAGATCCTCTCGGGCGGCAACTTCCACGCCGCTCCCCTCGCCTGGGCGGCCGACGCCCTCGCCATCGCGACGGCGACCGTGACCGCCATGGCCGAACGGCGGATCGATCTCTACACCCGGCGGGTGAACCCCGCGCTCCCGCCGTTCCTGGCCGAACACCCGGGACTCGAATCCGGCTGGATGATCGCGCAGGTCACCGCCGCCGCCCTCGCCTCCGAAGGCAAAACCCTCGCGCACCCGGCAAGCGTCGATACGATCCCGACCTCGGCGGGTCAGGAGGATCACGTGAGCATGGCGCCCTGGGCGGGACTCAAGCTTGCCCGGCTTCTCGACAACCTCGCCCTCGTCCTCGCGATCGAGTACTCCGCCGCCTGCCGCGCGCTCGAGCTCGTCCGTCCGCTCCGCGCGAGCCCCCCTCTCGAAGCCCTGTACGAGAGACTCCGGGAACGGGCGCCGGCCACCGACGGGGACCGCCGCCTCGATCAGGAGATGCGGATCTTCGCCCACGCCCTCGAGGAGAGGGGCTTTCTCATCAGGGAGGGGGATCCCCATCTTCCTCCCGTCGCGGAAGGCGGCTGAACGAAACCGTGGCGGAGCCGCCGCCCCTCTTCCTCGACGCCTGCGCCAATCTCACCCACGAGATCTACGCCCGTGACCTCGACGAGGTTCTCGCCCGCGCGCAGACGGCCGGGGTTGCGGGCTTCCTCGTGCCCGGCTCGGACCTCGCCGAGAGCCGTCGCGCCCTTGCGCTTCACGAGCGTCACCCGGACAGGATCTGGGCCCTCGCGGGGGTCCATCCCCACCACGCTGCCGGCTGGTCGGACCACACCGTCCGCGAGCTCGAGACCCTTCTCGACCACCCGGGGGTGGTCGGCGTCGGCGAGTGCGGGCTCGACTACTACCGTAATTTCAGCCCGCGGGAGGCGCAGCGACGGACCTTCGAGGCCCAGCTCGCCCTCGCCCGACGCCGCGGGTGTCCGCTCCTCCTCCACGTCCGCGAGGCCCACGCCGACTTCCTCGCCCTCTGGCGAGCGGGAGGGATTCCCGCCGCGCGGGGGCTCGTCCACTGTTTCACCGGGACCGCCGACGAACTCGACGCGATCCTCGCCGAGGGGTTTTCCGTGGGCCTCACCGGCTGGATCACCGACCCCCGGCGGGGCGGACATCTCCCGGATCTCATTCCCCACATCCCCCGCGACCGCCTCGTGATCGAGACCGACTGCCCCTATCTCCTCCCGAAGAACCTCCCCTCCCCGCCCCGCCACCGGCGCAACGAGCCGGCCTATCTCCCCGCCGTCGCGCGGGTCGTGGCCGAAGCGTGGAAGATCGATCCCGAAGAGGTGGCCCGCACGACGAGCGCCAACCTCTCTCGCCTCTTCGCGCTTCCCGACCCTCCCGGAATCCGTCACCCCGTCGCCGAGGACGTACGGACCGCACAGACCTAGAATTGAAGGTCTCACGCAATCCGTAGCCGCCATGCCCTCCGATCTCGTCTCCCGAACCGAACATTACTGGGAAGAACGCATCCTCCCCACCCTCACCGACTACATCCGCATCCCGAACGTCTCGCCCGCCTTCGATCCCGCCTGGGCCGAGCACGGGCACATGGCGCGGGCGGTCGAACTCGCACGCCGCTGGTGTGAGGCGGAAAAACCGCGCGGGGCTCGGGTCCGCCTCGAGAATCTCCCGGGCCGCACCCCGCTCCTCCGCATCGACATCCCGGCGCGGGGCGTCCCCGCCGACGACCGCCGCACCGTCCTCGTCTACGGGCACCTCGACAAGCAGCCGCCCTTCACCGGCTGGGACGAGGGGCTCGGGCCCTGGACTCCCGTCCGCCGCGAGGGACGGCTCTACGGCCGGGGCGGGGCCGACGACGGCTACGCCGTCTTCGCCGCTCTGGCCGCATTCCGCGCCCTCGAGGACGAGGGCCGTCCCCACGCCCGCGCGGTCGTCCTCATCGAATGCAGCGAGGAGAGCGGAAGCCCGGATCTCGGGGCCCACGTGGACGCGCTCGGGGAGTCGCTCGGGGGAGTCGATCTCGTGGTCTGTCTGGATGCGGGCTGCCAGGACTACGAACGGCTCTGGCTCACCACCTCCCTCCGCGGGAATCTCCTGGCCGAGCTCCGCATCGAGGTCCTCCGCGAGGGCGTGCACTCCGGCAACGCCGGGGGACTCATTCCCTCGGTCACGATGGTGCTCCGCCGCCTCCTCGACCGGATCGAGGATCCGCGCGACGGGCGTCTCGTGCCCTCCACCCTCCGGGTCGAGATTCCCGAGGACCGCCGCCGCGAAACCGAGGCCCTGGCGCGGAACCTGACCGCGGACGAGGTGCGTCGCTCGCTCCCGCTCCTCGACGGGGTTCGGCTTCTTCACGAAGACCCCCTTGCGCTTCTCCTCGCCAACACCTGGGAACCCGCGCTCGCGGTCACGGGGCTCGACGGATTCCCGAGCGTGCGCGAAGGCGGCAACGTCCATCTCCCCGCGGCCCGCGTCAAGCTCTCGTTCCGGCTTCCGCCCACACTCGCCGTGGAGACCGCGACGCGGGCCCTCCGCGAGACCCTGGAATCCGCCCCGCCGTTCGGGGCACGCGTCGCCTTCCTCCCTCTTTCGGTCATGCCCGGCTGGAACGCCCCGCCCCTCGGGCCCTCCCTCGAGCGGGCCCTCGACGAGGCCTCGCGGCGCCACTTCGGACCCTCCTTTCGGGCCATGGGGATGGGCGGGAGCATCCCGTTCATGAACATGCTCGCCGAGCGCTACCCCGCGGCCCGTTACTGCGTGACGGGCGTCCTCGGTCCGCACTCGAACGCCCACGGCCCGAACGAGTTCCTCGACCTCCCGACAGCCGTGCGTCTCACGGCCTCGGTCGCGGACGTCCTCGCCGCGCACGCCCAGGAAAGGCCCTCACGTCCCTGACATCCGACCGGTCTCGTCCGGCTCGTTCACCGGCGTCCTTCCCACGGCAAGACGGTAAGCATTTCGCCGCCTCATCGGCCACCCGGCGTCCCGTGAGCTCAGCGACCTCTTCAGGTTGCCAAGAATTTGCACACAAGTCCGTACACTACCGAGATCTGGGTTTCATTTTGGCACCAGCCAATATCTACGGCTAAACAGTTCCTGTACAAGGTTGGATTGATATCTCCCGGTTTAACCGGACACTATCGATTATCTCGATATTTTTATTATGAGCGTTTTCTTCGTAATATGAATTGGTCGACAATAAGCTATGGCAAATCGGGTTTCGAACAATGCAGGATAACCTGACCTATGCGGTTGCAAATTGCGTGAAAGATATCTTACGTGAGGTAACGCAAATCAGTCCTAAAGACATGCCAGACATTATTTGGCATTATACGAACAGAGATACCCTGTTTAAAATCTTGGAGACTCGGGAAATATGGAGCACGCATGTATCATGTCTCAACGACACAAGTGAGTGCCTTATTCTGTATGACAAGTTGATCGAGGAGTTTAAATCCCGTAATTGCGAGCTTTTCCATGCTCTTTTGAGCCAGATTGAGCCGAAGATGCTTAATAAGCATTTCATCATGGATAGCAAATGGTTCGTTTGCTCGTTCAGCAGAAATGAAGATGATCAGAAGTTATGGGATCGGTATGCGTCTGGTGAAGCTGGGTGTGCTATTGGTTTTGATCCCCGCAAACTTCTAGCATGGATCAACTATAATCGCCTTCCACCAGGGACTCGATCACATCCCACGTTGAGTCTCTCTCAAGTGTTAGAACTTAGCTTAATATTAGACAATGCGCCAATATTACTTCTACCAACATACTATGATGAAACCATACAGCGTAGCTTTGTGAAAAATATTGCTGATGAGATACTCAAACATTGGAATAATGCATCTTTGAGCGATGAGGAATATTGGGCGGTATGGGAAGATCAGCTCAGCGTTGTTGCACCGCTTTTCAAGCACGATCAATATCAATACGAGAACGAACTTCGTCTTTTGCACCAGCTTGCTTCAGGTGAGGAATGTAAACTGAAGTATCAGTCACATGAGTCTATGACCACCCGGCACTTACCCTTGTGCTACACCGAATACTTTCCAATCCAAAGAATCATCGTTGCACAATGTCGTGACCAGGAGCTCACGAATCGGAGTGTTGAGAACTTGAAAGAAGCTGTTGATGCTCATATTGCTCATGCATATGCAAATCGCCTCATTCGTCCTGTCATAACGGTTGGTATTTCTAAGCTCCCGTTTCGATCACAGTAAACGTCTAACAACGCGCTATTTCCACCGGTGTTTCTGCCCATCACCCCAGCAGCCTTTGCCATTCCGTGAGGAGCCGTATCCCTACCTGATTCTCGATGCCCGCTACGAGAAGGCCCGTGAGGAGAGTGTCATCCGGTCCCAGGCGGTCTTGATCGCGATCGGTATCAATGAGGGCGGACGCCGGAAAGTCCTGGGCGTCGATCTCGCCCCGCGTGAGAGTCAGTCGTCCTGGAAAGACTTCCTTGTACGCCTTAAGGACCGGGGTCTTCACGGCGTCGAGTTCGTCGTCTCCGACGATCACGCGGGGCTCAAAAAAGCCCTCACCGAGGTGTTGACCGATGCCGCCTGGCAACGGTGCTATGTCCACTTCCTCCGTAATGCGCTGGATTACCTGCCCCGTAAGGCTGATGATGACTGTCTTCAGGAGCTGCGTTGGCTGTACGACCGGCGGGATCTCGCGGAGGCCCAGCGCGATCCGGCGGCGTGGCTGACGAAGTGGTCGACGAAAGACCCCAAGCTTACGGACGGGGTCGAGGACCATATCAGTGAGACGCTGACCTTCTACCGTCTTCCCCGGGCCCACCACAAGCCTCTGAAGAGCACGAACATGCTGGAGCGCTTAAACGAGGAGATCAAGCGCCGCACGCGGGTGGTGCGGGCTCTCTGTGTCGAGACCCATGAGGCCTGGCTTGAGGACAATCGCTACCTCAACAGGGATCTCTTGAAAGAGCAGCGCCGCGAGCGGCTACGAGCGGCGGCCTCATGAAATCCTCCCTCATGCCCGAAAGGAATTTGCACAACTTGACAGACACAACAGGTCCACTATAACCATGCAAGCTCTGTAACGCCCTTTTGACCACTTGTATCAACTTCGATGAACAACGCATATGCATAGTCAAAGCTTTTTTTGTAGCAGCGGAGTTTTTGGCGATCATACTTTCGACCAGCGGGGTTCGCCGATTTCTTGAACTCCATGACGAGATGGTTTGGTCCTTTGCGGCCTCGTTTATGCACGATCACATCCGGGATAAATATCTTGGCTTTCTCGTTTTCGCTATCGGGATAAGGCTTCTTGGGATGGCTTCCGTCCCGGTTGTATTCGCAATCCACGTTCCAGTCCGGAAGCTTTGACTGAAGGTACATCGCGAAGCGACAGGTAATGGAACGCTCGCTAACGTCTTCAGCGAGCAGGTAATTGTCCTTAGCCAGCAGATCGGACAACGCCTGTGCCACGGCCTCACCCGGTGGGTAAAGGCGGAGATATTCCAGCTGACTGGGAGACAGTTCGATCACCATGGAAGGACTAAGGACTCTGGAAGGTTCATCTACACTACCATACTCGCATCTTGAAAAAAATGAACGCCTCTGATCTCCTTCATCGTGCAAGGCCAAGACGATTTCATCCATGAAACCAGTCATGAGAAGCAGTCGGGTCGTCCATAGAAATCGGTCTGGGCTTGGAAAAGCTGATCCGTGGGGGCTCGGCTTCTGGGCTGCACACGAGGAAGTCTTCATAGCCACCCGTGCCCAGAAATGCTGGATTCACAAGATGAGAAACGTACTTAACGCACGGCCGATATTAAAGCATGGCCGTGCGTAGCAGGCGCTCCAAGCCATGAGGATGGCCGCGACCCGCTAGGAAGTCCAGGCGGCCGTTGATCAATTCGTGAGCCACTATGGGGCCAAGTACCCCAAGGCCGCTGAGAGGCACGCCAAGGACCGGGACACGTTGCTTGCCTTCAAGCTCATCGAGGAGGCTAAACAATCGTGGCGCCAGATTCTAGTGCCAACCGTATCGAGCTTTTGCTGAGGGGAACCCCTTCAGCAATTCCCATCCCAAGGGGTTGTGAAATAATAACTTGAGCAGTGACGCCGAAGACCGTTGTGAGCTGATGGTTTAATTCAGCTCGCCGTGAAAGGGCCCTCTGTGCCAATATGCACTGGAACACCAGTCTTCTGGGATTTACAGTCCGAGATCGTATCACCCATGGCAACAGTACTGGAATCTTCGATGAACCACGATCCGTCCACTTTGAGCCGGGACGTGCGAACAGGAGCCACCCGGTCGGGTGACGTGATCACCACTGCTGCAATTCGTCCGAACCCAGAAGTCGTGGTGATGTCCTGGCGGCGGCAGTTTCTGTCGGTTGCGGTAGTAAAAGTATGCCACAGTGTACAGATTGAGGGCAGACCATGGCTACCGTCCTTTCGAGTTGAACCGTGCCTGAAGGAGACGATGCTCACGGCCGCTGACCATGAGCGTCGTACCATTGCTAACATGGTAGAGGTGTTGATCCGGGATTATTGTAGACGGAATGGTATTGCGATTCTCAAGCAGGGGACCGCGTTTGATGGCCGCCAGAAACCAGTCAAACGTGGTAAATAGGCCAGCCTATGATTACGCCCTACCACGCAAAATACTTCGCTCACGAATTGACTAAGCGCTGTGCTACCGACAGCGTTGAGAAACTCGCGGGCGCAGTCGCGAGTGCGCAGGTGGATCTGAACCCTCATCAGGTCGATGCGGCCCTGTTTGCCTTCAAGTCGCCACTCTCAAAAGGCGCGTTGCTGGCGGATGAGGTCGGCCTGGGCAAGACGATCGAGGCGGGTCTGGTGCTTTCCCAGATGTGGGCCGAGCGCAAGCGGCGCATCCTGGTCATCACACCTTCCAACCTGCGCAAGCAGTGGTATCAGGAGCTGACCGAGAAGTTCTTCCTACCTTGTTGTCTCCTGGAGAGTAAGTCGTACAACGCCGCCATCAGACAGGGGCAGTTTCGCCCATTTGAGTTGTCGGATATCGTCATCTGCTCGTACCAATTCGCCAAGAGCAAGGCGGCTGATGTTCATGCGGAACCGTGGGATCTGGTGGTCATCGACGAAGCACACCGGTTGCGCAATGTCTACAAGCCGGCGAACGTCATTGCGAACACACTCAAGCTGGCGCTTGCCGGGAAATATAAGCTGCTGCTCACCGCCACACCGCTCCAGAACTCGCTGCTTGAACTTTATGGCCTCGTCAGTTTCATCGACGAACACATATTCGGAGATTTACAGAGCTTCCGCGACCAATTCACCAACCTGAACCAAGAACAGATTTTTAATACGCTCAAGGATCGGCTGAAGCCGGTCTGTCATCGCACTCTGCGCCGTCAAGTCACGGCATACGTCCCTTATACCAAGCGCCTACCCCTGGTGGAGGAGTTCACGCCGGAAGAAAGCGAAGATCGGCTCTACCATCTCGTCTCTGCCTATCTGCAACGGGATAATCTGCAAGCGCTTCCTCCCAGTCAGCGCTCGCTGATGACGCTGGTGCTACGCAAGTTGCTGGCCTCGTCTACCTTTGCCATCGCGGGCGCGCTGACCACCCTATCGAATCGGCTGAAGGCCAAGCTGCGCAAACAGGAGTTGGTCGAGTCGCTCGAAGAGGAGCTGGATCAGGATTACGAAGCCCTCGACGAGACCGCCGAGGAGTGGACCGATGACGGGCCCGCCGAAGTGCTCACCGAGACTGACCGAGCCGCTATCGAACAGGAAATTACCGAACTCGACGCCTTCGCCCAACTTGCTACCTCCATCGATCACAATGCCAAGGGCAAGGCTTTGCTTAAGGCGCTCCGCATCGCTTTTGCCAAAGCGCAAGAGATCGGCGCGGCGCAGAAGGCCATCATTTTCACAGAATCTCGCCGCACCCAGAGCTACCTGCTGCGTTTGCTGGCTGACAGTCCCTTTGCCGAAGGCATCGTGCTGTTCAACGGCACCAACACCGACGACCGTTCCAAGCAGATCTACAGGCAATGGCTCGAACGCCATCAGGGAACCGCCCGTGTCACGGGCTCGCGCACGGCAGACATGCGCACCGCGCTGGTGGACTATTTCCGCGAAGAAGGTCACATCATGATCGCCACCGAAGCCGGAGCAGAAGGCATCAACCTCCAATTCTGCTCGCTGGTGGTGAATTATGATCTGCCTTGGAACCCCCAGCGCATTGAACAACGCATCGGTCGCTGCCACCGCTACGGTCAAAAGCATGATGTCGTGGTGGTGAACTTCCTCAACCGCAAAAACGAGGCAGACCAGCGCGTCTTCGAGTTGCTGTCCGAAAAGTTTCAGCTCTTTGAGGGTGTCTTCGGGGCGAGCGATGAAGTGCTGGGCACCATCGAATCCGGCGTGGATTTCGAGAAGCGCATCGCCGACATCTATCAGCACTGCCGCCAGACCGAGGAGATCAAGACTGCCTTCGACCAGTTCCAGCTCGAACTGACCTTAGAGATCAACGAGGCTATGACCCGAACACGTCAGAAGCTTCTTGAAAACTTCGACGACGAAGTGCGGGAGAAGCTCAAGATCACGGACGAAGACTCGAAAGCTTACCTGAGCCGCTTCGAGCGACTGCTCATGCTGCTTACCCGGCAGGAGTTGAATGGCCACGCCGTTTTTGTTGACGACTCTTCCTTCCAGCTCAAATCATGCCCGTTCCCTGGTGACATTCCGCTCGGGCTTTACGAGCTGCCGCGGCGTACCGGCGAAGCCCATCTCTACCGCCTCACCCATCCGCTAGCAGAGGCGATCCTGTCACAGGCTAAGCACCGCGAGCTGCCACCCGCGGAGATACATTTCGATTACAGCAGCCACGATGGCAAGATCACGATTCTTGAGCCACTGCTCCGCAAGACCGGCTGGCTGACATTATCTCTCTTTACGGTCGAGTCATTCGACCAGGCGGAGGACCATTTGATCTTCGCCGCAGTAACAGACGACGGTCACCCGCTCGATGATGAGTTCGCCACCCGTTTGCTCACGTTGCCCGGTCGTGAAGCAGGTCAGGCGACTCTCGGGCTTTCGACGAGTGAGACGTTGGATGGTCTCGCGCAAAAACGCCAGTCGGCTATTCAACACGTCATCTCGGAGCGCAATGCGCAGTTCTTTGAGACTGAGGCGGACAAGCTCGATGGCTGGGCCGACGACCTGAAGCTCGGCCTGGAGCGGGAACTCAAGCAGATTGATCGCCAGATTAAGGAAGCGCGACGCGCCGCAACAACCGCGCTCACGCTGGAGGAAAAACTCGCCGGACAGAAGCAGATCAAAGCGCTCGAAGCCCAGCGCAACCAGAAGCGGCGTTCGCTGTTCGACGCGCAGGATATGGTAGACAAGCAGCGCGAGGAGCTGATTGCAACAGTTGAGGGCAAGCTTCAGCAACGCGTGACGCTCTCGCCGCTGTTTTCGCTACATTGGCGACTTACCTGAAAGGGACCGTAATGGGCTCACCCCGAAGTGCCCTGCGAAGAGGACGCCAATGGGCTGGGCCTTGTAAAGATATCCTTTGGTCGAAAGTGTTTACCAATATGGTAAACTGTATTAACTTATGATCCGGCCGCGCCCGTGGAAATTGACTTCAAGGACAAGAAGCTTCGCGAATTGTGTGAGCAGGAGCGTGTGGCGGAACGCAAGCTCGGCGCGGCCTGTGCCCGTAAGCTGCGCTCGCGGCTGGCCGACCTTCAAGCGGCCAATTGTGTCACCGATCTGGTGGCCGGACGGCCGCACACGCTGGACGGGAACCGGGCAGGGCAATTCGCGGTTGATCTGGCAGGCGGCAGACGATTGGTTTTCGAGCCGGATCATAATCCGGTGCCCATGCGGGACGATGGAGGCATCGACTGGTCTCGTGTGACGCGAGTTCGAATTGTGTATTTGGGAGACTACCATGACTGATACAACCATTCCGTTCCGTCCTGATTGGGCATCCCCACCGGGCGATACCATTTCCGATCTGCTCGAAGAGCGTGGCTGGTCCCAGGCCGAGCTGGCTGACCGGCTCGGCTACACCAAAAAGCACGTCAGCCTGCTCATCAACGGCAGGGCACCCGTAACCGAAGATACGGCCCTGCGTCTGGAGCGCGTGTTCAGCGGGCAGGCCGCGTTCTGGCTTGCGCGTGAGGCTCAGTTCTGCGCACAGCGCGCCCGCCTCGAAGCCGGGCGGCGCTTCGCGGATTGGATCGGCTGGCTTGACAAGCTCCCTGTGCATGAACTGATGAAGGCAAACGCAATTCCCGTGCGCCGGGTGGGCACAAAAACTAAACCCACGCTCGTCGAGGAATTGTTGCGCTTCTTCGGCGTGGCGTCGCCTGACGAATGGGAACGCCATTACGTGGGCATGGAAGCGTCCTTCCGCCGTACCCACAAAGAGCAAAGCGACGTGGGCGCTATTTCGGCGTGGTTGCGTCTGGGCGAGATCGAGGCCGAGAAGCTGGACGGGATTCGTTTCGAACGGGCACGCTTTGAAAAGGCGCTGACCGAAATTCGCACCATGACCACACTACCCCCCGAAAAATTCGAACCGGTCCTGCGGGAGCTTTGCCTGGGATCGGGTGTTGCCCTTGTATTCGTCCCGGCGATTCCGCGTGCCCACGTCAGCGGCGTGGCGCGTTGGCTTAGCCCGCATCGGGCTCTGATCCAGCTTTCGCTGTACGGGAAGACCAACGACAGACTCTGGTTTACCTTCTTCCATGAAGCGGCGCACATCCTGTTGCACGGAAAGAAAGACGTATTTCTCGACGATACCGGTAACAACACACCCATTGAATCGCAGGCCGAACATGAAGCTAATCAATGGGCAGGGAACTTCCTGATTCCCGCCGACCATGCCGGAAAACTCCCCGACCTCAAAACAAAGGGTGCGGTTAGGGATTTTGCGCACTGTATCGGTATTCATCCTGGCATCGTCGTTGGGCGCCTCCAACACGACAAACTGATTCCTCCTTCGTGGATGAATGACCTTAAGGTCAGCTTTCGTCTTCAGCACAAAGCGGCATAAGTAGAACGTCCAAGATCCCGACTATTGAAGAGAGGTTGCGATGAATCGCTCACACGCCCTTGAATTGCTCACGCAGAGCAAACCCATACTGGCGGCCCGTTACGGGGTCACTCAGCTTGCCCTGTTCGGCTCCACCGCACGCAATGCCGCGCGCAGCGATAGCGACGTCGACATCCTGGTCGCCTTCGATGGCCCGGCGACATCGGAACGCTATTTCGGCGTCCAGTTCTATCTCGAAGACCTGTTCGGCACCCCGGTGGATTTGGTGACGGAAAAGGCCGTGCGCGCGGAGCTGCGGCCATTCATTGAAAAGGAGGCGGTTCGTGTTGATCCTGCACAGCGTGAATGGCGGTTTTATATTGACGACATGATCGGCTTTGCCGAAAAGGTCATTGCGTACACCGACGGCCTCGACCAGGCGGGTTTCATTGCCAGTGGGCTGAATTACGACGCCACCCTGCGCAATCTGGAGCTGATCAGCGAGGCGGCGACACACATTCCAGACGCGGTGCGCGCGGTCAATCCGCAGATCCCGTGGCGGCTCGTCATTACCACCCGCAACCGACTGATCCACGGGTATCTCGGCATCGACAACGACACCCTATGGAGCATCATCCAAGGTGATATTCCTGTTTTGCTTGCGCTACTGCGCACGCTCAGAGGAACATTCTCGTGACCGAGCCCACCATTATCTGCCCGAACTGCAAGACCGAAATTAAGCTCACCAAATCGCTGGCGGCGCCACTGATCGAGGCCACCCCCTAGCAGTTCAAGAAGAAAGTGGCGCAGAAGGACAATGTCATGTTTAGAGGCGAAGGAATCAGTACACTTTGTATAGGCCGGTATTAGAGGGCATAGACGATGGCTAGCGGGAAGATACTGAGACAATTGGTAAAAGCCGGTGCAGTCGGGGATACGGACGCTTTTCGCCAAGCATCAGAGGCTATTATTCGGGAGGAGCGGCAGAAGCAGCATCATCTGCTTGCTAACGACCTAGAACAAATTCTTTATGGTGGTAGCCAGCGCGTTATATCAACTGCGACTCGTGGGCTCTCGGAGCGCATCCCTGTGGATCAAGAGCGTGGTTTGCCACTCCTTGGCCTTCGGGATCCCGCGCGCGGCCTTGAAGAAGTGGTCCTTGCCGAAGAGAACCGGCAGGTTGTCGAGGACATTCTCGAACAGCACCACCGTGCTGATGTGCTCAGAAGCTATGGCCTGCGCCCAGTGGACAAAATCCTCTTCTGCGGCCCGCCTGGTTGTGGCAAGACCCTGACGGCAGAGGTTACTGGCACGGAACTGAGCCTTCCGCTTGCGCTCATCCGCCTCGATAGCGTGGTGTCCTCCTATCTCGGCGAAACCGCCGCCAATCTGCGCAAGGTCTTTGACTTCATCGATTCCACCCCTATGGTGGCCCTTTTCGACGAATTCGATGCTTTAGGTAAAGAGAGGGCAGATGCCAGCGAACACGGCGAACTCAAGCGCGTGGTCAACGCTGTGCTGCAAATGCTCGACGCCTATCAGGGCAAGAGCCTCATCATTGCGGCGACTAACCACGAGGGCATGCTCGATTCCGCCATCTGGCGACGCTTTGAGGAAGTGCTGGTATTCGGCCTACCCACACGGGAACAGCTTGCGCAGCTTCTGACGATCAAGTTACGCGGCGTACGTCGCGATTTTGAATTGGATGACGAGCAGGTTCTTTCATATTTCTCGGAGATGTCCCATGCTGATGTGGAGCGTGTGTTACGGCATGCCATCAAGGACATGATCCTCAAGGGAGAGGAGTTCCTCCAACTTCGCCATATTGAAAAAGCTCAGCAGCGTGAGCTGAACAGAAAGCGACAACTGTCGGGGGTGTAATACGCAATGGAAGCCTACCCCCATCTACGGATTGAGCGCGAACAACCCGTCAAACAGAAGCGGCCCGGAAAACCTCCCCGCTTTTCGAGGCCAGCAGACTTGCCTGCACATGCGCGCAAGCTTCAAAAGAGTTTGACGACCTCAATGGAGGAGGCCGGTAAAGATATCGGCGGTTTTGACGACCGTCCGCTTTTCAAGTTGAAGGTCGGCACGCTGCCACCGGAGAAAATTGAGCAAGGATTCCCCGGCGTTGAGGTGGTAAGCCAAGAAGATGGCGGCTACGCGCTTGCCTTCGCCGACAAGACCGCACTAGATGAATTCGAGGCCCGGCTTAGCCAACTTGCCGATGGCATGATACCCAAGTACGCCAACATACTTTATGCACTGGAAGCGTTCGACCACTGGGCATCGGAAGATCGTATGGGCTGGGCTTTGAGGCGCGAGGGGCTACCGGCTCAGGAACCTTTCATCCTCGATGTGGAATTGTGGCCTCTTGGGCGACGCGATGAACGTGCGGCAATGATATCGGCCTTCAATGCCTGGGTGGAGGAAGAAGGATCAGAAGTACTGGATCGCATCAACGCGGAAGACTTCGTTGCCTATCGGCTGCGACTCTTCCGGAAGCACGCTGAATCGCTGTTGAGGCATCGCGATGTTCGAACGGCCGACCTGCCGCCACGCCTGGGACTGGAACTGGGTATTATGCAGCTCGACATCCACGAAGTCGGGCAATCCGCGCCGCCGGGCGAAGCCCCATTGGTGGCGGTACTCGATAGCGGCATTGCCGAAGGACACCCGTTACTTGCCCCGGCGTTGGGCGATGCACAAGGCTTCCTGCTCCCGGACAAAGCGTCCCATGACGATGACGGTCATGGCACTGTGGTAGCAGGCATCGCGCTCTATGGAGATGTCGAAGCCTGTGCCCAAGCCAAGGAGTTCATCCCCCAGTTGCGCCTGTTGAGCGGGCGCGTGCTCGATCATAAAGCCGGATCCGACGCGCGATTCATCGAAAACATCGTGGATGAAGCGGTAAGGTATTTCCACGAGAATTATGGCTGCCGTGTCTTCAATCTCTCCTACGGCAACCTGAACAAGCCCTACCTTGGGGGCCGAGTTGGTGGTCTCGCGTACACCCTTGACCGACTTGCGCGTGAATTGGATGTGCTCTTCGTCGTGCCGACGGGAAACTTCCTGGATATACCCGCCGATTGGTTGAAAAACGAATACCCGCATTACCTCTTCAAAGACGAAGCCAGATTGATCGATCCGGCTACGGCGTTAAACGCGCTTACCGTTGGAAGCCTTGCCCGCTGGGATCGGAGTGTCAAGGCATGGCGCTGGCCAACTGACTTGCCTGAAAAGCCTATTGCACAAAGAGACCAGCCATCGTCATTTACCCGTTGTGGTTGTTCTGTAAAAGGGGCCATCAAGCCGGAGTTGGTGGCCTATGGCGGAAACCAGGCCATTGATCCCCGTGGACGAAATGTGTCGGATCGGTGGCTGGGAGAGTTGTCCACCGACAAAGATTTCGCTGAGGGGCGTTTGCTTTCTGAAAGAGCGGGCACAAGCTTCGCGGCCCCTCATATTGCCCATGCCGCCGCTCGATTGTTGGCGGAAGTACCCAATGCCAGCATGAATCTTCTCCGCGCGTTGCTGATTGCGAACGGAAGGATCCCTGCCGCCAGCCATGATCTTTTCCGTGGTGAGGAGGACCAACTCGCGCAAGTAGTTGGCTACGGAATGGTCGATGTTTCCAACCTGTACCGATCCACCGAGGAGCAGGTAATTTTATTTTCTGAATCGGCCCTCATCGACAAGCATCATCACTTCTACGAAGTACCAATCCCAGAGAGTTTCTACAACAGCGGCAAGAAAAGTCGCAGGCGCGAGATCACCGTCGCGCTTGCCCACTGTCCCCCGGTCCGAACAACACGCCTCGATTACAAGGCCAGCCGTTTCCAGTTCCGGCTAGTGGAAGCGGAAACTCTTGAAGATGCCGTGGCCGCTTTCGACAAGGCAACAGTCGATGAGGTTGAAAGCATCAAGGAAATCAACTGCAACAAGACAACCTACGGTACCCAGAAGCGCGCCTACGGTACAGTGCAGGCATCTACATGGGCGATCAAGCGATCTCGCAAGGAAAGATTGTTTGTTGCGGTGACCCGCAACGATCATGCATGGGGCATCTCGCCGTTTACGCTGGAAGAAGAACCCTATGCCCTGGTGATCCGCATGAGCGACTGCGAAAACGAAGAGGCGCAGCTCTATACACAGATCCGTGCGCAGTTGCAGGCGCGCGAACGCGCGCGCGTCCGTATTTAAGCAGCGTGAAAATTGATGACTAAGAAACAAAAACTCGAACTCACCTGGATCGGTAAAGAAAACCGGCCAAAGCTGGAGCCACGGATTCTGCTGGAAGACCCGGAGAAGTCGTATCACGCGAAGCACCGGGTGATGACGGGAAACGACATCTTCGACAACTGGCTGATCTTCGGGGACAACCTACTGGCGTTGAAGGCGCTGGAAGCGGAGTACACGGGCAAGGTGAAGTGCGTATTCATCGACCCGCCGTACAACACCGGCAGTGCTTTCACCCATTACGACGACGGGCTGGAGCATTCGATCTGGCTGTCACTGATGCGCGACCGGCTGGAGATCATTCGGCGGCTGCTGTCCGACGACGGTTCGCTGTGGATCACGATCGACGATAATGAGGCCCATTACCTGAAGGTGTTGTGCGATGAGGTGTTTGGACGGGCGAATTTTGTAGCCAATTTAATTTGGCAAAAGAAGTATGCAGCCTCAAATGATGCTTTATGGTTTAGTAATGACCATGACCACATTTTTGTATTTGCGAAAAATAAGGAGAGGTGGAATCCTAATCGTTTGCCAAGAACTGAAAAATCAAATTCAGCTTACAAAAATTTGGATAGCGATCCCCGAGGCCCTTGGCAATCCGACAATTACACATGCAACAAGTCAATTGATGAACGCCCAAATCTGTATTATCCGATTACTAATCCTAATACCGGAGAAGTGATATTTCCGAAAAAGACTGCTGTCTGGCGATACTCCCAAGAGCGGCATATAGAAAATGAAAAGAATGGTTTGGTCTATTGGGGCATTGAAGGAAAGAATTCCGTTCCACGCTATAAACGGCTCCTAAGCTCAGTTGCTGATAAAGGGGGAGTCCCGCAGTCTATATGGAATTGGGAAGATGTTGGGCATAATCAAGATGCCAAGCGAGAGCAACTTCAATTTGATCCCAGTGATCCATTTACAACACCCAAACCTGAGAAGCTAATTTCTCGAATTTTGCACCTTGCTTCCAACCCCGGCGACCTCGTCCTCGACTCCTTCGCCGGCTCCGGCACCACCGGCGCAGTTGCCCACAAAATGGGTCGCCGCTGGATCATGGTGGAACTGGGCGAACACTGCCACACCCACATCATCCCACGTCTGAAGAAAGTCATAGATGGCGAGGACCAGGGCGGCATCACCAAGAGCGTCGATTGGAAAGGCGGTGGTGGGTTCCGCTACTACCGGCTCGCTCCTTCGCTGCTGGAAAAGGACAAGTGGGACAACTGGGTCATCAATACCGATTACAACGCTGCCATGCTGGCCGAGGCGCTGTGCAAACTGGAAGGCTTCACCTATGCGCCTTCGGATGCGGTGTACTGGCAGCACGGCCACTCTACCGAGCGGGATTTCATCTATGTAACCACCGCCAGCCTGACCCACGAACAACTTCAGCAGTTGAGCGACGAGGTGGGACCGGACCGCACGCTGCTGGTGCTGTGCACCGCCTTCCGCGCCAAGGCCGATCGCTACCCGAACCTGACGGTGAAGAAGATTCCCAAGCAGGTGCTCTCACGCTGCGAGTGGGGGCATGACGATTATTCGCTGCAAGTGGAAAACCTGCCGAAGGCGCCTGCCAAACCCGGACAACAGAAGCTCTTCAGCGAAGAGGTGGACGCATGAATCGCCATGTGAACGCCATCGCTGGCCGCTTGAGCCTGCGTTCTCCGCAGCGCCACTCGCTGGAGATTCTTGACCGGATCACGGAGATTGCCCCGCCGAGAAAGAGCATAGGCCTTCAGGCGACACTGGCGGCTATACAGAGTGAGTTCCCGGGTGTTACCGATTTCGAACGCGAGTTCCCGTCGCTGTGCTTCGCGCTCGCAACCGGCGTGGGCAAGACGCGGCTGATGGGCGCCTTTATCAGCTATCTGCACCTGGCGCACGGCATCAACAACTTCTTCGTGTTGGCGCCGAACCTGACCATCTACAACAAGCTGATTGCCGACTTCACGCCCAATACGCCAAAGTATGTATTCAAGGGGATTGCGGAATTTGCCACGGACGCACCGGATATCATTACGGGTGACACCTATGAGGCTAAGGTGGGTTCACTGTTCGATGCGCAGATCCGGTGCAAAGTGAACATTTTTAATATCTCAAAAATCAACTCCGAGGTGCGCGGCGGCAAATCGCCCCGCATCAAACGCCTGTCGGAGTACATTGGCGAGAGCTACTTCGACTATCTGGCCGGGTTGCCGGATCTAGTGCTGCTGATGGACGAGTCGCACCGTTACCGGGCGAGCGCGGGTGTGAGGGCCATCAACGAGCTGAAGCCGATCCTGGGTCTGGAGCTGACGGCGACACCTTTTATCGAGTCGAACAAGGGCGGGATTCCGTTCAAGAACGTGATTTACGATTATCCGCTGGGTAGGGCAATGGCCGATGGCTTCGTCAAGGAACCGGCGGTGGTCACACGCAAGAACTTCAACCCGGCCGGAATGTCAGCAGACGAGATTGAGCGGCTGAAGCTCGAAGACGGCGTACGCTTGCACGAGAGCGTGAAGGTAGAGCTGGAGACCTACGCCCGCGAGAGCGACAACCCGATCGTCAAGCCCTTCCTGCTGGTAATTGCCCGCGACACAACCCACGCCGGGCACTTGTTGAAGAGGATTCAGTCGGACGATTTCTTCGACGGGCGTTATAAAGATAAAGTCATCCAGGTGGACTCCAGCAAGACCGGCACCGAAGAAGAGGAAATGATCACGCGTCTGCTCAAGGTTGAGCTGACCTCCGAGCCCACGGAGATCGTCATTCACGTCAACATGCTCAAGGAAGGCTGGGATGTGACCAACCTCTACACTATCGTGCCGCTACGGGCGGCGAACGCGCGTATACTCATCGAACAGTCCATCGGTCGCGGCCTGCGCCTGCCCTACGGCAAGCGCACGGGCGTGACCGCCGTGGACCGGCTGAACATTGTTGCCCACGACAAGTTCCAGGAGATCATCGACGAGGCCAACAAGCCGGATTCCGCCATCCGTTTGCAGGCGGTGGTGCTGAATACAGACCAGCTCGGACAGAAGACGGTCACGGTGGTGTCGCAATCGCAACTTGCAACCAAACTGGGGCTCAAACCCACGCAGGTGACGAGCAGCACGACGGTAGCCGGGCAGGACGAGACCCCAACCTTCACCAACCCGGAAGAGCAGAAGGTGGCACAAATCACCTACGAAGTCATCCGTAAACTGGAGAACCAGCCGCAAACGTTGCCTACAATTGCACACTTGAAGAAGCCGGAAATCCAAGCCGCCATCGTCAGGGCGGTCGAGGAACAGTATCAGCCGGCACAGTTGGAGTTGGAAGGTGTTGGCGAGAAGCCGAATATCGCGTCCGTGGTGGCGAAGACGTCAGACTTAGTTACACAACAAACCATTAACATCCCGCGCATTCTGGTAGTTCCGAAAGGTGAGGTAAAGTCGGGTTTCAAGCCTTTCACGTTAAATCTCGGCACCCTGAAGTATCCGGCCGTCTCAGATGAGTTATGGATTCAACATCTGCGAACCCACGAGCTTGAGGTGGTCACGCTCGGCCGTGGCAGCCATGATGAGCCACGGCTGGAGGATTACGTGGTGAGCGGCATGGTTGACTTTGACGACGTTTCTTATGACGACCATGCCGACCTGCTCTACGACCTGGCGGCACAGACCGTGCGGCATTTCCAGGCCTACCTTTCCGAGGACGATACGCGCAAAGTGCTGCGCTGCTACCAGCGTGACATTGCGCGCTTCATCCACGCCCAGATGCAGGAGCACTACTGGGAAGACGCTGTGGACTACGAGATGAAGGTGAGCAAGGGTTTCACGGAACTGAAGCCGAGTGCTTATACTTACTCCGCCGAAGAGCCGCCAGTGGATTACCGGGTCGCGCCGGCGGACAGGAGCAACATGGCAAAATACCTGTTCGGAGGCTTCAAGCGTTGCCTCTATCCGGTTCAGAAATTCGATTCCGATTCGGAACGGAAGTTGGCGGTGATACTGGAGCGCGACGCCATTAAGTGGTTCAAGCCCACCAAGGGCCAGTTCCAGATCTTTTACCGGCAGGGCGCGGATCACCCGGAATACCAGCCGGACTTTATTGCGGAAACCAACGACGCAATTTACATGCTCGAACCTAAAATGCGCAAAGAGCTGGACGATCCCATCGTTCTGGCGAAGAAGGACTCCGCCGTCAGATGGTGCGCGAATGCCTCAGACTATGCGGCGACCTACGATGGAAAGCCGTGGCGCTACGTGCTGATTCCTCACGATGAGATCGCCGAGAACATCACCCTCTCCAGTTTGGTGGCCCGGTTTGGCGGTTGAATGTAGTGAGTGGGCCTTCACGCTGGTGGGCAGACAAGCATAACTAACCAACCTCAACACCCTATGGACCGGCACGCGATTAATGCAGGGTCGTAGCACAGAGCGAAATAATGTTAGGTAGTGCACGGACTTGTGTGCAAATTCAGAGGTCATGGTATGAGGGAGGTTGGATCAACCGGTTGTGTCTGTCAAGTTGTGCAAATTCTTTTGGGGCATGAGGGAGGATTTCATCAGGCCGCCGCCCGCAGCCGCTCGCGGCGCTGCTCTTTCAAGAGATTCCTGTTGAGATAGCGATTGTCCTCAAGCCAGGCTTCATGGATCTCGACACACAAGGCGCGCACCAAACGTAGGCAGGACTCGGTATTGGGGAAGATCCGCACCACCCGGGTGCGGCGCTTGATCTCCTCGTTTAAGCGCTCCAGCATGTTTGTGCTCTTCAGATGCTTGTGGTGGGCCCGGGGGAGCCGGTAAAAGGTCAGCGTCTCACCGATAGGGTCCTCGACCCCGTCCGTGAGCTTGGGGTATTTCGTCGACCACTTCGTCAGCCACGCCGCCAGGTCTCGTTGGGCCTCCGCGAGATCTCGCCGGTCGTACAGTCGGCGCAGCTCCTGGAGGCAGTCGTCATCGGCCTTACGGGGCAGATAATCCAGCGCGTTGTGAAGGAAGTGGACATAGCACCGTTGTCCGGCGGCATCGGTCAACACCTCGGTGAGGGCTTTTTTGAGCCCCGCGTGATCGTCGGAGACGACGAACTCTACGCCGTGGAGGCCCCGATCCTTCAGGCGTACAAGGAAGTCTTTCCAGGACGACTGACTCTCACGCGGGGCGAGATCGACCGCCAGGACCTCCCGGCGTCCGCCCTCATGGATACCGATCGCGATCAAGACCGCCCGGGACCGAATGACACTCTCCTCACGGGCCTTCTCGTAGCGGGCATCGAGAATCAGGTAGGGATACGGCTCTTCCAGGCGCCGCTCGGCAAAGGCCGTGAGGGCCTCGTCGAGCCCCTTGTTGAGGACGCTGATGCTGGAGGCCGAGAAGCTGTGCCCGCAGAGCTCCTCCGTGATGGCCTTCACCTTCCGTGTGGAGACGCCTTGCACGTACATCTCCGCCAAGGCGGCTACGAACGCCTTCTCCGAGCGCTGGTAGCGCTCAAAGAGGGCGGTCTGGAACTGACCGTGACGGTCCCGGGGGACCCGGAGTTCGAGCTTGCCGACACGAGTCACCAGGCCGCGTTCGTAATAGCCGGCCCGGTAGCCCTGGCGGCCTTCGTGGCGTTCGTGGGGGCCGGCCCCCAGGAGCTCGGTCATCTCGGCCTCCAGGACCTCCTGGACAGCCGCTTTGATCAAAGATTTCATCCAGTCACAGTCTTCCGCCACGAGGGCTTTGAGGTCGATCGCGTTGGTGCTATGCTTCTTCACGGTCATGGTATGGTCCCTCCTCAGGACATGGGGTTGACTAATATCCCTCATACCATGACCTCTGAATTTGCACACAAGTCCGTACACTACCCGTCCCTGACGTCTGACCGGTCTCGTCCGGCTCGTTCACCGGCGTCCTTCCCACGGCAAGACCGTAAGCATTTTGCCGCCTCGTCGGCCACCCGGGGTCCCGTGAGCTCAGCCCGGTGCCGAGCTCCGAGCGGCAAGTCTCCCATGAAATCGCCGATGGGTCCACTCCTCGGTGCTCCTTCGGCCGGCGAGTCAGGCAAGCCACTATCCAACCACAGCTCACCCGCCCGCCCACGAAGTTGCCCTGCGATGTCGAAGTTACCTTCATATATTTTCGATATTCACTGAGCTGAGGTGCTATTGCGAATGCATCGGGCAAGAAACAGGCCTCGAATTTCCTTATCTTGGAACTGACGTGAAATTAAGGTCTTCGCTACATTGAAGTGCTTGCCGCTGTTGAGAACATCGTCGACAATAACGATGATTGAGCGCGGAGCGGCGAGCAAGTGCTCGTTAAGTCTCATCATGTTTGATAGATCTTCGGTTGCTATACGATCCTTGGCTTCGTGATCCGCAGGCATACTTTCACTGAGCTCGAGCATTGGCCGAATATCTGTTTCCCACCCCTGAAAGGCTTGGTTGAGCACTTTCAACATACGATCATCAAAATCCGGGTGACCAAAGGCCTTGGACCCAGGCACAGGGACGAATGTCAAGTACCGCTCGGCAGCCTCCTGCTCCACCAAGCTGCGCAATGCTTGTGCTGCGTGGTCGATTGCTTGCTTCTTGAAGTAAGCTCGGTTGGTCTCACGAGGCTTAATCTTTAGGTTTACGATCAATTGGTTCGTTGGACTGAAATCGAATCGTTTATTAGCCGTGTACTCCCAAATGTAGTAACACTGGTCGTCAGCAGCAAGGCAAAAATGGTCACCGACCGTGGAATCGTCAACTTTCCACAGTTTTTCTGGAATTCGTGGAAGCAAGGTGTCTCCTGATCTCTTTGTAGTCCGCGACCCGAATAGCACCCAGCCCTGCGATCCTCTCAGGCCAGCTCAGCGACGGGTTTTGGAAACAGCTCTCAAGAATAAATAGCTTACGCCCCTGTTTCAGGGCATGTCGGGCCTGTATCAACGCGCCAGAAGTCTCGCCTGCCTCCACGATGATGGTCGCCACAGTCAACGCCGACATCGTGACATTTCGCTCGGGGAAAAAGTATCGGTTTGCTCCCACGTGCTGCTGGGAATACCGAACAATCGGCACTTGACTGATGATCAGGTGTTCATCAGCGATCCGTTGCTGCAACGCGCGATTCTCTGGCGGATAGAATTTGGTAATCGGCGTACCGAGCACTGCTATGGTAAACCCACCGGACCCGATAGCAGTTTTATGCGCGACGGTGTCGATCCCTCGCGCAAGTCCGGAGACCACGGTAAACCCATCATCGACAAGGGCACGAACCAGCTTCTCGGTTCGTCGTATTCCCTCTTCAGTTGGCTTACGGGTTCCGACAACCGCAACGCACGGCGAGTTAACGAGATCCCAAACGCCTTGGAAGTACAGAAGTTCAACAGGATGTTCAGCATCACGAAGATGCTGAGGGTAATCACCCGCTCCGTGAATGCGAATTCCAAAGTGCTTGATGCCAGCGTCTCGGATCGCGTTCAAGGCGAGCATGGAATATTTTTCAGCTTCATCTGCGGAAACGAAGTCGGACGGGATGGCACTTGGCCTTGCCCGGAATTGTTTGGCGATTGACTTGAACCAAACGCCCTGCTTCGCCCAAAGCGCCTCGTAAGCGCCAAGCTCAAACTTTGGTGATACAGCACGGCCGAAAAAGTCGGCTACTTGATGAGCCTGCGAAAATAAATCTTCGGTCATGCCAAAAGTATATAACCGATCCTGCACAAAGGTACAAGTCGTGATTGGTCACTTATGCATTAAGCCAAAGCCCAACTGGGCCGCGGAAGGCGATGTGCCAAGAAGGTTGTGTCTGTCAAGTTGTGCAAATTCCTCCCGGGCATGAGGGAGGATTTCATTAGGCCGCCGCTCGTAGCCGCTCGCGGCACTGCTCTTTCAAGAGATCCATGTTGAGATAACGATTGTCCTCAAGCCAGGCTTCAGGAATCTCGACACAGAGAGCCCGCACCAGACGCAGGCAGGACTCGGTATTGGGGAAGATCCGCACCACCCGGGTGCGGCGCTTGATCTCCTCGTTCAAGCACTCCAGCATGTTCGCGCTCTTCAGAGGCTTGTGGTGGGCCTGGGGGAGACGGTCAAAGGTCAGTGTCTCGCCGATTTTGTCCTCGACCCCGTTCGTGAGCTTGGGATCTTTCGTCGACCACTTCGTCAGCCACGCCGCCAGGTCTCGTTGGGCCTCCGCGAGATCCCGCCGGTCGTACAGCCAGCGCAGCTCCTGGAGGCAGTGGAGCATCTGCGTGCCGAGGGTTTTCGCCTCTCCAAGGAGACCCTCCGCCGCTGGATGATCGAGGCAGGGCTTTGGCAAGCCAAACGTCCGCGTGCGCCTCGCGTCCATCCGCCCCGACCGCGCCGGGCACGGGCAGGGGAGTTGGTGCAGATCGACGGCAGCGCGCACGACTGGTTTGAGGGCCGTGCCCCGCGCTGTGGCCTGATCGCCTTTATCGATGATGCCACCAGCCGGGTCATGGCGGCCCGCTTCGTGCCCGTCGAGGGCCGCCGGGCGTATCTCTCGGTGCCGGAGGCATACGTGACGGCCGACGGCTGTCCGGCGGCCCTCTCCAGCGACCGGCATGGCCTATTCACCAAGCACGATCCGGAAGACGCCGCGCCCACCCCGTTCCAACGCGCCACGGGCCATCTTGGCATCGCCACGATCCAGGCCTTGACTCCGCAAGCCAAAGGGCGAGTGGAGTGGCTGTTCCAGACCTTGCAGGATCGTCTCGTCAAGGCTATGCGCCTGGCGGGCCTGGCTGACATCGACGCGGTCCACGCCTGGCTGCCCGGGTCTCTGGCCGAACACAATGCCCGCTTCGCGCCCGCACCGTTCGACCCCGAAGATGCGCACCGGCCCTACGAAGGCACGGCAACCGAGCTCGCCCGGATCTGTGTGATTCATCATCCCCGCACCCTGTCCAAAGACCTGGTGGTGTCCTTTAGGCGGCAGCGTGACATCGTGCAGACCCATGGCGCACCCCGCTATGCGCTGCGGGGAAGGAAGGTCGATGCGCTGGTGCATGCCGACGGCCGTGTGGAGCTCATCGCCGGGCGGGAGGTGTTGCCCTCCAAGGTCTTGGACCCGGCCCGGGACGTCCCGTCCCCGGTCGATGGCAAAACCCTCAACGCACCGGTCGACGAGATCCTCGGAAAGTCACACCGCAAGAAGGCATGGCACCCCGGCCCCGATCACCCCTGGCGCCGCTCGTTCATCACAACCCCTTCATCAACCAACCGGACATCTTTATCTTGCCCAAAAGCGGACATTTCTACTTTGCCTTGACAGATTGACTCTGATCTGCCCGGGTCCAAGACCCTACTTCCGAACCCCGATGAGGCATGCTTCCACACCAGAACTTCACTCACGGTTGCACTTCCCACTTGAACCCGCGATGCGATGGCTCAGTGCTTGTTTTGCAGTTGCCGAAGAAAAAGAGCAACTGCCTGGGCGATCCCCAGTGTTGGATCTGGACCCCAGGCCAAGAGCACAGCAAGCGGATGATGCCCCTTGAGTGGATACAGTATCCAGTGTGGCATCACCCGATCATGATTGGGCACCTTGTTATAGAAGACATCGCCATAAATATCGGAAGAAACCCGAAAACAACGGGTTCGGTGTCCGGGAAAGAGCGGATGGCGTAAGTGTATTACCCGTATACCAGGTCCCCACCAGATGACGACTACGATATGGAACCATGTTGGATGCCCATTGATCCGGAGCGGAGCGAAACGCCACTTTCGGACCAACGTTAGATAAGCAGTGGCGTGGGCCCTGCTTACGCGGAACCGGCGGAAATCCCTCACCGAAATTACCCGCCCTGAGGTATTGACCCGACCGGCGATCCATTGATATCCCCGATGCGCAATATATTTGAAAGCGAATGGTTGATAACACGCCAGATGCGTTTGGATAACGCGCAGCCCGGTGGTGAAGAGCCCACCCGCACCGGGGATGGGGATTTGAACCGGTACGACATGTGCCAACCCACCCGCTCCGGACTGAACTTCCGGAATGTGTACCCCATTCCCCTGTTTTAACGACTTCCTCAGAAGACGCAGGACGTGACCCCAAGCCGAGGGAGTCTCGAATGCTGCCAAGGAAGGCATCCGAGGTGGGGATACCCGCCCTACCCGACGCGGCATCGCACGCACATGCACCCGAGTCTTTATGGGAGCCCGCACGATCGGTCGCATCCAATGAATGGCCGTCACACCGAGTGATGCCGTCCGCGGCAAGGGCGTCATCCACCTGCCCAGCCATATACCCAACAATCCTAATAGGATGGATTCGACGAATAACGCAAGTCCCAATCTCAACCACCGTGCCATGACAAATCTCTTCGCAATCCTCTCGGGCGTGACTGGTCCCGGAATTTCGGACGAAGTTGAGGTTTGGTTATCGCCATAATCGCCATATTAGACCACGCGGGTTCAAGTTGGAAGTGCAACTGTGAGTGAAGTTCGGGTGTGGAAGAATGCCTCATAGGGGGTTCGGAAGCCCAGTCGCTTTCGGGGGCGGTGATTGAGGCGCTCGGTGGCGTGATTCCGTTCCTTGCGGGTGACGGTGCTTAGGTCCCGGTGCTTGAGGAGGTACTGGCGGATCAGCCCATGGGTCTTTTCGTTCGTGCCCCGCTCCCAGGAATGGTAGGGATGAGCAAAGTAGACGGCGGCGCCCAGGGACTGGGCGATCCGTTCGTGTTCGGCTCCCTCCGTCCCATTGTCCAGCGTGAGCGTATGCACCCGGTCCCGGAATGGGCCGAGGAGGGTCACGGTCGCTTCCCGGAAGGCGGGGGCGGTCCGTCGCGGCAGGGCCGCGAGCAAGGGATAGCCCGAGCGGCGTTCCACGTGGGAGACGAGGACCCCCGGATGCCGAGGCCTGATCAGGGTATCGCCTTCCCCGTCCCCGATCCGGCAACGACGTTCCACGAGGGCCGGGCGGGCCTCGATGCTGACCCTGTTTTTCAGGTGTCCCCGCCGCTCCGGCCGGCCATGACGCTTGCGTCGTTGTCGCTGACAGCGTAGCGACCGGTACAGGGTCCCCCGGTCTTGCCGGTCCCGCTTGAGATACTGATAGATCCACTCGTGGCTGATCGGCCGCTGGCCTTCCTGGGTGAGCCGCTCCCGGATTTCTGCCGGGCTCCACTCCTGCCGAATCAGGGTCTCCACCCGTTGCCAGTCCGACCCCCCGATCCGGGATCCATGGCTCTCGGCCCGGCGGGCCAGACAGCGCTTGTGCGCCGGCTGGGCCCGGTCGCCCCGTTGGCCACGGTTGCGGCGAATCTCCCGCGAAATCGTCGATTTGTCCACCCGAAGTTTTTTCGCGGTCTCGGTCTGGTTCAGCCCGGCTTGACGGTAGGCGTCCATCGGGTATCGTGACTCCTGGGTGAGCGGCGTGTAGGGCTTCATCGCTGCTCCTTCGACTGGCTGGTCGGAAAAGCCACGATCCGACCGCAGCTCGCCCACTCGGCCTGTCAGCGATGTTGCACTTCGAAGTTGAATTCACCCCACCTGTTGTTGCTCCTGGAAGCGTTCCAGGAAGTAGGCTGAGGCGGGTGACGAGTAGCCCAGCCGACTGTGTGGACGGACTCCGTTGTAGATCCGCCGCCATTGTTCCATCCGAGCTGCGGCGGCTTCGATGCCGTGGAACCCGTAGCGATTGAGGCAGCCGCGGCGCGGGGTGCCGTTGAAGCTCTCACTCGAGCCGTTCTGCCAAGGCTTGCCGGCATCAAGATAGGCGGGTTGGATGCGGTTGGCGGCCAGCCACTCGCGCAGAGTGGCCGCCATGAACTCGCTGCCCCGGTCGCTGCGCAGATACGCCGGATCGCCATATTCCCGGACGAGCCACTCGAGAACGGCACGCACGTCGGCCGCGTTGTACGCACGGACGGGAACCACCGCGAGCGCATCGGCGCTCGCTTCGTCCTTCACAGTGAGGCAGCGAATGACACGCCCCGCGGCATCCCGATCGTGCACGAAGTCATAGCACCAGATGTGATTGCGCATCCGTGGCGCGGGAGTGAGCTTCGCCCCGGTGACCATCTTGCGCCGCGGCGCCCGTTGAGGCTGCCGCAGGGCGTATTTCTGCCAAAGCCGGTGTACCCGATGGAGGCTCACGTACCAACCCTGATTGCGGGCATTCCCCCACAGACCAGCCGATAGCCCCAATCGGGCTGCTCACCTACCCGTTTGCGCATCCATTCAACCAGCGCGCCGCCTCTGGTGACGGGCGTTTCGCCTCGTAGTGCATGCGCCGTATGAAATATCCAGCACGCCCGCCCCGCACCTGGCTGACCCCGCAGTGTTGCGCGTGCCGGGCACACTCTCGCCATGCCGGCACGCTCAGAGTTTTTTGCGACGATCTCCTTCATCACTTCGAGCTCCGGATCCCGCTCGGCCACCCGCTGCTTCAGTGGGCATTCTCTTGCTGCAGGCGCTTGAGCTCGACCGCCAGGCGGATTTCCATCCCCTCGAACCTCCGGCGCCACAGATACAACGTCTGCTCCGATACGTTGTACTCGCGCGCCGTCGCGGGCATACCGTGCGCAGCCGCTTCGCCCAGAATTTTGACGATCTGTTCTTCCGAAAATCGCTTCTTCATCTTGGACCTCCATCAGGCTATCCTAAACCTGACTTCCGTCCGAAAAATCGGGGGCACTCCAGGCGCTCTCAGGAAATCCGATCGAGCTCGCGATGCAGGACGCAGAGGCGATCGGTTGTATCACCTGCTCAACCCTACCCCTCCTAAGGCGCTGTGCCCGCCGAGCACACGCGCGGAGCCAGGGTGAGCCTTTCCCTGCTGGGATCAACGCTCTGTTCGCTCGCCGAACCCACGATGCACTCGCTGACGGGTTCGAACTACTCTAAATATTTACTATGCACACTCACATGAGGTGCGTCAACCTGCTCGATTTCAACAGGGGGGGGTAGGGTTTGTCGAGCAATACCATGATCTGAACGCCCCTGCCGCCTCCCCCTGAATGTCCCCGTTCAGGGTATCCTCCATCGCCTCCGATTCCCCAGACTCGCATGCCTGGGTAGTGCATTTGTGGGGTCCGATATTCGCCGACTCAACCGCCTCATCGAGGGCAAGCAGTGCCAGAAGCTTGGGTGAAGGCTGGGGAACATTGAACGTAAGTGACGATGTCAGCGGTTCGTAGGTAGCAGGGGTAAGCACGACGCCACTATCACTTTCGGGGTCGCCGTTTGCAGCAGCACCGGATCCGGACACAAAACTGTAACTCGTCGGGTTGGTCCCCGTGACCTGGTATTCCGCGCTTGAACCGTCGGGAAAGGTTGTCACAGTGACCGTCCCCAGAGGTACGGCGACACCAGAACTCTCCTGAGCGAGCCAGGCGCTCACGGCCGAAGCCTGGGCGGTTCCCGTAAAGGTGCTGGCCACACTTGAGGGGATTCTGATCGCAAGTTGCGGCGCGACCACTGCGAAGGCCTGTTCCAGCTCGGCCATCGAGTTCGTGTTGTCTGTCCAGACGTAGTTCCACCTGCAGGGGGCGCCGTCCGCTGTCGAGATACAGAAGCCACGTACAGTGATGCTCGCGAGGAGATGAGCCCCCGGGTTGACGATTTCGAACAGTACAGACATCCTGGTGCCTGAATAGACACTCGCGGGGATCGGCGTGGAATAAGCATCACTTTGAAAAGCGGCGAGCGAGGTACAACTGGTGCATTCCTGGACGATCAGACCGGTAGCCATTGCCCGGCTGACCGGGAGCATAAAGGACACGGCCACGGAAATCATGAAGCCTAGGGTCAGAAAACGATGGGATCGAGTGGATGTCATGAGTGTACTCCTTGATGCGGGTTGGATCGCATCTCATACCGGGGGTCACTCCCCCTCTGCCTGCAAGTCTAGCCCCCCCCCCCCCGAGTTTGTCAAGCGCTTGTATGCGTCCGCCACCTTTGGCACTCGGGGTGGTGTTGGAGGAGGAATTGTAGGGGGGAGCGCGAACCGTGACGATGGTGAGAGCGCTCGGCGTTGTAGAACACCAGCCAATCGGCGAGTTTCTGGTTGAAGAGGGCGAGATCGGTGAAGAGCCGGTCTTCGTGGTCGTCGACGAAGGATTCCTGGAGGGTGCGATTGAAGCGTTCGGCATGGGCATTCATTTTCGGGATCTGAGGAGTGAGGCCGGCTCCAAGCCCGTACCGGTCCCGGAAGAGCAGGGCGTCAATCGTCGTGGGATATCCGGGGAGTCACATCCAGAAGATGCTCGCAGGACATCCTGCCGTGAAACTCCCGAATACCGGATCCATCCGATGCGGCAGAACCTCCGGACCGCCTCCTTCACCGGGGAGATGTCAAGGTTTCCGATCTTATGACGAAGGCGGCGGTTCGTGACGGTCGAGAGCGGTTTTCGCCCCCCGTCTTACGCATCGGGTCGCGATAACCCGCGATAACCTTTGTCACAGTGAGAGCGGGCCGGAAAATCTTGCCGGCGACGTTCTTCGACGCCATACCGGACCACCCGTTCGTCAGGGAACCTTTGAGGCGCTCCTAGGCGCCTCGAGGCCTTGTCATTCTTCGCCCACCCACAGGGTCCTGTACGAGCGTGTATCCCTCCCTTGCTGCCGTCAAGGAGATCGGGTCAGGACTATCCAAACGTCGCCCTGGTGATCCCCCCTCGAATTGAAAGCGCGCGGGAAACGGGTACGCATCGAGCCCGACCGCCGCATCCGGCGGGAGCTCCCTGAGATCAAGATCCGCCCGTCGATCCTCCGGCCGCTTCGGCGAGCGTGCTCCTTCTCCGTCCGTAACCGAGATAGAGGACGAAGCCCACGATCATCCAGACGACGAAGAGAAGATCGGTGAGCGGCGGAAGACCGGCGATCAGGGCAAGCGAAAAAAGGATCCCGACGGCGGGAAGGTAGGGGACGAGCGGTGTGCGGAAACTCCGCGGCAGCTCGGGCTGACGCCGGCGAAGGACAACGACCGCCGAGCAGACGACGATGAAGACGACAAGCATGCCGATGTTGACGAGCCGGGCGACGGCCGTGATCGGGAAGAGTCCGGCCACCACGGCAATGAGGCCTCCGAGGAGAACCGTGGCGTGCTGCGGCGTTCCGCGCCGGGGATGCACGCCCGCAAACCACCCAGGAAGGAAGCCGTCGCGGGCCAGCGCGAAGGCGATGCGGGCGGCGGCCAGAAGGAAGGCGAAGAGCACACTCGTGATCCCGGCGATTGCGGCCACGGCGACCACCACCATCGCCCAGTGCACGCCGATCTCGCCGAAGGCGTTGGCGACCGGCGCGTTGTTGTTGAGGAGCCCGTAAGGCACCATCCCGGTAAGCACGAGGCACATGGCGATGTAAAGGACCATCGAGATGGCCAGCGAGAGGACGACCGCACGCGGGAGGTCGCGTTGCGGGTCGCGCGCCTCCTCGGCGGCCGTCGTGAGTGTGTCGTAGCCGAAGACCGCAAAGAACACGACCGCCGCTCCGGCGAGCACCCCCGAGAAGCCGAAGGGCATGAAGGGATGCCAGTGCGCCGGATGCACGTAGAACGCCCCGACGACGATCACGAGGACGACCCCGAGAACCTTGATCGCCACCACCGTGCTGTTGAAACGCGCGCCCCACTCGGTGCGGAGGCTCAGGAGCGCGGTGATGAGAAGGGCGACCGCGGCCGCGATCACGTCGAAGCGATGCCCCGGTGCGCTCCCCCAGGCCCCCTGCGCCCAGAGCGGAAGGTGCACCCCCGCCGTGGTGAGGAGCGCCCGCACATACCCCGACCAACCGCCGGCCACGACCGCGACGATGAGGGCGTAGGCGAGAAGGAGATCCCAGCCGATGAGCCACGCCGGGAGTTCCCCGAGGACCGCGTAGCTGTACGTGTAGGCGCTCCCGCTCACCGGGATGAGCCCCGAGAACTCGGCGTAACAGAGCGCCGAGGCGCCGCTCGCGATCCCGGCGATGACGAAGGAGAGCGCCACCGCCGGCCCGGCCATGGTGGCGGCGACGTGCCCGGTGAGGACGAAGATCCCGACGCCGATGATGCCCCCGATGCCGATCGCGGTGAGATGCCCGAGCCCGAGGACACGGCGCAGACCTCCGCGGTCCCCGACTTCGCGGAGAAGTTCGGCGACGGGCTTGCGGCGGAAAAGGCTGGAGGTGGGTCCTCGCCGGGGGTGGGTCATGGGATCGTCTCGGACAAACGGGGGCCGACCCCCTCTTGCGGAATCTTACACAAGTCGCGCGCGCTGCGAGGCACCCCCTGTGGCATCATGCGGGGGACTCCGCAACCGCCTCCCGCCGTGCCCGCCTCCGATTCCCCTCAGGAACAGAAACGCGAGAACGCCCTCGCCACCCTCCGGCAGAGTCGGTACGCCGAACCCGCGTTCGCCGAGGCGCTCGGCTCCCTTCGCGCCCTGGCCGAAGAAGGCGACGTCCTCGCCGCCCTTCATGTGGCCGACCTCCACGCCCAGATCGTGGCTCTCCCCGACCGCTGGCGGGAGGCCGCCCGCTACTACGCGCTGGCCGCCCGGGGCGGACACCCGGCGGCGCGCGACCGGCTCGGGGACCTCCACCTTCTCGGGCTCGGAGTGGAACGCTCCGCCCGTCGCGCCCTCGAGTGCTGGCTCGAGACCGCCCGGAGCGGCTACCCCATCGGTTTCGGCCATCTCGCCTACGCCTTCGAATACGGTCTCGGGACCCCTCCCGACCCGCTGGCCGCGGACCGGGCGCTCCTCTGGGCCGCGGCCTTTGCCTCCCCCTACGGCTTCCTCCGCCTCGGTTGGCGCTGGGCGGGGCACGGCGGGAGCCTGACCCGCCCCGATCTCGCCTGGGCCTGCGCGCGGGTTGCCGCCGACTTCCGCTATCCGCACGGGACCACACTCCTCGAAGAGATCGACGGCACGATCGAGGACGACGCGCGGCAGCGGGGAGAGAGCGCCTACCGCCTCCTGGCCGGATACGCCACGCATCTCGAACAGGCCGTCGCCGAACTCGAGCGGCGGAATCCCGCTCTTCTCGCGGACGGTGGGCGTTTCCACAGCTGGATCGCCGAGCGTTTCGCGCCCGTCGGGCACACGCTCGGGCTTCGTCTCGAACCCGTCTCTCTTCCGCCCGTCGGCAGCGGAGGCGGTTCGTGGGAACTCGAGGAGCGGGCGGCCCTCGATCTCCCTCCCGTCCGTCTCCTCGATCCCGAGGGGCTCGTTGCCGAAACCGCCACCTTTGCGTCTCTTCCCGACTGCGCGCACGTGATGGAACTCGTCTACCACGAACTTCGGCCGAGCGGTGCGCTCGTGGGCGAACTCGGTGAGGAGAGCTCGCACGAACACGAGAGTTTCGACGGCTTCTCGGCGCTTCTCGATTTCACCCGCGCCGACGTCGTCGTCCACGGCCTGCGCGCACGCCTGCGCGCGCTCCTCGGTGTTCCGGAAGAGCGCATCGAGCCGTTCTCCGTCCTCCGCTATCTCCCCGGGAACCGCTACCGACCGCACGTCGACGCCCTCGACGAGACCAGGCTCGCCGAAGCCCGCCGCCGCGGCGATCACGGCGGCCAGCGCCTCCTCACGTTCCTCGTTACGCTCTCCGCCGCCCGCCGGGGGGGCGAGACCCTCTACCCGCGCCTGGGGCTCACGGTTCCGGGGCGGACCCAGGGGGCGGTCTGGCACCGCAACGCGGACGCTCAGGGTCGCCGCGACGAACGTCTCCTCCACGAAGGCCGGCCGATCCTCGAGGGCGAGAAGTGGCTGCTGCGAACCTCCATCCGCGCGCGGGCCCTCTCTTCGGGCGCGGAGGGGTAGGCCCGGCACGGAAAGCGGCGAGGGCGTCCGCGCTTCCCCCACGACCAGGGATTCCTCGCCCGAACGGCGAGCGCGGGACCCGCGACGGAGCGCTCCCCACGGCCCGCCGCTTCACGAAGACCGTTATGTCGTCGCGGAAGCCGTCTGGGCCTCGAGCCCGCGGAACGCCCGCCAGTACCCCCAGATGTAGCTGCCTTGCAGGAGGGCGGCGATATAGAACGGAAGGACCAGGAGACCCGCGTCGAGGAAGTAGCCCCCGAGCGTCGGGCCGAGCGCTTGGGGGATGACGAAAGAAGCGGCATTCAGGCTCACGGCGAAGCCGCGCCGCTCGTCGTCCACGAGCGAGACGACGACCGCCTGTCTCGCGCCCACCGAACTTCGGTTCGCCGCCGAGCGGAGGATGTAGATCACCGCCGCGAGGGAGTACCAAGGGACGAGAGGAAGCAGAAGAAGGAGAACGAAGCCGATGATTCTCAGGCGGACGACGGAGTTGACGAGCCCGATGCGGGCGCTCAGCCGTCCGGCGAGGAGCGAGGCCACGGCCGTGATGGCGAAGACCACCGCCATCGCCGGGGCGATCGCCGCCGGACCCACCCCAAAGCGGAGGTGGAACCAGTAGGGCATGAGCGGGCCGATGAGGCCGATCGCGAAACCGTTCACGGCGTTGAGCGCCACGAGTCGCGCGAGGTGCCGGTTCTCGCGTCGGCGGCGCACGCGCGCGCGTTTCGAGTGGGGAGGCTCACGCCGCGCGCGCTCGGCCCGCTCGCGGCGGATCCGGGAGCGCGACGGCTCGTGGGTCCGGGCAAGGAGGAAGAGGTTGAAGGCGCTCCCGAGCGCGGGCACGAGGAAGAGCAGGCGGTAGCCCAGGAGGGGATCGGGAATCAGTCCGGGCAGCGCGGCGAGCAGCGCCCCCGTGCCCATGCCGAAGAAGCCCACGGCGACGTTGAGGCTGTAGACCCGTCCCCGATCCTGCGGCGGGACGAGGAGCGCGAGCCACGCCTGTTCGGCCGGGGTGAACGGGCCGGCCGAACCGTTCGCGCCGCGTCCGAAGCTCGCGAGCACGATCGCCGGAACGAGGAGCATCGGCTCGCGGGTGAGAAAGGCGGTGAGCCCGCAAAGCACGGTGAGGATCTCGTTGCCGACGAGAAAGGGCCGCCGGCGGAGCCGGTCGCTCGCCGGCCCGACGAAGAGCGCGAGCGACCCGGCCAGGAGCCCACCGGCGGTGAGCACGCCCCCGATCATCACCCCGCTCCAGCCGAGACGCGCGAGGTAGAGGGCGAGATCGACCACCATCGCGCCCTGCCCGAAGCTGCGGGCCGCGCGCATCATGATGAGCCGCCGGGCTTCCGGCCGAAGCCGCCCGGGAGTGGAGCCCCCGTCTTCCGGTGCGGTGGGCGGCGTCTCTTCGCTCACGCCCCAAGCATCGGAAGGTCGAGCCCGAGACGGCGTGCGGTCTCGATCGCCTCCTCGTAGCCGGCGTCCGCGTGACGCATGACACCGGTCCCGGGATCGTTGGTGAGGGTGAGACGAAGCGCACGCTCGGCCCGCTCGGAGCCGTCGGCAACGATGACCACCCCGGCGTGTTCGGCATACCCCATCCCGACCCCGCCCCCGTGATGCACGCTCACCCAGGAGGCGCCGCTCGCGGTGTTGAGAAGCGCATTCAGAATCGGCCAATCGGCGACCGCATCCGAACCGTCGCGCATGGCCTCCGTCTCACGGTAGGGGGAGGCGACCGAGCCTCCGTCGAGGTGGTCGCGGCCGATCACGATCGGGGCCTCGAGCTCGCCGCGGCGCACCATCTCGTTGAAGGCGAGCCCGAGGCGGTCACGCTCACGGTAGCCGAGCCAGAGGATGCGCGCCGGAAGACCCTGGAAGTGGATGCGTTGCTGGGCGAAATCGAGCCAGCGGTGCAGATGCGCATCGTCCGGGAACAGCTCGCGGGCCTTCGCGTCCGTGCGCCGGATGTCCTCGGGGTTGCCCGAGAGGGCCGCCCAGCGGAAGGGTCCGCGGCCGCGGCAGAAGAGCGGGCGCACGTAGAGGGGGACGAACCCCTGGAAATCGAAGGCGCGCTCGACGCCCGCCTCACGCGCCATGGCCCGGATGTTGTTCCCGTAATCGAACGTCGGCACCCCGGCGTCGTGAAAGGCGAGCATCGCCCGGACGTGACGGGCGATCGAGGCGAGCGCCAGCGCGCGGTACCGGCCGGGGTCGTCGGCGCGGAGCGCACGCGCCTGAGCGACGTCGTACCCGACCGGCACGTAACCGTAGAGCGGGTCGTGGGCCGAGGTCTGATCGGTGACGAGATCGGGTCGATACCCACCGCGGGCGATCGTCTCGAAGACTTCGGCGGCGTTGCCGAGGAGCCCGACGGTGGTCGGCCGGCCGCGGTCGGTCGCCTCGCGCATGAGCCCGAGGGCCTCGTCGAGATGGTTCGCCTCACGCTCCAGGTAGCCCGTCTCGAGACGGCGACGGATGCGCTCGGGATCGACCTCGACGGCGAGAAGACTCGTCCCGGCGGCAAGGGCCGCCAGGGGTTGGGCGCCGCCCATGCCGCCGAGCCCGCCGGTGAGGATCCACTTGCGCCCGGGATCGTCCTTCGGGTAGTGACGCCGGAGGGCCTCGGCGAAGGTCTCGTAAGTGCCCTGGACGATCCCCTGCGAGGCAATGTAGATCCACGAGCCTGCGGTCATCTGGCCGAACATCATGAGGCCCTTGCGGTCGAGCTCGTCGAACTCTTCCCAGCTCGCCCAGCGGGCCACGAGGTTCGCGTTCGCGATGAGCACACGCGGGGCGAAGGCGTGGGTCTCGAAGACGCCGACGGGTTTTCCGGACTGAATGAGGAGCGTCTCGGTATCCCCGAGACGACGGAGCGTGCGCACGATGGCGTCGAAACACTCCCAGTTGCGCGCGGCGCGGCCGCGTCCGCCGTAGACGACGAGCTCGCGCGGATTCTCGCCGACCTCCGGATCGAGATTGTTGTGGAGCATGCGGAGCGCAGCCTCCTGCACCCAGCCGCGGCAGCTCAATTCGCGGCCGCGCGGGGCGCGGAGGGTCACGTCACGGTAGCGGGTCGTCATGATCGACTCTCCTCAGTGGGGAACGAATCATCGCGCCCCCCCGCCCGCCCTTCAGGTGATCACGGGCGTTACGGAAGAGCCAGAGCCAGGGGGCGTCCTCGCCCCACTGCGGGGGACGCCAGGAGTATTGGAGGGTGCGGAACGCCCGCTCGGGATGCGGCATGAGGATCAGGATACGCCCGTCCGCGTTGACCACACCCGCCGCCCCTGCGGGCGAGCCGTTCGGGTTGAGGGGGTAGCGCGTCGTCGGCACCCCCCGCGCATCGGCGTAACGGAGGACGACCCGCGGATCGCGGGCGCCGTCCGCGTCCTTCCAGAGCGCGCGCCCCTCCCCATGCGCGACGGGGACGGGGAGAAGCGCGCCCTCGAGGCCCACAAGCCACGGACTCTCGACCGCGGCCGGGTCCGGACGGACGGCGAGATTCACCCAGCGACTCTCGAAGCGGCACGAAGCGTTGCCGACGAAGATCGGCCAGCCCCGGGCACCCGGAACCAGCTCGTCCTCGTCCGCGCGGGTCAAGGCCGCGAGGGCTGCGAACATCTGGCAGCCGTTACAGATCCCGAGGGCGAGGGTTCCGGGATCGGCAAGAAAGCGGGCGAGCGTGCGACGAAGCCGACGGTCGCGGGCGAGGGCCAGCGCCCAGCCGCGTCCCGCGCCGAGCACATCGCCGTACGAGAAGCCCCCGCCGGCGGCCAGGACGTCCACACGGGCGAGGAGGGCCGGGCGACGATGCACTTCACTCATCGGAAGATCGACCGCCGCGAAACCCGCACGCGCAAAGGCCTCCGTGAGTTCGAGATGCCCGTTCGTCCCTTCCTCACGCAGAATGCCCACGCGCGGGCGCGGCCCACGCGCGGGCCTCGGCGCGGACCCGTCCGTCAGGGCCCGGGGCAGCCGTACGGCGAGACCCACGGCGGGAGCTTCGTGCACACCCTCGGCGTGGGCGTTCACGCCGGCCGCTTCCGCCTCGCTCCGGTAGGCCTCCTCGGCGCTCTCCGGCGTGTCGCGAAGCGCCCGCATCCGCCACGAGAGGCGCGACCACGCGCGACGAAGATCGACCAGGCTCTCCTCGAGGAGAAGGCCCCCCCCGGCCTCGAGGAGACGCACGCGATCGTCCCCGCCGCTTCGGCCGAGAAGACAGGCGTAGAGGCCCGCGCGATGGGCGGCGCGAACAAGTCCGGCCGCGTCCCGCGGAGCGACCTCCACGACCGCCCCCGCCTCCTCCGCGAAGAGCTCGGCCCAGGGATCGGCCTTCCCCGGAAGAGTGATCTCGAACCCCCGCGCGGAGGCGAAGGCCATCTCGAGGAGTGTGACGACGAGCCCTCCGTCGGAGCGGTCGTGGTAAGCGCGGATCACGCCCCGGCGAGCACCGCGACGGACGAGGGCGAAGAGACGCGCGAGACGCTGCGGATCCTCCACGTCCGGCGGGGCTCCGAGCGAACCGAGCGTCCGCCCGGCCGTGTCCCCCTCCCCGCGGACCATCTCGAGAACCGAAGCTCCGAGTCGATGGGCGGGCCCCGGGGCGAGGAGGATGAGCGCCCCCTCCTCTTCGGGCCAGAGCGGGACGAGGGTGCGTCCGGCATCGCGGACGGGCGCGAATGCGGTCACGACCAGGCTCACGGGGGAACGCACGCACCGCTCACCCCCCGCGGGATCGTTCCAGACCGTCTCCATCGAGAGCGAATCCTTGCCCACCGGCACGGGAAGACCGAGGGCGGAGGCGAAAGCGCCGAGCGCCTCGACCGCGTGGAGAAGAGCCTGCTCCTCTTCCGGTGTCCCGCGTGCGGCCATCCAGTTGGCGGAGAGGGCCACCTCCGTGAGGGCGGGAACATCGGCCGCCGCAAGATTGAGAAGCGCCTCGGCCACCGCGAGCCGCGAGGCCGCAGCGGGGTCGAGGAGCGCGACGGGCGGCCGTTCCCCGAGGGCGAGGGCACGCCCGCGCCGTCCGCGGAGATCGTCGCACTGGACGGCGACGTCGGCCACCGCGACCTGATGGGGACCCACCAGGGGATCACGGGCCGTCCGCCCACCCACGCTGCGGTCGGCGATGGTGACGAGAAACGACTTGTCGGCGACGGCCGGGGCACGGAGGACGCGGCGGAGAAGATCGGGAAGTTCGGCGCGCGTGGGGAAAGCCACCTCGCGCGCCCCGCGCATCGCCGGGCGTGCCTCCGGCGCCGGGCGCGGGTCGGTGGCGGGCGGGGGAAAGAGCACATCGAGCGGGAGGTCGACGGCGCGCACGCCGGCGTGGTTGGCGAGAACGATCCGCCGCGGGTCCGTCACCGTCCCGAGGACCGCCCACGGACAACGCTCGCGGCGGGCGATCTCGGCAAGCCGCGGGAGATCGTCCTCGGCGATCGCGAGGACATAGCGCTCCTGCGCCTCGTTACACCAGAGTTCCAGCGGCGAGAGGCTCGGGTCGTCACGGGGAATCGCGTCGCTGTCGATCTCCGCCCCACAGCCGCCGTCGGCGACGAGTTCGGTCACGGCGTTCGCCAGTCCTCCGGCGCCCACGTCGTGGATGGCCACGATGGGGTTCGGGCCGTCGCCCCCGGCCAAGGTGTCGATGAGCTCCTGCACGCGGCGCTCCATCTCGGGGTTTCCCCGTTGCACCGAGGCGTAATCGAGATCCTCGTGCGCCTGTCCCGCCCCCTGGGACGAAAGGGCCCCGCCGCCCAGGCCGATGCGGTAGGACGGCCCCCCCAGGACGACGATCTTGAGGCCCGCACGCACCCGCCCCTTGCGGTAGGAGGCCTCGGTGACATAACCCGAGCCACCGGCGATCATCACCGGCTTGTGGTACCCGCGGACGAGACGACCCGCGCCCTCGGGACGGGTTTCGAAGGTGCGGAAGAATCCGGCGAGGGTGGGCCGGCCGAACTCGTTGCCGTAGGCCGCCGCTCCGAGAGGGCCGCGGGTCATGATCTCGCGCGCGGAGGCAAAACGTCCGGGTGGCGGAAGGGCTCCTTCCTCCCACGGCTCACGGCCCTCCGGAAGATCGAGATGCGAGGTGAGGAAACCCGTGAACCCCATGCTCGGGCGGGCGCCACGGCCGGTCGCACTCTCGTCACGGATCTCTCCTCCCCCGCCCGTCGCGGCGCCCGCGAAGGGCTCGATGGCCGTCGGGTGGTTGTGGGTCTCGGCCTTGACGACGGCGTGACGCAGGATCGCCCGCGCCCGGTACACCCGCCCCGGCCCCGGGGCGAAAGGCAAGCGGCCGGGGACACCGCGCAGAACGGCGGCGTTGTCGCGATAGGCGACAAGAACCGGACCGGGATGAGCGTCGTGGGTCGCCGTGATGTAGGAAAAGAGCGTCCGCACGCTCCCGTCGGGGAGGCGCCACGGGGTGCGAAAGTGTTTGTGCCGGCAGTGCTCGGAGTTGATCTGCGCGAAGGTCATGAGTTCCGCATCGGTGGGCGCCCGCGCGAGTCGCGTGTAGTGCTCCGTCAGCCACGCCCGCTCGTCGCGATCGAGGGTGAGGGCGAGACGCGCGATGCCCTCGGCGACCGCGCGGGAGGGATCCTCGGCCGGGGCGAAGACGACGAGTCCCCCGGGGGGACGCGGGTGGAAGAGCCTCTCGAGATCTCGAGGGTCCTCGAGGATGTCCTCCGTCATGCGGTCGGTATGCGCGCGGACAAAATCCCGCCGTGCCGCAGCATCCCCGGTGCCGCCGACCTCCCAGCACCAGGCGCGTTCGAGACGATGGACGACCCCGAGGCCGATCCGCTGCGCAAGATCGGTCGCCTTCGACGACCAGGGGGAGACCGTCCCGCGGTGGGGAACGACGTAGAGCGCCGGGCGGTCGCGCCCGAGCGGCACTCTCTCGGCTCCGTCGAGGAGCCGGCGGAGCGCCTCTTCCTCCTCCGGGTCCGGAGGGCGCGCGGCGAGGACCAGAAAGAGCGGCGACCGCCGGGACGGGCCTTGCGGAGGCTCCGCCGGACCGCGGTAAACCAGCAGAATCGGGGGCATGTCAGGCGCCTCGGCGAAGGGAGGCGGCGCGAAAGCGCCTCGGGCCTGTCAATTGTAATTGACGCGCCGCCGGAGCGGCCGGAGATCAGGCGAGGGTGTTCGCGAGAAAAGACAGGATGTCCCGCCAGGCATCCTGAGCCGCGCGGGGATGGTGACTCGGGCGCTCCTCGCAGAGAAACCCGTGCCCGGCTCCCGGGTAGACCGAGAGGAGATAGCGTTTGCCGAGCCCCGAGAGGGTCTCGGCGATGCGGGCATGCTCGGCCGGCGGGATCGAGGCATCGTCGGCACCGTAGCCGAGGAAAAGAGGAGCGGCGAGGGCCTTCGAGCGGCCGATCGGCGGCTCGCGTCCGAAGCGGTCGGGTCCCTCGGGGGCGATCCCTCCGCCGTAGAGGGCGAGGACCGCCCGCCACGCCTCGGGGCGGGCACACCCCCCGAGATACGCGAGCCGTCCGCCCATGCAGAAACCGAGGACGGCGATCCGCTCCGGATCGACCTCTTCCTGCGCGCCGAGCCACGCCCGCGCGCGGTCGAGATCCTCGAGGAGATCCCCATCGCGCAGGGTGGGAAGGAGCGCCAGGACCCGCTCGCGTTCGTCGTAACCGAGGACGGTCCCGCGGAAGAAGTCCGGGGCGAGTGCGAGATAGCCCGCCTGGGCAAGACGAAGGCAAACATTGCGGATGTGAGCGGTGATCCCGTAGGCCTCCATGAGGACCACCACCGCGGGGACCCGACCGCCCGCCCGCGGCCGCTCGCAGTAGCCGTTGAGATCGGACCCGAGAGCAACGCTCGAGGCAGGGGTGGCCATGCTCGGACTCCGGTGAGGAAAGCGCCTAGGTTACCGCAGAGGACGCGGGAGGCTCGACGAGACCGGTGCGACTGTTAGCCCAAAACTGTCTCATGTCCCCTTTGTCCAACGGCTGTATCTGTCAAGTTGCGCAAATTCCTTTCTGGTATGGGGGAAGATTTCATCAGGCCGCCGCCCGTAGCCGCTCGCGGCGCTGTTCTTTTGCGGCGGCTGACCAGCCCGGCCGCCCCCTCGCGCTGATACCGGCGCAACAGCCTGCGCACCTGCCGATCCGAAAGCGGCAACACCGCCGCGGCCTGCCGCTGACGGATCAATCCTTGGCGGCGGATCTACAACGGAGTCCGTCCACACAGTCGGCCGGGCTACTCGTCACCCGCCTCAGCCTACTTCCTGGAACGCTTCCAGGAGCAACAACAGTGGTCTAATATGGCAATAACCAAACCTCAATTTCGTCAGAAATTCCGGGACCAGTCACGCCCGAGAAGATTGCGAAGAGATTCGTTATGGCACGGTGGTTGAGATTGGGACTTGCGTTACTCTTCGAATCCATCCTATTAGGATTGTTGGGTATATGGCTGGGCAGGTGGATGACGCCCTTGCCGCGGACGGCATCACTCGGTGTGGCGACCATTCATTGGATGCGACCGATCGTGCGGGCTCCCATAAAGACTCGGGTGCATGTACGTGCGATGCCGCGTCGGGTAGGGCGGGTATCCCCACCTCGGATGCCTTCGCTGGCAGCATTCGAGACTCCCTCGGCTTGGGGTCGCGTCCTGCGTCTTCTGAGGAAATCGTTAAAACAGGGGAATGGGGTACACATTCCGGAAGTTCAGTCCGGAGCGGGTGGGTGGGGACATGTCGTACCGGTTCAAATCCCCATCCCCGGTGCGGGTGGGCTCTTCGCCACCGGGCTGCGCGTTATCCAAACGCATCTGGCGTGTCCACGCGTATTCAGATATTATCATCGTGCGCATATGCATCCGGGATATCAATGGATCGCCGGTCGGGTCAATACCTCAGGGCGGGTAATTTCGGTGAGGGATTTCCGCCGGTTCCGCGTAAGCAAGGCCCACGCCAATGATGTTCTTGCGTTTGTCCGAAAGTGGCGTTTCGCTCCGCTCCGGATCAATGGGCATCCAACATGGTTCCATATCGTAGCCGTCGTCTGGTGGGGAGTTGGTAGAGTTGGTGGAGGGGGGGGGGTAATACACTTACGCCATCCGCTCTTTCCCGGACACCGAACCCGTTGTTTTCGGTTTTCTTTCGATATTTATGGCGATGTCTTCTATAGTAGGGTGCCCAATCGTGATCGGGTGATGCCGCACTGGATACTGTATCCACTCAAGGGGCATCATCCGCTTGCTGTGCTCTTGGCCGCGGGTCCAGATCCAACACTGGGGATCGCCCAGGCAGTTGCTCTTTTTCTTCGGCAACTGCAAAACAAGCACTGAGACATCGCATCGCGGATTCAAGTGGGAAGTGCAACCGTGAGTGAAGTTCTGGCGTGGAAGCATGCCTCATCGGGGTTCGGAAGTAGGGCCTTGGACCCGGGCAGATCAGAGTCAATCATTGCGGAAACGAAGCGGCAATATTGGGATGGCGATCAGTCCTCGTTTCCCTGCGCATGCTGCCCTTGCCGTGACCAATCCTGCTGGCCACACGGTTGTCACAAAAATGCCGAGTCCTGCCTGCGTCTGGTGCGGGCTCTCTGTGTCGAGACCCATGAGGCCTGGCTTGAGGACAACCGCGACCTCAACAGGAATCTCTTGGAAGAGCCGCGCCGCAAGCGCCTCCCGGCGGCCTCATGAAATCCTCCCTCATACCAGAAAGGAATTTGCACAACTTGACAGACACAACCCAACTCTGAAGGGAAGCCCGCACCCGATCACCCCTGGCGTCGTTCCCCCTCGGAAAAGCCAAACTCACCTGGCTCACCACACCTGCCTTGAGCCCCTGAACTCCTACACAAAAGGGGATCAGCTTGGGGAGAAAAGGGAGGATGTTTAGGATGGGGTTGACACGAGCCCGGCGCGGCGCGCCAGGAACGGGACGAGGAGCGCGGCGAGCACGAGGGTCACGAGCACGCAGTCGGCGATGAGTGCCGCCGCCTCGCGCGCCCCGGCCACGGGGCTCGCAGCCAGAAAGGCGGCGAGGATCGCGGGGACGACCCCGGTCGGGCGCGAGGCGGCGAGAACGAGGCTTTCGCCACGGCTCCAACGGGCGCGACGGTCGGGCAGGATCGAAAGGGCGACGGCGAGAGGACGCGCCACGAGGACGAGGACGACGGGCACGGCGACGAGAGCGAGCGGCGGCAGCGCCAGAAACGCACGCGGGTCGAGCGACGCCCCGAGAAGAAAGAAGACCACGACCCGCACGAGGGCGTTCGCCGCCTCGCTGAACCGTCGTCCGCCGGGCGCCGTTCCCCGCACGCCCGGACCCCGTTCGCGAAGCCCGATCCCGAGCACGAAGACCGCGATGAATCCGCTCCCCCCGGCGGCCACCCCAAGGGCGTAGGCCAGCGCGATCGCAAGGAGGACGAGCAGCGGGGCGTGGGGACGCCGCGCACCCCCTCCCCGCTCCAGGACAAGGCGTACGCCCACCCCGACGAGGAAGCCCACGACGACGCCGAGGAGCCCTTCACGAAGAAGCGCGAGCGCCAACGGACCGAGCGGAAACCCCCGCGTCCCCCGCGCGCCCGCGAGAAGCCCAAGCCCGACGGTGACGAGCGCGAGGGACACCGCGTCGTTGAAGGCGGCCTCACCGAGCAGAGCCGTGCGGATGCGCGGTGCGAGACGCCCCGCGCGAAGAAGCGCGGCCGTGGCGGCCGGGTCGGTGGCGGCCACCGCCGCACCGAAGAGGAGCGCGGCGGACCAGGGCAGAGCGGCGAAGAGCCGGGCGGCCAGGGCAACGACGAGGGCCGTGACCGCAACACCGAGCGTCGCGAGGAGGCCGACGCTGAGCGCCATCGGCGCCAACGCGCGTGGAGGAATGTCTTGCGTGCCTTCGAAGAGAAGAAGCGCGGCGCCGAGGACGAGGGCGTCACGCACCCAGGGTGTTGCGGCGCTGACGTGGAGGATCGCGGTGACACCGGGACCGGCGACGAAACCGAGCGCCAGGACCACGAGGAGTTCGGGAACCCAGCCGCGCGCCCCGATCTCGAGGGCCAGCCAGCCGGCGGCGAGGACGAGGGCGAGCAGGCCCATGAACGCAAGCGCCATTTCAGGGTTCCCCCTTCGTCGCCTCGAGCTCTTTCAGCCAGAAGGGCGCAAGGCTCCCCGCTCGCGCGGCGATCGCACGCAACCGCTCGTGATGGGCGCGCCGCTCGGGCCCGGCGGCCCGACGGACGGGCAAGGGCAGGCTCGGACGCCGGAGCGCGGCGGGCGCCGTCTCGGCGGCCGCCTGGATCGCCTCCTCAAACCCCATGCCGACCTGGCCCGCGGTCATCCGGAGATAGACCTGGACGAGGAGCTCGGCGTCGAGCCGCGCCCCGTGGTAACGGCGCGCGCTCAGATCGACGCCGTAGCGGCGGCAGAGAGCGTCGAGACTGTTGCTCACGCCCGGATGAAGGCGCCGGGCCAGGCGGAGGGTGTCAACCACTTCGTGGCCGGAGGCGAGCGGCGGTGTCGCGCGGCCCGTGCGCGCGAACTCCGCGTCGAGGAAGGCGAGGTCGAACTCGGCGTTGTGGATGACGAGCTCCGCGTTCTCGAGGAAGGTGAGAAGTTCCTCGGCGATGTCCGCAAAGCGCGGTTTGCCGCGCAGGACGTCGTCCCCGATCCCGTGGACGGCGAAGGCTCCGGGATCGACGGGACGCTCGGGATCGAGATAGGTCCAGAACACCCGCCCCGTCGGCTGGCGGTCGACGAGCTCGAGGGCGGCGATCTCGATCACCCGGTGCCCCGCGGCGGGCTCGAGTCCGGTGGTCTCCGTATCGAGGACGAGCTCGCGGGTCATCGCGGGGGTCCGCCGAGGGGACGGGCGGCCGCGTCGCGGCAAGCGGCGCGCGCGAGCGCGTCGACCCGCTCGTTTTCCGGGTCCCCGGCGTGACCGCGCACCCAGCGCCACTGCACGTCGTGGGGCTCGAGCGCCCGGTGGAGTTCTTCCCAGAGTTCGCGGTTCCGCACCGCGCTGCCGGAGGCGGTGCGCCAACCCCGCGCCCGCCAGGTCGGGAGCCACTCGGTGATGCCCAAGCGCACGTACTCCGAATCGGTCGTCAGGACGACCCGCGCGGGGCGCCGCAGGGCCCGCAGGGCCTCAATCGCGGCCCGAAGCTCCATGCGGTTGTTGGTCGTGAGGGCCTCGCCGCCGCTGAGCTCGCGCTCGCGGTCCCCGGAGCGGAGGAGCACGGCCCACCCTCCGGGGCCGGGATTGCCCGAGCAGGCACCGTCCGTCCAGACGAGAACCTCGGGTTTCCCGTTCACGGTTGGAACCGCGATCCCTGGGGAAGCGAGCCCGAGAGACGGCGGGCGCTCCGCCCGGGGAGCAGAAGACCGGCGGGAGGCGGCGGACGACGGGCGACGACGATCCGGTCGAGAGGACGGATCCTGAGCACGGGCAGGCGTCGCGTCAAGGGCCCGTAGAGAACCGTGTCGGACTCGATCCTGAGACCCTGGGCGCGCACGAGCTTGGCGACCGGAAGAAACCGTCCGCCCCGCCGCCCGGGGGCGAGCGGGTGTCGGACGACCGTCACCAATCGTCCCTGGAGAGCCAGAACGCGCACCGTCTCGACCAGCAGTGTCCGGGGATCGATGCCCTCGTCCAGGACATGGACCAGGAGAACGGCGTCGAACGACGCCGGAGGAAAGGGAAGAGGCCCCAAGGGCTCGCCGAGCCGCCAGGAGACGAGCCGCCAGCGCGTGAGCGCTCCCAAGGCGAGGGAACGGTCGTGGGGAGGGAGAACCACGAGTCCGAGATGCCCCGGGAGAC
>JAKCBQ010000044.1 GCA_021839245.1 Pseudomonadota bacterium
GTCGAGGCGGGGGAACGCTCTTACGACCGGCGCATGCCCGAAGAGCACAACAGGAGGGTGATCGACCACGTTTCCGACTATCTCTACGCCACATCCGAGAAGTCGGCCGAGAGACTCCGGCGCGAGGCGGTCTGGGGTGAGGTTGTGGTGACGGGCAACCCGATCGTCGACGCTTCGCAGGCGGCCCGCCGCCGCTGTGCTCCGGTTCCGAGCGTTCCGCCCTACGCTGTTCTCACCACGCACCGGGAGGAGAATGTCGACGATCCCGACCGCTTAAGGGGCATCCTCTCGGGGGTTGCGGCCGCCGGGCGCATCCTCGGGCTCGAAATCCGGGCTCCGCTCCATCCGCGGACCTGGCGCCGTCTCGAAGAGTTTGGGCTCCTCGAGTGGGCACGGACGCTCGAGGGGCTGCAGCTCGGCGAGGCCCTCGGTTACCTGGCGTTTCTCGGGCTCTTGATTTCGGCCCGCTTGGTCTTCACCGATTCGGGCGGCGTGCAGCAGGAGGCCTGCATCCACCAAGTCCCCTGCGTGACCGTGCGCGAGAACACGGAATGGACCGAGACCTTGCCCTCGGGAGCCAACCGGCTCGCGGGAACCGACCCCGAACGTATCGTTCGCGCGGCTCAGGCCGCACTCGGTGCCGTTGTCGACTGGCCGGAGCCCTTTGGAGACGGTCGCGCCGCCGAACGGATCGCCGCCCATCTGAACGGAGTCCTCCGCCGCCCTCCACCCTGAGAGAAGCCGCCGCCTCGGCGTTTGTGCAGTGGTGGGGGACCGCATGCGTGGAGGTTGAGGTGCCACAGCGTTTTGCCGCACCTTGATCCTGCCGCAGAGGACGACACCGGGGTCTGGGTTCCCTCCGGTGTCTCAGTTGAGGGTGGGGGAATAGGGGGCCGTCAGCCTCGGGGCGGATCGATCCGCTCGACGCTTCCGTCGGCACGTCCGACGTAGATGCGGTCGGCGCGGCGTAGCGTGCAGAGACCCACATCGAGCACGCCTGGCCAGAGCTTGATCGTCCGCTCGAGCCCGGCAGGATCAGTTCTCGGGAGACCCGTCACGTCGAGAATGGGGTTCCCGTTGTCGCTCACGAACCCTTCGCGGAGAACCGGCGTGCCGCCGAGGGCGACGAGGTGGCGGGCGATCAGGCTTCGGGCCGGAGGGAGGACTTCGACGGGGATGGGGAAGTGTCCGAGCAGCGAGACTTTCTTGGGCTCTTCGGCCACGACCAGGAACCGCCGGGAGGCCGAGGCCAGGATCTTCTCGCGGACGAGAGCACCGCCTCCGCCTTTGATGAGACGACCCTCGGTGTCGAACTCGTCGGCTCCATCGACATAGAGTTCGAGCGGCCCGGCCGTGTTCGGATCGACGAGCGTCCACCCGCGCTCGATGAGGAGGCGACGCGTGGCTTCGGAGCTGGGGACGGCGGCCTGGATGCCGCAACGGTGAGGATCAAGGAGTGCGAGGACTGCGGCCACCGCCCGGCCGGTTCCTACGCCGAGGATACGGACGTCACGAATCTCCTCGAGGACGGCACGAGCCGCCGCTTCTCGGGCATGTGTGTCGTCGGCGGTTGTCTTCAAACGAGTCAAAGCCCCGGAACGCTCCCTTGAGGAAAGGGTTCATGAGCGGGAAGACGCCCGTCCCCACCGTGAGGTGGGGACGGAACACGTCAGCGACCGATCAGAAAATGGAGCTGATCGCCGAGCCGGACTCGGTGGTCGAGGAACCCTTGATCTCGGAAGACGGCATGGTCCGCGCCATGGACGGCAGCACTGGGCTCATCGGGCTGGACGAGCGTGAGGGGCTAGCCTTTTTTTTTGCGTGGCTCTTTCTGGACGCTTTCTTGGCGGGAGCCTTTTTGGCAACCTTTTTGGCAGGGGCCTTTTTGGCGGCTTTTTTCTTGGCCGTCTTTTTGGCGGGGGCCTTCTTCGCGACTTTCTTGACCGTCTTTTTGGCGACGGCCTTCTTCGCGACCTTCTTGACCGTCTTTTTGGCGACGGCCTTCTTCGCGACTTTCTTGACCGTCTTTTTGGCGACGGCCTTCTTCGCGACTTTGGTGCCGCCGGGACGACGGCGAGCCGTGGTCTTTTTGGCGGCGGGTTTTTTGCTGGCTTTACGCTTCATCATTGCGGTGAACTCCGCTGGTGTGGTTACACGCTTGTAAGTATATACACGCCACGCAAGACTGCAGACGCACGCTCACTTCGTTGCGTCGCGGATCGCGGCGGGATCGACGTCGGCGAGATCGAGGATCGCCTGGGCTTCCTTCGCCGAAAGGGGCAGAACCGAGAGACGGTTGCCGCGCTGGAGGAGACGCGAGTGGATGAGGTCGGGATGTTCGCGCATTGCGGGGCGCGTCACGGGGTGCGGAAAGGGAAGGAGCAGGTGCACGTCGACCGCATACCAGACGGGTCGCTCGGGTTCGGGCGCGGATGCGGGTCGGCGGGACGGGGCGGAGGGGAGGGACGGTGTCTCCGGATAGCCGGCGCGGACAACCTCGAGGAGAGCCACGGCGGCCGGGACGGCGCAACTCGAGTGGTAGAGGATCCCCCGGTCGCCGAGTGCGATCCGGTCACGAAGGAAGTTGCGGGCCTGGTAGTTACGAACGCCGTCCCACGAGGTTGTGGCCCCGGGTGCTGCGCGTAGGTCGTCGAGCCCGAAGGTGGAAGGTTCGGTCTTGAAGAGCCAGACGTTCACCGTGCGTTCCTCTCTCCGTTTGTGGGCGGGCAGTCCCGCCATCCTTCAGGGGTGACCACCGCGTCGAGATCGACGTCCCAGGGTGCGGGTGGGAGGTGCTCCACCTCCTGCCAGCCGTAAGCGATCCCGATCAAAAGGGGACGAACACCGGGAGTGTGGTGGGCAAAAGTGCGGTCGTAGAAGCCTCCACCGCGTCCGAGGCGTTGGCCGCGGGCGGTGAAGGCCACGAGCGGCACGAGGACCCAGTCGAGATCCGCGGGATCGATGGCTCTTCCGCCTGCGGGGATCGGGATGCCGAAAGGGCCGGGGCGGAGAGGTTCGTTCGGGAGCCAGGTGAGAAAGCGCAGGACGTGGCCGACGGGAGCGGGAAGCGAGAGGCCGATGCCTTGCCGATGCGCCTGCTCGAGAAAAGGTCCGGGATCCGCTTCGCCGTCGTCCGCGAGGTAGCCGGCGAGCCAGCGCAGACGAGGGAAGTCACGGTGCCCGGCGAGGACGGAGGCGATTCGCGCGGCCTCTGCGGCGCGCGTCTCGGGCGGCTCGGACGCGCGTCGGCGCCGGAATCTCCGACGGAGATCCGCCCTCGGATCTCCCCCTTCGTGCGTCATGGGAAGGACGTCTCCCGCCTGTGCCGTCCGGGGCTTTTGCCCTTGAACCCGAGGTTCAGGTGGTGGCCGCTGCGTGTCGTTGGGCTCCCCGCACAAGAGGCGGGTTTGCGCGCCTGATCACGACGTTGGCCTCCGGGATGGTCGATTAGGCTCAAGAGGAATCCCGGCCCCGATCGCACACCGCAGGAGACGTCGGCACCATGATGCCTCCGTGAGCTCCGGATTGCAAATCAGAGGCGGCGTTCCGCAGGTTCCTCGGCCCCCGTGAGTCGGAACGCCAGACGGCGGTTGAGCGCTCGCAGGCGCTCGAGGGCGTTCCCGCGGCCTGCGCCGACGCGTTCCTCGAGTTCGATGCGCTCGTGCGCGAGGTTGAGGGCGACGACGACGGCGATGCGGTCGAGCCCCACGAGTCCTTCGCCGCGGGCTTCCCGCATGCGGGCGTCGAGAAACTCGGCCGCCCGGAGGAGGCCCGCTCCCTCGCCCGGCGGGCAGGCGACCTGAAAGTCCCGATCGAGGAGTCGCACCCGGAGACTTTCCGGAGCCGTCTTCACGGCCCTTCCTCGAGCGCACGCAGCCGCGTGATCAGGGCCTCGACACGCCGTCGGGCCTCGTCCCCTCGCCCGATGAGGTGAGCGCGCTCTTCACCGAGTTCTTCGAGCCGTGTGCGCAACGCTTCGTTCTCGATCGTGAGCCGGTCGAGCCGATTGAGAAGCTCCGTGACGTGTGTCTCGAGACGTGCGATTTCTTCATCCCAGGGCGACACGGAAACCCCCGCGCGTGTCGAATGAGGTACTTCACTATAAGCGAACCTCGCGGGGGGCGGCAATTCGGCGTGGCGGCGGGCCGCCACGGGGGGCTGCGCTACAATCTCACGTCGGCGCGGAAACGCGTGCCGCCCGGAGCCCCACCGTGATGGATCTTGCCGAACGACGCGATTGCGCACGCCGTCGGCGTGCGCTCATGCGTCTCATGGGCCCGGAAAGCCTGGCCCTTCTTCCCGCCGCTCGGACGGTTTACCGCAACAGGGACGTGACCTACCCCTTTCGTCAGGACAGCGATTTTGACTATCTGACGGGCTTTCCCGAACCCGACGCTTTCGCCGTCCTGGCCCCCGGCCGCCGCGAAGGCGCGTTTCTCCTCTTCTGTCGCCCGCGCGACCGGGAGCAAGAGCTCTGGCACGGGCGGCGTATCGGTCCCGAAGGAGCGCGGCGGGACTACGGGGCCGACGAAGCCTTCCCGCTGAGCGAGCTCGAGACGGTCGTGCTTCGGCTTCTCGAGAACACACGGACGCTTTACTACAGCCTCGGTCGCCACGAGGGCGACGACCGCCGGATCCTCGGCTGGATCGATCGCTTGCGTGAGCGCGCACGGGCGGGGGTGCGGGCTCCGACCGAGATCCGCGATCTGGCCGAGCCCCTTCACGAACTCCGGCTGACGAAGAGCGCGCACGAAATCACGCTCATGCGTCGGGCGGCCCGGGTGAGCGTCGAGGCTCACCGTCGGGCCATGGCCGTGGCGGCCCCTGGGGTGAATGAGTGGACGATCGCCGCGGAGGTGCGCGCGGTGTTTGATCGGGCCGGAGCCAGCGAAGCCTACGGGACGATCGCCGCCGGAGGCGCGAACGCCTGCATTCTTCACTACACCGACAACACTCAGCCGCTGCGAGCGGGGAGCTGTTTTTTGCTTGATGCCGGCGCCGAGTGGTGCGGCTACGCCGCCGACATCACCACGACCTTTCCCGTTGACGGTCGCTTCAGCCCCGAAGCGCGTGGGGTCTACGAGGTTGTCCTCGAAGCCCAGAGGAAAGCGATCGCCTGCGCCCGTCCCGGACGCAGCTGGAACGAACCGCACGAGACGACCGTGCGGGCGATCACCGCGGGTCTCGTGCGTTTGGGGATTCTGCACGGCAAGCCCTCGGATCTGGTTCGCCAGGAGGCCTACCGCCCGTACTACATGCACCGGTCCGGTCACTGGCTCGGGCGGGACGTGCACGACGTCGGCGCCTACAAGATCGACGGTGCGTGGCGCGAGTTCGAGCCCGGCATGGTGCTCACGGTCGAACCGGGTCTCTACTTCGCCCCGAACGACCGACGGGTTCCCCGCGCGTTCCGCGGGCTGGGGGTGCGCATCGAGGACGACGTACTCGTGACCGCGGAGGGCCCGCGTGTGCTGACCGCCGGGCTACCGCGCACACCGGACGAGATCGAGGCCGCGATGAGGGCGCGATGACGCCTGAAGGGGCAGAGATGGTGGTGGCCGGCGCGGGGCCGGCGGGTCTTGTCGCCGCGCACGCCTTCGCGCGCATGGGCGTCCCCTCGTTGGTTCTCGAACGACGCCCGAACGACGAAGGCGTCGGAGCCGGGGACGCGCGCCGGATCGTTCTGGCCGAGCGGGCCCGACGTCTTCTGGAAACTCTCGGCTTGTGGAAGGCGGTGGCCCCCCACGCCGCCCCCGTGCGGCAGGTCGTCGTGCGCGCTCCGCGTCTCGGATCGCCTCTGGTCCTCGACGCGGCCGAGCACGGCCTGGAAGCTCTCGGTTGGTCGCTCGCTTATGGGGCCCTCGTGCGGGCCCTCCGGGAGTCGGTCGCGGCCACCCCTCGGGTCGCCCTGCGTTTCGGATGCCGACTCCTTGCCGCGCACGAAGATGGACAGGCTCTGGCTCTCCGTGTGGGCGGCTTGGAAGGTGAAGAAATTCTCGGTGCCGAACTTCTCCTCGTGGCCGAGGGGGCCGAGGCCGACCTCACCGCGCTCGGCTGGTCGCGTGTTCCCGTGCACGACGTCCGGGATGAGGCCTGGATCGTGCCCTGCCGGGCGCGAGGACTCGCGTCCGGGGTGGCCGTCGAGGCCTTCCTCGGAGGGGGGACGGCCACACTTCTTGCGACGGGAGCAGACCGGGCCGTCGTCACCCTCGTGCGTCCCAAGACGCGTGCGCGGCGGGAATCGTCCCTTCCCGTGGAGGAACGTCTGGCCCGCCTCGCCGCGGGATTCGGCCTCGAGCCGGGAGCCCTCGAACCTGAAGGCGAAGCGGTCACGATCCGCGTGCGTCGCGGTTTCCACCCGCGGCCCACCGCGCCTCGGCGTCTCGCGATCGGGCCCACCTTCCATGCGCTTCATCCTTTCGCGGCGCAAGGACTTCTCTTGTCCTGGCGCGATGCGGTCCTCGCCGCCCGGTTTCTCGGGGGACGTCGTGCGCGGTCTCTCGGCTGGACGGAGGAAGCGGTGTTGACGGCGTTTGTCCGCTCGCGTCTGCGTGAGCACCGTGCTCTCGACGCTTTCGTGCATCGTCTCCCGCCGCTTCTTTCGGGCCCCGGCGCGGAGTTCGGAGCTCCTCTCTGGCGGCTTTGCTCCCTTGCCCCGCTGCGGGTTCGGTTGGGCTATTGGGGGATGGGCTACGGTTGGGGACGGACATGAGTCCGGAGGACGGTGCGGACGTCCTCGTCGTCGGTGATGGACCCATCGCCGCCTCGGCGGCCTTGATCGCGCTCCGCGGGCGTCGGCGGGTGCTCTGGCTGGGGGGCGAGGAACAGGCGTCGTCGTCCTCCGACGATCCCCGCCTCTTTGCACTTGCCCCCTCGTCGATCGAACTCTTGCGTCGCCTCGGCGTCTGGGCCGAGATCCCGCCCGACGAAGTCCAGCTCTACGAGGAGATGCACGTCTTTTGGGCCGAGGGCGGGCGCCTGCATTTCTTGCCGCCGACGCGCCGGGGGATGATTCTTGGGGCGATGGTGCCTGCGGTGTCGCTGCGCCGCGGGCTCGAGAGGACGCTCGCCGCGGCGGGGGCTCTCATCCGCCGGCCGCGGGCGGTTCTCGTCGCTCGCGAAGTGCACGCGGGCCGGATCTCTCTTAGGGCGGAGGATGGCTGTGCCTTTCGGGCCCGCGTCGTCCTCGACTGTGAAGGGCGCGGCGGCACGCTTGCGGATTTGGCGGGCTCGCCCCGTCGCCTCTACGAGCCGCGCGTGCGGGCGATCGTCGGTGTCGTTCGCTCGTCACTTCCGCACGACGGCATTGCCCGTCAAGTCTTTGCCCGTGAGGGTCCGCTCGGCCTTCTTCCCCGCGCTGATGGTGCCTTGGGTTACGTCTGGTCCGTTTCCGAGCCGCTGGCCCGGAGTCTTCTGGCGATGGGACCCGAAGGGCTCGCACAGCGGCTCAGCGAAGCGAGCGCAGGCCTCTTGGGCCGCCTCACGCCCGAAGGACCTCCTGCCTCGTTCCCGCTCGTCATCCAGAGGCGTCTGCGGCTTGTCGCCCCGCGCCTCGTTCTGCTCGGCGACGCCGCCCGGACGGTTCATCCCTTTGCCGGCCAGGGACTCAACCTCGGGTTTCGCGATCTGCTGGCTCTCGAGCCTCTCTTGAAGAACGCTCCGGATCCGGGGGCCTGGGTCCTTTTGCGGCGTTACGAACGACGCCGTTACCCGGAAGACGCTCTGGCGGTGGCTGGACTCGAGACGCTCAGGAGGCTCCTCAGTCGTCCCGATCCGTGGGGGATGCGCGCGCGGGCTCTCGATCTCCTCGACCGAGCGGAATGCCTCAAAGGGCTCTTCGTTCGTCTGGCGATCGGGCCCGAGACCTCCTTGCCTCCGTGATGGCAACGGGCGAGGCTCTTTGGGTCACGGCCAGCCGGAGACTCGCGCGTCTGCGGCGTGAGGCGTTCGCACGCGGGGCGTGCGCTGAAGGACGGCGGGCTTGGGAAAGCCCACCGATCCACCCTCTGGATGAGTGGGTTCTTGCGACGACGGGGGAGGGCGACGACGTCCCGCCTCTTCTCTCGCCGTCCGCCGCCCGTGCCCTCTGGATCCGCATCGCCCGCGCGGCGGACGGAGCGAGCGATCCCGCACCGCTCGCAACGCTCGCCTCTGAAGCCTGGCGCATCCTCCACCTGCACGACACCGCCGAGGAGGAACTCAAGCGCGAGGGCGGTGAAGACAGCGAGCGGTTTCTCGAACTGGCCCGCGCTTACGGTCGGGCGCTTGCGGACCTCGGGGTCGAGGACGGTCCCCTGCGTCTCGCCCGGGCGCCCGCACGTCTGCGCCAACGCCCGCCGAGTCCTCTGCCCACGACCGTCTGGCGGGTGGGTTTTCTCAATCTCACGCCCGTCGAGAGGGCGGTCTTCGCAGCCCTCTCCGCCGCGGGGGCTACGGTCCAGGACGAACCGACCCCTCCGGCCGTCGAGCCGGGGATCGTTGAGGTCGCGGGTCCAGAGGAGGAGTGGCGTGCGGCCGGACGCTGGTTTCGGCGCCGACTCGAAGAGCGGCCGCAGGCGCTCTTCGCCCTCGTCGTCCCCGATGTGGAAGAGCGTCGCCTCCCGCTCGCGGGCATCCTCGAGGACGTGCTCGAGCCGCAAGGGGTGCTCGCCCCCGCACGCCCCCGCCGTCGCGTCAACGTTGCGGGCGGGACGCCCCTCGCTGACGAGCCGGTCGTGGTCACGGCGCGGCTTCTCGCCCGCCTGGCTCTCGCCGGGCTGCCCCCCCCGGACTGGAGTGCCCTTCTGCTTTCACCGTATTGGGGGACGGGGTTGCGCCGTGCTCGCTGGTGCGATGATCTCATTCTGCGGCGTCTCTCGCCGCTCGGCGTGTACACGTCGATGTCCCTGCCGTGCGTCGGGCTCGATCCCGAAGGGGATCTTCTGACCCGGCTCGAGAGGGTCCGCGGGCACGGGCTCATGACCCCTGAGCCCCGCTCGCTCCTTTCCTGGATCGGCGGGCTGCGCGGCTGGTTGGCCGACTGGGACTGGCCCGGGCCGGGCCTCGACAGTCCCGCTCACCAGGCGCGGCAGGCCCACGAAGAGGTGCTCGACGCGTTGCTCGGGGCCTCGGCCGTTCTCGGTGAGAGGCTCACGGCCGCCGATTTTCTCTTTCACTACGAAGACGCGCTCGGTGTTCGCCTGTTTCAGCCGCAAGTGCGCGGAGCCGCTGTGCTCGTCCTCGAACCGAGGGATGTCCTCGGTCTTCGACTCGACGGCCTTTGGGTGGCCGGTCTGCACGCGGGGGCCTGGCCGCCGGCGGCGGCGGTGAACCCTTTCATCCCGGTGGCCCTCGCCCGCCGTCACGGCCTTCCGCGTTGCGACGTTCCGACCGCCCTCTCCGAGGCGAGAGACATCGAGCGGGCCTGGCGCAGTGTGGCCCCCGAGATCGTCTACAGCTCGCCGCGTCGCGAGGGCGATCTTGCCCTGCGTCCGAGTCCGCTCCTGAGCGGGCTCCCGCCCGCCACCGTTCCGCCACCGGGGGAGGACGGGGGCCTGCGGGGGGGGATCTTCGCGCGGCGCGTCCAGGTCCCGCGCCGAGAGATCCCGGCGAGCGATCCCGCCCCGCTCCCGCCGCAAGAGACTCGGCTCCACTCGGGTGCACGGCTCCTCAAAGAACAGATTCTGTGCCCGTTCCGCGGATTCGCCACCCGCATCGCGGCCGATCCTCTTCCGCCCTTCCCCCTGCCTCTCGATTCGCGCTTGCACGGCAGGCTCCTTCACAAGTCTCTCGAGCGCCTCGCCTTGGAGGCCGGCGGCTGGGAGACGGGGACCCGGGAACGCTTGATCGCGCGGGTTTCCGCCGTTGTGGCCGAGACGTTCGCGGCGAACGCCGGGGAGCCCGCCTTGGACGCGGGGTTCGCCTTGGTGGAAGCGGAGCGGCTGAAGAGGTTCCTCCTCCGCTGGCTGGACCTCGAGGAGAAGATCGGCGGACCCCGTCGCTGGGAGACTGAAGTGTCCGCATCTTATACCGAAGGCGCCCTCGGGCTCGATCTCCGCAGCGACCGTATCGACCGGGACGATGACGGGCACGGTGTCGTCCTCGACTACAAGACGACGGTCGCCTATGAGCGCGCACGCTTCAATCCCGACGGGGAGGATCCGCAGCTTTGGCTCTACGCGCTCGCCCAGCGCGACGTGGTCGGCGTGGGTTACATCGTCTTCGTCGGCGAGTCAGCCAGCATCGAAACGCGCCTCCTCGGGGCGGAGGGGACAGTTTGGGCAAAGGATCAGAATTACACCCCCGTCAAGGACTGGAGCGACACCCTGACACGCTGGCGGGCCGAGGTGAACCGTCTGCTCGAGGCGATCCGACAAGGAACGGCGACGCTCGAACCACGGAAGGGGGAA
>JAKCBQ010000045.1 GCA_021839245.1 Pseudomonadota bacterium
AAAGCACGAATCGCTATCTCAGCCACATGAACATCCTGGCCGACTACTCCCACGCGAGTTACGGCGGGGGGGTCTCCGGCAACAACTACGACATCGGCCTCGGCGGCCACTTCGGCCTACGTTCGTTTCCCCATCTGAACATTCTCGTCCGTATCCTCTACTTGCACGAGGAATTCTCGGTGAGCACACCTTTCGGTTCGCTAAGCGCCAGCGCAAACGGCCTCGGCTTCGCCGGAGGTGTGCGGTGGCAGCCCCTTCGGCGAGTCGAATTTGATGGACTCCTCGAGCACGACGATTACGGGTGCACGGGTTGCACTTCCTACACAACCCTCGGCGCCCAGGGCCAATACTACTTCACCCCTCACCTCACGGGGCTCGTCGGCGTCACTGTCGGCGACGACAGCTACGGCGATCTTTTCCGCATCGGAATCCGCTATTACTTCTAAGCCGAGCTGTACTCACGCAGATGGCCGATGGTGCCCGGAGAGGGATTTGAACCCCCGACCTACTGATTCAGCTCCCCGGAGATTTCTCCCCGGACCGGACTATCTCTTCACCCCAAATGGTGTTGGGGTGTCGGGCGCTCGCGGGGGGCTTATCGCTCGGGACGCTCACCCCCTAGTCTCTGCACCTTCCAGGTTACCGTGACCCGTCGCCTGGCTTGGCTCAGGATTGCCGTCGTCTTGACACGTTACGGTTTCCCTGAATTCACCCGATTTTCGACGGCCGTCGCCGGCCGAAGTTGCAGCCTGGGCCACAAATCAGTTGCTCTACCAACTGCGCTACCCGGGCACCAGCCCCAGTCTAACCGACCCGGGCAGAGATCGGCAAGGATTTGTCCTCGTTCAGCCCCTCTGAGAGACCGGGATGTCGGTGCGGTCGCCTGTGACCTCGTGAACCGAGATAGGGTCTATCCCCCAGCGCAGCAGCACTCCGATCTTCGCCTTGTCTCAAGCCGGAAAGCTTCGTCCGCAAACACCGCACGGCCTCGGCATGGAGCATGTCCCCACTGCCGCCGTCGCAACCAACGACTGACTGTCTCCAGCCCCTGCCACCCATCCTGCGCGTAGCGACGCTGCCACGGCTATAGCCTCGCCCGGCTCACGCCCAGCACCTCGGCCGCCCCCGCCAACGGAAAGCCCGTCCTCCTCTCGCAGACGCTCACAGCGCTCCAGGATTCGCAGCCGGTGCGCCACTTCCGGATCATCACAGATCTTGTCTGCCAGTCGGGCAGCCCGCATCATCGGACCTTGAAGGTCAAAAACCTTCATCTCGGGACCCCTATTCCGTTTGTCTTTCAACTCCCGGATATGTGGCCCCTTCCTTTCTTTTGCCCTCAATGTCTCAGATGTCCCCAGACCTGGCCAGCATGGCGGGTCTGCTCATGAGGCGCAGGCCCGCACACGCAGGCCGGGATACCGACGTCGCAGGGCCGTCGGATGGACATCGCGGTCATGCACGAGCAGCTCGTAGGTCGTCCAGGGACGAAGGAAAATGTCCAGGGTTCCTTTGAGCCCGTCTGTCGCCAAACGCTTGAGCAAGGAACGGGCGGCCGAGCGCGCGAGGAAAACCCCGAGGGAGAGTTCGGGCTGCCCGCCGTGATGACGGTAGTACGGGCGGGGGAGGCCCAGACGCTCGAGGCGTTGCGTGGTGGAGACCGCCGCCTTTGCGTCCGGGAGGATCAAGGAGACCCGGTACAGCCGGACATCGTAGAGCTTTTTGACAATCGTCTCGGGAGAGACGTGAAAGCGTTGCGCCAGGTGGACCGCCCAACTCCGGTGAACGATCGACACGAGTCGCCAACAGGGAGGCGAAGGCGCCACGGGTGGCGAAGGGAGCGGTGCAGGGGCCGGTGAGATTCGAGGCTTCACGGGCCGCGGGTGCGGGGCTTGGGTCGCGGCCTTCGTGTGCACAGCTCGAACGTGCGAGGCTGTGTGTTCGGCGTGTGCACTTTCCAGAACCACGGTGCGAGCCGGTTGCGCGACAAGTGACGAAGGCAGAGTCGCCAGTGAAGAACCACGCCCAACCATCGTCGGCCGCCTCTTCACTTCCTCGGCGGTCCAAATCCTGAGGGCGGGAGGGCGCATCCTCACCACCCGAAGACCCGACGGTGCACTCACTCCTGGAGAACGCAAAAGAAAGGAACCGACCCAGAGGGCAACAAGGGCAAGAACCAGCGTGTAGAAGATGGCTCTCATGGTGCATCCACCTCTCCACCGGCGTAAAGAGCCAGTCCCTCCAGCACAATGTCCTCGATGATCGTATAGTTGCGCGCCCGAAGCAGCTCAAGGGCCTCCCTGTCGCCTCCGGTCGCCACCTTCGCAAAGCACGAACCGATGGATTGGTGAGCGGCTTCCTCAGCGATGGAAAGCAGCCCCGTCAACATCGCACGGATCCCGTTGCGAATCGCCTCTTCCGTATCCCGCCCCCAGGTGATGGCACGGTCAGTCTGGACCGCTGTCTCTGCTGCGAGACAGGGGAGGGTGGCCGTCGCCGTGTGAAGCGAACGACGTTGCGTTTCTGTCCCCGGAGCGATCCAGCCACCCCGATGCTGTCCTGAACCATCGACGAGATCGTATGTCCAGGCGGTCCCGGCATCCGCGACAAGAACGGCGCTTCGACAGCGTCGGTAGGCGGCGACGACGGCGCACCAACGGTCGATGCCCAACCGGCTGGGATTGCGGTAGGCGTTTTTGACCCCAGCAAGATCGGCCAGGGCCATGGGGAAAGTGATGTCCTCAACCCCTTGTGTCTCCAGGAAGGATCTCAGTTCATCACGACGGCCGGATCCCGCAACACAGGCCACCAACGCCTTTGGGGGGCGAGGGCTCGCGCGCAAGGCTGTCGCCAGCATTGCGGGCCAATCGCCGTCCCAACCAACCCCACCGGTAGTGACCGGTGATGCCCCCGCGTGGGGCCTCAGCTGCCACTTCAACCGATGGTTTCCAAGGTCCAGAAGAAGAATCATGCGGGCCGAACACTCACTTCGCCCACGCCAAGACGGATTTCTCCTGTCGCGGTCTCGAGCCGCAACCAGCCGGCGGCGTCGATCCCCCGTGCGATCCCCTGCAGGGGATGTCCATCGCCCTGGTGAACGAGGACCGCCCGTCCGAAGAGAACGTCGTGGCGCTCGTAATCGTTCGTCATGGAGCCAAAACCTTCACGTGCAAAGATTATGAGCCTTTCCCACAAAGCCGTCACCACCGAAGAGAGAACATCGTCACGTCGCCAGACCCCGCCCGAGCGCAGATCGTCCAGGGTTGCAAGACGCGCGGCCACATCCGCCGGCCAGGCCCCTTGAGGACGGTGAACGTTCAGCCCCACGCCGACCACCGTCCAGAAAGGACCGGCGGATTCGCCCTGAACCTCGACGAGGATGCCGCCGAGTTTTTGCCCCCTCCAATCGATGTCGTTTGGCCACTTGATGCCGACGGGAACAGCGCCCAGTTTTTCGAGTCCGTCGACAACTCCAAGAGCACAGGCGAGCGGCAGGGGCCCCAACCCCTCGGGGGTCGGTTCGAGAGAGAGCGCCAGCGAGAAGCACAAGCCGGCCCCGTAGGGCGACCACCAACGGCGCCCCCGCCGCCCCTTTCCCTCTCGTTGATACTCGGCCACCACCAGAAGAGGGCTATCGTCAGGCCGTCCCCGCGCCACATCGTTGGTCGAGTCCACGATCTCATGGACCTCTAGTCTCGCCGTTGTCCCGGCGAGGGTGTGAAACACCCGATTGAGGTGCGCGCGGTCGAGAGGGTCGAGCGGGAGCGTCAAGCGGTATCCGTGTCCTCGGATCCGCTCAACCTTGAGACCCCGCCCGCTCAGTACCCGAATGCCCTTCCAGACCGCCGTACGGCTGACACCGAGAGAGGCGGCCAGCCGCTCACCCGAGTGCCAGGCCCCGTCAGCCAGCAGTTCGAGCAGTCGTCCTTGCGTGTCAGGAAGAGACGCTTCCCCCGACTGTTCAGCGGCCATCGGTCCGAAGCCTCGTGACACGATGTTCTTGCCCCGTGTAGAGCCGGTGGATGTTTTCCCGGTGGCGCCAGAGCACGAGCGCATACGCGAGCACACCCGTGACCCACGCCAGGAGGACGTCGCCGGGCTTGGCAAGTTCCCCCCAGACTACGACGGCCGCGGCGCCGGCCAAGAGACTCGCCAGCGAGACATAGCGTCGGGCGGCAAACACCACTGCCCAGACCAGAGCGAAGACCGCTGCCGCCATGGGAGCAAACGCCAGGAGAATGCCTAGAAATGTTGCTACGCCCTTACCGCCCCGCGCGCGACGCCCCCACGGCGGGTGGACATGTCCCAAAAGAACGGCCAGCGCACAAGCGGAGGTGACAAGAGCCGCGTGCTCGCAGTCCATCCAAAGTGGAAGCCGCACCGCAACCCACCCTTTCCCGGCGTCCCAGAGAAGAACCACGAGGGCCGGCAAGATTCCGGCCGCCCGATACACGTTCGTCGCCCCGGGATTTCCACTGCCGATCCGACGAAGGTCGAGCCCACGCCAACGCGCAACGAGGTCGGCACCGAGCACCCCCCCGAGGCCGTAGGACAGTCCGACCGCGAGAAGAGGAAGGAGCAACACGGGAAGTGCGGACACGTGCCCCGCGCCCGGCGCCGGCCTCAAGCGCTATCCCCAGGCTCCGTTGTGAGACACAGCGTCAGGCAACGGGCCGATCCCCCAGCTTTATGAAATTCGTCGAGCGGCGTGATCTCGATCTGGTAGCCAACCTCTTCCAAAGTCCGGCGCAAGCGCTCGGAAAGGCCATGCACAACGAGCACGTGGTCAATGGCGACCGTGTTGCAAGCAAAAATCCCGGCTTCGTAATCGTCGACGGGGATACGTTGCTTGGGTTCCGTGTGGGCGGCGATGAGCGCCAGACTTTCCTCGTTGAAAGCGGGGGGGTAGTAAAGCAGCTCGCCACCCGGAAGAGGGCACAGACACGTGTCGAGGTGGTAGTAGGAGGGATTGACAAGCGTCAGTGACACCAAAGGGCACCCTGTCACGTCTTCGGCATATCGGTGCGACGCGCGCGTGGAACGTTGCCCCGATCCCGCCCACGCAAATCCCCTTTGGGTGTCGTAGAGCACATCGCCGGCCCCCTCGAAAACAAGATCCTCGGGGGGGACGAGCACCTCAAACCCGAGCCGGCGAAAGGCGTCGGCAAACGGGGTCGTTTCGCCTTGCCTTTCCGGATGAAGAAACCGGCTCACCACAACCCGCGAGCGGTAGACAAACCCGGCGTTGGCCGTAAACACCATGTCCGGAAGGCCGTGGACCGGTTCCAGATCAACAACGTCGGTGTATCGTGCCAGCGTGGCGCGTAGGGCGAGCCACTGACGCGCGGCGCGGACCCGGTCGACGTGATGAAGCTGATTTTGCATCCATGGGTTGATGCAATATTGCACATCAAAATAGGTCGGCGGACACACAAGATAGCGGGAGCGGACGGACATCGCGTCGGGAGATAACAATCAGTACGCTGATGGGCGGCATTGTACCGGATCGTCTCCGCAGCCGTCAGGCGCGAAGCGTCCACGCTGCACTAGAATCGGCAAACCGCCTCCTCTCGATGGAGTCTCCTCCCGTGACCGTGAGCCCTGAAGAATTCGCCGCCGAACGCGCCCGACTCAACGAGCGTGTTCTTGCTACCAACCACCGCGTCATCAAGCGACTCTATTCTCTTGACACGCTCGCTTACGAGAACGGGGCTCTCTCGCAGAACACCAAGGAGCTCCTCGGCCTCGTCGCTTCCCTCGTCCTGCGCTGCGACGATTGTGTTCGTTACCACCTCGACCGCTGCCACGAACTCGGCGCCAAGCGCGCGGAGATTCTTGACGCCCTCTCCGTCGGTCTTGTCGTTGGGGGGACAATCGTTGTCCCGCATCTCCGACGGGCCATCGACTACCTCGACCGGCTCGTCTCCCCAACCTTGTGAGTGGGCGGTTCGGGCAGGAAAAGTTCTGCAAGCATACAGCGAATACCGCCCCCGCCCACGTCCTCCACCGTCGTGACATCAAGCGGAAGGACACGGATGTCCTTCTCGAGATCCCGGCGCACAGGGGAGGGCAGGCCTCTCCAGGCACGCGTGGAGAGGACCCACACCGGTCCCGTCGGAGTGGACAATTCCAAGGCGTTGGCACCAAAGGCACACATCGCTTCGATGTCTAGCGCGTGGACCCTGCGGCCCGAAGATTCGAGGTTTTCTCGGAGAGTGTTTCTTTCGTTGCGCTCGGGAATCGCTTTCTCCACAACAACGGCTGTTCGACTCCCGATGGCAAGGATCACGTTGGTGTGGTATACAGGTCGACCGTGTCCGTCGTCCGTCCAAAAAGTCAAGGTCCGGTAGCCCATCTCCCTTGCCCAGCGGTCGAGCACACGCGGATCGCTTCGACTGGAAAGAGCGCAATAGGCCACTTTGCCAGGACGATCGAGCACGAGGCTCCCCGTTCCTTCGAGGTATTGGCCCTCCTTCTCGTGCGCGCTCAGGTCCAGAAGGCGCCGGAACTTGAACCGGCCGAAAAGCCAGGAGACGAGCTCCGGATCGCGTTCCGTCCGTCGTACTCTCGCCTCGAGTGGATAGAGGACGAGTGTTCCGTCAACGTGCGTGCTCAGCCAATTGTTCGGGAAGATCGCGTCGGGCTTGGCGGGTTCCGGTCCATCGTCCCAGACGTGGACCTCGATTCCCTCGGAGAGGAGCCGCTGCACCGCGGCGTCAAACTCGTGCCAGACGCGTCGCCGTATCTCGAGGGTCTCGTCCGCGTGCTTTTTCTGGAAGGCATTGCTCGGAGCGGTTTCCTCGTTGTACCCGAATGCGGCTGGACGAACCATCAGCACACGGCCGCAGCTCTGCGGCTCGGGCCCAACCACGGACCGTTCACCCTCGGTGGGAAAAGAGGGTGTGGACGACGCCCCATTCGTTACCGCCACGACTGCCGAAGAGCTCCTCGCAGGACAGGAAAAAGAGTCGCCAGCGATGGTACCACGCGCGTCCTTCTTTCGCACCACCGAAGGCGGCTTCGACCTCACGACGCCCCCGTTCGAGCCGCACACGCCACGCCCGCGCCGTGCGCGCGTAGTGTCGTCCGTCCACAACCCAGCGACGGCGCACGACGAGATCATCCTGGAACGACAGAAGCAGCCTCGACGCCGGCATTTGGCCGTCACCAAAAAACCACCGGGCCATCCAGTCCGACGACCCCTCGTTCACAAATGGGTACGAACGGTCGCGGTGCGCAAAGTGGTGCACGAAGAGGCGCCCGTCGTCCTCGAGCCCCTCAGCCAAGCGCCCCAGAAGTGCTGCGTAGTTCCGCACATGCTCGAAAAACTCCACGCTTACAATGCGATCGAATCGTGCCGGCGGCTTCCAATCAGGCGCTCCGACATTGGCCCGGACCGCAGCGATATTTTCCAACCCACGGGCTTTGCCGTGCGCGCGCACGATTCCGATCTGCGCTTCAGCGTTCGAGACGGCAACGATCCGTGCATGCGGATAGCGGCGAGCCGCGTAAAGCGCAAATGATCCCCAGCCGCAACCGAGATCCAGAATCGTTTGCCCGTCCGCGATTTCCGCACGCTCACAGACGAGCGCAAGCATGCGTTCCTCGGCGGAGCCCAGCTCGTCCACACCCTCCGAGTCAGCCCAAAGCGCGGAGCTGTACTTCCAGTGGGGGCCAAGAACCAATCGAAAGAAATCCGGCGTGACCTCGTAGTGCTCGCGGTTGGCCAGATCGGGAGCCACAACGATCGGGGAGTGCCGGAGCCCTGCAATCCACGACTCCTCAGCCTCGGTTTGCTCCGCATAACTCCCCCGGTAGAGCGCGGCACGCCGACGGCGCAGAAGACTTCGGACTGCGAGACGCAAGAGCGGAAGCGGGACCCGACCCTGATCCACGAGGCGGTCGACCCAGCGCCGCTCCTGTTGAGATCTCTCCAAGATTATCGCCCTTGCCCCTTGTGCGGGAGCCACGGCACGAAAGCGGACACCTCGCGCTGGTACCGGCGGTACTCTTCACCCCGGCTTTCCACGGCATGCGCCTCCGTGGCCGGGATGCCGGTCACTTTAAGGAGGAAAGTTAGGATCAAAACTGGGCAAAGTAAGGCCAAAAAGCCGTGCGGGGCTTCAAGCGTACCGACGGCCAGCCCCAACCAAACCAGAAACTCGAAAAAATAATTGGGGTGGCGGGAATACGCCCAGAGCCCACGACGGCAGACACCACCCGACCTGCTCGCCTTGTGCCGAGACAATTGAGCATCTGCCAGAACTTCTCCGGCCAGACCAACTGCAAAAAGCACCAACCCCAGCACTCCCGTCCATCCGAACCTGAGCGAAGGCTCGAGACAAGCCAGAAACACCGGCCCGGCAAAGATCAAGGCCAAAAAACCCTGGAATTGATAGATCCCAAAGAGGGCCGCATTTTCCGATCGCCCACGCTCGCGCCACTCCTTCCTGAGAGCCGAAAAGCGTGGATCTTCAGCTTTGCCAATCACGCGACCGGCCAGATATACAGCCAGCCGTAACGCCCAAAGCCAGACGGCCACCGCCAGCGCCCAGGCCAGAAGCGAATGGGTTCCGCTCCAAAGAAGATCAACCAGGGCATTGAGGCCAATGCCAAGGCACCACCCAATGTCTACGTAGCCGGCGTTTCGAAAGCGCTTCGCCCACAACCAAAAGACCGTCATCAGCGCAGCATCAAGGATCCAGGACCCCATGAGAACAGCAGCGGGATCAATCACGACGATCTCCATTGTCTGAGCAGCGTCTGTGATCATACGCCCCGCCAGCCGATGTGGATGCGGCGCGGGTGAGACTAAAACGGGACAAAAAAAAGCCACGGCAGCATCGCCGCCGTGGCCGTTGACGGATTGAACCGTCGGATGAGATGCCTGGCGGCGACCTACTCTCACATGGAGAAACTCCACACTACCATCGGCGCTGAATCGTTTCACTTCCGAGTTCGGGATGGGATCGGGTGGTTCCGATTCGCTCCAGCCACCAGGCAAAAAGGGCAATCAAGTGTTCGATCGTTGGCGCCACCCAATGTCTTGGGTGTTATATGGTCAAGCCTCACGGCCAATTAGTACTGGTTAGCTCCACGCATTACTGCGCTTCCACACCCAGCCTATCAACGTCGTCGTCTTCGACGGGCCTTCAGGGACCCCAAGGGTCCGGGAAATCTTATCTTGAGGCGAGCTTCCCGCTTAGATGCTTTCAGCGGTTATCCCTTCCGTACATAGCTACCCGGCGGTGCCACTGGCGTGACAACCGGAACACCAGAGGTACGTCCACTCCGGTCCTCTCGTACTAGGAGCAGCCCCTCTCAAATTTCCAACGCCCATGGCAGATAGGGACCGAACTGTCTCACGACGTTCTAAACCCAGCTCGCGTACCACTTTAAATGGCGAACAGCCATACCCTTGGGACCTGCTACAGCCCCAGGATGTGATGAGCCGACATCGAGGTGCCAAACTCCTCCGTCGATGTGAACTCTTGGGAGGAATCAGCCTGTTATCCCCGGAGTACCTTTTATTCGTTGAGCGATGGCCCTTCCATACAGAACCACCGGATCACTAAGACCTGCTTTCGCACCTGCTCGAC
>JAKCBQ010000046.1 GCA_021839245.1 Pseudomonadota bacterium
CAGGACATGCAAGCGCTCCAAGATTGGCAAGCCGCCCGGCAACGTCGCCTCGAAGCCGTTGCGGAATTTGAGGCTTTCTTCGCCAAGTCCGACGCCCGTCTCTCACCAGAGGCTCAGGGCTTGACGGCTGAGGAGATTATTCAACTGGCAAAAACCTCCCGTTGAGTGGTGTCCACCGCGTTGTCATCGACACGAGCACCCTGATCGGGGCGGTGTTGCGCCCTGATTCTGTGCCCCGCCGGGCCCTGCTTCTGGCGATCCGAACGACTGCCTTATGCGCCTCGGCACAGACACTGCAGGAATTGGAGAGAGTCTTGCACCGCCCCAAATTCAATACGTTTCTCCCATGGCCTGAGCGGCTGGAGTTCCTCGCTTTGGTTTCGCGGTATTCCCGACTCTGGGACATTCCTGCCTCTCATGAGGAAGCGGTCGCAGGTGTGTGCCGCGATGACGGGGACGCGAAGTTCCTCTCCCTGGCCCTGACGTGCCAGGCGGACGTCCTGATTTCGAGCGACGCGGACTTGCTCGGGCTCCACCCTTGGCGAGGGCTGCCCATTTTGACGCCAGCGGCGTTTCTGGAACAGGCAAACCCCTGAGCATCGACCAAGGAATTCATCTCGAATCCGGAATCTATGCAGATACGGCGGAACGGGGCAGGCTCGACATCCCGCCCGAGGGCGCACCGCCCTCAGCCCGGGCGCACTACGCGACAACCGGGTTTCGCCTTGTTTCCGGACGACGTGCACGACCAGCTCCAGATACCCCAGCCCGAAACTTGAGATCGCTTAGAGAAGGGCCACACGGAACGCGCCCTCACCGAAGTTCTGCAGACCGCACCTGCGCAAGGTGCTGGACACCCAGAGCACGCTCTCCATGCTGCGTCACGGCATCGAGATGCTGGGCTTCTGACACCCCCTGGAACTGGCAGAGCTCGCCCCCGCGTCCGGCATGAATCGGGAATTCCGGCGCGGTATGCCGCCAATCGTTTCCGGGCGGTTCGCCAAGTGCATTATTTCCCCCTACAATCCCAACCTGAGTCCGGATTCGGTGCTGTTTCTGAGCACAGATAGCGGGCAATGCATCAGCAGAGTGGCTTCGCGATCACGAAGAAACTCGGTGAAACAACGCTGAGTGAACGCCGAAGCGTATCGCTGTTCGTCAGAATTGGATGGCGATACAAGCCACCTCCATCTGGCGCATCGAATCACTGATCTGACGCGCAAAGGAGTCATGACAAGTCATGCCCGGCGTACAAAGAGCCTGGCGTCCAGCGGACAGACCTCTGCCAACACACTGGAGCATCGCCCCTCTCGTGAGAGAAAAGAGGTTGCACAATCACGTTCGGAATCGGCTCCATCAATGACGGGTGTGGAAATCGCCTGTCTGCGGGAGGGTGCGAGGCGTTTCACATCCATGACGCGGTTGACCCCGCCGTCGTCGTGCCATTCCGTTTTCATGGTCGGATTCACTCGATTCGTTGAGACTCATCTCTCATTGGAAACACGAGCCTCCGCCTGAGACGTTGTTCCCTGCCGGATCAAGGCCGGAACTTGCGCATCTTCGTTCTTCTGTGTTACAAAGAGTCATCCCGAGCCCCTACGAGAGACGACTCATGTCCTCCCGCACCCGACGTTTGCTCTTCACGCACCTCGTCCCCGTCGTTCTGATCGCGGGAAGCTTGGTGACGGCGGCCGCTGCCCCCCGCCTCTCTTACCCGCCGGCGTACCGGGACCGCGTCGTGACCAACGATTTCGGAACGCTCGTTCCCGGCCCCTACCGCTGGATGGAGAAGCTGGATAGCCCGCGACTTCGTCGCTGGATCGCCAAAGAAAACGCCCTCACGCTCCGCGTCCTGGCGACAAACCCGCTCGTCCCGAGGCTCGAAGCCCAAATCCGCCGGCTGTGGAACCACGCCCGCGAGAGCGTCCCCGTCGAAGCGGGCGGGCGACTCTTCTACACCAAGAACAACGGGCTCGAGAACCAGTCGGTGGTCATGGAAAGGCGCATCGGCAGCCCGAAGGCTCGCGTCGTCCTGAACCCCAACATCCTGTCGCCCAACGGAACCATCGCCCTGGCCAATTTCGTCCCCTCCCCGAACGGCCGCTACCTGGCCTACGCCCTTTCGGTCGGAGGCTCGGACTGGCAGACGATCCACATCCTCGATCTCAAGGCCGGGCGCACGCTCCCGCACGTGGTTCGCTGGGTCAAGTTCTCGAACATCGCCTGGACGCGCAACAGCCGTGGGTTCTATTACTCGCGTTACCCCCGTCCGCCGGCACACAACGCGATCGGGGTCCGCCTCTACCACCAGACGCTCTATTACCACCGGATCGGGGACCCCCAACGTGATGATCGGCCGGTCTTTGCGCTCCCCCACCGACCGGAATGGATCGTCGAAGGCAGTACGCTCGACGGCGAACGCTATCTTTTCGTCACCACCCAGTTCGACATCACGCGCAACGAGCTCGCCGTCGCGCACCTCGGGCGCCGAGTGACGCATCTCCACTTCCGCCCGCTCTTCACCCGCAACGACGCGAGTTACATTCCGATCGGCGTCGTGGGACACACCCTTTACGTTCAGACCGACAAGGATGCCCCCCTCGGGCGGGTGGTCGCGGTTCCTCTCAACCGTCCGGGCTCACCCTCGTCGTGGAAGACCGTCGTGCCCGAGACACACGCCGTGCTTGTCGGCGCGCACCTCGCCGCGGGCCGACTCGTGGTGCACCGCATGGCGAATGCGGTCTCGACGCTCTCCCTCTACAGTCTGAGCGGGCGGCGGCTCCGCACCCTTCCACTCCCAGGACGGATGGGTACCGCGAGCGGATTCTCCACACACAGCCGCTCACCGGTGGTCTATTACGCCTACACGTCCTTTCTCCATCCCACCGAGATCCTGAGGCTCAACGTCCGTAGTGGGCGCCACCGCGTTCTCTTCGCACCCCGGGTCCCCTTCAACCCCCGTCATTACGCCACACGCGAGGTCTTCTACCGCTCCACCGGGGGAGTGAAGGTGCCCATGTTCCTCGTCACCCGGCGGGGGTTCGTCCCCAAGGGGGCAACGCCCACGATCCTCACCGGCTACGGTGGCTTCGACATCACCAACACCCCGTACTTCGATCCCGAAGTGGCGGTCTGGGTCCGCGACGGCGGGGTCTACGCCGAACCCAATCTCCGCGGCGGAGGCGTCTACGGTCAGGCGTGGCACCGCGCGGGGATGCTCAACCACAAGCAGAACGTCTTCGACGATTTCTACAACGCCGCACGCTGGCTCATCCGTCACCGTTACACAAACCGGGCGCATCTCGGGATCATGGGCTACTCGAACGGGGGCCTCCTCACCGGTGCGAGCCTGACACAAGAGCCGCATCTCTTCGGGGCGGTCTACGTTGGCCACGGGGTTCTCGACATGCTGCGTTTCGAGAAGTTCTCGGGCGGGGAATACTGGATCGCGGAATACGGGGACCCGCGCAAGAAAGCGGATTTTCACTGGCTCTACGCCTATTCTCCCCTTCAGAACGTCCGCCCCGGGGTTTGCTACCCCCCGACGCTGGTGACGACCTCGACCGACGACGACCGGGTGGATCCCAGCAACTCTTACAAGTTCGCCGCGACGCTCCAGCACGATCAGGCCTGCGCGAACCCCGTGCTCCTGCACGTCGCCCATCACACGAGTCACATCTATATGCCGCTCGACAAGCTCATCCGTCACAAGGCGGAAGACTGGGGTTTCGTCGGCTACCACATCGGCATGAAGGGGATTCCTGCGGACGCGACATCCCCTCGTCCACACGGCTGACAGCCGAAGCGGTGGGCGGGCGGGGGAAGGAGCCGCCCGCACGCCCGGTCCCCGAGGCCACTCCCCCCGCCCAGGGAGCGGGGGGCTGCACTCGCCCCTCTTTTGCCGACGAGGCGTCTTTACCTTGGTGACCGGGTTTCTTCTTCTCCTCGCCGCCGGTGCTGCGGCCGGTTATCTCGGCGGGCTCCTCGGAATTGGCGGGGGGCTTCTCGTCGTCGCGGCCTTGAGCCTGGTCCTTCCGACACTCGGTTTCCCGCACTCGGTGGTCATGCATGTGGCGATCGCGACATCGTTGACCAGCATCGTCTTCACGTTCGCGTCCTCCTCCCTCGCCCATCTTCGCCGAGGAAGCATCGTCTGGTCGAGCTGGATGCGGCTCGCTCCGGGCATGGTCCTCGGCGCCATTCTCGGGGCGCGTCTCGCCAACGATCTTCCCGAATCCGCCCTTCGCTGGATCGTGGCGCTCTTCTGCGGCTTCATGGCCTGGCGGATGGCGTTTGGGAAATCCCGGGTCACGGAAGGCGAGGATCACGTGCCGCGATCACCCTGGCTTCTGCTCGCCGGCGGAGGCATCGGGGCCTTCTCCGCCGTCCTCGGAATTGGCGGAGGCTCGCTCACGGTTCCCCTTCTCTCGAGCCTGGGCGTGCGTCCCGTGAAGGCCGTGGGAACAAGCGCTCTCTGCGGGCTCGCCCTCACATTGGCGGGAACAGCCGGCTATCTCCTCACCCCCCACGCGACCCCTGTTCCCTTGCCGGAGGGAACCGTGGGCGACGTCTACCTTCCCGCCGCCCTGATCACGGCGGCCGCGGCGGCGGCCGCGGCGCCCTGGGGCGTCCGTACGGCCCACGCAATCTCGGGAACAGCTATCAAACGCGTGTTTGCGGGATTCCTCGTCGTCGTCGGAGCGCTCATGGTGAGCGGCGGATGAACTCGACCCGGCGACACAAGCCGAGCGGCACAGCCTTGCCGGCGTGGCCAGGGTGCCCGATGTCGATCAAGGGACGCAAAAACCTCGGGTATCCGGAATCCAGTGTGGAGTGGGTCATCGCCCTACTCGAAGGTCAATGTGGAAGCTCAGGTGAACTCCCCAGCTTCGAGTTTCCTGGCCAATGTTGGAAGGTATGGTCCATACTCGACCATCACCTCTTCGTGGACGGTCTCGTAGGTGGTAGTAACAGGTAGGGATCGATTCGTGGTGAAGGTGGAGAAGAACTCCCGCACTGGCTGTTCGACTGCTTTGCGGACCTTCTTGCGAACCGTCGTCCGAGTATCCTTACGAGCGTCCGCATCGAAGAGCAAGCGGGCGCAGATCACGTCGAAGCTATAGCCACGTCCCATACGATTCATCCCCTTGGCGATGTTGTTGATGGACTCAGTATAGGCATTGGAGACAGGATAGTCGTAGTAGTTGAAGATTTCCGTCCACCAGCTCTGCAAAGCGCCTATGGTTTCCCGGAATGCCCAGGCGACATCGTCATCCACGCTCCGCAGCCACTCCTGGGCGGCTTTCTGCGCGTCCTCCTTGCTCCGGTGGCTGTAAATGTCGTGAAAGGACTCCTTGGCGCGATATGCCGCTCCAAGCGCCGGAAACAGCGTGCTCCACTTCCGCAATTTCTCCCGATTCTCTTCCGACAGGCTTTTCTCTCTGGGTAAGGAGCACGAAACGGTCGCCCTTGAGCTTGAGTCGGTCCTTCGTCTCCAGTCCCTTGCGGATGGCCTTGCGTACCTTCTCCATGCCGTCGTTGGCCATCCGTACCACATGGAAACGGGTCTGAGTTGTGTATCTTTCTTTCTGTAAATTCCATTCCGCCGTATCTGTAGGGCGGCGGGCGGTGAGTCTGGCACCGTGACATCGAGAAAGGAGTATAAGCCCCGTGGCGATGCGAATCGAAACCAACCCGCTGGAAGCGGCCTACGCGGTGTGGCTCGAGCACGGCCTGGACGGCGCCGGCGAAGCCCTGCGCATCCTGGTCAATGAAGCCGCCAAGATCGAGCGCAGCGAGTTTCTCGGCGCCCATCCTTACGAGCGCACGGCGAGTCGGCGCGATGACGCTAACGGCTTCAAGCCCAAGACCGTGCTCACCCGGCTGGGTGAGGTGACCTTCGAGGTGCCGCAGGTGCGTTCCGGCGACTTTTACCCTTCCGCCCTGGAAAAGGGTACCCGCACTGACTAGGCCGTCCATCCGGCGCTTGCCGAGATGTATGTCCAGGGGGGTCTCCACCCGGCGGGTGATCGACGTCCTGCAGCGGCGGCTGGGGCCTGAGATTTCGCTCTCTTGCGCCCAGGTGAGCCGGGCCGCGGCCAAGCTCGACGAAGGGCTCAAAGCCTGGCGGGAGCGGCCCTTGGGCGAGGTGCCTTATCTCTTCCTGGATGCCCGCTACGAAAGGGTGCGCCTGGAAGGACGCATCGTCGATTGCGCCGTGCTCATGGCCGTCGGCATCGAGGCCTCGGGCAAGCGTCGCGTCCTCGGTTGCGAGGTCACCCCCTCGGAAGCGGACATCAGCGGGCGGCGCTTTCTGGAAAGCCTCCTGGCCCGAGGGCTGAAAGGGGTCCGACTCATCGTCGCCGACGATCACGCCGGCCTGAAGGCCGCCCGTCGGGCCGTGCTCCCCTCGGTACCCTGGCAGCGCTGCCGGTTCCCTCTGCAACAAAACGCCGGCCGGTTCGTCACTCGTCGGGAGGCTCGAAAAACGGTGGCAGCCCGGATGCGCGCCATCGTCAAAGCCCCCGACAGGGCCGAGGCCGAGCGGCTCTTGAAAAGCGCGCTCGAGGCCCGGCGCAAGGAGCATCCCAACCTCGCCCGGTGGGCCGAAGAAGCCGTCCCGGAGAGTCTGACCGTCTTCGACTTCCCGCCGCCCCATCGCACCCGGCTGCGCACCACCAACGGCCTGGAGCGTGTCAACCGGGAGTTGCGCCGACGGACTCGAGTGGCGAGCATCTTCCCGAACCCGGAATCCTGCCTGCGCCTGGTCTCCGCTTTGCTGGCCGAACTCGACGACGAGTGGCTGACCGGTAAGGTCTATCTCAACCTCAACCCGTAACCCAGGCGTCATGACAACCGAACCGGAAATTTACAGAAAAGGGGTTACACAATCGGATGTCGTCGTACGAGACCGGCAAGGTCTTTCCGGTCCGTTTCCAGGCAGGCACCGAAGAGTTTGCCCTGGTACGTTTGTACGAAGCGAGTGAAGGCTTTGTGCCCCAAGACCAGATCATCGATCCTCCGGGTCTCCTGCAGAGTCTTCATCGCTTCAGGTTGTACAGTCTTTGGCCAGAGATTCAACACGTTCATCGTCTTGTCCACTTCCAGAGCGCTGATGACGGTTCATCATGCTTCTCGCCTCGCTCAGCGGACACCGATGACTACCCGGGCAGTCAACCAACTTCCGGCCCCATCCCTCAGTCCACCAAAGAGAACCACCGATCTATTCGCCGAGACAGCCATCATGACGTATGACCTCGACGTCAGGCTCGACGATCCCTTGACTTAACGGGAAGCGCCGGAATGCGCCAGGAGACTCTCGCCGACAAAGTTTCGCAAGGTCCTGCAAAACCACCCCCATGAGCAGTTCCTTGAGGGATGGCCCAGCTCATTCCTAGGGCGTTCCTAGGGCGTTCCTAGGGCGAGCCTTGGACGAGGAGAGGGCTTCCGGTCACCCTTTCTCCAAGGTTCTATGCTGAACGATAATGACGCGCCTTCCCCGCGGATTCAGATATTTTGTCTACTCGGAGTCGCATGCGTCCGATCGGTCGCAACGGAGCTTCCAAGTGAACGAGGTATTCATAAACTTCCTCCATCTCCCGACCGGACATCGTGCGCATCAGAGACTCTGCCTTGGCCAACGCCGGATGGTACCCGTCGACATTGGACGCCAGGAACCACGCCACGGCCTTGAACCGGCTTCGCGGAACGCCGGTCCCGGTCTCGTACGAATAGCCGAGGTTGTTGGCCGCAAGATCCTCCCCCTGGAGCGCCGCAAGGCGCCACCAGTGATCGGCCTTCTTCATGTCGCGAGGCAACTCCACCCAACCGCTGAGATAGGCCTGACCCATGTCGTACTCCGCGTACCAAAATCCCTGGCGGGCGGAGCGCCGGTACCAGAAGACCGCCCGGCGGACGCTCCTGGGGTCGTAACTCGGTCGGTCCGCACGGTTCGACTGGAGGACCCTCCCGTAGTAATACTCGGCCACGGGGTTGCCGCGTCTGGCCGCGACCCGAAGAGCCAGGAACTCGCTCTTCGACCTCGTCGCGAGCATGGCGTCAATCCGCCAGGGCCAGTAGCCAAGATCTTTTACGGCGTCGAGGTTACCCTGCCGGGCCGCCAGGGTGAACCATACCCGGGCCTCGCGCATCCCACCGGGGATCCGGTGCGCGGCGGCCAGTCGACCCAGCGTGTAGAGGCCGTAGGCGTCCCCCCCGGCCGCGCTGACACGGTACCAATGAATCGCCCGAGCGATGTTCCGGGCAACGCCGTACCGTCCTTTGAGGAGGATGGTCGCCCATCGTGATTCGGCGTAGGGATAGGCACGATGCACGTAGGCGCGAAGATCTCGGAGCGCCACCGCGCATTCCTTCGCAACACGACAGTGCCGGAGGGCGTGCATATCCGCTTGGGGGCCGATCAGCCGACCCATCAGCTCGAGGGGTGGAGGCGGCCCGGCTTCCCGAGGAGAGGACAGGAACACCCTCGCCCCGTTCCCCAGCAAAAGAACCGTGAAGACGGTCACGAGAGCGGAACCGCGCCACCACAATCCGCGCGGGGGGGTCTCCGCGCGCTCGTCGAGGTTTCCGGTCTCGTTCTCCCGACGTCGGCTCCACACCGCGGTCGCCTGGGCCTTGCTCCGGGCCGGAACGATCGGCGCAGCCGGCCGAAAGCCCTGTCGTTCCAGCCTGGCGCGCACGAGGCGGTTTCCCCGGTAGCCGAAGAAGGCTTGGAGGGCCAGAAGGAGGGCCGCGGCGACGAGCCCGAGGACGGCGCGTTGCTCCCGTTGCAACGAGAGGCGATAGGCCATCATGAGGAGGGTGCGGCTGTGGATCACCGCCTCGACCAAGGGGCCGACGATGAAAACACCCGCGACGAGGAGGGAGACAAGAAAGGCGAGGACGGCCGGTCCCCAAAGGCCCTTGACGAGCGCCCAGATCCACGTGAAGAAAAACGCCGGGTAGTTGAATCCGATCTTGACCGCTTCGGTCCTTGGATGAAGGGTTTCATCCCTCAGGATCTGGTAAGAGCGCATGCGTCAGGACCTCCCGAGATTGAGTCCTTAAACTGCCGTCAATCGCCGACGGGTTCGAGTGGTGAGTGCCACCACCTCGACCCCATCGACAGTGTCTAGCCTTCAATCGGAGTTCGAAGCGATGGCAGAGTACGATGTTAGCGTCGCGCGGGATTTGTCGCCCGGATTGCTGAACGAGCCGGAGGGCCTGGCCCGGCTGGTGGAGGCGGTCTTGAGCCCGATCCTGCAGGCCCAGATGAGCGAGCATCTTGGGGCGAACCCGTACGAACGGAGTCCCGAACGGCAGGGCGACCGTAACGGCGTCCGCCCCCGAACCCTCGACACCTGGGTCGGACCCGTGACCCTCCAGGTCCCCCAGACGCGGGACGGAAGCTTCTCGCCCGAGATCTTCAAGCGCTATCAGCGTAGCGAGCAAGCCTTTGTGCTGGCGCTCCTGGAGATGGTCGTCCACGGCGTCTCGACCCGTAAAGTGACCGAGATCACCGAGGCCTTGTGCGGGGCCTCCTTCTCGAAATCGACCGTGAGTGCGCTTAGCGCCGGTCTCGATCCCCACGTCCGGG
>JAKCBQ010000047.1 GCA_021839245.1 Pseudomonadota bacterium
CGACGCCCACGGCACCGAGATCGCCCGCTGGGCGGAGAGTCTGGGGGTCGCGGATCGCCTGCAGGCTTCCCGCCCCGAGCCGGCCCAGGATGCCCACACTTCCACCGAAGTGGGGACGGTCTTCGACGAGCTTCTCTCCCCGCCCGCGCTCGAATCGCCCGGCACCGCGAGCCTCGACGACAGCCGTCTCTTCTCGCGCGAAGCCACGATCGGAACCGCGACGGAAACCGCCCTCGAATTCGATATCGACTTGGCGTCGTTCGAAACGCCCCCGCCCCCGCCTACGGCGGGCGGCGGCTCGAAGAGTGGTGAGGATACCCAGAGTCAGTTCGAAGAATCACTGCGGGCTCTTCGCGACACCGCCACCGGCACGGCGACCGGGACGGGCGAGGCCATGCCGGGAGGCGCGACCGCCACCGACGCGGTGGCGACCAAACTCAGCCTCGTTCGCGCCTATCTCGATATGGGCGATCACGACGGAGCCCGTGGCCTCCTCGAAGAGGTGCTCAAAGAGGGAACCGCCGAGCAGCGGGAAGAAGCGCAGAGGCTGTCGCAGCGCCTGCGTGACTGAAGACGGCGGGGATGGGCTCCGTCGCTGGGCCCTCGGCGTCGAATACGACGGGACCGGGTTCGCCGGGTTTCAGGATCAGGGCACGCGGCCGAGTGTGCAGTCCGCGCTCGAGACGGCACTCGCGGCCGTGGCCACGCATCCGGTGCGGGTGGTGGCCGCGGGGCGTACCGACGCCGGTGTTCACGCCCGGGAGCAGGTTGTGCACTGCGATCTTGGGCCGCGGCGTGACGCCGAAGTCTGGGTCCGTGGAACCAACGCCCATCTTCCGGATGGAGTCATTGTCCGCTGGGCCTGCCCGGTGCCCGACGATTTCGACGCCCGTCGCTCCGCCCGCTCGCGACGTTACCTCTACCGGGTCCTCAACCGGCCGGAACCCACGGCGCTTCTCGCCCGGCGAACGGCGTGGCTGAGAGACCCCTTGGACGTGCACGCCATGCGCCGTGGGGCGCGGGCGCTTCTCGGCCGACACGATTTCGCCGCCTTTCGCGCCGCCTCGTGCGAGGCTCGGACGACCGTGCGCACGCTGCGCCGTCTCGCAATCCTCCGTCGAGGCCCGGAAGTCTGGTTCGACGTCGAGGCCGACGCGTTCCTCCAGCGTATGGTGCGCAACCTCGTCGGCAGTCTCCTCGAGGTCGGGCGCAAGCGCCGGCCGGGGGGTTGGTTGGCCGAGATCCTCGCCTCCGGCGACCGAACGCAGGCCGGGCCGACCGCCCCGGCCCAGGGGCTCGTGCTCCTGGCCGTTCGTTACCCCCGCCGTTACCGGCTTCCGCAGCGGCCGTGGGACGGACGCCGGGCCGATCCCTTATCATGACGTCTTCCCCGCACGTTCCCGGCGCATGATGTTTTTCAAGCGTGGCGCGAGCGCGGAAGCGAAGACGGGGCGGCGCGGACGCGGCGTCCCGGAGGGCCTCTGGACGAAATGTCCGGCCTGCAACGCCGTGCTTTATGCTCCCGAGCTCGAGCGCAACCTGCGTGTCTGCCCCCAATGCACGCACCACATGCGCGTTTCGGCCCGTGCGCGCCTGCGCATGATGTTCGATCCCGAGACGATCACCGAGATCGGAGCGGGGCTGGCCCCCACCGATTTTCTTCCGTTTCGCGACAGCAAGCGTTACGCCGACCGGCTCCATCAGGCCCAGAAGCAGACCGGAGAAAACGATGCGCTCGTCGCCGCGCAGGGCCGACTGCTCGGGCTCGAGGTCGTGGCCTGCGCCTTTGAGTTTTCTTTCCTCGGCGGCTCGATGGGCTCGGTGGTGGGCGAGCGTTTCGTGCGCGCGGCCAATCTGTCCCTCGAGACGCACGCGCCGCTGGTCTGTTTCACCGCGAGCGGTGGGGCCCGTATGCAGGAAGGACTCACGTCGCTCATGCAGATGGCCAAGACGAGCGCGGCGCTCGCGCGTCTCGCCCGCGGCGGCGTTCCCTACGTCGTCGTCCTCACCGACCCGACCACGGGGGGGGTCTCGGCGAGCCTGGCCACGCTCGGCGACGTGCTGGTGGCCGAGCCCGGGGCGCTCATCGGATTTGCCGGCCCGCGCGTGATCGAGCAGACCGTCCGTGAAGTCCTCCCCACCGGCTTCCAGAAAAGCGAGTTTCTCCTGGCCCACGGGGCGATCGACATGATCGTCGACCGGCGCGAGCTTCGGTCGCGTCTCGCGCGCATTCTCCGAATGTTGAGCGGGGCGCCGGGATCGTGAAGGCTGTGCGCGACGACCATGGGCTCAAAGCCGCACTCCGGGGCCTCGAAATCCTCGCTCCACCGGAGCGCATGGACTTCGGGCTCGAGCGGATGCGCGAAGCCGCCGCGCGCCTCGGGCTTTTGCCGCTCGGTGTCCCGGCGTTCGTCGTCGGAGGAACGAACGGCAAGGGGTCGGTGACCGCAATCCTCGCCGCGATCCTCGCCGCCTCCGGCCACCGTGTGGGCGTCTACACCTCCCCGCATTTGCACGCCTACCGTGAGCGGATCGCGCTCGACGGACGTCCTCTCTCCTCGCGGGCGGTTCTCGAACTCTTGGGCGAGATTCGCGCCCGGGCCGGAGACCTTCCGCTCACCTATTTCGAGATCACGACTCTGGTCGCGCTCGCCGCCTTCCGCCGTCGGGCCCCCGACGTGGTGGTGCTCGAAGTCGGGCTGGGCGGACGGCTCGACGCCGTCAACGTGGTCGATGCCGTGGCCGCGGCGGTGGTGAGTGTCGACCTCGACCACACCGAATGGTTGGGGCCCGACCGCGAATCGATCGGTCGGGAGAAAGCCGGCATCTTCCGCTCGGGACGACCCGCCCTCGTGGGCGATCCCGCCCCACCCGCAAGCCTCCTCGACGCGGCGGCCTGTCTGGGCTCCGACCTCTGGCGCCGGGGGGAGGATTTCGGTCACGTCCCAGGCCGAGTCTCCGGATGCTGGTCGTACCGCGGGCGCCGTCTCGGCTTCGAAGATCTGCCGCCCCCCGCGCTTGCGGGGTCCTTCCAGACGGCGAACGCCGCGTTGGCACTGGCCATCCTCGAATCCGTCGGCGGTCGGTTCCTGCCCGAGCGGCGGGCGGTCGAGGCGGGTCTCCGTGCGGTCCGTCTCCCCGGACGTTACGAGATCGTCGGGGACGGCGGACGGCGTCTCGTCTTCGACGTCGCACACAACCCGGCCGCGGCGCGGGTGCTCGCCGCTGAACTCGACCGCGAGCCCGCTTCGGAGCGCTCCGTTCTCGTGCTCGGCATGCTGGCCGACAAGGACCCCGCGGGGTTCGTGCGCCCGCTCGTCCCCCACGCGCGTGAGCTCGTCCTCCTCTCACTCCCGCCGCCGCGCGGGCTTGAGGCGCGGGCTCTCGCCGCACGGCTCGGCGAGAGTGGTCTTCCGCGTCCCACCGCCCTCGCCCGCCGGGGTGGGGAGGCTCTCGACTTCGCCCGCGCCTGCACGCGCTCTGGAGACCGGGTGCTCGTGACGGGTTCGTTCCGCACGGTGGCCGCGGTGCGCGAGGCGTATCTGCGTCGCGCGTCCACACGGTTGCCCGAGGCCCGCCGTGCGTAACCGGAGATTCCCTACACTCGGCGGGGGACCCCGCCGTTCCCGCCGTCGTCTTGTCCTCGGTCTCGTCGCCCTCGTTCTTGGGCTCGTGGCCGTTTTCGCCCTTTTCAGGGGGGGCCCGTCGGCTCCGCATCACGCCGCCGGGCGGGTTCTCGTTCTCCCGCCGCCCGGGGCCGGAGCCTCCGCCGCGCCCCGCGTCGTGCGGGCGGCAGCTTCTCGGCCCCGCGGGCCGGCTCTCGCTCCACTTCCCCCGCCGAGCGGGCGGCGGGTTCTTCCGGTGGCGGTGGGGGCGCACCGGGATTTCGTCTCCCCCTCGTTGTCGCTCCCCTCTCCGCCGAGCGGCTGGTATCTCCAGGTGGGCAAGAGCGGGGATTACGCGCGAGCGCGTCGCATCCTCCAGCGGTTTGACCGCGCCCGTTTCAAAACCTGGATCAGCCCACGCGCCACCGCCGCCGGATCGGAAATCTACCGCGTCTGGATTGGTCCGTACAAGACGCGGTCCCGGGTGGAAGCGACCATGCTGCGGGCGACGGCCCTCGCGGGGGTTCCCCCGGAGGTGATCCGTCACCGTCGGCACGGGTGAGTGTCTTGGACACGCTCGATCTCGCATTCATCGTCGTGGTCGCCCTCTCGACCCTCGTGGGCCTCCTCCGCGGCTTTCTCCGCTCGTCCCTCCTTCTCGTCCTCTGGATCGTGGCGGTGGTTCTCGCGCTTCGCCTCGGCCCGCCCCTCGCCGGCCTGATCAGCCCCGCTCTCGTGGCGAACGCCTTCCTCGCCCGTCTGTTGGCTTTTGTCGTGCTCCTCTTGGCCGTCCGCATCCTCGGCGGGATTGCTCTCCACGCCCTCGAGCGCGATCTTGCAAACCACAAGAACTTCGACGGTCTCGACCACACGCTCGGCGCCCTCTACGGGTTTCTGCGCGGGGTCGCTCTCGTCTTGCTCTTTCTCCTCGCCGTCCGTGCTCTCGGGTTTCACCTCGGCCGTCTCGCCCCCCATTCGCGTCTCGTGCCCGTGCTGCGTCCCTGGGTCGGGCGGACGGGCCGTTTTCTGAGTGAGGCTCTCTAGGACCGTGTGCGGCATCGTCGGCATCGTGGGGGGGGAGGATGCGGCCTTCGTGCTTCACGAGGCGCTCAACATCCTCCAGCACCGGGGACAGGACGCCGCCGGGATCCTGACCGACGAGGACGGACATTTTCATCTCCGGCGCGGCAACGGCCTCGTGCGCGACGTCTTTCCGGGAGGTTCTCTCCAGGCTCTCCGCGGGCGTGTCGGTCTCGGCCACGTGCGCTACCCGACGGCGGGGACGGCGGACGCCGCCGAGGCGCAACCCTTCTACACCAACGCGCCCTACGGGCTCGGTCTCGTCCACAACGGCAATCTGACCAACGCGGCGGCGCTGCGCACACTGCTCTTCCGCGAGGACCGGCGACACCTCAACACGCTCTCCGATTCGGAGGTGCTCTTGAACGTGCTCGCCCACGAGCTTCAGGTCCACGGCGGGATGAAACTCACGGCGGCCGAGATCTTTGCCGCCGTCGCCACCCTCCACCGCCGTTGCGCGGGGGCGTACTCGGCTCTCGCACTCATCGCCGGAACGGGTCTTCTGGCGTTCCGCGATCCCTTCGGCATCCGGCCGCTCGTCTGGGGCGTGCGCGAGAACGTCGGGGGGCGTCAGCACCTCTTTGCCTCCGAGAGCGTGGCCCTTGACGTCCTGGGCTTCCGCCTCGTGCGTGATCTCGCGCCGGGCGAGGCCGTGCTGGTCAGCCCGGACGGTACGGCCGAGACGGAGATCTGCGCGCTCGCGACCCAGCGCACGCCCTGTCTTTTCGAGTATGTCTACCTGGCGCGGCCCGACTCGATCATCGAGGGGATCTCGGTGCACAAGGCGCGGCTGCGCATGGGCGAACGGCTGGCCGAAAAAATCCTCCGCCTCGGCGTCGCGCACGACACGGACGTCGTCATCCCCATTCCCGACACGAGCCGCATGAGTGCGCTCCAGCTCGCCAACCGCCTCGGCGTCAAGTATCGGGAGGGCTTCATCAAGAACCGTTACGTGGGCCGCACGTTCATCATGCCCGAGGCGGAAGAGCGCCGCCGTTCGGTCCGCCGCAAGCTCAATCCGATCGGCCTCGAATTCCAGGGCAAGAACGTGCTCCTGGTCGACGACTCGATCGTGCGCGGAACGACCTCGCGCGAAATCGTCGAGATGGCCCGCCGCGCCGGGGCCCGCCGGGTGTATTTCGCTTCCGCCGCCCCTCCGGTGTGCTACCCCAACGTTTACGGCATCGACATGCCGGCGAGCGACGAGCTGATCGCCGCGGGCCGGAGCCTGGAAGAGGTTGCCCGCTTCATCGGTGCCGATGCCTTGATCTACCAGGATCTGGCGGATCTCGTCGAGGCCGTCCGGGCCGGCAATCCGGCCCTCGAGCGCTTCGAGGATTCGTGCTTTACCGGCCGTTATGTGACCGGCGACGTGACTCCCGAGTACTTGGGTGCGCTCGCCCGCAACCGCCGCGGGTCGCTCGCCGGCGCCCCCGGCTGATCTCGCTCAGAGCGGCGGCGGAACGAGCCGCCCCTCACCGTCGTCGAGGATGAGGATGCGGGCGTCCCCGTCCCAGGGACCGAGAACGATGCGCTCGGCGGGTTGTCCCCCGATCTCGAGGCGGTGCCAAGCCGGACGGTGCGTGTGGCCGTGGATGAGACGGCGGGCTCCGCTTTCACGGAAAAGGGTTTCGACCGCCTCGGGCTGGACGTCCATCCACGCTTCGGGCGCCCGGCGCCGGCGCAGCCGACCGCGGGCGCGGGCCAGGCCCACCACGCTCCGCCGCCACCAGAGGGGGCGCGCAAGGAAGCGGGCCTGTCGGCCCGGCTCACGGCTGTAGCGGCGGAAGCGCTGGTAGGCTCGGTCCTCCGTGCACAGGAGGTCACCGTGGGTGAGAACGGTCGTGACCCCTCCGAGGGTGCCCCGCCAAGGGTCCGGCAGGAGCACGAGTCCGCTTCGGCGCGCGTAGTCGGGACCGAGGAGAAAATCGCGGTTGCCGTGCAGGAAGCGGACGGGCCGTGTTGCGCTCGTCGCCGCGAGCGCTTCGGCCACCCGTCGGGCGTAGGGCCGCGGATCGTCATCCCCGATCCAGGCCTCGAAGAGATCGCCCAGAAGGTAGAGATCGGCCTGCTCCGCCTGGATCCGGGCGAGGAAAGCGAGAAAGGCCTCGGTGAGATCGGGGCGTGCGGGTCCAAGATGGAGGTCGGAGGCAAGGTAAACGGCCACGGCCCATCCTAGCCGACCGGACCGAGGCCTTGCGTGGCGCGGGAACACGGCCGTCACCGACCGGGGGACTTGACAAACGGCGCGAATGCCCTATTATTAGCACTCTGGGTCGGGAAGTGCTAAACCTGCCTTCCGATGGATCCAGGTTATTGATTTTCACAGTTTTAACAGAAGGAGACCACCGCAATGAAACTCCGCCCGCTCCATGACCGCGTGATCGTCAAGAGGATGGAGGAGGAACGCACGAGCCCGGGAGGGATCGTGATTCCCGATACCGCCACCGAAAAGCCGATCCGCGGCGAGGTCCTTGCCGTCGGCAAGGGCAAGATCCTTGAGGACGGCAAGGTCCGTCCCCTCGATGTCAAGGTCGGCGACAAGATCCTCTTCGGCAAGTACTCCGGCACCGAAGTCAAGGTCGACGGCGAGGAACTCCTCGTCATGCGCGAAGAGGACGTGATGGCGGTTCTGGAAGGCTGACGCCTCCCCGCCCCATTTCCCGGCTATTCCCCTACCACTCCTATCCGATCAGAGGATTCTGAACATGGCTGCAAAAGACGTGAAATTTGCTGAAGACGCCCGTGCGCGCATGGCGCGCGGCGTCAATATCCTGGCCAACGCCGTCAAGGTGACGCTCGGCCCGAAGGGCCGCAACGTCGTGCTCGAGAAGAGCTTCGGCGCCCCGACCGTCACCAAGGACGGTGTCTCGGTGGCCAAGGAAATCGAACTCAAGGACAAGTACGAGAACATGGGCGCCCAGATGGTCAAGGAGGTGGCCTCCAAGACTTCGGACGTCGCCGGCGACGGGACGACGACCGCAACGGTCCTCGCCCAGGCGATCCTGCGCGAGGGCCTCAAGGCCGTCGCCGCCGGGATGAACCCGATGGATCTCAAGCGCGGCATCGACAAGGCGGTCACCGCCGCCGTCGAGCAGTTGCGGAAGATTTCCAAGCCCTGCAGCGACGACCGCTCGATCGCCCAGGTGGGCACGATCTCCGCCAACAACGACGAGGCCATCGGCAACCTCATCGCCGAGGCGATGAAAAAGGTTGGCAAGGAGGGGGTCATCACGGTCGAAGACGGCTCCGGGCTCGAGAACGAGCTCGAGGTCGTCGAGGGGATGCAGTTTGACCGCGGCTATCTCTCCCCGTACTTCATCAACAACCAGCAGAACATGAGCGTGGAGCTCGAGAACGTCTACGTGCTTCTGCACGACAAGAAAATTTCGGCCATTCGCGACATGCTGCCGCTGCTCGAATCGGTGGCCAAGTCCGGTCGGCCGCTGCTCCTCGTGGCCGAGGACGTCGAGGGCGAGGCGCTCGCCACCCTCGTCGTGAACACCATCCGGGGCATCGTCAAGGTCGCGGCCGTCAAAGCCCCCGGCTTCGGCGACCGCCGCAAGGCCATGCTCGAGGATATGGCGGTGCTCACCGGCGGGACGGTGATTTCCGACGAGGTGGGGCTCACCCTTGAGAAAGCCACACTGGCGAGCCTCGGGCAGGCGAAGAAAATCATCTGCACCAAGGACGACACGACGATCATCGACGGCGCCGGCAAGAAGGCCGACATTGAGGCCCGGATCAAGCAGATCCGCAAGCAGATCGAGGACACAACCTCCGACTACGACAAGGAGAAGCTCCAGGAGCGTGTCGCGAAGCTCGCCGGCGGGGTCGCCGTGATCCGCGTCGGGGCCGCGACCGAGGTCGAGATGAAGGAGAAGAAGGCCCGGGTCGAGGACGCGCTTCACGCGACGCGTGCCGCGGTTGAGGAAGGTGTGCTTCCCGGGGGCGGTGTGGCCCTCATCCGCGCCCTTGAGGCGGCGAAGTCGGTCAAGGCCGACAACGACGACCAGGCCGCGGGCGTGCGCATTCTCCAGCGCGCACTCGAGGAGCCGCTCAAGCAGATCGTGGCCAACGCCGGCTTGAACGGCGAAGTGGTCCTCGAGCGTGTCCGCCAGGGCAAGGCCGAGGAAGGCTTCAACGCCGCGACCGGCGCCTACGGCAACATGATCCAGATGGGTATTCTCGATCCCACGAAGGTCACCCGGACGGCGCTTCAGAACGCCGCGTCCGTGGCCGGGCTCCTCATCACCACCGAGGCGATGGTGGCCGAACTTCCGAAGGAAGAGAAGGCCCCGGCGATGCCCTCGGGCGGCATGGGCGACATGGATATGTGATCCGCTCGACAGAAGAGCGAACGTGCGAACCGGCCGGGGACCTCCCCGGCCGGTTTTTTATTGGGGGTTCTTCACCCCATTCCGGGGAACGCGGCGTGGATGTTGAGGAAGAAGTCCTCGTCACCGCGGAAGCCGTAGGCCATGCGCTCGATGACCTTGATCTTGTTGGGGATGCCCTTGAGCACGATGGCGTGTCGCGGATAGCGGCAATGCGCCCGCAGCCCCGACAGGTCGGCGCGTGATTTT
>JAKCBQ010000048.1 GCA_021839245.1 Pseudomonadota bacterium
GCGTGAACGCCTCGAGCATCTCCACACCGGGCGTGTCGCCAGCGGTCGTTTCGGAGCGGCGATGCAGATTGCGGCGGAACACGACGGGCCCGTCCCTTTCGTGTGCCGGCTGACCGCAACCACCACAGCAGGAGTAGAATAGGCAGAGTTCAGTGTGCGTGTGCCGCGTTGCGGCGGGAGGCGAGTCCGATGGGTCTCGACGGATTCAGCATCTGGCATCTCATCATCCTCCTGATCATTGTCGCCATGATTTTTGGGACCGGAAAACTCAAGAACGTCGGATCCGATCTGGCGGCGGCGGTTCGAAGCTTCCGTGAAGGCTTGCAAGGCGAGCGCAAGGACGAGGAACGCAAACCCGAGGAGCGAAAGAACGAGACGACGGAAGCCGGCTCGTCGTCTCCTCCCCCCCGCGCCCCCTGAACGTCGGCCGGGGCCCCGCGCGAGCCAATCATTGCTTCCTTACGCAGCCCGTCTTCCGTAGCGGCTGAGGAGAGCGCTCGTGTTTGATCTCGGCGACAGCGAGATCCTGATTCTCCTGTTTCTGGCCCTTCTCGTCCTCGGGCCGGACGAGATTCCTCCGCTGGCACGGCGGGTGGGGCTGTGGGTGGGGCGGATGCGGAGACTCTGGTCAAACGTGCGGGCCGATCTCGACCGTGAAGTCGGGCTCGGTGCGCTCGAGAAGGTCGCTGGGGATAAACAGAACACCGGCACCGGAGGGCAGGGAGATCCGCGGTGAGCCTCCTCGGAGGCGAAGGCGGCGCGCGTCTTCAAGAGCTCGTCAGGCACCTCGTCGAGTTGCGGCGACGGCTTCTTTACGCCGCGTTGGCAATTTTTGCTGTCTTTGTCGCGCTTCTGCCGTTTGCCAATCGACTCTTCGTTGCTCTCGCGGCACCCATGACGGCGGCGTTGCCCAGAGGCGGAGGGCTCATCGCGACCCGTGTGACCGCCCCCTTCATCGTTCCGCTCAAGGTGGCGTTTCTGGTCGCCCTCTTTGTCACGGCCCCCTTCACCCTCTATCAGCTTTGGGCGTTCGTCGCGCCGGGGCTCTACCGCCACGAACGCCGCCACATTCGAGCTTTCCTTGCGGCGGCCGTGTCGCTCTTCTACGCCGGGACAGCGTTCTGCTATTTTGCCATCCTCCCCTTGGCCTTCCATTTCTTTGATCGGGTGGCTCCCGCGGGCGTGCGGGTGATGACCGACATCGGGAGCTACCTGACGTTCACGCTCCACCTCATGTTGGCGTTCGGGCTTGTGTTTGAGACACCGGTCGTGTTGGCTCTTCTTGTGGCTCTTGGCCTTGTCCAGCACGAGGCGCTTCGCCGTCACCGGCGCTACGCGTTCCTCATCTGTTTCGTGATCGCCGCCTTCGTGGCACCCCCCGACGCCCTCTCGATGATTCTCCTCGGTACGCCGATGTACCTTCTTTACGAGTTGGGGATTCTCTTCAGCCGTCGCTGGGCTCGACCGCCCCGTTCGATCTCCTGAGGATGCTCTGTCTTGCACCTCACGACGGTGAAGGGGTGACGAACGGGCCGCTCGCCCGGGCGCGCAGAAGCCGACGGAGGTAAAGCTCGCGCAAGCGGGCGGTGAGCACCCAGGGCAGCTGTGCGTCGATCCCCTTCTTGGGCAGGACGGCGTCGATCCACATCGCGGTCTGCGGCGGGAGATGTTGGAGCTCCTCGGCATCCGAGAGTACGAGAATCACAGGCTCCCCCTCTTCGGCAAGCGCCTCGGTGATCGCCGGCCCCTGGAGCGGTCCCGGGAAGGTCCAGTCGAGAAGAACGATGTCGTAGTGTTCGCGACGGTGAGCGTTCAAAGCCTCCGCCGGATCGGTGTGGTGTTCGACGTGGAGGCGGTGCCGCCCCGCCAGCACGCTCAGGATGCGGTGGCCGGCGACACGGCTATCTTCGATGCAGGCGACCCGAGGAACGGGACCCAGGATAGCCTGGAAGGCGCAAAGGGCGCGCTCGACTTGCGCAAGATCGGCTCTTTCCACGACGGCATCAAGACCGGAGGCCAACAGACGGGAGAGCGTCGGGGTTTCGCCGGACGTGGTGGCGAGGATCAAGGGCGTTGCCCGATAATCGGGAACCGTCCGCAAGCGGCGAACCAGATCCGGTGTCGCAGGATCGGCCGCCGACATCGAAAGAAGGACGAGATCGTGAGGGCGGGAGATCGAAGAGCGAGCGCCGGAAAAAACGGCCTCCGGCTCGACGATTGTGGCGATCCAACCCAAGCGTGCCGCAAGACGTCCCCAGACGGTTGTGTAGAGGCGCGATCCCTCAATGGCGAGGAGACGGACGGTTTCCTCATCGTGACGCATGAGACCGCGCTCATTGGACTCCGTCGGCACGCCGGACGCCGTGACGTCCCTCTCGTCAGCGTTCACTCCGATGTCGGGGGCGGGAACCGCTTGAGGATCCGCACGAGGCTGTGATGGAGGGCATGGCGAGTGAAGTTCCAACGATGAAGTCCGCGGCTGATCCAACCACGCCAGACCAGCTTGTGGGTCCGACCATCAATAATGTCGACGACGATGTAGCCCCGGCGGTGTGCCGAAACATTATTGTTATTCATGAAGAGGAGGTTGCCGGCGCCAAAGAAATCGTCATAACCAAAAAAGTATCCGTAGCCAAAGTTCGGGCGCGAGACGATTTTCCGATAGGGCACGAGGTGAAGTGTGACAAGGAAGCTGGCGTGCATCCGATGGCGACTCTCGTGATACCCCTTGGCGCGAAGGATCGAAACGATGTCGTTCTTGATCCGTTCTTCGATGATGCCGCTTTGCAGGAGTGGGTTGCGGACGGCTGTTGGGGGCGGCGGGAGCCAGGCGAACGTGTTCAGACGTTGATAATCAAGACGGTGCACGTACTCTGTGCGGACGGGCACCGCGCAGGCGGCCAGTCCGAGTATGAGCGCGGCGAGGGCAACCAGCAAGCGTGAACGGCGCATGACACAGGCTCCACTTGACGATCAGGTATAGCTCTATGGTTATACCACGCTTGTGGGACATGGGCAACATCGTGGCCGGCAAGCAGTCGGACACTTTTCGGTATAATTCGCACGCCGAGTGGGGGGACGGCCCCCGGCCTTCCGGGAGACCCGAAGGGCCAGCTCGGCAACGTCTTTGGAAAAGCTTGTGCTCGCTTCCGGATCGGTCCGGGGGCATTGTCTTGCTTGGGGGAGGAGAAGGGTTCGCCGCTCGCCAAGACGATCACCGGCGAGACACTGGCGAGATCATGACCTTGTGGTGCGTGGGGTGCGGTCTTTATCCGAGACGTTGTCGGGAACGCACGCTCTCATCCCATCACTGCAAGGAGTTCTTGTTCATGACATCAAAAATCTTCAAGAAAACCAAGACCGGACTTCGCCTGGCCGCTCTCCGCAAAGCCGAGCGCCTGAGTGCCCTCGGGGCTCGTCCGCCGTTCATCAAGCGCCTTTTGCCCTCTCTCGGTGCGCGCACCATACGCCGGATTTACCGTGACATCGTCGGGCGTCCACCCCGCCCGGGCAAGTGGGGCGCTGAATCGGTGGCTTGGTGGCAGGCCACGCGCTGGCGACGGATCGAGGGCGGGCTCTTCTATCGGACCGCTTGGTTGCCTCTCGCGTGGGTGTGGGACCTATCCCATCTCGAGACGTTTCTCTGCGCCTACCGACTGCATCAGCGCCGCTGCCGTTGTTTGGGCATCCGACCCTCGCCGATCGAGTGCGTTTGGCAGCTTCTCCGCTATGTGGATGAGGGCTTGGCCTGTGTGGTGACCTGTGACGATTGCGGCGCCAGCTACCTGGTCGACATCCCCGTGGAGACCGATCGGCGGATGTCCTGCCCGTACTGTCGGACGTGGAGCTGGCACCGGCTTTTGTCTCCGCGCCCTCGTCGACGAAACACGGGGTCGTCCGCCGCGGGCTGACGTCGGGAGCGCGCGCGCGAACACCACCGGGATCGCGTAAAGTCGGCCCCAGGCGTCCACGAGCCGGGTCTCGAGACGTCGGGGGCCGCGCGCCCGGGTCCAGAGAAAACTTTCGGGAGCTGCGACGAGGCTCGGCGTGCCGTGGCGAATACTCCAAAGCCATGTCCAGGCAAGCGTCCCGGCGTAGCAGATGGCTACCGCGATGCGCCGCGGTCCGCCGTGCTCATGCGATTCCACAAACCCCCCGAGGTGGGTTCCGACGGGTGGGTGGCTCCATGGCCACCAGTAGCTCGGGAAAGATCCTGGCTGCCCGGGTCGCCACTCGGCCAGTGGGGCGGGCTGGCGTGTGACGATGAGAGCACGACTCTCACCGAACGCCACCACGCCGTCCGTCCAGCGGGTTCCCCCCGAAGAGTCGCGTAGGCCCACGGCCGCTCCGGCAATGGCTTCGCTGTGATGGCGAGCGAGGTTGCGCGCCAGAGGCTTCAGCCAACGTGCGACTCCCCGGTCGAAACGTCCCAGGAAAAACTCCGGGAGGACGTAGAGACGTGCTGTGGGGTGGGTGCGACGCGTTCGCTCGAGCAGATGACTCAGGAGATCGATACGGCGCTTTTGGGCAGCGAGGCTCCGGGGTTCGGCGCCCCAATGCCCGCTCAGTCCGACGGCGCGGGGGCTGGGCAGAGACGCGTGACGGGTGGCGCCCAGAAGGAGAAGAAGGGCAAGGCTTGCAGCACAGAGCCACAACGGGCGAGAGCGGGGGCGGGCCGTCAGGACGATCAACAGGGAGAAAAGGCTGGCGTAGGCGGCGAGCCCCCAGGCTCCCAGTCCCTCCGCCCAGGCGGTGGCTCCGACCGCAGGTGTCAAGGGATCCACCGCACCGAGGGGTGGAAGGGCCGTGAGAGCGAGGGCGCAGAGGCCCCCGACGAAGTGCATGGCCGCACTCCGCCCGCGAGCCAGTAGCCAGGGGGCCGCTGTCAGGAGGGTCCAGATCAGAGTCGCGGCGGCCACGGTCAGCACCTCGTGCCGAAGCACTGTGGCCAGAGGGGCGAGCAGGGCCGTGAGACAACCCAACGAATAACCGAGGGCAACGAGCACACGTTCCCATCCCGGCTCTGCACGGCCGAGTAGTGGAGCGAGCAGGAGCAACCAGGCCAACGACACGGACGCCTGCGACCAGACGAGCACAGACAAGAGGACCGCGAGAAGAGACGGCAGTAAAAATCGCGGACCGGACGGCAATGACAACAGCTACGAACGACGAGCGCTTCATCATCGGTTCCCGGTTGCGGTCTGTCTCCTTTATGACGGGACCACAACGGACGTGGTTGGCTGGTGCTCAGCGGTTCACGAATCGGAAGACTGGGATGTGCGCTCCCTTCGGATGTCTTGCCGTGACCCGCGTGAGTTTCGACCGTTCCTTTGTTCCTGATCCTCCGCCGCGAACAGCAGAGGAACACGGCGTCAGATCGGTCGCCTCCCGTGAGCCGCAGCTGTTCCAACGAGTGCAGGGACCAGGGGTTCGACTCGAGGTCGTTGTGGATCTGGCCGACCGCGTGGTTCAGCGGACTTTGGAACGTCTTTATCCGAGGCTCGACGCGACGCTCTATGCCCTTGTGACCTATCCGGCCGTTCGTGCCGGTGAGGAGGCGGGCCGACGCGGTCACCGGCTGGTTCAGCAACAACTCGACCGTCTGGAGGAGCATTACGGGCGGTGCCTGGAACGCCTGGAGCCTCTTCTCGCCTTGGACGGCGAAGAGTCGACGGTTCATCGGGAGACGCAGCGTTACCGGCTGATGGCCCGCTCGCCACAAGCCGCTCGGCTCCTTGAACTCTACGTTCGCGCCGACCGAGTGGCCTGTGGGATCACCCATCTCTGGCTCCGCGGGCGGTGGTGCGACGCGGAGCGTGCGCGGGCTCATTACGTGCTCGTCAAGAGACCCCTCTACACCAGCGCCGCTCATCTCATGCGCGCACGGACTCGTCTTCTCCCCACCGCTTACTCGGCCGGACACCGAGATTCCTCCCGTTTACTCCGGCCACCGAACGAGGAAGGGCTGGCGTAGACTACGGGGGATTCCCGGCAACGGGCGAGGGCAGGGAATGTCATTTTTGGTGCTTCTCCTTCCACTACTGACTGTGGCTCTTGTCTACGTCCTCGTCGCGGCGCCGGCGTCGGGACGGTCTTCTTGGGTGACGAGGAGCTTTCTCGTTGCGGGCGCCTCACTGCTCACCTTGGCTCTCGGGATGGGTCTCGGAGCCAACGGGCTCCTCAATGCCCTCTCGGCCGTGGTGGCCGGCGCGGGAATCGCTTTTCTCGCGCGGCTTCGGGAACAGCAAGGCAACGCCTGCCGCGCGCGTGAGGAGGCGCTGCGCAAAACCCTTGAGGAGACATCACGTCGCGTCGTGGCGCTCGGCGCGCGGCAAGTCGAGCTCGAAACCGAGCGGGCACACCTTCAGGCGCAGGCCACATCCCTTGAAGAGGAGAAAGCCGAACTGCGCTCCCGTCTCGCGGAGAACGAACGCCGCCTTCATGCCCTCGATTGGCGTCTTCGACACGAGAGGAGCTTGGATGATCTCGAGCGGCGCTACCAGGAGGTCCAGGAGCTGGCCCGTTACGACGCCCTGACCCGCCTCTACAACCGCCGTCATATCGACCGGGTGTTCGACGCCCTCGTAAACAGCCCCGACATCCAGGAGCTCGCGGTGGCTCTCTTCGACGTGGACCATTTCAAAACGATCAACGACCGCTACGGACATCCGATCGGAGACCGTGTGCTTGCCGAGATTGCCCATATCTTCCGGCGCCAGTTGCGTCAGAGTGACCTCGTCGGCCGCTACGGCGGCGAAGAGTTTATCGTTCTGCTCACACACGTCGGCTCGGCGAACGGGGTTTGCGAAAAATTACGTGCGGCCGTGGCCGCCTACCCGTGGTCGGAAATTGCCCGGGGGTTGACGGTGACGATCAGCGCGGGGGTGGCCAGCGCCGCCCGCCCGTTCGATCCTTCAGCCCTTGTTCACGAAGCCGATCGCCGCCTTTACCAGGCGAAGGAGAGTGGACGAAACCGGGTCGTGGGCGCCGGGGGCTGAACCCGCGGCGTGTCGCTTCCCGGCCGCCGTCCGGGCGGCCGAGGCCGGTCCAGGCCTCGCGGCCGGATGGGTGATTCCCCCCGTACCTTCTTGGGGTCAGCGCACGCGACGGACGAAAACCTCAGCCCCGTACGGGGGAACGCGCAGGACGTAACCCACGAGAAGTTTTTTGATCACGACACGAGGATCGTGAAGCGCTGGGGTGCTGAACGATCCGTATCCGTCCTGGACCCAGACCTCGCCGTTGCGCAGACGAAACCGTGTGTGTCCGCTCCAGCCGGTGAAGACCCCCTTGAGGTGGCTTTCGATGCGTGACGGCATGGATGGGAATTCACGGTGGGGCAGTCCAAACCGGTCGGTCGCCTTGTTGTTCTGGCGGGCCGCGATAACCAGGGCCTTCAGATGTTGAGCGATCCAGCTCTCAAGTGCCTCTCGTTCGCCGGGGCTCAGGCGGGAGAGCCCCGCTTTGCGGTAGGCGTGCTCCGACATGAGTCGGGACAGGTGGATCGTCGGCGTCGAAGCGATGGCTGTCGGGACGAGGAGAGCGAAAGCGGTGGGCACAAGCGCCCAGAAAAAGAGCGTGCGTTTCATGGTGGCTCAGGGTTTGGGCAGCGCGGCGAGCGCTCGAAGAAGATCGGTGTGGATGCGACCGGCGAGCGTGTGGACGGTCGTAAAGTTCCGGCTTGCCTCGGCGCGCAAGGCCAGCGCGAAAGCCCGGATGATAAGGATATGGGCTGGTGATCTTGCCGCGACATCGTTGAGAGCCCCGTGGCCGAGGCCGCGGCAGGGCTCAAGGACATGAGGATCGAAGTGAGGATTGGAAGGTGCGACGAGACAATTGATGACGTGATGGAGATGCAGATGCGCTCCCCCCACGTTGGGCATGCCGTAGGCGAGGGCGGCGTGGAAGGCGGCGATACGGATCTCGGCGCGCGGGCGGATCGCCGTGGCCCGGGCGCAGCTCAAGGCGGCCGCGAGGCCGAAGACGACGAGGGTGGGCAGTAGGGATAAACGGTCTTTGCTCATGGGGGGATCACCTCTTGGGTGGGGCGGGGAAGGGGATGGTGAGGGTCACAATTCGGGGCCGTGCGCGTTGCGGGAAACGGGCGGCGAGACGAAGGAGTCCGTGCTGTAGGCGCCGGCATGCGGGATTCCAGCTGGCGTAGGTCTCGACCAGGGTGGGTCGCCCGGAGGGGGGGGCGGAGTTTGGAGCGGAGGAGAGGGCGTGGCTGGCGTGCCAGAGGCCGGTGAGCGTCGGCCAGAAGCTCTCATGGGGCCGCGATGTCGGCAAATTCTGCAGGGCCGCCAAGAGGGTTGGAATCGTGTCCCGGTCGTCGCCGCGGATTCTGAGACGAAGGCGGCCGCGGGGACCGTAAAGATAGACGGTGGGGAAGGCGGTTCCCGAACTCAGGACCCGAAGGGCGGCGGCCGGATCAAGCGACCGGCGAAGCACCGCTGTCGGATGTCGGGGGGGCGGATGAGCGCCTAACAGCGGACACCTCCACCCGGAAAGAACCGACACACCACCGAGTGGGATGGGTCTTGCGGCACGGCATCCGCTCGCGCGTCGGGATCAGGCCCCCGGGATCTGCCCGAGAGGGCCTTTCTGGCTGGCGAAATAATTCGCGATCTCGACGATCTCGCGATGGGTCAACGAAGCGGCCATACCGTTCATGATGGCGTTCTTGCGCAGACCGTGTTTGTACTCTTCAAGGGCTCTTTCGAGGTACGAGGGGTACTGACCGGCGAGATCGGGGAACTCGGGCGCGACGGCGATGCCGTGGAGACCGTGGCAGGCGGCGCAGGTGCTCACGAGTTTCGCCCCGCGTTTCGCTTCGCTGCGGCTGTAGATCGGGGTACGGGTTTTCACCCGTCCGCGAAGGCTGGCGAAGTAGGTGGCGATTTCCCTGAGTTCGTGTTTGGTAAAAGCCCGTGTTTCGGCCACCATCGTCGGGAACTGGCGCAGCCCGTCGCGATAGTCCTTGAGGGCCGCGAGGAGGTAGGCGCGGTTCTGGCCGGCGATTTTGGGAACG
>JAKCBQ010000049.1 GCA_021839245.1 Pseudomonadota bacterium
CCACTACCGCATCAATCTCCTCGGCGGCCGCAGCCAACGCGACAAGTGGATGCTTCAGGCCGAGCTCTTCCACGAGGTGCACGGCTGGTTTCGGGCGCTTGTTCCCAATCCCGCCGACGCCCGTGCGCGCGAAGGGGAGATCTATGCGGTCCTCCTCGACGGTCTCACGGCCGCGCGCCGCGCCCTCGCTCCGGGCTGGGGGGACAACGAGCGCTACAAGGTGACGACCTCCGTCACGCTGCGTGCTGTCCTGCGGGTGCTTCTGGGGCTGGCCCGCGAGGACGCCCGTCCGCCGGAAGGCCGAGCCGAGCGCTGGGCCCGGCGGCTGGCCCCGTGGAGTGCGCTGGTCGACGACTTTCGGGAAGCCGGCTTTTACGAACGCTTTGCCGCGAAGGGCTATGTCGAGCGTGTGCGCCGGATCCAGGACAGACTCGCCCGGGCCGCCGGGATCGAGCTGCGCGGAGATTGAAAGAGCTTCGGGAGACCCTCGCCGTGCCTCTTCGCCGCGTGCTTGTGATGGGTTTCCTGCTCGTCCTTTCGTTGAGCCCGCTCCGCGCGCGGAATCTGCGCGTCTATGTCTGGACGGGACCGCACGGGACGGAGCATTTCTCGGATCGTCCTCCCCCGAAGCCGGGCGGACCGGTGGTGCGTCGTTTTCTCCGGCTTCCTCCGCCCGCGAGTCCCGCGGCGCTGCGGCGGGCCCGGCGCAGCGAGCGACGGGCGGCGCGGTTTCTCGCACGCCTCGCGCGCCGCCGCACGCCACCCCGGGGCTCCGCACCGCCGGTTGTGGGCGCCCCCCCCGTTGCTCCTGAGGGACGCTCGGCCCCGCTGTGGTATCTCCCATTCGATCCCTATCCGGGGGTTCTCCCCCTCTATCCCCGCCCCCCCGCTCCGCCGGGCCCCGAGGGGCCTGCACCCGATCTCGCGCCGGCCACGGGGGGATTCGGGATCTGTGGTTACGAAATCGCCTGCCCGTCTCCAGGGCCTCCCGGTGCGGCTCCGCCTGTTCTCCCCCGTCCGCCGCTCCTCTCGCCACAGCCGGGGCCTCCGCGCGTCCCTCCTCCGCCTCAACCGGGAGGCTGAGGCGCCGTCCCCCCGCCGGCCACGATCTCGGTGAGGACGCTCACGACCTCGGGGTTCGCCAACGTGGCGATGTCCCCGGGATCGCGGCCCGCGACCAAGGCGGCCAGAACACGGCGCATGATTTTGCCCGAGCGCGTCTTGGGCATGTCGGGAACGACCCAGAGGTGGTGCGGGCGGGCGATGGGCCCGATGCGTGCGGAGACGGTCTCTTCGAGTGTGCGGCGGACGTGCGCGGGATCTTCGGGGGCTCCTGGACCGAGGGCCACGAAGAGCCCCACCGCCTGTCCCCGCAGCGCGTCCGGCACCGCAACCACGGCGGCCTCGGCCACCCAGGGCACCGCGAGGGCGGCGGATTCGATTTCCTTGCTGCCCAGACGATGGCCGGAAGAATTGATGACGTCGTCGATGCGTCCGAGGATGCGCACGTAGCCGTCCGTGTCGATCCGTGCCCCGTCGTTCGGACAGTACGGCCAGTCCCGCCAGTCGCGGCTGTGGGGATCGCGGTTGAAGCGTCCGTAGTACGTGCGGACGTAGCGTTCCTCGTCTCCCCAGAGCCCGAGCATGAGCCCCGGGCAGGGGGTGGAGAGGACCAGCGTGCCGGCGTGCTTCGAGCCCGGGGGGAGAGGGCGGCCTTCCTCGTCGAGAACCCCGACCTCGAGCCCCGGAAGAGGGGGCCCGGCGCTTCCGGGGCGCATGGGATCGGCGGCCGGGAGGGTCGCAAGAATGTGCCCCCCGGTTTCGGTCTGCCACCAGGTGTCGACGACGGCGGCTCTTCGGGCGCCGACCGTCTCGTGGTACCAACGCCAGACCTCGGGTTCGATGGGTTCACCGACGGTGACGAGAATCTCGAAAGGGGGGCGCTCGCGCCCCGGCCCTTCGGGGGCCAGCCGTCGCAGTGCCCGCAAGGCCGTCGGGGAGGTATGAAAAACACGCACCCCGTAACGGTGAGCGAGGCGCCACGGCCGCCCGGGGTCGGGATAGTGGGGAACCCCCTCGTAGAGGAGCGAGGTGACCCCGCTCAGGAGCGGCCCGTAGACGATGTAGCTGTGGCCGGTGATCCAGCCGATGTCGGCCATGCACCAGTAGACGTCGCCCGGGTGGAGATCGAGCACCCAGCGGCAGGTGGCGGCGACCCAGGCGAGATAGCCGCCGTGGCCGTGGAGGCACCCTTTGGGCTTCCCCGTGGTGCCGCTGGAATACATGAGGAAGAGGCCGTCGTTGCTCGCGCGCGGGACGGGGGGGACGCGCATTCCCCGGCGGCGTGCGAGAAGGGGGTTCAGGTCATGGTCGCGGCCGGAGCGGAGCGGGGTTGGACTTGCGTAGCGCTCGGCGTCGCGGGTGAAGACGAGGACGGCGTCGAGGCGTCCTCCGCCCTCCGTGACGAGGGCGTCGGTCTCGTCGGCCTTGGCCTTGTGGTCGAGAATCGCTCCTCCCCGCCGGTAGACGTCGGCGGTGATGAGAAGACGGCTTCCGCTGTCGAGAATGCGCTCGGCGCAGGCGCGCGCCGAGAAGCCGCTGAAGACGACCGAATGGATGGCACCGAGGCGTGCGCAGGCGAGCATGGCGACCGGAAGATCGAGGCTCATCGGCAGATGAATCGTCACCCGGTCCCCGGGGCGGACCCCGAAATCGTCGCGGAGCACGGCGGCGAGCGTTTCGACCCGTTCGAGGAGTTCGCCGTAGGTGAGGGATCGTGGTGCCTCACTTTCTTCCTCCGGGATCCAGTGGTACGCCACCCGCCCGTGTGCCGCGGGCAGGTGCCGGTCGAGCACGTTCGCGGAGGCGTTGAGCTCCCCTCCCTCGAACCAGCGCCAGAAGGGTGGGTGCGAATCGTCGAAGAGGGTCCGCCACGGGCGCGTCCAGACGAGGAGGTCGGCGAGAGCGGCGAAAGGATGGGGAAAGTCCTCCGCCCGGAAGGCGGCCAGCGTTGACCGGCTCGGGACGTGCGCCTGCCGCGCCAGGTGGGAGGGCGGGGGGATGAGCCTCTCCTCGGGCCAGAGCGCGTCGAGATCCGGGGGCGTTGGAAGAACGGGGTTCGTCAAGGACAGACCCTCGCTGAGGACAGGTCTCTCAGGCTAGCACGAAGCGGCTCCCGTTCAGCGCTCGAAGCGCCGGACGAACAGCACGAGTGCGCCGGCGCCGGCGAGGAGTGTGTAGACGGTGAGAACCGCGAGATCCGTCAGGGGGTGGGGCGGGCTCTGCCCGATGAGGAGCGGACGGACGAGACTCACCACGTGCGTGAGCGGGAGGAGACGCGCGCCCAGACGCACCGGCTGGGGAAGGGAGGCCAGGGGGAAGAAGACCCCCGAGACGAGAAGAAGCGGGGTCAGGACGAGTGTGAAATAGTAGGTGAAGAAGTCGTACCCGCGGGCGAAGGCGGTGGCGACGAGGGCGAGGGCGGCAAAGCAGAGCCCGGAGAGGAAGAGGACCGGGAGCGCCCAAAGCGCCCCCGCGGGCGCGACGAGTCCGAGGGCGAGGGCCACGAGGAGAATGGCCAGCGCGTTGATGAGACCCTTGGTCCCCGCCCAGAGGAGTTCGCCGAGCACGATGTCGGGAATTCCGAGCGGCGTCGCGTGGATGCCTTCCCAGGTCTTCTGCGGTTCCATGCGGGTGTAGGTCGAATAGAGTGCCTCGAAACTCGCGGCGTTCATCGCGCTCGAGCAGGCAATGCCGGTGGCGAGGAACGTGATGTAAGGGAGGCCGCCCACGCGGTGGACGAGGGCCCCGAAGCCGTAGCCGAAGGCGAGGAGGTAAAGCAGGGGTTCGCCGAAGTTGGCGAGAAGCGAGGGGACGAGAAGTTTGTGCCAGACGGCCGTGTTGCGCCTCCAGACGGCAAACGCGCGCCGGAGGTGGGGCAGGTGGGCGCGAAAGGGAGGGCGCGGCTCAGTCACGCAGGGCGTGTCCCGTCAGTGCGAAGAAGACGTCCTCGAGGTTCGAGGGGCGCAGCCGCGCCGGCGTCTCGGGGCAGCGGGAGAGAAGGCTCTCGAGGTTCTCCCGCGCCCGCGCGTAGACGAAGACGGTCTCCTCGAGGTGCAGTGTCCGCAGTTCGTGGCGTTCTTCCCCGAGACCGAGGTCCCGCCCGGCCTCCGCGGGAAGCTCCAGGACGAAAGGTTCGACGTGACGGCGGACGAGTTCCTGGGGGGAGCCTTCGGCGACGACGCGTCCGTGATCGAGAACGACCAGTCGGTCGCAGAGCCTCTCGGCTTCCTCCATGTAGTGGGTGGTGAGAAGAAGGGTGCGCCCCTCGCGCCGAAGCTGGCGGAAACGCTGCCAGAGGTGAAAGCGCGCTTGGGGATCGAGGCCGGTGGTCGGCTCGTCGAGAAAGAGCATCACCGGGTCGTGGACGAGGGCACGGATGAGGGCAAGGCGCCGCCGCATGCCCCCGGAGAGCTCCCGAAGCGGTGCGTCGCGGCGGTCTTCGAGGCCGGCGAAGGTGAGGAGATCCGTGAAACGCTCCCGAAGCGCGCGCGGATCAAGGCCGTAGTAGCGGGCGTAGTGGTAGAGGTTCTCCTCGACGTTGAAATCGGGGTCGAGATTGTCGCTCTGGCCGACGACGCCCAACCGGGCGCGGGCCTGTGAGGCGGCCTCCGGGACGGAGAAGCCCAAGACCTCGATGCGGCCCGCGTCCGGGCGGGTGTGCCCGAGGAGGAGACGCAGGGTCGTGGTTTTGCCCGCGCCGTTCGGCCCAAGAAGACCGACGCAGGTGCCGCGCGCGACACGCAGGGACAGTCCGTCGACGACCGTGCGTCCGCCGTAGGTCTTGCGGAGATCCGTGACGAGAAGAGCCGCGGCGTTGTCGTCCATTGTAATGAGGAGAGGCCGTTCGGAGGGACGCCTGATTGTAGAGTCTTCGGGGTGTGCCGTGACCCTTCCGCCCCGTTAAAATACGAGCTCACCGAGGGAGGCCCGAAGACGCGGGGGGTACGATGGCAAGACTGCGCGAGACGGCGGTCGGCTCCCGGCTCCGCCGGGTGTTGGGGCTTGGTGCCGACCTCTTGCTCTTTCTCGCCGTCCTCTTCGGTCTCCTCCTGCTTCTCGGCGCACCGGGTGGCGGGTCCTCGGCGGGGGGAGGACGCTCCGGGATCGTGGTCCTGGCCGGAACGGCTCTTCCGGTTCTTGGCCTCATGCTCTGGTTCGCCGGGGCTTACCGCGGACTCTGGCGGTATGTTTCGCTCCCCGAGCTCGTGCGCCTGGCGCTCGCCGTGGCCGGGGCTTGGATCCTGGTGCTTGTGGTGCTTGTGGCGAACGGGACCCTCACTCGGCTTTCGCCCGCCCTCCTCGCTCTCCTTCCCGTCCTCTTCTTTGGGGCCGCCGCCTCGCTGCGCGCTCTCGTGCGCGGACTCCACGACAAGAGCCTCGATTTCCGCACGAGCGGACGGACACCCGTCCTCGTTGTCGGGGCCGGTCAGGGGGCCGAGCTTCTTCTCCGCGAGCTCCGCCGGGGCGGCCGCTACCGGCCCACGGGCCTCGTCGACGACGATCCGGGGAAACAGGGTCACGAAATCCACGGCGTCCGCGTCGTGGGCCGCATCGACGATCTCCCCCGCCTCATTGCGGCGCACGGCTCGGAGACGGTCCTCGTCGCCATCCCGTCCGTCCGTCCCGATGTTCTCGACCGGATCGTCACCCATTGCGCCCGTGCCCGTGTGCCCTGTCGGCGCATGCCGCTCCTCGCCGAAGTGCACGGTGGGGCGGCCCCCGCGGCCGATCTCCGCCCGATTCAGGTCGAGGATCTGCTGCGCCGAAACCCCGTGCGTTTCGACGATCAGGCGTCGGCCGAACTTCTTCGCGGACGCCGCATCCTCGTGAGCGGCGGTGGCGGATCGATCGGCGCCGAACTCGTCCGCCAGATCTGCCGTTACGATCCGGCGCTCGTTCTCATCCTCGACCACGACGAGGAAGCGCTCTACCGCATCATGGGAGGCACCAGATCGGGTCCGAACACCGTGGTCCGTTCGGTTCTCGCAAGCGTCCTGGACACGGCGGCGCTCCGCCGCCTCTTCGTCGAGCACGCCCCCGAAATCGTCTTCCATGCGGCCGCCTACAAACACGTGCCTCTTTCCGAAGCCAACGTCCGGACCGTGGTGCGCAACAACGTTCTCGGAACGATGATTTTGGTGGACGAGGCCGCCCGCGGTGGGGCCCAGCTTTTTGTGCAGATCTCGACCGACAAGACGGTTCACCCCCGAAGCGTGATGGGAGCGAGCAAGCGGGCGGCGGAACTGCTTCTCCGCGCCCGTCCGCGCGGCCCGATGCGTACGGTCGTCACCCGTTTCGGCAACGTCCTCGACACCTCAGGGTCGGTCGTTCCCCTCTTTCGTCGGCAGATCCTCGAGAATGGGCCTCTCACCGTGACCGACCCCGAGGTGACCCGCTACTTCATGCTGATCGACGAAGCCGTCGCGCTCATTCTCCAGGCGGCGGCGCACGGGCGTGGGGGTGAGATCTTCGTCCTCGACATGGGGGAGCCACTGCGCATCCGTGATCTCGCCGAGCGGATGATCCGGCTCGCGGGCCTCGAACCGGGGATCGACATCCCGATCGTCTACACGGGGCTTCGGCCGGGGGAGAAGCTTAGCGAGACGCTCTTTTACGAAGACGAGACCCTCCATCCGACGCCCTTCCCGCACATCCTCCAGGCCCAGGCCCCGCCCGTGGACACCGAAGTGGTCTCCCGCCGTCTCGCCGAGCTCCTCGCGGCCCTCGACGGGGAGGAGGGAGAGATTCTCCTCCGCCTTCGCCGACTGGTCCCCGAGTACAGCCCGCACGAATCCGCCTCCGCTCCCACGCTCCGTGTCGTGGAGGGTGGGGCCGAAGAGAATCGCACGCGGTGAGCGCCTCCGTCCTTCTCGTCACCGGTGGGGCGGGCTTCATCGGCACGAATTTCGTGCGCGCGGCGGTGGCGCGGGGCGAACGGGTGGTCGTCGTCGACCGTCTGAACTACGCCGCCCAGGAGGGGAATCTTGCGGGACTCGGCGCGCAGGTGCGCCTCGTCGCGCGGGACCTCGCCGCGCCCGGAGACGATCTCGTGCGCCTTTTGGTTGAGACCCGGCCACGGACGATTGTCCACACCGCCGCCGAGACCCATGTCGATCGTTCGATTCACGACCCGGAAGCGTTCGTCGCGAGCAATCTCCTCGGCACATTCCGTCTCCTCGAAGCCGCCCGGGCCTACCTCGCGGGGCTTGGAGAAGAAGAGCGGCGGCGTTTCCGTTTCCTCCACGTGTCGACCGACGAGGTCTACGGAGCGCGCGCACCGGAGGATCCCCCGAACCGCGAAGGCGATCCCTACGAACCCACGAGTCCGTACGCCGCCACCAAGGCCGGGAGCGACCATCTGGCTCGCGCCTGGCACAAGACGTACGGTCTTCCGGTGCTCGTGACGAATTGCACGAACAACTACGGCCCCTACCAGCATCCGGAGAAGTTTCTCCCGCTCATGATCTACCAGGCCCTGCGTGGTCGGCCTCTTCCCGTCTACGGCGACGGTCGGCAGGTGCGCGATTGGCTTTACGTCGACGACCACGTGCGTGCACTCTTCCGGGTGCTCGAGGGAGGAACGCCCGGGGGCACCTACCACGTGAGCGCCGGACTCGGGCCCACCAATCTCGAGGTGCTCGAACTTCTCTGCGCGATCCTGGACCGCCTCCGCCCCCGGCCGGAGGGATCCTATCGGGCCCTCGTCCGACACGTCGCCGATCGTCCCGCCCACGATCGCCGTTACGCGCTCGAGAGCACGCGTCTTCAGCACGAGCTCGGCTGGCGTCCCGAGGAGAGTCTCGCCGGCGGTCTTGAGAAGACGGTCCGCTGGTACCTCAGCCACGAGGAGTGGTGGTGTCGGGCGACGGGCGAGGATTTCCACCGTTGGCTCGCCGCGCACTACGACGCGGAGCTCGTGCGGTGACGGCTCTTCCCCGCCGCGGCCTTCTTCTCGCCGGGGGATCGGGCACCCGGCTCTACCCGCTCACGCACGCGGTCTCCAAACAACTTCTTCCGGTCTACGACAAACCGCTCGTCTACTATCCGCTCTCGACCCTCATGTTGGCCGGGATCCGTACGATCCTTCTCATCAGCACCCCCGCCGATCTTGAGCGGTTCCGCGGGCTCCTCGGCGACGGCCGAGCCTGGGGGCTCGAGCTCCACTACGCCGAGCAGCCCTTCCCCGAAGGGCTTGCCCAGGCGCTCCTGATCGGCGAGCGGTTCCTCAACGGGGCGTCGAGTGCCCTCATCCTGGGCGACAACATTTTTTGGGGACACGGGCTTCCCGAGATCCTGGACCGCGCCGCCGCCCGGCGTGACGGCGCGAGCATCTTCGCCTACCGGGTGCGCGACCCCGAGCGCTATGGCGTGGTCGAACTCGACGGGGCGGGCCGCCCGCTCTCGATCGAGGAGAAGCCTGCGGCCCCGCGGAGCCACCTGGCCGTGACGGGCCTTTATTTCTACGATGGCGAGGCCCCGGCGCTCGCGCGCACGCTTCGCCCCTCCGCCCGGGGGGAACTCGAGATCACCGATCTCAACCGCCTTTATCTCGAGCGGGGGCGGCTTGAGGTCGTCCCGTTCGGACGCGGGCACACGTGGCTCGACGCGGGCACGCACGACGCCCTTCTCGAGGCGGGGGAGTTCGTCGCCACGATCGAGCGGCGCCAAGGGGTGCGGGTCGCCTGCCCCGAGGAGATCGCCTGGCGGCAGGGTTGGATCGGCGACGAGGATCTCGAGCGTCTCGCCGCGCCGCTCGCGAAGAACGGCTACGGTCGCTACCTCCTCGATCTTCTCGAGGAACGCAGGTGAGCGTTGTTTTCTCGCCCGCCCCCATCGCGGGCGT
>JAKCBQ010000050.1 GCA_021839245.1 Pseudomonadota bacterium
GGGTCCCCCTCCCGCGGGCGGCTTCGGATCTTTTTCGGGGCGAGCCCCGGGGTCGGCAAGACCTACGCGATGCTCTCCGAAGCCCAGCAACTTCGGCGCAAGGGGGTCGACGTCGTCGTCGGGATCGTCGAAACCCACGGCCGGGAGGAGACGATGCGCCTCCTCCAGGGTCTGCCGCGCATTCCCCCTCTCGTGGTCGAGTACCGGGGACGGACCTATCAGGAGTTTCATCTTGCGGCCGCGCGCGAACGCCACCCGGCGGTGCTCCTCGTCGACGAGCTCGCGCACACGAATCTTCCCGGGGGGGTGCACGAGAAGCGTTGGCAGGACGTCGAGGATCTGCTGAACGCCGGCATCGACGTCTACACCACCCTCAACGTCCAGCACCTCGAGAGCATGTCCGACATTGTGGCGGGGGTGATCAAGGCCCCGGTGCGCGAGACCGTGCCCGACACCCTCTTTCAGCAGGCCTCGGAGGTGATCCTCGTCGATCTTCCGCCCGACGACCTCCTCCAGCGGCTGCGCGAGGGCAAGGTTTACGTGCCCGAGCAGGCGCAGCGGGCCCGGCAGTTTTTCTTCCGCAAGGGCAATCTCCTGGCCTTGCGCCAGCTGGCGCTTCGCGCCACGGCGGAGCGGGTCGACAGCCAGATGCTCACGTTCCGGACGATGATCCGCTCGGGCGGGGCGGGCAAGGGGGCCTCGGAGTCGTTGCTCTTGTGCCTGGGACCGCGCGACCGCGCTCCGCTCGTGCGCGCCGCCTCCCGGCTCGCCGAAGCTCTCCACGCGCGCTGGCACGCCGTCTATGTCGAGACGCCCACGCTTCAGCGTCTCACGACGGAAGAACGGAGCGCCATTCTCGAGACCCTCGGCCTCGCCCGTGAGCTCGGGGCGCGCACCGGGGTCCTCTCCGGCGAGGATCCCGTTCCGGAGATTCTCGATTACGCCCGTCGTCACGATCTCAACCGGGTGGTCATCGGTCGGGGTTCGCACCGCTCCTGGCGGCGGTGGATTCCTCATCGTCCGTTCGTGCGCCGGATCGCCCGCCGGGCTCCCGAGCTCGACATCGTTCTTCTCGCGAGCGCGCGGCCGGAGCCCGCGGCGGCGACCCGGAATCCCTCCCGTGAGGAGGCGAGCGGCTGGCACCGCTTGAGCCGGCGCGGGGTGTGGAAGGGATACGGGGTCGCCCTCCTCGCCTCGCTCGTCGCCACCGTGCTTGCGGGGGGGGCTGTCGCGTTCTTTTCCTGGTTCCACATCCGGGGCCTCACGTTTTCGAACATCACGATGATTTACTTCTTCGCGGTGGTCGCCGTGGCCTGGCGCGACGGACGGGGGCCGGCGGCGCTCGCCGCGGTGGTGAACGTCGTCGCCCTCGATTTCTTCTACGGTCTTTTCCACCGTCACGTCGGCGAGGCCGGACTCCAGGACGTCCTCACCTTCGCCGTCCTTCTCGGCGTCGGTCTTCTCGTCGGGCAACTCACCGCGCGCGCGCGCTATCAGGCGCGCGTCGCCGGGCACCGCGAACGGCGGATCCGTGAGCTCTACGCGCTCGCCCGCGACCTCGCCGCCGCCGTCACCGAGGAGCAGGTCGCGCTCCACGGGCTGCGGGTGCTCCGAACCACGTTCGACGCGCGGGCGGTCGTGATCCTGCCCGAGACGGGGGGAAGACTCCGGGTGTTCGGGGGGGAGGATCCGGAAGCCGCGCCGGTCGAGCTCGAGATCGCGCGCTGGGTGCTCGGCCGCGGCGAGCCCGCGGGCCTCGGCACCAGCACACTCGCCGGGTCCCACGGCTACTATCATCCGCTGCGGGCGAAGGGGGAGGTCCGGGGGGTCTTCGTGGTGCAGCCGCGTTCGCAGCGGCGTTTACGCATCCCCGAGGAACGCCGTCAGCTCGACACCTACGCGACGCTCATGGCGAGCACCCTCGAGCGCCTGCAGCTGGTGGCTTCCTCCCAGGAAACCCTCCTCGAGATCCAGGCCGAGCGCCTTCGGGGCTCGATCCTCGCCGTTCTTTCGCACGATCTCCGCACGCCCCTTGCGGCGATCGTGGCCGGCGCCGAGATGCTCGTCGCCGAACTCCCCGAGGGGGCGGCGCGCAAGCACGGCCGCGACGTCCTCGACCGCGCGCACGCGCTCAACCGCGTCATCGACGATCTTCTGGAAATGGAGCGCCTGCAAGGGGGGGCGCATCTCCGGCGCGCCTGGACGAGCGTCGACGAGATCCTCGAGGTGGCTCTCCGTGAGGTCGACCTCAACGACCACCCCTTGCGCACCGAGATCCCCGAGGACTGCCCCGAGCTCTACGTCGATCCCACCCTCGTCCGCCGGGTGTTCGTCAATCTTTTCCAGAACGTCGCCGATCACACTCCGAGCGGGACGCCGATCACCGTGCAGGCGCGAAAGCGCGAAGGCGAGTGCGAGATCGTGGTCTGGGATACCGGCCCGGGCTTCGTCCCCGGTCAGGAGGAGGCGATTTTCGAAAAAGGGGTGACGGCCTCTCCCGACCGTCGCGACGGCCGCTTCGGGATCGGACTGGCGCTCAGCCGGGCGATCGTCGAGGCGCACGGCGGGACGCTGCGTGCCCGAAACCGTCTGGGCGGAGGAGCCGAATTCGGCCTGGTGTTTCCGAACCCGGCTTCGGCGCCCGGCGAGGTCCCCCTGACGGAACCGTCACGCCCGGATACGCTGACTCGTGGCGCGCATCCTGCTGGTTGAGGACGACCCTCCGCTCCGGGCGGTTCTCTTCCGGACCCTCACCCGCGCGGGGCACACGGTCGAGACCGCATCGCGCGTCGCCGCCGCCGCCGAAGCCTGCCGGACGGGGGCGCCCGAGATCCTCATTCTCGACCTCGGTCTTCCCGACGGCGACGGACTCGAGTTCCTCGCGTCCCTCCTCCCCCCCGTGCGTCCGCCCTCGGTGCTGGTGCTCTCCGCCCGCAGTCAGGAGTCGGTCAAGGTCACGGCGCTCGATCTCGGGGCGGACGACTATCTCACCAAACCCTTCGGCACGGCGGAGCTCCTCGCCCGCCTGCGCGCCCTCGATCGGAGGCTCCACACTCCGCCGCGGACCGCGCCCGCCGCGAGCTTCGGCGAGATCACGGTCGACCGTGAGCGCAGCCTGGTGACGCGGCAGGGACAGAACGTTCCTCTCACGGCCCGGGAATACGCGCTCCTCCTCTTTTTCCTCGATCATCCGGGGGTGCTTCTCACGACGCGGCGGATCCTCCACGAGGTCTGGGAGCGGGACGATCCGGAGCTTGCGGTCTATGTCCGTGTGTACACCGCGAGACTTCGGCGCAAGCTCGAACGCGACCCGCGTCGCCCCCGTCATTTCGTGACCGAGATCGGGCTCGGTTACCGCTTCGTGAGCGGCGAGGGGGAGTGACCCCCGGGCACGCGCCGCCGGAGGGCTCCCCACCGGAAGGGATCACGACCGAGGACGCCCGGAGGCGGCGCGACTTTCTCCGTCGACTCCACCGCTGGTTCGTGACCGAGGGACGACACGATCTTCCTTGGCAACGCGACCGGAGGGCCTATGCGGTCTGGGTTTCGGAGATCATGCTCCAGCAGACGACGGTCGACACCGTCAGGCGTTATTACACGCCGTTCATGCGGCGTTTCCCGACCGTCCGGTCTCTCGCCCGGGCCGAGTTGGACGAGGTGCTTCGGGTCTGGTCGGGACTCGGCTACTACCGCCGTGCGCATCACCTCCATGAGGCCGCACGAAGGGTGGTCGAGCACCACGGCGGGCGTTTCCCGCGGACTCTCGAGGGGCTTCTCGAACTCCCGGGCATCGGGCGATCGACCGCGGGAGCCGTTCTGTCCCTGGCTTACGACCGGCCGGCCGTCGTTCTCGACACCAACGTGCGCCGTGTTCTCGAGCGTTACTGGAGAGAAGCTCTTCGACGGCGGGGGAACGCCGAGCGGGCGCTGTGGGAACTTGCGGCCTGGCTTCTTCCGTCGTCCGGGGGACGATCCCACACGCAGGGACTCATGGATCTTGGAGCCCTCGTTTGTCGGCCCCGGTCTCCGCTTTGCCCTCGCTGTCCCCTGGTGAAGAGTTGTCCTGGGCCTCGCGAGGCGGTTCCGCGGATGCGATCGGCGCGGGGAACCCGCCGTCTCGTCCTTCTTTATCGGCGTGACAGGCACGGACGCATTTTTCTGGTGCGACGCCCTGCGCACGGGATCTGGGCGGGATTGTGGTGTCTTCCCGAGAGGGGGGAGGGTCCGCCGGGCGATACGAGGCCCCTTCTCACTCGCCGCCACACGCTCTCGCATCTCGAACTCGAGATCCGCCTCGTGACCGAGTCGCCGGGGTCGGGACGGCTTCCTCTCGCCGGGGTCTGGACGACCGGGCCCATGCGCGAACGGCTGGCCATCCCGCCGGTCGTTCGTGAGATGCTAGAATCTCTCCCTCCTCGTGTGCCGGGAAAGACATGACGCGCACCGTCCGCTGCCGTCATTTTGGGGACGAACGGGAAGGCCTCGACGCTCCCCCGTTCCCCGGACCCTTGGGGCAGGAGATCTTTCTCCATGTCTCTCGAGACGCGTGGGACGCGTGGCTGCGTCGCCAGACCATCCTCATCAACGAGTACCGTCTGGTCGTCACAAAACCCGAGTCTCGGCGGCTTCTCGAGGAAGAAATGAAGGTGTTCCTTTTCTCGACCCACGCATCGACGGGCGAGGCGTCCTCTCACGCCCAACGCGGAGTGAGTGAAGGGTAAGATAGTGCGCCTACGGCGATCATGGAAGCCGGTCTGGCCAGGTAGCTCAGTCGGTAGAGCAGGGGACTGAAAATCCCCGTGTCGGCGGTTCGATTCCGTCCCTGGCCACCATCCAACGCTCCGCCGCTGCCCCAAGACATCCATGAGCTCGTGTCATGACGGGGTTTCCGTCTTTTTAGTGTCCCGTACGGCCACTTCGGTCTAGAGACATCGACCGTTTTTGTGGATGCCCAAACGGGGTGAACCGTCAGACCTCGAGGATGTCTTCGGGGACGCTGCGGCCGGCAGACCCTCAGGGGCAAGCGTCGATCGGCCGTCCGTGGCTCCAGTCGCGCGCAAAGACGGCGCGGAGTCGCTCGAGGAGGCCGGGATTCCGGAGAAGGAGGCCGACCTCGCGGTTGCGTCGAAGGCTGGTCGGTGTGAAGTTCTCCGATCCCACGAACCCGAACGCGTCCCCCACGATCATCTTGGCGTGGAGGTAGAGGGGGCGCGTGGGCAAGAGCCGCACGCACACGCCGCCCGCCGTCAGTCGTGCGACGTTGCGATCGTCCGCGCGGGAGAGAGAGGCGGGAAGGAGAAGATGCAATGCAGAGGCTTTCCTCACCATTGCTCTGAGCACGGCCCAATCAGCGCCGAGTTCCTCGGATTCGACCTCGACGGGTCCCGGTTGGCGGAGCACACGGAGAAGATCGCCCTGGGAGGTCCCCGGGGAGAGGACGAGGATGCGATGGGCTCTCGGGCCGGCTCTCCGACCCGTCCAGTCGGCCTGAAACACACGACGAAGGGCCGCGACGACACTCGGCCGGTGCGTCACGAGAAGATACTCGCGGTTGCGATGGAAGGCGTCCCATCCGAAATTGGCCGTCCCCAGCTCACAGACGTGACGGGTGCAGAGAAACTTCGCGTGATCGAAGGCGTAGCGTCGGCCGATGTGCTCGAACCGGGTCGGCGCCCAGCGAAGACGGGCCCCCGTCGCCCGGACGCGTCGGGCCTCCCGGGCGATCCGCCAGCGCGGCGTTCCCCACGGGGTGCGGTCGAGGATCACCCGGACGCGGACCCCGCGTGCCGCCGCGTTTCGGATCGCGTCGAGAAGCGCGCGGTCGGTGAGTTCGTAGACCTCGACATCAAGGCTGTGATGCGCCTGTCTCACGATCTCGAGGAGAGGACGAAGACCGGTGTGGGGTTCGACGGCGAGGAGCACGGGCGAGCCTCCGGCAACGGGACCAGGGCATCAGTATCGGGCAACGGGCCGACGCGGGTATCGCAGGGGGGTCGGAATCAGTTTCCAGCCTTTCGCCGACGCGAGATCGTCACGTAGAGCCGGTAGGACTCGACGATCGGCAGGATAACCATGAGAGCGATGGTCACGATTAGCCAAAGCGGAGAAAGCCCGAGCAAGCCCTCGGCCATGAAGGCGAATCCCCCCGCCACGAACAGCCACCCGGCAAACCGGTGGGTGCGAAGCCAGACTTCGTCGTCCGCCAGCGTCCACGGGGTTCGGATACCGACGAAGAAGTTCTTGCGGATCTTCCCCATGAAGTTTCCGAGGACGACGAAGAGGAGTCCGATGCCGAGTGTCACGATCATGCCGATGGGGAGACGTAGTCCGGCCGCCGCCAGGAGTTGGGTGACGGTCATGACAAGCATGAATCCGAGAATGACGAGCTGGAGAACGTCGTAGACATGCCGAAACCCTTCCATGCGGAAGCGGCGCGGAGAGATGTGGGGAAGCGCCCACAAAATCGCCCACACAACAAGCATGAGGATCGGTTGGATGAAGACCCCCCAAGGTTTCGGCATCGTGCCGTTGACCTGATTGGCCGCGTTCCAGTGGACGGGCACCTCGTGGGGAAGGTGCGGCGACATGAGGAGCGCGAAGAGGAAGGCCATCACGACCAGGAGAAAACCGATGACGGTGGCCCGTCGGCCCGAGTGAGGAACAGAAGGATCTTTGGTGGATGTCATGGGTGTGAACCTCCGCGGTTGGGTGACAAGAGAGAGACGATGAGAGTCAGAGCCTCGTCGAGAACGGTCGTGTCGAGCGAGTAGACGATGTTCTGGCCGCGACGCTCGGTCCGCACGAGCCCCGCCCCTTTTAGGACAGACAAGTGGTGCGAGAGCGAAGCCGCACTGAACGGGAAATGCTCGCCGATCTCGCCCGCCGTCATCGAGCCCGCACGAAGGAGCTCGAGGATCCGGCGGCGGCTGGGATCGGCCAGGGCGCGATAGATATCCGACATCGTCATGTTTAGAATATTAGCACATCTTCGAAATGTCCGCTGACCTCCTTACCTCCCCAGGCAAACGCCTCACCCTAGTCCGTGTGGAGGTGGAGGGGGAGGGGGAGGGGGAGGGGGTATACTTGCTTCCCTAGCCAGTGGGAGAGTGAGCCCTTGGCTTTGGCCAACATAAATCAACCTATGATGACTACTCGCTTATTCCGTAATCTCAGCGTAGCTTCCATATTCCTAACATTGTTTGTGATGCTCTCGGCATGTGCCACTAACCCACCATCCGTGAGCGTGGAATGTAAGATGAAAATAAAGGCTAACGCAGTCACAGGTCAGAATGGTGGCACGGGTTATTCTGTCCAGTTAGCAACTACCGCAAATACTGGGAGCCTGGGCGCTATTACCTCGCAGGATCTTGACAATGCCGATCTCAGTACTGTTGGCTTGCAGGTAAGTGTAGAGGGAGCGCAAATCTCGAGCAGCACAGGGACGTATATGCTGCAACTATATAATGGAACGCAATTCGTTGCTCAGAAAACTTTTGCTTATGTAATGGACGGAAGTACTGTCACGCCAACTGATCCTGCTGCAGTGAAAAGTTGGCTTGCTGGCTATGTCGGCCTTGCTGATACAGTGAGCGGCGTGGTGGATATTCCGATTACACCGGCCGTGGGTGCAACTAGCATTACTGCAACAGGAACCCTAGTAGAAAACAATACTGACTTTGTGCAAGGACGTGCAATTTTAGAGCTCGAAACAAATCCAAAATGCCCACCACCCTTGAAGGACTGTCAACCGCAATAGCGAAATAGCGCGGACATCCAAGCAGTCCCAGATTGCAATCTGGGACTGCTTGCATTCAGCAGAGGCGACTCGATGAAACGGCGAATACGGGCAGGCTTGCAGATCCTGGTTTGTAGCGCGGCGATGCTGTATTTAGCTGGCTGCGCAACCTTCTCTACAGCCGTTCCCAAGACCGCGCTGAACTGTCTGAATCGCACAGGGAGTTCTTATTATATCCACGGCACTGTTCGGTGGCCGACACCATTCGGCTACTTTTTTGGGACCTGGTCAAAACTTCATCCTGGCCATCCACGTGTATACCGGAATCAGCACTTTGCTTTGCTCGACCGTGGTCGCCAAAAAAATTGGAACTGGAAAATATACATATCTCGTTCACTGCGTCACGAAGTAAGAAGGAAGTGCAGTTTTCCATATCGCAATAGCAAAAAATACTGGGATCAATTCTTTTTTGTCCTGAGATCAAAAGTGGTTGACATTTTGCGAACAAAACCACCCGGTCTAAATGTCCATGTCTATTTAGTCCCCAGGCATATGCAGTTTAGGGCTTTTACCAGAAGATTCTCATTCTCAAGTATTCCGTTAACTTATTATTTCAATGCCTCCGTACACGTCCACAAGAATGGTCAATGTGTCATGCGGTTCCCAGCGAGCCCGGTTCAGACTATTTCTCACGAGCTGGTCCATGCCCTTAATGACACGGGGGTTATACCGCGAGCGCCGAGTCTCGTTGCAGAGGAGGTACGAGCATACCTATTTGATCGTCTTGTCTTTTGTGCCTACCCATCACCAAAATATCCTTGCCGCCCCCTAAGGTTTTACGACGGCTGGAGCCCGCGGCGTAGTCCTTGGGTATTGAAGATCCCTGACGCACTAGCTCGAGTCGTAGCGGCGAAGGCAACCCGGAAACGTTTTGGTTCACATTTATATTTGACGAATGGCTCGTTAATCTACAATGCCTACAGCAGGTGGGTGAGGAAAATGATTCTGGACCCGAGCGCGTCAGAGAAAATAATTGCAGCGACGAAGCGGCAGTACCTACATGATGGCAAGTT
>JAKCBQ010000011.1 GCA_021839245.1 Pseudomonadota bacterium
AGGTGCCGCCGCTCCGGGCGGCGCCCTCGAGGGGCCCGACGACGAACGAGAACGGCAAGGAGCGCGGCCCAAATCAAGGGGACGCTCCAGCCGCCGGGAGGCGGAAGCGACATGAGAACACTCCAGGGAGACAAACACGAATCCCCCCTCCCGGCCGTGAGCCTGGAGAACGAGAGAGACGTGTCGCGAGAGGAACGGTGGATCCGGAAGATCCGGATCACCTCTACGATTTTATCATGCCGCTCCTCGTTCGCCGCTCCTGCGCGGACTCCCTGGGCACTTCAAGCGCGCGGTGGAGGAACCGATCGCCTGCCGATCCGAGGACAAGAGCACCCATCTTCTCAAACACGTCCCGCCTGAATCTTTTTGTTTTTTTCCATCCACTCCGGCGTACGGAGTGAAATCGGGTTACCCAAGGCGGGTGTCGCTACGCGCCCCGCCGAAGGCTGCCGCGATACGACGCCGCCACAACCCAGGCGGCCACCGTGAGCGTCCAGGAATCGGCGAGTTCCCTCCAGTCACCCGGCCGGAACGTGGCCAAGGCCGCGGGCACCCAAACCAAGATCGTGAAAAGAGCCATCTGCACGGTCACCAGCATCGCGGCAAGAGGCGCCCGAATCCCGCTCAGAATGGCCACACCGGCCGCAAGGTAGGTGCAACCAAACAGGAAAGCCCAGAAGACGGGCCGGGGAAGCCACCGCGGCACGAGCGCCGCGGTCTCGTGAAGATAGGCGAAATGCGCCACGCCGAAGGCGAGGAGCGCAAAACCCAAAAGGGCCGCCGTGACACGAACGGCCCACGGGCCGTGCATCCCCCCCGGGCCACGACCGCCCGGGGCGGGTCCCTGGGGCAGACACAGCACCCAGGCCGCGGCGGCCAAAACCGCCGTCTCACCGAAGCTCTTGTACGAGACAGCCTGCATCGGCTCGTGAAAGATGACGCGCAACTTGAACATCACGAGCCAAAGGAGGAGAACACCGGCGAAGAGGCCCGCCGCGGCGACAGCCGTGCGCCGATAGAGAAGTCCCACCCCGACCGCGCACTCGATGAGGACGCAGAAGACGAACAACCACCCGCGGTCCGGAAACGCCGGAGGAACGCTCTGCCAGATCGGGGCGAAACTCCGGAGGAGCGCATCGGCGACGCCCAGGACGACAAGCGTCACGGCAAAGACATGAGGCGCCGCCAGGCGCCCCCGTCCGCCCGCTCCACGTCTCATCAGGCGGATGTCCCGGTCTTCAGCGAAAACCCATCCAGCTGCCCGGCGCGAAGACAGGCCGGGCGCGAGGACAGGTTCTCGAAGTAACGGACGAACGCGGGACGCTTCTCGATCGTGCCGAACAGGAGGCCGAAGCCGATCTGCGCACCGACGTACACATCGGCGGCGCTGAAACGCTCGCCGGCCAGAAAGGAGCGATCACGCACGGCGGCTTCGAGCGTGTCGAGAACCCGGGGGAACGATCCGTAGCCCACAAAGCCCTCGCTCTCGGGCGGCACCGTCACGCCCAAGGACTGATTGGTCACCGCGGCCTCGAAAGGTCCCGCCACGAAAAAGAGCCAGCGGTAGTAGTCCCCGCGCGCGGGCGAGCCCGGCGGGGGCGCCAGAGCGGCCTCGGGGAACGCGTCGGCGAGGTAAGCGCAGATCGCCGCGCATTCGGTCACCACGGTTCCGCCGTGACGGATCGCCGGAACTTTCCCCATCGGATTGATGGCCAGATACGCCGGAGCCTTCATCGTGGTGCCGTATTCGAGAATCTCGGTGGCGTAGGGCACACCAACTTCTTCCAACATCCAGCGGACGATGTGCCCACGGGAGCGAGGGTTTGTGTAGAAAACCAAGTTGTCGGATGAGGGCATGTTCTGTTTTCTCGCGTAGGGACAATCGGTCCCCCGCGGTTCAGTGTAGGGTAAGTGGCGAGGGTGCACAAGGGTGTCCTGGTTCAAAACATGTGAGATACCGAGATATCAGGGATCTCATCACAGCCCGCACGAAGAGACTTGACGATTGTTCTCTGTTTCAACGCCTGATAGAGCTGTAGACCGGCTCCCACCATATCAAACCCGGGGCGCCGTTCTCGGAGCGTCGTCGACAGTCGATCACCGGCATAGAACTCGTAGCGGCAAGTGCTGTGGCCTCGCTCGACGGCACCGTTTCACTGAGGTTTTCTTGGAGATCGTCCATAGAGCAGGATCTTCGCGGGCTGACACGCATTTTCGAAGTCGCCTTTGAATCTTGTCCGCCGTCGATCTGTGGAGGGCCTGCACCTCGAAAAGGGGGCTGCCCCGCTTCGAACCAGATCCGAACCATGCCTGTTCATGTCCGATCCCTCTGGCACAAAAGCAGGGAACGCGCCCCCCGTTCCTCCGTCTAGCCGCATCTCCCTCCCAGCTTCCGCCGCCTGACCCCCACCAGCACCAGGAGTCCCAACAGCATCCCCACCCCCACCGAGCCTCCTCCGCCTCCTCCCGACGTCCTCCCCGACGACGGCTCCACATCAAGCGTCATCAAATCCGTCGCCGTCTGACCCTCCGCATCCGTCACCTTCACCAACACACTCGCCTCCCCCGTCATCCCCGCCGTCGGACTCAGCGTCAAGGTGCAGCGATCCACCACTTCCCCACTCCCCGATCCACAGGCCGGCGAAACATCAATGGACGCCTCCGGCAAGAGCGCCGCATTCGTCGTCTGCGTCTCCACGCTCAGCGGACCCACCCCGCTCACCGTAAAGTCCTCCACCACCGCGGGACTCCCCACCGTCGTCGAGACGTCCTCAAGCCCGCTCAGCACCGGGGCACTCGATTGCACCGTGAGCGAGAAGCTGGCACTCGCCTTCTGACCATAGCCATTCTCGACCGTCACTGTCACCGTCGTCGTCCCGACCGCTCCCGAGACCGGAGTAAGCGTGAGCGTGCAGGTCCCCGCCGCCGTACAAGTCGAATAACCCCCGATCCCCGAATCCGGAAGAAGCGTCGTGTTCGACGAACTCGCCGTCACCGTGAGCGTCCCCGTCGCCCCGATCGTGAAACTCTCCGGGGGAACCGTCTGTCCCACCGTCACCGTCTCATTCGAGAGACCCGAGATCGTCGGGGCGATCACCACGGCCGTGGTGGACTGGGCGGACAGAGACGGCGTCGCATGACTCACCTGCGCCGTCTCCGTGATTTCGGTGCCGGCGGTCGCGCTCGAGGGGACGCCCAGCGTCACACTCGCCCCCGCCGACCCTCCGTCCGCCGCAAGAGTCCCCACATCACAACTCACGGAACTCACTACCCCCGAGGACGACGACGTCGTGCACGAGCCCTGCGTAGAGGATGTGACGGAAGAATCTTGATAGCTCGTCCCCGCGGGAATCGGGAGATTCAGAGCCAAGTTGGGGCTCGCGTAACCGGAATCGTTGGTCAGAATCACCTGCTCGGTGTACTGCCCACCGGGCGCCGCAGCGCTTGGGGCAGAAAGAGCCAGACCGAGATCGGTCGCCCTGTAAAAAGAGGCCACACCAGCATCGCCATTCGTGTAGGGTGCTCCCACGAGCGCCACAGTCCCGTCCGATGACAGCGCCGCCGAAGCGCCAAAGTCATCCCCTCCGCTGCCGCCAAGAAGCGTCACCGGTGAACTCCAAGTCCCCGAGCTGCCAGAGGTGTAAACGTAGACCTCATCCGTGGCGGGCGCTCCGACGAGCACCTCCGTCCCGTCCGACGACATCGTCACCGAAGAACCAAAACCATCCGCTCCGCTGGGAGCAGAAAGCGTCACCGGCAAACTCCAGCCCCCCGTACCGCTGTCGTAGGTGTAAATGTAGGCCGCACCCGCGTAACTGTTCGCATCAGGCGCCCCGACGAGCGCCGCCTCCCCGTCGGCCGAAAGCACCACCGAAGAGCCAAAGTCACTTGCGCCGCTAGGAGCAGCCAGCGTCACCGGCCCACTCGTACTACTCCAAGCCTCCGTGCTGCTGGTGTAAATGTAGGCCGCACCTGTATTGCTGCTCGTCTGGGGTGCCCCGACGAGCGCCACCGTCCCGCTCGACGACAGCGCCACCGAAGAGCCCAAGAGACCCGCTGCGCTGCCGCTGGGGGGAGAAAGCGTCACCGGCATACTGCTCCAACCTGTACCGCTCGCATAGGTGTAAACATAGGCCTCACCTGTACTTCCGGTGAGAGGCGCCCCGACGAGCGCCACCGTCCCGTCCGACGAGAGCGCCACCGAAAAGCCAAAACCATCCGTTCCGCTGGGAGGAGAGAGCGTCACCGGCGAACTCCAGGCCCCCGTACTTCTGTCATACGTGTAAATGTAGGCTGCACCCGGACCGCCGTTCGTGTAGGGCGCTCCGACGAGCGCCACTTGCCCGTTACCCGAGAGCGCCACCGAAAAGCCAAACTCATCCGCTCCGCTGGGAATAGAGAGCGCCACCGGCGCACTCCAAGTTCCCGTACTGCTGTCATAGGTGTAAACGTAGGCCACACCTGTACTTCTACTCGTGTAGGGCGCTCCGACGAGCGCCACTTGCCCGTTACCCGAGAGCGCCACCGAAAAGCCAAACTCATCATCGCTGGCCAACCCCGTCGGCAAACTCGCCGCCTGCTCTATCCACACCAGGGGATCGACCCGTAAGGGATACTTCCACCCCCGACCCTCGATCCGGATCCAGATCTTCCGTCCCTCCTCCCTCAGCACCGCCGGCACCCTCCGGCCCCGCGCGTCCGTCACCCAGAGCTTCCCGTACCTCATCCCTTCCCACCGTAACCCCCCTCCGACCTTCCTCCCCACTCGGTTCGCCTCGAGCTCCACCTCCACCGGACCCCGACCTTGGGGACGCCTCAAAAGCTCGAAACCCTCCTCGTACCCGAGCGGCACCGCCCGCCACCACGCCTCGATCCCCCGCCCACGGTAAATCTCACGATCTCCCTCTCTTCCCACACTCACCCATCGGAGCTTCTGGAGCTTTCCCTCCCGACCCCACGCCACCGCTCGGAGTTCGACTTCCTCCCCCGCTCCACGGAATCTCGCCCCCTCCCGCCCAAAACAGCCCCGAAGATCCCCGAGCCGTGCACAGCCCCGGGCATCGAGACCTTCCCCCTTCATCCCCCCGAGCATCGCCGCCACAAGACCCGGGGGAAGTTTCCCCGGACCCCGAAGCGTCGCTGCACGGAGCGGGAGCGAGAGAAACATGAAAGCCGAAAGTAGAAGAAACCCCAGCGGCGCGTGGTGACGCGGGCAAAACTTGATCATGAAGAAAATCCTCGATCCTCTTGGTGGTCTTCTCCCCGACCACCGCCCCTTGTCCTGCGGACCCTGGGCGTCCGTGCCGTCGAGGATTGGGCAGGAACATAGCACCGAAGCCCCGGACTGTCAAGGCTCTGTCCTGGTTCAGTACATTTGAGACACCGAGACGTCAGGGACCTCATCACCGGCAGTATGGAGTGACTCGGCCGGTGTTCCGTGCTTCAACGCCTGAGGGCGCTGCAGCAGGTTGTCGACCTGTTCCCACCATCGGACCCGCGGGTGCCGTTCCCGGATCGTCGTCGGCGGCGGATCACTGGCATGGAACACTCGTGCCGCCACGTGCTGTGGGTTCAATCGACGTCTCCGTTCCGCTGCGGCAGGTGGATGCGCCGTATGCCCGCCTGGATCAGCTCGCCCGCAACCGTGTTCCTCAGCCCATAGGGCACGCGCCGAGCCCACGGTCCATGCCTGGCACGCCCGTGGCGGCGACCGCCGCGCTCATCGGGTAGGCCGGGAGCACCCTCGCGCCTTCAGCCCGCCTGATATCCGGCTTCACGGCCCTGCCCGAGAGGGAATATCTCTCCCGGCGCAGCGCTACCTCGACCTGACGCATGTCCCAGCGCCGGGCGCACAGGCCGCGAACGCTCGAAATGCTGCAGTATCCACACCCGTCGGACCGTCTCCGGATTGCGACAGATCCTGTCCGCCAGACGGGCAGACCGCACGATAGACCTTGAAAACCAAACACCTTCATCTCGGGGTCTCCGCTTCCGGTTTCTCAATCAACTGCCGGAGATGAGGACCATTACTTGCCTCCGGATCCTTCCTTTCCTCCTCATCATTTATATATGTGAATCGGGTCAGAGCACCGTACACAAAGTAGGCAAAAACCGGGTCCAGCCCACCGCGCAGGAATTGTCGGCGCTTCCCGTCACGGAACGCGTCCCCGGTCCGTACGCTCCCTGGGGATCGGGTCTCAAAAAAACCGGGCGGCAGCGGACGATGAATCCGCGGCCGCCCGGGACAATCCCACCCCGCTCAGTGCGAGGTCGGTGCCGCCATACGGATGAAGTGCACGAGGTTGTGGTGCAACTCGGCCAAGGACGGCTGGTGGAGATAGAGCATGTGCCCGACGTAGTAGAAGGCGAAATGCACGTGCTTCTGGATCGCCGGCGGAAGGTTCAGGTGCTCCATCGTGTAGATGGTGGCATAGAACGGGGTCCCGAGATCAAAGTAGCCGCTGTTGACGAGAAGCTGCATGTGCGGGTTTGTGACGAGCGCACGGGCGAGATCCGGAGCGACATCCGTGTAGCCCGGCCAGCCGCCACCGCCGAGATGAAGGGGGTCGACGCTGTGCCAGTTCCAGTTCCGGATGACCTGGTAGTTCAGGATGTTGTAGTGGCGCTTGGTCCGGTAATGAAGATCGTTGCGGACGTACCAGTTGAACGCGCCCGTGAACGCCCCGGTGATCGCCGCCGACATCACCGAATAGTCGGGGAACGGGAGGAGAGGCGTGAAGTTGTAGTTGGCGTAGCGGGCGTCGAGACGGCCGACCTGCTCGTGCTGGTTACGAAGCAGAAGCGCCTGGAATTCGAAGCCGGTGATGCGGAGGTTCGCGAGACGCCAGGTGTGGGCCGGGATGCCCGTGTAGGTGACGAGCTTCTGGATCACCGCCTGCTTCTCGGCCGCGGGGAGCAACGCGCCCAGCATGAGGGCATGCGCGTAGGGTCCGATCGCAAAGCGCTCGACCTTCTTCAGGAAGGCCGGGAGGTTCTTCGGCCGGGGGTGGAGGCGGTGGTGGTACCAGGCGACCGCCGCTTCGGAGGGAAGATAGAGAACGTACGGAAGGTTGTTGCCCGGATCAAAGGCCGCGGTCTGGAAATTGAGGATCGAGGAGAGCAACATCACTCCGTTCAGCTGCACGCCGTGGTCCTGGAGGTAGTTGGAGAGCACCGCCGAGCGCGTCGTTCCGTAGCTTTCGCCGAGGAGAAACTTGGGCGAGTTCCAGCGGTTGAACTTCGTCAGGTAGCGCATGATGAACGCCCCCACCGAAGCGGCGTCCTGCTGCACCCCCCAGAACATCTTGGGGTTGGTTTTTCCGATCGTGTGGCTGTAGCCGGTCCCGACCGGATCGATGAACACGATGTCGGTCGCGTTGAGGATGCTGTCAGGGTTGTTGGTGATGTCGTAGGGAGGATTGGGCACCGAGGTGGCGTTGCTCGGCACCACCACACGCCGTGGGCCGATGCCGCCCATGTGGAGCCAAACCGTCGAAGAGCCCGGACCGCCGTTGTAGGCGAAGGTGATCGGGCGATCCTCTTCGTTGCGCACGCCGTCCCGCGTGTAGGCCACATAGAAGATGCTGGCAATGGGCTCAAGCTTGCTGTTGCGCATGATGAGCGTGCCCGTCGTCGCCGTGTAGCGGATGCGGTGGCCGTTGATGACGACCACGCCGTGGCTCACGACAGAGCGCGAATGGACGGGCGGAGGAGCGGGCGGCATGGGGCCCGCGAGAGCGGGCGCGAGCGGGAGCGCGAGAAGGCTCGCGCCCGCAAAGAGCCCGAAGAGGCGTGGGAGAGGATGAGGCATGATGGGTCCTCGCAAGAAGGGAAGGGACGGTCGGGCGGTTGGCCCACTCCTATTAAAGCACAGCCGGGGGAGCGAAGAGTCCTCCGGCCGGGGACGGGCTTGCAGAGCGCGTCGTTTTCGGGGACGATACGCCCGCGCCCCCGTACGAGACCGCCGATGACGAACGCCGCGAACCCGATCGTGACGGACGACAGCGAGGGCTGGAGCTCCGCCCTCCTCGATCCCACGATCCCCCCGAGTGCCGATTTCTACGCACACGCCACCGGCGCCTGGAGGAGGCGGCACCCGATCCCCGACGATCGGGCCCGCTGGGGCACCTTCGATGAACTCCACCGCCGCAACCTCGAGCGCGTCCTCGCGCTTCTCGAGGAGGCCTCCCAGGCGGGCCCCGAAGCCGAGCCGCTTTTCCGCGCCCTCGGGCGTTTCTACCGCCGCGGACTCGACAGCGAAAAGACCGCGCGGACGGGACTCGAAGCGATCGCGCCTCTCCGCGCGCGGATCCGCGCCCTCGACTCCACGGCCGCGTCCGCCCCGCTCCTCGCCGCCCTCCACCGCATCGGGGTCGACGCCCTCTTCGTCCTCGGCCCGCAGCCGCACCCCGAAGAGAGCGAGCGGCACATTGCCGTCCTCTGGCAGGCGGGCCTCGGTCTTCCCGACCGCGAACACTACCTCCGGGAGGGTGAGCCCTACGCCACGATCCGCACGGCCTACACCACCTACCTCGCCCGTCTTCTCGCACGCACCGCCACGCCGTCACCGGAGGACGGGCCGGGGCGGATCCTCACGTTCGAAACCGAGCTCGCCCGTGTGAGCGCTCCTCTCGAGATCCTGCGGGACCCCCGGCAGACGTTCCACCCGCTCGCGCCCGAGGCGCTCGCGGCCCTCTGGTCACCGTGGCCGTGGGATCGCTACCTCACGGAGCGGGCGCTCGGCCCGCTTCCCTCGCCGGTCAACGTCGCCCGCCCCGAGTATCCGGCGGGGCTCACGCGGCTCCTCGCCGGGACCGACCCCGCCGTCCTGCGTCTCTATCTCGAAGTCCGTCTTCTCGACACCACCGCTCCTCTCGTCTTCGAGGACCTCGCCGAGGACCGTTTCGCGTACGTGCGTTGCCTCACCGGCCAGCCGCGTCTTCGACGTCGGGCCGAACGCGTGGCCGCCGTGATCGAGGAGACGGCGGGCCACGCCCTCGGCCGCTTCTATTGCGCCCGCCACGTCCCCGCGCGCGACAAGGCGCGGATCGAAGCCCTGTTCGCGGCGCTGCGTCGCACGCTCGACGATCGTCTCGCGCGGCTCGGCTGGCTCTCGCCCGAGGCGCGGAGCGAAGCGCGCGACAAGCTCGCCGCGATGCGCGCCAAACTCGCGTACCCCGAACGCTGGCGCGACCAGAGTGCGCTCCGCTTCGAGGAAGACGACTTCCTCGCGAATGTCCTCGAGGGGCGCATCCAGGACGTCGCCTACGAGTGCCGCAAGATCGGCCGACCCGTCGATCCCGACGAGTGGCACATGACCCCTCAGACGGTCAACGCCTACTACAACCCGCCCCAGAACGAAATCGTCTTCCCGGCCGGCATCCTGGACCGTCCGTTTTTCGATCCCGAGGCGCCCGACGCCTACAACTACGGTGCGCTCGGCGCCGTGATCGGTCACGAGATGCTCCACGGCTTCGACGACCAGGGGCGCAAGTACGACGCACGCGGGAACCTGCGCGATTGGTGGGGCGAGGAAGACCACCGGCGTTTCGCCGCCCGCACCGAGCCGCTGCGTCAAGCTCTCGCCCACACGCCCGTGGACGGAGGACTCCGCCTGAAGCCCGACCTTGTGCTCGGGGAAGCGCTCGCGGACATCGGCGGGCTCGATCTGGCCCACGAGGCCTGGCTCCGCTTCGGCGACCGAGGTGAAGGCCGGGGGCGCTTCGCGGGCGTCGACCCCGAGCGGCTCTTTTTCTACGCTTTCGCTTTCCTCTGGGCCGGAGACATCCGCCCCGACGCCCGGCGTCTTCAGGTCGACGTCGATCCGCATCCGCCCAGCGCGGTGCGCGTGAATCTCACGACCGCCGGCCTGACAGCGTTCAACCGAATCTTCGGGACGGGGAGCGACGCCCCGCGATTCACTCTTTGGTCGGACGCGTGAGCCGCCGCGCTCCGCCGACCGCGCGCTGCGCGGGCCCGTCCTCGTTGGCCACCCCGTGGGGCACGTGGCCGGCCGGCACGTCGTGCGCCCGGGCGCTCTCGCACCAGCCGGTCTGATCGTCGAAATAGATATCCGCGCCAAACGCCCGGAGAAACGGCCCTTTGTCGCGCCCGCCCAGAAACAGGGATTCGTCGATGCGGATCCCCCACTCGCGCAAGGTGCGGATGACCCTCTCGTGGGTCGGCGCCGCCCGGGCGGTGATGAGCGCCGTCCGCAAGGGCGCGCGTTCGACCGGAAATTCGGATTGAAGACGTGAGAGGGCGGACAGGAAATTCTTGAAGGGCCCACCGCTCAGGGGCTCGCGCGCGCGGGCCGCCTCGCTCGCGTTGAAGCGCTCGAGCCCGCCCGAGCGGAATTCGCGCTCGGCTTCGTCCGAGAAGAGAACGGCATCGCCGTCGAAGGCCAGCCGGAGCGGACCCTCGTCGTCCGTCCGCCCCGGAGGCGAGGGAAGAATCGTCGCCGCCGCCACACCTTCCTTGAGCGTGCGTTTCACGTCCTCGCCGTTGGCCGAGAGAAAGAGATCGGCGCCGAAGGCCTCGACGTAACAGGCGGTGCTCCCACCGCCCGTGAACGCCGCCCGGCTGATGTCGAGCCCGTAAAAACGAATGGAATTGAACACACGAAGACCGGTGTCCGCGCTGTTGCGCGAGAGCAGGATCACCTCGACACGCCGCGCCCCCGCGTTGAGGCGAAGGAGCTTGCGTACCAGGATATAGCCCCCCCCGGGCGAAAGCGGCTCGTTCTCGCGTGCGATCTGGTAGCGGGCGTAGGCCTCGACCCCCTGCTCGAGGAAGACACGATGGCTCTCCTCGAGGTCGAAGAGCGCACGGGAGGAGACGGCGACGACGAGTCCGGGGCGGGTGTTCACCCCCCGATCATAGCACCGGCGTCGCTCGCCTCAGGCGAGGGTCGCCAGATCGATCACGAAGCGGTAACGGACGTCGCCGCGGGCGAGCCGTTCGTAGGCGGTGTTGACGTCCGCGATCGCGATCCCCTCGATCTCGGCGGCAAGCCCGTGACGGGCGCTGAAGTCGAGCATCTCCTGGGTTTCGCGGATCCCGCCGATGAGGGACCCCACCAGCCGGCGCCGGTTGGTGACGAGCACGTTCGCCGCAAGGGGCTCGGGTTGCGGAGGAATCCCCACCACCGCCATCGTGCCGTCGCGACGGAGAAGTTCGAGGTAAGGACCGTAGGCGTGCGGGGCGGAGACCGTGTCGAGCACGAGATCGAACCGCCCGGCGTGCTTCGCCAGCGTTCCGGCCTCTTCGGTGACGACGAACTCGTGCGCCCCCATACGGAGAGCGTCCGCGCGCTTACGGGACGAGTGGCTCAGAACCGTGACCTCGGCGCCGAGGGCGCGGGCGAACTTGACCCCCATGTGTCCGAGCCCGCCCAGGCCGAGGACGGCAACGCGCCGGCCGGGGGCGGCCCCGAACCGCTTGAGGGGCGAGTAGGTCGTGATCCCGGCGCAGAGAAGGGGAGCGGCCGCGTCCGGGCCCAGCCCCTCGGGGATCCGAAGAACGTAGTGTTCGTCAACGACGATCCGTTTTGAGTAGCCGCCGAGGGTTGGCTTCTTCGTTCCCCGCTCGATCCCGTTGTAGGTAAACACCGCCCCCTCGAGGCAGAACTGCTCCTCCCCGTCGCGGCAGGACTCGCAGGTCCGACAGGAATCGACGAAGCAACCGACCCCCACACGCTCCCCCACCCGCCAGGATGTGACCTCGGAGCCGAGAGCGCTCACCCGGCCCACGATTTCGTGCCCCGGGACCATGGGGTAACGGCTGCGACCCCACTCGTTGCGCACGAGATGGAGATCGGTGTGGCAGATTCCGCAGTGGTCGATGTCGATCACGACATCGTGCGGCCCGGGATCGCGGCGTTCGATCGTGAACGGGGCGAGGGGGCTCGCGGCGGAGGAAGCGGCGTAAGCGGAAACGGCGGCAGGCACGAGGAACCTCCCGTGACGGTCTTGGCGGCTCGGGATCACCATGATAAGCCACCACCCCTCGCCGACGGGATCTCAGAACTCGAAACCGCCTCCGAAACCCACGTAGTTGTCGAAACCCAACGTCCCACTGATGCGGTGGCCGATCTCGACGTCGAGTTCAAAGTGCGGGAGCGGGAGATACTGAAAGCCGCCGTCCCACGCAAACCCCTCGCCCGCCCCGGGCGCCGTCTCGGTTTCGCCGAAGATCTCCCCGTAGAACTGGTAGCGGTTGTCCCAGGCGTACGTGAGATCACCGATCGGATTGAAGCTCGTATAGCGCCCCCCGCCGACGGCCGTCGGGAGAGTCTCCGAGCTCACACCGAGCTGGAGTTCGGCGCCAAAACCGTGGGGCAGGCTGTAGCTCAGGATGGCGTTCGTCGTGTAACCGGTCCCGGCGCTTCCGTATTCGGGGCTTCCCGAGGGAAGCGTCACCGCCGCCTCGGCCGCAATCTGCCAGAGCTCGTTGTCGACGAGCATGTGCCGCAAGCCCACGGTCGTCGCGGTGCTCCCGCCCGACGTGATCCCGGGGGAAAGGCCCACCGTCTGTTCGGTGTAGTTGGGCGGGAGAACGAAGATCTCGGTACGGTCCGGGAGCCCGAAACTGAACTCAAACTCGGGGTAATTGACGCTCCTTCCTCCCGGGATCCCGTACAGGTTGAGCCGCTGCCAGCCCCCTTCCACCATCACGCGCCCCGGCGCCACCGTGCAGCTCGAATCCGAGACCGTCGGCCGGTTGAGAAGAGCCAGAAGCGAGCCCGGGCCCCGGCAGGGATTGCCGGAAGGTCCCGTGAAGACACCGAAGAGTCCATCGTCCGCCCGAGCGCAAGGACTCGCCAGGACGAGGGCGAGGAGAACCACGGCGAGAGGGACAAGAGGACGGAAGGCCGAAGGTTTCCTCGTCGGCACGGGAAGACGCGGACGCATCCTCCTGCAGAGGAGAACAAAACGAATGAGGGGGCGCTCAGACAAAAATTGGGACATGGGTCGGGCCTCGCTTGAGTTCGTAGGAGTGGGCCGGAAGACCACCGTCCACGCGTCGACTCGATCGCAAGGCCGCCCGGAAGGACTCCGGGTCGTGGCCCACGGCGCACCACCCGCCTGACCCACGAAACAGGAAAGGCTCCCGGGTACGGGGCCTTGTCCTCACAGCGGCGGACCGCACCGCCGCACCCCAGAGATTCAGTGGCCGAAGGTTCGCTCCGTCTCCGGGGACGGGATGCTACTGCAGAGATCGTCCACGGGGCGGGGGCCCTCAGGCACCAAACTTGGACTTAGTCTACCTCCGGGCCGACCGGCCCGTCAACACAGCCTCGGGCGAGAGCCTCTCGAGATCCCTTCGTCCGCAGGCCGAGTTCGAAGAGCGTGGCCCCGGACGAGAACGCTCTCACATCATCCTCCGGCGACAGGCCATCCCGACGACGGTGATCGGGATGGGAGGAGCCCATGGCACCCCAAAAACCTCCCTTCAGGAAGATGAAGGCGGGAGTGCGCCGAGACGCCGCTCGAGGAAGGCCAGAACGGCGTGGAGCGCTTTCGCCCACCGATCCCCCCGGCGCGATCCGTCCTCGGGAACAGGGTGGTAATGGATCTTGCCCGCAACCTTCTGGTGAAGCTGCCTGAGAAGATTCAGGCTTGAGGCATCGGGCCGTCGCCGTTTCGTAAAGCGCACGAGCAGGACCGGTGCCGATCGTCGCGGAGGACTCGCCGTGAGGTTTCCGCCCGCCGCCATAGAAACCGCGGGGTGAGCAAGATCGAGCCGGGCGGCCTCGGGATCGACGATCACGACGCCGGCAAAAAGAGCGGGATCGCGCGCGGCGGCCATGAGGGCGGCGTCTGCGCCCAATCCCTCCCCGAGCGCCACGACACGACCCGCGCGCGCCAGCCGGTGATCCAGTGCCCAACGAACGGCGGTCACGAGATCGTCGGGAACGACGGTCCGCCAGCCGCGGACACCGGCGGCTTCGTAGACGGCGCCGTAACCTCCAGAACCGTGGTAGTTGACCGCAAGCACGGAGTATCCGGCGCGGGCCAACGCCTGGACGAGAGGATCGTAGAACCAGACGAAACGCCGACCGAAGGGGCCTTTGTGCGCAAGGACCACGAGGGCGCCGGGAACCCTCTTCACGGGACGGGCGAGGTAAGTGTAAAGAACGGTTTTCCCCTCGGGGATCCGGAGCGCTGTGAGCGGAACCATCGTGCTTTCATGCAGCACAGGGTGGCGGGCCATGAGGAACGTGAGACTCGGAGTCGGACGCCGCGCGTAGAGGTAGTAACGCCCGGGATTGCGGTCCCCCAGAGTCTCGAGGAGGATAATCCGCCCGTGCGGGCCCATCCCGAGCACCCGCACCACTTCCCCCTGAAGCTCGTGTCCGAGCCCGCGCAGCAGGCGCACGAGGGGATCGCGGGGATGGATCCAGTAGGTGCGAGGGCGGCCGCGCATGAAGTTCACGCCGATCAGCCGTCGGCGGTGACGGCCCCAGATGAAGGACGGCCAGCGCTTTCGGCGGGGGCGATAGACGTCGATCGCGGGATTCGCCACGAGAAGGGTCCGCCGGAAGTGGGTCAGTCCGAAGCGGTAGAGGCCGAGCGTCCGCGCCGGTGTCGGCGTGGGCGCGAGGAGATACACTCCACGGCCGTGCGGGCCCACGGCGAGAAAGTGATCGTAACGGCGTAGGTCACGCGGCCGGAACCGACCCGTCACGGCCGTCCACGACGCACAGTGGCCACGACCCACGAGCACGGCGGGGGCCGGGTCCCGGAGTCCCGTGACGGCGGCCACCCGGGGCCAGCCGCGGGTGTCGACGAGAACCTGCGCCCCGGCGAGCGGCACGCGGCAAAACGGCGAGAGGCGTTCCATCGCGAGATCGTAACGATAGAGGACGGGATCGGCGCTCGGGGCGGATCTCCAGAGGAGGATGGGGCCTGAGGAGCGGACGGCGGCGACGGAGACGCGGGCCTTCGGGCCGTTGCCGGAACCGGCAAAAATGTGAAGGGAACGGTACGCGTGTTTACTCAGGCGATCGTCGAGGATTCCGAACGCGAGCCTCCCGGCCGGCCGTGGGCTTCGGGTGATCACAAAGAGAAGGTGCGGCGAGACCCAGCGCAGTGCAAGAACGTGCACACCCCTCGGGAAGCGTTCGCTCGCTTTGATCAACATCCTCCCGTGGGAAAGGAGAGTGCCGAGATCGAGGACCTCGACGATCCTCCGCCTGTGGTGGCGACTGGGGACGACGAAGGCCAGGGCGTGGGCGCGGGGCGAGAGCTCAGGTTTTCGGAAAACCGGGCGGGCAAAAAGCGTACGCAGATGAGGAAGAGACGACTTAAGGGGCGGGCGGGTCGAGCCCCACGCAGGAAGAGCGGGCTGTCCAAGGAAAAAGAGGACACCCGCCGCGGCGAGTCCCACACAAACTTTGCGTCGCGTCATGGCGGCCGTATCGTCCAATCCCCGAATCTTGAGCGCCGTCTCCCCTGGCCTCAAGCACGGGCGCACGACGAGAGCGACACGGTCATGCTACCACATCACTGCGGGGCGCCGAGCGTTTCGCTTTCCCCTCGTCTTGAGCCCGAACATTTGCGGTGTGCCTAGAGGAGGACGGGCACGAAACCGCGTGCGTCCGCCCGTGAAGATGTCTCCGCGGGAAGTCCGCGCGCGCAGCCCCCGGTCCGTGCGGGAGCGTGACCCCGCGCGCTCCCCCGCCCACCTCTCGCCCTTGAAACAGCGTGACCAAGGAACCATTATGGAGTCACCCGATTTCTCCTCTCCCCAGGTGGGCCATGCCGATGAAGCTTTACTACAGTCCCGGAGCGTGTTCGTTGTCCCCTCACATCGTGCTCAACGAGGCGCACCTTCCCTACGAACTCGTGCGCGTCGATCTCAAGACCAAAAAGATGGAGGACGGAGAAGATTTCCTCCGCGTCAATCCCAAGGGCTACGTTCCCGCCCTCAGGCTGGACGACGGGGCGATCCTCACCGAAGGGCCCGCGATCGTGCAGTATCTGGCCGACCTTCGGCCCGAGACACGTCTCGCGCCGCCCGCGGGAACTCTCGAGCGATACCGGCTGCAGGAGTGGCTCAACTTCATCTCGAGCGAGCTCCACAAGCAGTTCAGCCCCCTTTTCAATCCCCAAACGCCCGAGCCGATGCGCGAAGCCCAGAAACAGCGCCTCGGCGGCCGCTTTGATCTCGTCGTCTCAAGTCTCGACGGGCACGATTTCCTGATGCCTCAAGGGTTCACTGTGGCCGACGCTTACCTCTACACCATCCTCACCTGGAGCCCGGCCGTGGGCCTCAGTCTTGATCCCTGGCCCAAGCTCCGGTCCTACATGGAGCGGGTCCAAAAACGGCCGGGGGTCTCCGCAGCCCTGGCGAAAGAGAGAGAGGCCAAGAAGGGAGGCTGACCGAGGCGCCCCTCCCCCGTCGGCGACGCGGGTGTTATACAATCTCACGGCGCACCCGGAGCGGGAATAGCTCAGTTGGTAGAGCGCAACCTTGCCAAGGTTGAGGTCGCGAGTTCGAGCCTCGTTTCCCGCTCCATTTCCTCTCCTTCCGTCCTCGGCGATGGAAGGGGGCGGGGGTCGCTCTTGGGCCAGGTGGCAGAATGGTCATGCAGCGGCCTGCAAAGCCGTTTACGCCGGTTCGATTCCGACCCTGGCCTCCAACAGGAGTCATGACACACACACATCGCCTGAACGTGTGTCACACGCCGGCAGGCCCTGGTTTTGCGTACTTTCGGCATCCCTGATCCCTAAACTCACCCCGATGATCCGCAAGGTCGTAACCGATCAAGGATCTTCGGCAGAACCCTTGATCTTGATCCGTGCCCCGGCTTCATTGATGAGAGGGAAAGACGGTACAAGCTCGGGGCATGAAACCGTCTCTGCCCGTACGACGTATTCGAGTGTCGTCTTGATTGCACCGATGGGAGACCCTTATGACTCGGCTTCGTCCCGGCATCCCCGCCCCCGGCTTCAGCGGTGTCGAGATCGGAGGGCAAAGACTCCGCCTCGACGATTTCGAAGGTCGCCCTCTCCTTCTCTCGTTCTTCCGTGAGGCGGGCTGCCCGTTCTGCAACATCAGGGTTTACGAACTCACCCAGCACTACGGGCGTTTTCGCGAACAGGGGCTCGCGATTCTCGCGGTTTTCAGCTCTCCGCCGGACGACATCCGTCACTACGTCGCCCAACGGCCGCGACCCTTCGTGATGCTGACCGACCCCGAGCAAGAACTCTATCGGCTCTACGGCGTCGAGCACTCGGCGCCCAAGATGTGGTGGGGCGTGGTTCGTCATTTCGGGCGGATGATCCGTGGTTTTGGAGTGGCGCCGGTCAAGGCGTCACGAGACGCCACGCTCGTCCCGGCGGACTTTCTCATCGACGAGACCGGCGTCATTCGTGACGCCCACTACGGACGCGACATCGGGGATCACATCCCGATCGAACGCATCCAGACGTTTCTCTATCCTCGGATTCTGCCCCTCAAAGGCCGACGCGCCCAGAGTTCAGGGCTCTGAAGAGAGGGGGAAAGGCAGGAAGCGGCGAGCCCAGAACCCACCGCTTCCCCACCATCTCTGATCCCTTCAACCGCCGAAATAGCCGGGGAGGATCTTCCGGTGGCTGCTCGGAGGATCGTCGGCAATCAAGGCCTTCTCGGTGGTCACGATGACCACCCCCGCCATCGGAACCGGGAACCCGTGGACTCCCGGTCGCTTGATCGGAACGTAGACGTTCCCGGGGGCCTTCTTGAGCTCCGCGTGAACGGGGCAAAAGTAATAGTACACACCGGGTTTGGTGAACCGGATCTGGTAGGTCGAGACGGGGTGCCCGCGACCCGGTGTCCCCATGAGAGACCCGCTGAACTTGGGGTTGACCTTGCCCGTCAGAGGGTTGTAGCCGAGAACCATGTGCATCCCGGTGTCCTCGTTCACGAATACCACCGGCTGGCCCGGCGCCACCGCCACGATGTTCTCAAGGAACATGTTGTGGCCGTTCATATGAACATAGACGGGCGAGGGGGATGCGGCAACCGGCGTCGAGGCTTTGGCTTCGGGTCTTTTCGCCGAGGAACAGCCACCGAGAAAAAAGAGGATTGAGACCGCAGCCACCAGCGCAAACCGCGGGGCGTAGGACGTGACGTGTCGTGAACCAGTCATGGGAGGGCACCATCAGTGGGGAATCACAGCCATTTTATCGCAGCGCCCCCGCGGAAAAGCCGCGAACAGCCGAAACAGGCAAATGAGGATCGCCGCAACAGATCGCACGACGGAGGGCCGACATGTCCGTGGTGCGATGGCTTGAAGATTCCCTGGCCGTGGAACTGAGGATGCCAAGCCCTCCCTCCTCACGGCCCTCCCCGATCCCTCGTCCAGAAAACAGCCACGGGTTTATAGACCGGGTGAACGCTCCCTGACCGTTAGCGTTCGGGAAAGACGGCATGCGTTCGTGGTGAGCGACATATGCCGGAACAGGAGAAAAGCCGTGTGCACTTGTCCGCTATAGGGAATCGCCCTCCTCAGACCCTGGGCGCAGGTTCCACAACCACGGCCGTCCCATACGCCACCACCTCGTTCATAGCCTGCCCCTGCCCCGCGTCAAACTCCCCGGAATCGAAACGCATCGCAAGAACGGCGTTGGCCCCCAAGGAACGGGCGTGTTCGGCCAGCTGCGAAAGAGCTTCATCACGCGTCGCGGCGACCATCTTGAGATAGCCGGTTTGTTGCCCGCCGATGACCGCACGGAGGCCGCCCAAGAAGTTGCCCACGATAGAGCGGGAACGCACCGAAGTGCCGTAGACCGGGCCGAGCACACGCGTCACACGCATTCCCGGATAGTCGTTGGTGGTGAGGATGGTGCACGAGGTCTCGGCCATCGCAGGATCCTCCAAAGAACAGAGGAAAGGATCGCTCATCCTAGCACCACCCAGCCGTTCGCATCCACCCGATCCGGCGATGCGCTTGACCGACAAAAACCCTATCGACTCACGCAAACGCTTCGAGCGGTGGTGCCGGAATCTTGTGCCCAAGCCCGGGTTCGAACCAGCACAGTTCCTCTGCTACCTTGGTCAAGCACTGCTGGGAGTATGGCGACAAGCCCGTACCCTTTGGGAAGGGCTGGCGCAGCAAGCCATTGGTATTCTCACTGGTAGGCCGCTGCCTGTGGCTATGCGGGCCAGCACAGTACACGCACAGTTGGGTTCGATTCTCCAGTTCTTCGTGTCGGACCATCTCCTTACCCTGGTCGTAGGTCAGGGTCTTTCGCAGCGCCTTGGGCAGAGTGCGCAGGCGTCTAGTGAAGCCTTCCAGCACGGCCTCTGCCGAGGAATCATCCACTCGGGCCAGGATGACGAAACGGGTGCTACGGTCGACCAAGGTACCAATGGCACTGCCGTTGTAGACCTTTTTAGTGAGATCTCCCTCCCAGTGACCGGGAATCTCCCGAAGCTGTACCTCTTCAGGCCATTCACGGATAGAGTACATGTTCCGAAGGCTGCCACAGCGATCCTTGCCACGGCTGTGTAGACGGCGCTTCTGGTGGCCCTGCCACAAGGACTCCACCGGTGACTTCAATTCTTTCAGGCGTTTGGCATCCGGCACGCTTATCCCGCCGAACTTGTTGCGCCAGAGGTTAGTACGAAGTCTCGCTGAAGCTGTGTCGGCGACACAACTTCTTCACTTGCACGCCGGCTTCCGCCTCACGCAGGAAGCCGATGATCTGCTCTTCGGTAAACTCCTTCTTCATCTCCAATCTCTTTGTCGTTGGGGATTGGACTTCTAGATTGCTGTGCTACTCAAATCCGGGGGGACCTCGATCCCACGACTAAACGGGGGTCCCAAATAACGGGTGCTCAGAATACTTATCTCCATAGTCTTCTAAGCAATCTATTTTTAAGCAATCTATCGCATCAGTTAGATATGTATCAGATCTGCGAAGGGGATTATAAATTGGGAGGACTACAGTAACGTCGACCATAATGCTGAGCAGGTAGAAATGTCAGAAATATTATAAGGGACCTCTGTTTTCTGATTGATTTGCCGAGACACACATAATATTATTACGTTGGCGCCACACTTATTGATTTCTCGACATAGAAAGCAGGAACGCGCTAACAGACCCCCGCTGGCGAAGGCGTGAGAAGTACCGCAGCCTACCAGAAGGGAACAGTTTCTCGAGGCGTGGACGATAGTAATCTCTAGGCGGAGGGTACGAACGTCATCGAATCTTTTGCCCCCGTAGCGGGGCCGCAGCCATCCTCTGAGCGGTGTTGAGCGCCTACTACTGGTCTACTTCCTGCCCACGGGTTCAACATATTGCAACCGGCGTGAGGCATGACTACGGTGACCCTGGATCATTTTGTCAAGCACGAGGTGGACCTCCACGCCGCCCAGCCGTTGACACACTTTGAAGTTCTGGAACTAATTTATCAGAGGTTCAGGAATCACTTATGGGCCCGTTGGCCCATGGTATCGCCGAAGGTTCTCTTACTGCGGCATAACCATGGGCTGCAGCCCATGAGCCATGTGTCTCAGAATGGATCCGGTTCCTGGGCATCAAGTCGAGTCCAATTTTTGTCAGGACCCCGGAAGGCAACGGGGGGCCGAGCGGTTCATCCAGACGTTTATTTCGAGAACTTTACAGACTCAATGCTTGTTTAACCAATGATCTGACGATACACTGCTTGTTTATTTTCCATAACCATATTGGCTTACACCGCAAGCTTCTAATCATGCATCTCATTGTTTGAGTTAGGGACGGGAGTGTGGTATTGTAATAAGTTGTAAGCCACATCCAAGTGGCTCGAGAACGAAGATAGTGACGAATAATAAATAATGGATTGTTAAGTGTACATGATAAGTTTGGAGATTCTAGTCGCCGCGAAGTAATGATAACATCACGAGCTTTTAATGCTTCTTGTTGAGATATAAATTTTATTTTTGAAAGCTTATTTATGTGGAGAAGAGCTATTGTTTTTTCTAGAGGGAGAGATTCGTTCTGCGGCATGTCGTCGAAGATTCCTTGCTTAAGCCAGAAACAGACAAAAAATGGGTATGGATAGGATTTGCATAGACTTCACAATGCACATAATCACACCCAAAAACGTTAGCAAATGTCTGTATTAAGGCTTCATATGCAAAACAGTAAAGACCACCTCTATCACTGCTAAACCGTGGATCACCATTCAGTTCCCAAGCGATGTTGTGATGCCCAGAGTGTTCTGATAGTCGACCAGAAACAGGAAAAAGTATATTATTTTTGGCAAGAACTCGGTCGTTTTTTGCCAACAGAATCTGTAGTGCGGTAGTCCCGGTTTTATTTGTACCGATATGCAAGATAAGTCTTTTATATGATTTTTGAGCGGTTGGCGCCATAGACCCCAAAATAGTCGACGGCGTCGACGGTACCGTGGTGAAACTGCAGTAGTGTACTAGATTTGATCTGACCGCTGAAGGCCGGCCGGGGTGGATGGCCTGGGTTTTTCTTGTATTAGTACCCAGAAGAGATGCGCGAATTCAGGCCATCACGACTTCATATCCATGACTAATCGACATCCCCCCGGATTTGAGTAGCACAGCAATCTAGAAGTCCAATCCCCAACGACAAAGAGATTGGAGATGAAGAAGGAGTTTACCGAAGAGCAGATCATCGGCCTCCTGCGTGAGGCGGAAGCCGGCGTGCAAGTGAAGAAGTTGTGTCGCCGACACAGCTTCAGCGAGACTTCGTACTAACCTCTGGCGCAGCAAGTTCGGCGGGATGAGCGTACCGGATGCCAAACGCCTGAAAGAATTTGGAGACCGAGAACGCGAATTTCCCGGGACTCGGCACGGAAGATGCCGAAGCCTTGCGTGCAACGTTGCAAGAAGTTTGCAGTATCGAAGCAGACGACGGCCTGGAAGTTCAACGCCAGTTCGATTTCTGTGGACAGCATTCGTGAACAGGCAAAGTATGGCGGATTGCGCGCAAGACTGATGGCACGTCTCGGAAATGCCCGCTGCACTGTACAAATCGACGTGGGCTATGGCGATGCGATAACGCCGACGGTGGAAGAAGCGGTTTGTCCGGCATTGCTGGAGGGCTTGCCTGCTCGACACTTGCGCGTGTACCCACGTGCCTCGGTGATGGCGGAAAAGCTTGAAACCATTGTCAGCCTCGGTATGACCAACAGTCGCATGAAGGATTACTTCGACCTGCTGGCGCTGGTGCGGGAAGGGCAAGTAAATCACAAGTGAATCAATCGCAGGCTGCGGCAGCCATCGCGGCAACTTTTCGTCAGCGCCACACGGTTATCCCGAACGGCCGCCGGTCGGTTTGAGCGTGGAGTTCGCTCAAGACGCAGGGAAGCGGGCGCAATGGCACGCGTTTCTGGGCAAGAATCGGCGGGACGCGCCAGCCCTTGAAACAGTGGTCGAGGAATTGCGACGCTACTTCAAGGTCCCTTTGGCGCGAGCACACCAACAGGGGGCCTCGTGAGCCGATTCAACGAATCGCACGTGAGAAAGGCGCGCGAGCGTGGTTGCGCGACACCGATTATCAACTGACGTGCAAACTCGACATCGCGCCGGGCATGCGGGCTACCGAGCACGATGATTTCAGCGAGGCGACCTTGACACCGCGATTGCAAGACGCACCGGCACGCTCGGACCGGTCGCGGCCGGCCGAGGCGTGAACGAGGTTGTCCGCACACTCACACGGCTGAACGGCGCAGGCCCGATGCTGCATAACCCTACGCTATCGCAGGCACTCGTCGAGGACGTGAGGGTAGAGAACCGCGGCGCGGACAGAGTCGTCCGCGGTACTCTGAGAAGAAAGCCTGTTTTGACGGCCACCGTGAGCGATGTCCAAGCACGCTTCCGGTTGAGCCCAACCATCAATTCGTGAAATTCGAATCCGTCTCTGCTACCTTGTACCCACACCCTCTGCGTGCGATCCCGACTCGTCGACACACACACCCCAGATGGATCCTCTCCTGTCCAAAATCCTCTCACGGCACGCGAGCCGTTCCGACTTGGAGGATGCGATCGACATCGAAGCACGCTTGCGCGCGTATTGGCATCGGCTGGGTCTTCCCGGCGAGCCCCCGCTCACCCACCGAACCGGGAAGAAGCCCGCCGGCCTCGAGATCGCGCTCGCCGCGCTTCGTGCTGACCTTGCAAAAGACTACTCGGGCGACTTTCTCGCCTATCGCCTCGCACGTTATTTCGGCGCACGCCAAGAAGATTTCCAATGCCCCCCGCTTTCAAGACAACCCTTGGCCGTGGCATCGTTTGAGGCGCGATCGCTCCCAAGCCTTCCGTGAACTCCCGACCATATTCCGAATGGACCCGACACGCGTGGAGGAGACGAGCCGCACTTGCGGTTCTGGTGCTCGTGCCCGCGTTCATGGCCAGCGTGTACATGGCGGGGGCGTTACCGTCCCCCGGTAACCCCTGGCTGGACGGAGCCACGGTGCTTCTCTTCGGGATTCTGACCGCATGGATTGCGGTCGGCTTCTGGACCGCCGTGTTCGGTTTCGGGGTTCTTCTTGGTCGACGTGCAACCCCGTTTCTCGTTCAGGATCCATCAGCTGCATCACCGGGTATCACGGCCCTCGTCTGGCCGATTTATCGCGAACCCCCCGGACGGGTCACGGCGGCCATCGAAGTGCTCTATCGAGAGCTCGAGCAGGCCGGCCGTCTTGACGAGTTCGAGTTCTACATCCTCTCCGACACGGACGATCCGGACGCCTTCGTCCGCGAGCAGTGGGCCTGGGCCGAGCTTTGCCGCGCCCTGGGGGCGTTCGGACGCATCCACTACCGCCGACGGCGCAACAACATCAAGAAAAAAACCGGAAACATCGCCGATTTTCTGAGGCGTTGGGGGAGCCGTTTCACGTATTTCGTCGTCATGGACGCCGACAGCCTGATGAGCGCCTCGTGCCTCCTCCGCATGGTCGCCCTGATGAACGCCAACCCGACGGTCGGCATCATTCAAAGCGTCCCGGGCATCGTCCGCCAAAAAACGCTTTTTTCCCGTATCCAGCAGTTCAGCAATCGACTCTACGCCGAGATGTACGCGGCGGGCCTGTCGTTTTGGCAGCTCGGCGACAACTACTACTGGGGACACAACGCGATTATCCGTACCGCCCCCTTCATGGCGTACTGCCAGCTTCCCCGGTTGCCCGACCGCCTGGTGCTGTCCGGAGACATCCTGAGCCACGACTTTGTGGAAGCGGCACTGATGCGTCGCGCCGGATGGTCGGTCTGGCTGGTGCCCGACCTCGCGGGGAGTTGGGAAGAAGCGCCGCCCACGCTGCCCGACGAACTCAAGCGTGACCGGCGCTGGTGCTACGGCAATTTGCAGCACCTGCGGCTGCTGTTCGCCAAAGGACTCTTGGCCACCCACCGGCTGATGTTCATGAACGGTGCCATGTCCTATGTCGCTTCCGTGTTCTGGCTGCTTTATCTCGTGCTGGGAACGGCCGTCATTGCCTGGCACGCGCTCGTTCCGCCCAGCTACTTTCCCGCCGGTCACGGCTTGTTTCCGGTCTGGCCGGTCTGGCATCAACAGCTTGCCGTGATCCTCTTGGCCGTGAGTGTGGTGATCTTGTTTTTGCCGAAACTTCTGGGCCTGCTCCTGGTGATGATCCAGAAACGCACAACCCTCTACGGGGGCACGGCGCGGCTGTGCACAAGCGTCGTTCTGGAGATCGTTTATTCCATGCTGCTCGCCCCGATCCGCATGCTCTACCACAGCTGGTTTGTCCTCTCTTCGCTTTTCGGCAAGCGTGTGCAGTGGGGACGCCAGGAGCGGTCTGCCCAGGGGCGTCGCGGGATTCAAACCGTCATGATCCATCTTGTGGGAGCGCTCGTGGCTTTCGTGTGGATCGGCGTGATTGCCGTCTTGAAACCCGCCTATTTGCCCTGGCTTGCTCCGGTGGTTTTGGCTCTGATCTTCGCCATTCCCGTGACGCTTCTGGTCCAAAGCGTCAAAGCCGGGCAGTGGACCCGCGACGCCGGACTGTTTGTGACTCCGGAAGAAGTGGACGCACCCGAAGAACTCCGTTTGTTTGAGCGTGTGCTCAGCGAGCGAAACGCTGCAAATGTTCGGGCTCAGGACGGATTCGTGTCTGCGATCGTTGACCCCTACGTCAACGCCGTTTTCGTTGCGCGACTCAGGAACACAGCACGATGCTACAATAAGGAAATCGGCTTGACGCGTGCACTGTACGCCGTGAAACTTCTGGAACACGGCCCTCAGTGCCTGAACCGGAACGAGCGGTTTGCGATTCTCAACGATAGGCTACTGTTGACGGAGGCGCATGAACGGGTCTGGGCCCTTGGGGTGCAGCAAGGACAATCCTGGGGACTCCAGAAAGCGTAATCCCGTTCGGGGTGAACGAGGGTCACATCCGAAATCCGGTCGGTCGCCCCTCTGCGTGAGCCTGATGGTGGCGGCACTTCTCGGCCTTGGGGGCTGCGCGTCGATGTCGTCCGTGGACCGACTTCGGGCAACCGCCCGAGCGACCAACGCCCGACTCGCGCACATCGAATTCCAGCAGGCAGGGCTCGCACGCGAGCTACGCACGCTTCGCGCCCATCTCGAATCAGAAATTCGACACATCCAGACGACGCAAACCCTGCTCGCCACGCGCCTGGCATCCACCAAGGACCAAGCGCGAACCGCTCTTATGAAGGCTCGACAAGCCGACGAAGCCATGCGGGTGACGCGCGCCTTGAACTCCGCGTCTTCTTCGGCCGCCCACGCCAGCGGCGCGTGGCTTTTCAACAAGGTTCTGAATCAAGCCCGGCGGCTTGCGGGCGAGGCTTATGTTCCCCCCGCCCGCGCACCGGCGGCGGTGCGTGCGATCGGCCCCGCCGCCGACCGTCCCCTCGACTGGCACGGGGTGCTGCCGGGCTGGCCGACAACCGCCCGTTTGCAGCTTGCGTTCGATCCGGACGACGCCCGATATGATCAGGCCGTTGCGATGTACGTGGTTGCCGACAAACATATCCTGCCGATCACCCTGAACCCTGGGGATTTCAATCTCCCAAGCTCTCTGAGCCGCAAGCTTCCCAGCCGCCTCCCGGCTGCAGGATTTTCCGTCGTCAGCCGAAGGCGCGACCACGTGCCTTACGCCTTCCTGTCCTTTCTCGGAGCCAGTTACTTCCGGGCGCGCGGATGGCACGAGTCGTGGGGAGACTGGTCTCGTGCGGTCTCCCTCGACACCGCGGTGCCCAACCGACGCGAGGAGTTTCCCTCGTTCCGCGATTTCTGGATCGTGATGCCGTCGGCTTCTGCGCGCACACTGACCGTCGTGGCCCTGCTCGACGGATCGAGCGTGACCGGCGCCTTTCGGTTTCGCGCGACACCGGGACCGGACACCCGGATCCGCGTGACGGCCGCCCTTTTTCTGCGCCGGCCCGTGCATCTCCTTGGCGTCGCCCCCCTGGTCAGCATGTATCTTCGGGGGCGCATGCGACCGGCGCACCACCCGAGACTGCATCCGAGCGTCCACTACGCGGACGGGCTGTCGTTCGAAACCGGCAACCGTCGTTGGGCCTGGTCCCCCCTCATCGATCCGCGGTGGCCGAACGTCCGGACGTTTCCTCTTCCGGACCCGCTGCGCTTCGGACTCGTGCAACGCGATCGAAGCTTCCAGGCCTATCAGGCCGCCCAAGCCGACTACCAACAATGTCCGAACGTCTGGATCGACCCCCACGGTCACTGGGGGAACGGCCGTCTCGAGCTTGTCGAGCTTCCCAGCCACCGTGCCACGAATGCCAACGTCGTGACCTTTTGGGTTCCCCGCACGCCTCCGCCCCCTCAAAAGCCGCTGGTCGTGCGCTACACCATTCGCTTTGGGGAGCGACCCAGCATTCACCCCTCGCGGGGTTACGTCCAGGAAACCCGTGAGACTCCGGCCGCGCATGACCGTAAGGTCTTCACCGTCTACTTTCGCGGAGGTCGTCTTGACCGGATCCCCGCCTGGATTCGACTGGAACCCGCGGTCACCCTTCGCGGCCGGGGACGGGTTCGCGATGTTTCGCTCGTGAAGCTTCCAACCCTCGGGCTCTGGCGCCTCCGCTACACCGTACCCAACCGGCCGGGGCTCATCGTGAAGGCATGGATCCGCTATCACAACAAGCCCTTGACCGAGATTTGGACGTACGAGATTCCACGCCGGTTTTGAAGAAAGGATCGACGAAACACCGGGGGCGGGCCCCGGTGGACACGTATAATGTCGCTCATGCTCTCGGGATCCACCGCCACAGAAGACGACACGAGCTCTCTCGGCGTGTGCGTAAACCGCGGTCGATGCCCGTCCGGCCGCTCGGGCGATGCGCCCCTCTTCTCGCGTGAGGTCTGTTGCCGGGTGATGGAAACGGGCACGCTCGCGCCCGACTTCCGGGCCGGAATTCCGTGAAGCGTCCGCGGCTAGCCTTTTTGTGTTGCGCTCTCGCGCTCGGTCCCGCTTGGGGGGCCACGGGCCGGCACGCGCGCTTTTCTTTTTCGGCCGTCGTCTCTGAAGCCCGGGCGCTCGCCAAGAAGCCGTACACTCCTTCAAAATCGATCCCTCGATTTCTGAGGCGACTCACCTACAACGAATATCAGTCGATCCGCTTTATCCCGACCAAAGCCATCTGGCGGAAGCAGCATGCACGGTTCCAGGTGCAGCTCATTTCTCCCGGACTCTATTACACGACGCCGATCCAGATATTCACCGTTTCAAACGGCTTCAGTCAACCGGTTGTGTTCCATCGTGCGGATTTTACCTATCCGTCTCCCGCCCTCGCCAAACGCATTCCTCCGCGTCTCGGGTACGCCGGGTTCAAACTCACCTATCCCCTCGTGGGGCACCATCGTCACAACCAGTTCCTGGTGTTCGCGGGGGCGAGTTATTTCCGCGCCGTTGGCCGCCCCAACCGTTTCGGACTTTCCGCGCGGGGCATCGCGATCAACACGGCGTTCCCCCCGCACGAGCAGTTTCCCGCGTTCGAGAAGTTTTGGATCCTCAAGCCGGCTCCCGGGGCCCGCCGGATCCAGGTCGACGCTCTTTTGAACGGACGGAGCGTCACCGGCGCTTACCGATTCGTGATTCGCCCCGGCAACGTCACCCGGATCCGGGTAGAGGCGCGGCTCTTTTTCCGTCATCGGCCGCGCGTGCTCGGCATCGCCCCGTTGACCAGCATGTTTTTTTACGGCGTCGGGACCCCCCGACCGACCGGGGAATGGCGCCCGGCCGTTCACGATTCCGACGGACTCGAGATGGTCAACGGCGACGGCGAGTGGATTTGGCGGCCGTTGATCGACCCCCCTTCGTTTCAGGTGACCAGTTTCTCCCTGGACGATCCGCGCGGGTTCGGTCTGGTTCAGCGTGACGAGCGGTTCGTCAACTACGAGGATCTCAACGACCGCTACGACCTGCGTCCGAGCGCCTGGGTGATCCCGCGGGGGTCCTGGGGGCACGGCCGACTCGAACTGGTTGAAATTCCCACCGCGTCAGAAACCGTCGACAACATCGTCTCGTACTGGGTCCCCGGTTTCAAAATCCGCCCCGGACGGGAATACCGCTTCGCCTACCGGCTCTTGTTCGGCCGCGCCTCGGTTGCCAAACCTCCGGGCGGGGCCGTGGTGCATACCTTCGTCGGGGCGGGGCGAAACCCCGGCATGCCTTGCCGCGCGGATCGCCACACCCTCCGGTTCATCGTCGATTTCACGGTTCCTCGAAGCGGGTCGCGTCTCCCGGTCCAGGGCGTCGTCACCGCGAATCCTCCGGCCCGGGTCACGGATGTCAACGTGATTCCGGCGCACGACATCGGGCCATCGCACCGTTCCTTCGACCGTCTGTCGTTTCTCGTACGAGTCCCTCCGGGGCACGCCCTTGAACTCAGAGCTTTCCTGAAGGATCAAGCCCACACGCTCACGGAAACGTGGAGCGAAATGTTGCCCGCGGACGCCGTGCCGCCTCTGACGCAGACTCCGGGCTGTCCCTGAGCCGGGAAGCCACCACCCTCCGTCAAGCGGAACGGTCGTCGCGGAAGACACCGTCGAACACCCAGGAACGAAACTCAAGATCGCGGGCAAAGCGCCGGCAAGGATTCTTGCTCGACCCCGTCCCGGCCAGATTTCCGAGGCGCTCGCCGACGACACGCGGCTGATCCCGGATTCGAGGGCCGTCGGGAGATATCCTGGTTTTCCCCGCGCACGTGCGACGCGCGCCCGGCGAACGCCGTCGGGACATCTCCGACCCGTCGGCAAAACATGCCGCCGTTCTACAGGGAGCGTCCGTCGGCAATCAACGCGCAGGCTGTTTCAAAAGAAGGCTTTCTCGGTACGTACCGTCGCCTCCTAGCGCTTCAGGTTGCGGGAGAAGTTCTCGCGGAGGCCGAGAGCAAGCCAGGAGCGTGAACGTTTGTTCCACAAGCAGGCGAGCGGACATGCGGGTTGACCCCGTCGAATCTGTAGGCCCAAACACCCGAGAGGTCGCCTTTCTTCTCGTGACCGAGCGTAGGATTGGCGATGAGCTTGCGCATGGCGTCATGAACAGCCTCACGTTGGTTGGCATGAAGGTTCTTGTACGTCTGTTTGAACGCCGGCTTCTGACGGAGCGCGATCGTCAATGTGTCCGGCAATTCAAAGGGCTCGGACTCTTCTTCCAGCGCCCGCAGAGTCTCAAGCACAAACTCGACCGGAAGATCCGGATTGTCCAGTGCGGCTCGCCCCACCTTGCCCCAGTAAGCCACTTGTTGCGGAATTGAGCGCATCTCGGCCCTGGCACGCACCTTGGCAGACTCGTGCAGGTCATCGTCAATTCGAATCGAAACACTCAATGACATGCACCTCCTGTGGGGCAATACCACAACTGTAGATTCTTGCTACAACAGAGTCAACGCCATCACCTCTCGACCCGTCACCTGTCGACGTGTCCCTCGTCTGTACGGGATACCTTGCCGATTTTGCGCTCGATATTCGAGCTCATTCTCAGGGGGCTGTCCACAGGAACTCACGGGTGAGCCTCGGATCTCGCCCCGACTGATGGCGGCAAGAGGAGGCTTGTATGGTTGGCCTCGAGGCCTTGGCAAGCGTGACGCTTGATCCCACGCCACCCCCGTCCTCCCTCGATCTTTCCCCGCAACGTCTTGGTGCCTTTCCTGCGATCACGGCATCGAAAGGGTGGGATCAGCAGAGTTGGTGATAAGGATGGGCGCGAGAATCTCGGCCATCGCAGGGCCCTCCAAAGAGCAGCGTAAACCGTTCATCTTGGCACTATCCAGTCGTTCGCATCCACCCGATCCGGCTGAAGCGATCGGCCGGCAAAACCTTGTCCGCTCACGTAAACGCTTCGAGCGGTGGTGCCGAAATCTGGTGCCCGAGGCCGGACTCGAACCGGCACGGCCGAAGCCGAGGGATTTTAAGTCCCTTGCGTCTACCATTCCGCCACCCGGGCACACCCCCCGCAGTCTACGGCGACTCTCGTTCCTCAGGCACTTTTCTTGCCGTCGAAACCCCGGCGGAGGAAGATCCATGAGGCCAGGAGATAGGACATCCCCGACCAGAGGGTGAGGACGACCGACACGTAGAGGAGCACGAGCCCGACCCGGTCGAGAAACGGACCCGGGTGGGCAAGGAGCGTGACGAGCGCCACCATCTGGACGGCCGTCTTCGTCTTGGCCAGAAAGCTCACCTTCACGGTCCCGGAGGCGCCCGCCCCGGCCATCCACTCCCGGAGCCCGGCGATGATGAGCTCGCGGCTCACGATGACGAGCGCGGCAAAAAAGAGAAGAAACGTGGGCTGGCGCAGGAGAAGGAGAAGAAGCGCCGCGGTCACCATGAGCTTGTCGGCGATCGGATCGACGACCGCCCCAAAGCGGCTCGTCGATCCCCAGCGGCGGGCGAGCGCGCCGTCGAGCCCGTCGGTCACGGCCGCAAGCGCAAAGACCCCCGCGGCGAGAGGACCCGCCCACCCCGGCGAAGCGAGAAAATCCACGGCCAGAAACACCGGCACGAGAAGGATCCGGAGGAGCGTGAGAAGGTTCGGGAGGCTAGGCGGGCGGCTCGTCATGAAGACTCCGGTAAACCCTCTCGGCAAGGGTCCGGTGGAATCCCGGCACACGGGCGATGTCCTCCACCCCCGCGCGCGCGAGATCGTGCAATCCCCCAAAGTGTACGAGAAGCGCCCGGCGTCGTTTGGGCCCGAGACCCCGAATGCCCTCGAGGGTGGAGGATCCCGAGCGACGGCGGAGCCTCTCACGGTGACCCCGGATCGCGAAGCGGTGGGCCTCGTCCCGAAGCCTCTGGAGAAAGTGGACGACCGGGCTGTGAGGGTCGAGCGCCAGGGGCTCGTCGTGGGCCGTCCCGTAGATCTTCTCCTCCCCAACCTTGCGGGCCGGGCCCTTGGCGATGGCCAGGATCGCGATCCGTCTGTCGAGGCCGAGCTCGGCGAGAACCCGCCGGGCGACATCGCGCTGGCGGAGCCCCCCGTCGATGAGGAGGAGATCCGGACGTTCGTCTGTTCCCTCCTCTTCCCCCTTTCCCCCCGCGCGCGGGCGGAGAGCCCGGCGGAGGGCTTCCTCGAGGGCGTGGTAGTCGTCCCCCGGGTCGGCCGTCCGGATGTTGTAGCGGCGGTAGGCGCTCTTGAGAAGCCCCTCGGGACCGGCCACCACGCAGGAGGCCACCGTGGCCTCGCCTCCCGTGTGGCTCACGTCGAAGCAGGCCACGCGGTGAAGGGGATGAGGCGCCGCGACGAGGGCGGTGAGCTCGCCGAGGATTCCCTGCTGGAGGGCTTCGCCGGCGTGTTTGAGCGCGAGGGCGTGGAGGGCGTTCTCCTCGACCATGGCCACCCAGCGACGACGGTCCCCGCGGCGCCCGGCCGTGAGGCGCGGGGCCGTCCCCCGCTCCTTGCCCAAGGCCTCGGCGACGGCGGCCGCGTCCGGGAGCGGCCGGTCGAGGACGATCTCGGGAGGGGGCGGATCGCCCGCCGCGTAGTGCTGGAGGAGGAAAGCGCGGAGCGTGTCTTCCGCCGTCTCCTCGAGCCCTCCCCGGGCCGGGTAGCTCCAGGTCCCGAGGGTGCGGCCGGAACGGATCCGCATGAGGGACACCGCCCGGAGCGGCGGGCGCTCGGCGAGGGCGATCACGTCGAGATCGCCCCCCTGGCGGCTCACGATCTGATGGGTCTGGATCTGGCGGATCTGGAGGATCCGGTCGCGGATCTCGGCCGCCTTCTCGAACTCGTAGCGTTCGGCCGCCTGGGTCATCTCGGCGTGGAGGGCGTCCAGCACGTCGTGGGTGTTGCCCTCGAGAAAGCGGACGGCCTGGGCCACGGAGGCGGCGTAGGCCTCCGGGGTGACGAGCCCCACGCAGGGCGCCGAGCAGTGCCCGATCTCGTACTGGAGACACGGGCGGTGGCGGTTGGTGAAGAACCGGTCGTTGCAGTTCCGGAGACGGAAGAAACGCGAGAGCTGCTGGAGCGTCTGACGGACGGCCGGGGGGTGCGGGTAGGGACCGAAGCAGCGGCCCGTGGGCCGGCGGGCGCGGTAGAGGACGAAGCGGGGGAAACCCAGGGTCTCGACGAGACGGATGTAGGGATAGCTCTTGTCGTCGCGGAAGATGATGTTGTAACGCGGCCGGTGGTGCTTGATGAGGTTGCTCTCGAGGAGGAGGGCCTCGGCCGAGCTCGCCGTCACCGTGATCTCGACGTCCGCCACCTGGGCGAGGAGACGGCGGATCCGCGGCCCGAGCCGCTCGGGATGGGTGTAGCTCTGAAGGCGCGTGCGGAGACGGTCGGCCTTGCCGACGTAGAGCACCTCGCCCGAGGCGTCCAGCATGCGGTAGACCCCCGGGAGGCGGGGGGCGCGGGCCACGAGACGGCGGAAACTCTCCGAATCCACAGAAACGGATCTCAGACGGCCGGGAAGAGGTGGACCGAGGTCTCGCCGCTCCCGGGATCGTGACGGAGAATCCGGTGCCGGTTGGTCTCGGTGATCCAGACCCCCCCCTTGGGATCGAGCGCGATCCCGCCGGGCTCCTCGAGCCCGTCGAGGACCCTCGTGCTCGTCCTCCGGGCGGAATCGAGGATCTTGACCGCCCCGTTGTACGTGTCCGCCACCCAGATCCGCTCGCCGTCCCAGGCCACTCCCAAGGGATGCTGGAGACGCGTCGAGGAGAATTCCCCCGTCGTGTCTCCGAAATCGAAGAGTCCGGTCCCGATCAGGGTGGTGACCCGCCCGAGGGCGGGGTCGAAGAGGCGGACCGACGAGGTTTCGGCGTCGGCCAGAACCAACCTCCGCCCGTCGCTTGCGAGTCCCGAAGGTTGGGCGAGGGCGGCAAAGGCCGCAGGACCATCCTCGATGTCCTCGCGGCCGCTCCCCACCCGGCAGGCCACGGTGGCACGCCTTGGATCGTAGCTCCAGAGCTGGTGGCTTCCGGCCACGGCGATCCAGATCTCGCCGCCGAGGACGGCGAGATCCCAAGGCGACGCGAGAGCCGTCTCTCGCGCCGGCCGGGCGGGGGTTCCCGGACGGAAGCTCGGGTTCCACCCTCGCATCCCGGTCCCAGCCAAGGTCTCGACCCGGTCCGTCTCGAGATCGACGGCCCGGAGGAGGTGGTTTCCGCGATCGGCCACATAGAGCATGTCACCACGGCGGACGAGACCCTGGGGGTCACGGAAGGTGGCCAGAGAGGGCGGACCGTCTTCCGACCCCGGGACCCCGCGGCCGATGAAACGCACCGTCCCCCGCCGGCGATCCTGAAGGACGAGACGGTGATGACCGCTGTCGGCCACGGCGAGGAGCTCCGTGTCGACGTGGATCTTGCCCGGGAAAGCGAGGAATCCCGGCTCCGGCGTGGGCTCCGGAGGATAGTCGGCGGGCCCGCGCACGAGCCCCGGGGCGTCCGGCGTGAGAGCGTCGTCGAGAAGCCGCGAGATCGCGGCGCCTTGACCCTCGCCGGACGCCACGTGCCGGATGTTCCCCTCGGGATCGATGAGAACCAGGGTGGGCCAGGCCCTCACGCCGTAGCGCCTCCAGAGATCGAGGGTCGGATCGAGGGCGACGAAATGGCGGATCCCCAAACGGGCGACGGCGTCGAGAGCCTTGCGGGGATCGGCCTCTTCAGGAAACTTGGGGCTCAGGATCCCGATCACGCTCAGGACGTCCCCGTGCCGCTCCTCGAGCCGGGCGAGTTCCGGAAGCACGTGGAGACAGTTGATGCAGCAGTAGGTCCAGAAGTCGAGGAGCACGAAACGGCCGCGGAACGAGGCAAGGGAGCGGGCCGTTCGCGGCCGAATCCAGATGAGCCCCGCGGGAAACTCGGGAGCGCGCACCACCCCGTGGGTCACGGTCTCACTTCTCGGCGCGGTTGGCGACACCGATCTTCTGCGAAAGACGAAGGCGGTGGATACGCCCCGGGATGGGACGCGGGTGAAGCCGCCCGGCGCGAGGAACACCGCGGTCGTCGAACGCGACCCCACGGATCGAGCCCGCCACCCCCGGCGGTTGCACACAGAAATCAGCGGCAACGGACATGAACACGTTCCAGGGCCCGAGGGTCTCCGAGCCACGCTCGTCAGGATCTCTAGTCCTTAAGTCTAGCCCCCTTCGAGGACCGGGCGCGACACCACACGGGCGCTCCTCCCCACCCGGCGCAGCCTCCTGCCACCGTGCCCGCGGCCCCGCCCAGAAACCTCGAATCCGCCCCCTCTCCGACAGGCGGGCCCGGTGTGAACATCTCTGAGCGCCGACACGCCTCGTGCAAGGAAGGTGGCCCCCGGGGACAGGGAGTGTCACCCTTTGAGTTCAGTTCCGAACGTATCGATCTCAATCGAAGAGACCGGAATCCCGAGCGAGGGCCTCGAGGAATTGGACAGGTTCACCGTGAAGACGGACGTCCCCGAGATTCCGCCGTCGGTGCCTTTCCAGCCCCCTGCCCGCGGTCACACGAGGTGGGAGATCCGTGGATTGCCGCATATCCCAATCCCCCCTTCTCCCCGTGGACACCCCTCAACCCGAGAGACCAATGTCGAAAACTCGAAGGATTCCAACAAACGGAACCCCGGCGACCAGGTGGTCGTAGGGGCCGGCGAGACCGGCATCGTTGGCACACCCGGGATCCCGCCCCAGGGATGATCGGCGGAGGAGCGGGCACGCCGGCCGGCCGGCGGCACTCCCCCCCTGACTCCCCCCTGTGATTCGGGGCGGATCGAACCGCCTTCCTGCGCTCCGGCGGGTGTATCCTTCGAAGATCCGCCCTCTCCTCCCGGAGAAGCCCGACATGCCCGTTCTCTTTCGCCCGACGCGCCTCCCCTCCCCCGCTCGTGCGCTCCTTCCGCCGGTTGTTTGGCTTGCCGCTCTCCTGGGATGTTTCCTGGCCGCCGCGCCGGGCGCGCGTGCCGCTGTTGTGCCCCGACCATTCCTTGGGCCTCTTCCGCCCCCTCACTGTGCGCGGGGCGACCGGACGGAAAACGGCGTCGACGGCCAACTCACCCTCAAGGAGCGCCAAAGCGGGGCCTCGAAGAAAGCCTTCAACTGCAACCTCGTGGTGGTTGGCGAGTACGCGGGGCAGGGCGCCGGCCACCAGCTCCTCTGGTACCGGCACTGCGCGTACATGACGACCGAAGGGTACGAGGCCGGCCAGAAAGGTGTCCCGCCCCTCCGTCACCCGGGCATCCAGGTCATCGACGTCGCCAATCCTCACCACCCGCGCTACGTCACCAACCTCGACGATCCGGCGGCGCTCTACGACTGGGAGGACCCTTCGGTCAACCCCGAGCGCGCGCTTCTCGCCACCGCCGAGAGCTGGATGGGCGCCGGGCCGCAGCCGGCGGTCTCGGTCTACGATCTCCACCACTGCGCGCACCCCCGCCTTCTGGCGAGCGTGCAACTGCCCGATCCCAACCTCCAGGCCCACGGCGGGAACTTCTCCCCCAACGGACACACGTACTGGATCACGTCCTGGTCCAAGCGGCGCGTCTTCGCCATTGGGCTCACCCACCCGAGGCACCCACGCCTCGTCCTCGACTGGGCCTTTCCCCACGATCAGCCGGGCGGCGCCGGAGCCGATCAGATCTGCCACCGCATCTCGCTCAATCAGTTCACGGTCGACGGCTACCCACCGGGATCGCTCCTCTTCTGCGGCGTCGTCGGGCACATGATCCGCCCGGGCGTGTTCCGCTCCGGCAACGGCGTCGTCATCTACGACGTCCGCCAGGTCCAGGAACGTCTCCCGCACCCCGTCATCAAGGTGCTCGGCCATCTCTACTGGAAGAACGGCGACATCGCCATCGAACCCGACCTCGCCTTCATCGACGGGACGCCCTACCTCGGCGCGGGCGACGAGTGCGGGTCGGGCGGGTGTAATTACCCTGAAGCCGCCATCGCGGCCTGCCATGCGCATCTTCCTCCCTACGGTTTCGAGCGACTGATCGACATCCGTAACCTTCACAAGCCGCGCCTGGTCGCCCAACTGCTGCTCCAGGCGGACGCCCCCGCCAACTGCAAGGCAACCGAGCACGACATCACGGCCACCATGGGGGGCTACGGCTACAGCCTCCACGACTGCACCTTCGACAACCCCCACGACGCCAAGCTCCTCGCCTGCGCGAGCCACCAGGCGGGCGTGCGCGTCTTCGACATCAGCAATCCCTACCGGCCACGCGAAATCGCCTACTTCGTGGGCCCGGCTCCCTCGAACCCGAACGAGATCGATCCCGGATCCCTCCTGAACCGCTTCCAGGGGGTCCGTCCCCCGATCAATTTCTCGTGGTCCAAGGCGCACAGCCGTTTCGTCTGGCGCCACGGGAAGCTTTATCTCTGGATCACCTCGAGCCACGGCGGTTTCTACGTCCTGCGCTTCCAAAATCAGCGGGCGATCCGCCGACTCGACCCGGTGCCGACACCGGGCAACGAAGACTATCAGGACTGAGCCCGACCGGTGGCCCGAAGCGTCTCGGGAGGCGTTCCGCGCTAGGGAGCGTGCGTCCGGGGCCGGGGGGCCAGGATCTCGCGGATGACTGCCCTCCCGAAGCGCAGGGAGACGGCCTCACGAGAGGCGCGGGAGAGGCGGGCCTCCCGGAGCCTGGGACGCTCCGGGTGCCGAACGATCACTTCTCCCCGGACAGGGTCGTGGCCTCGCCGGGCAGGAGTCCCATGACGACGGCCGCCCGGAGGAGTTCGGCGGTGCTGCGTGTGCCGAACTTCTGGCACAGTCGGTGGCGGTAGGTCCGGACGGTGGTCGTGCTCAGATGGAGCCGCTCCGCGACCTCCTGCGTGCACACCCCCTGGCCCCAGAGCTCGAGCACCTGGAGCTCGCGGTGACTGAGACGCGGAGGGGCACCCCGGTGCTGACGCCGGCCCCCGACGTAGTGACGCGCCACGTCCGGGCTCAGATAGAGCTGGTCCTCGAGCACCGCGTGGACGGCTCGGGAAACCTCGTCGGCCGCGCAATCCTTGCTGAGAAAGCCGTGGGCGCCGGCCTCGAGGACCGTGCTGAGATAGGGCTCCTGACAGGAGACGGAGATCACGATGATCCGCACCTCGGGGTGACGGCGACGCAGACGACGGACGGTCTCGAGCCCGCCGAGGCCCGGCATGTGGAGGTCGAGGAGGACGACATCGGGGCGCACACGCTCGAGGAGGGCGAGAGCCTCCTCACCGTTTCCGGCTTCGGCGACGACCTCGACCTCGGGATCCTGATCGAGAATCCGCCGCAGACCCACGCGGAGAAGGTTGTGGTCATCCACCACGACGACCCGCACGGGCCCTTCATGCGGAGGATGACCCACCGGACGGTCGGCACTCACGGGCATCGGCTTCGATTCACCTCGAGACCTCGTCGCGGGGCGCCGGATTCGGAATCCCCCGGCGGCCGCACGCGACTGGTGGGCATAAGAGGATACCGAAAACATGGACAAAAATCTCCTTGAATCTCTCCTCGTCTCCCATTGTTTTTGTTTGACGGCGATCCCCCCGTCGTCTCGGGCCGAGACATGAACCCCACCTCCGGGCTTCCCGGGAATTCCTTCACGGACCGTGAACGATTCCTCGCCCCTCTGGATCGGGGCATCCGTCCCCCCGGTCGTTGTGGACCGCGAGTATCGGGGAACGCAGGGAGCGGCTGACAGAGGCTCCATCCGGGACGTGGGGGTCTGGAGAGACGACCGCCACCCTTCGCGGATGACGGCAACCAAGGGAAAGGGGACGGCATCCGTGGGACGCAAGCCGGTCCCGTGCGCGGAGAGGATGGATCGTGAATCGCGATGCGATGAACGGAAGGCAACAAACCGGTCCCCAAACCCTCGTCCACCTCCGCGCCGCCATCACGGCTGAGAAATCCGCGCCCCGAACGGTCGTGCTGTGTCTCAACGACGAAGGCCTCCTCCCTGCAAATCTCTTCGGTTTCACCCCGACAAGAAATCGCGGCGCGGAAGGGCGTCATGATGACGCGTCGCGCACCGCCCGCCGTCCCCGCCGCCTCACGCCCGACCGCCGCAGCACAAAACGACCGTCCCTGGCCCGGCAACCGACTTATCATCAGGGTTGGTGACTTGACTTGGCGTGAACCTCGGGGTGGGCGATGTTTCCACCCCCGCCGAGCGGCATCGGACCCTGCGGTGACGATCCATGATCAGCAAAAAGAAACGCCTCCTCTTCCTGACGACGGCTCTCGTGATCGGTGCCGCTCTGGTCTACTGGAGCACCCGAGGCCCCACGGGCCCGTCCCGCACCCTGACCGTCTACGGCAACGTCGACATCCGCCAGGTGGAGCTGGCCTTCAACGACAGCGGTCGGGTGAAGAGTCTCCTGGTGCAGGAGGGAGACCGGGTGACCCGGGGGCAACCGCTGGCGGAACTGGATTCGGCCCGTTACCGGGATGCCGTCGATCGGGACCGGGCGACGGTGGATGCTCAGGCGCAGGTCCTGGCGCGTCTCTTGGCCGGGACCCGGCCCGAGGAGATCGCGGAAGCCCGGGCCGCGGTGACCGCCGCCCGGGCGACCCTGGAAAACGCCGAGATCCTCTGGAAACGTCAGAAAGCCCTGGCCGCCGAACACGACATCACGAGGCAGCGCCTGGACGACGTCACCGCCGCCCTGAAGACGGCGCGGGCCGATTTCGATCGTCGTCGAGAGGCCCTTGCCCTCGCGCTCAAAGGGCCGCGCAAAGAAGATATCGAGGTGGCCCGGGCCCGGCTGCAGGCGGACCGGGCGGCGCTGGCTCTGGCCCTCCGGAAACTGCGGGACACCCGGCTTCGTGCACTGGAGGACGGCGTCGTCGAGGACCGTATCGTCGAACCCGGCGACATGGTGTCCCCCGGCACGCCGGTTTTCAGTCTGGCCCTGGACAACCCCGTCTGGGTCCGCGCCTATCTGCCGGAAACGGCGTTGGGCCGGGTGCGTCTGGGGATGCGGGCGTGGATCGAGAGCGATTCCTTCCCCGGCAAGCGCTTTGCGGGCTGGGTCGGCTTCATCTCACCGACGGCGGAGTTCACACCGAAGACCGTGGAGACCCCCGCACTGCGCACGGAACTCGTCTACCGGGTCCGCGTCTACGCCTGCAACCCCCGGCACGAACTCCGCCTGGGCATGCCGGTGACGGTGAGGATTCCCCTGAAGAACAACCGACCCCGGAGCCTCGCCGAGCATCCCTGTGGACGATGAGACTCCCCCCCCGAGCCCCCTGCGCCTGCAAGGGGTGAGCAAGCGGTTCCCACGGGGCAAGGAGTCGGTTCTGGCCCTGGACGGCCTGGATCTGGAGCTGGCTCCCGGCCGGGTGACGGGGCTCCTCGGTCCGGACGGGGCCGGCAAGACCACCCTCCTCCGCATTGCCGCAGGGCTCCTGCAGCCGAGTGAAGGCCGGGTGTTTCTTTGGGGCCGAGAGGTCGGGGCCGGAGACAAAGACCGTCAGGCCCGGATCGGCTACATGCCCCAACGCTTTGGTCTCTACGAAGACCTGACGGTCGAAGAGAACCTGGATCTCTACAGCGATCTCCAAGGGCTCGATCCGGTGCAGGCGCGCGAGCGCCGAAAAGAACTCCTGAAACTCACCGCCCTCGGACCCTTCGGCAAGCGTCGCGCCGGGGCGCTCTCGGGGGGCATGAAACAGAAGTTGGGTCTGGCCTGCGCTCTTCTGCGCGCGCCGCCCCTCCTGCTCCTGGACGAACCCACGGTGGGCGTCGATCCCATCGCCCGCCGGGAACTCTGGGAGATCGTCCAGGGCCTGCGCGCGGCGGGAACGACGGTGCTCATGAGTACCGCCTATTTCGACGAGGCCGAGCGCTGCGACACCATTGTGCTGCTCCACCAGGGCAAACGGCTCCAGGAAGGGAGCCCGGACCGTTTCACAGAGCCGTTGCGAGGACGTTGTTATCTGGTGCGCCACGCCGAACGGCCGCGACGGGCGCTGCGCGAGTCCCTGCAAGAGCGTCCCGGGGTGCGGGATGCGCGGATCACGGCCGACGGCGTTCGCGTGCTCACCGGCCCCGGCGCCGTGGCCCGCGACGCCGGCGAGCAATGGGAGACGGTGCCGCCCGCGTTTGAAGACGCCTTTGTGGATCTCCTGGGATCGGAAGGGGCGGCGTCCCCCCCCGCGGTGACGACGGCCGCGCCTCCCGTGACTGTCGGAAGCCCGGCGACGGAGGCGGTCGTGGAAGTGGAGGGCCTGCGCAAGTGCTTCGGCTATTTCGAGGCGGTGAAAAGCAGCACCTTCACCGTGCACCGCGGCGAGATCTTCGGTCTTTTGGGGGCCAACGGGGCCGGCAAGACCACGACCTTTCGTATGCTCTGCGGCCTTTTGCCTCCCTCGGGCGGCCGTCTGCGAGTGGCCGGGGTCGACATGCGCCGGGCCGGGAGCGCCGCCCGCGCCCGCATCGGCTATGTGGCGCAGAAATTCGCGCTCTACGGGAACCTGAGCGTCGACCAGAATCTGGCCTTCTTCGCCGCCGCCTACGGCCTCGGAGGCCCGAGCCGGCGCGCGGCCATGGCCCGCGCCCGGGAAGAGTTTCAGCTCACCCCGTACGGCTCCGTCAATGCCGACGACTTGCCCCTGGGTCTCAAACAGCGCCTCGCCCTGGCTTGTGCCCTGCTCCACGAGCCGCCCATTCTCTTTCTGGACGAGCCCACCTCCGGCGTGGATCCCCTGACGCGGCGGGAGTTTTGGCAGCGCATCAACGCTCTCGCGGCGGGGGGAGTGACGGTGCTCGTCACCACCCACTTCATGGACGAAGCGGAATACTGCGATCGCCTGGTCTTGATGTCCCTGGGGGCGATTCTCGCCCAGGGCAGCCCCGCCGAGCTCAGGGCGCAGGCCCGGGATCCGGACCGTCCCGACCCGAGCATGGAAGACGCCTTCATCCGGCTCATCGAAGACCACGAGAACCGGCTCCGGAAAGCCTCATGAACCGCCGGCGCCTGCGCGCGCTCATCCGCAAGGAGTTCCTGCAGATTTTGCGGGATCCTTCGGCCATCGCCATCGCCTTCTTCATGCCGGTCTTCCTCCTCCTTCTCTTCGGCTACGGCGTGTCCCTCGACGCCCGTCACATTCCCCTGGCGGTGGTCGTGGACCGCCCCACGGCGGAGACCAGCGCCTTCGTCGGCGGCCTCGAGCGGTCGCCCTATTTCGCGCCGAGATTCTTCCCGAGCGTGCAAGAGGCCCGGGCCGCTCTCATGAAACGGCGGGTGGACGCCGTGGTCTGGCTGCGTTCCGATTTCAGCCGCCGGTCCCTGCGCGGGGAGACGGCCTCCATCGGCGTCTTCGTCAACGGGGTGGACGCCAACAATGCCCGGATCGCCGAGGGCTATCTGCAAGGGGTCTGGGAGAATTGGCTCGAACAGCGCGCCCGGACGGAGGGAAAGCCTCGGATCGTCCCGGTGGAGGCCAAGGACCGGATCTGGTTCAACCCCGCCGTGCGCAGCCGGGATTACCTGGTCCCGGGACTGATCGCGGTGATCATGACCCTGATCGGGGCGCTGCTCACCGCCCTCGTGGTCGCCCGGGAGTGGGAGCGGGGCACCATGGAGGCGCTGATGGCGACACCGGCCGAGATGGCCGAGATCCTTCTCGGCAAACTGATCCCGTATTACGTCATGGGCATGGGCAGCATGCTGCTCTCGGTGGCCACGGCGGTCTGGCTCTTCGATGTCCCGTTGCGCGGAAGCTTCGGGATCCTGCTGCTGGCCTCGACCCTCTTTCTCCTGGTCGCCCTGGGCATGGGGCTTCTCATCTCCAGTGTGGCGCGCAATCAATTCGTGGCCGGCCAGATCGCCATCG
>JAKCBQ010000012.1 GCA_021839245.1 Pseudomonadota bacterium
TGTGGTTCCACGCCTGTGCGGCGTTGTTGAACACCGGCCCGTTCGCGCTCCGCACCACCTCGAGAAGGCTGCTTCGCGCCATGGGCGTCCCTTCGACGAGCTTATTGAGGTTATCGACGTACGTGCGGTGATGCTTCCCGTAGTGGTATTCCAGTGTCTCTCGGGAAATGTGGGGCTCGAGGGCGTCGAGGGCGTAAGGAAGGGGTGGCAGTTCAAAACTCATGGTGGGCACTCCGGAACCGCAGATGACACGCCCTTCATCGTACGGGATCAAAGACGGCAAGGTCAAGCGAACGGGAATCCACCCGTGCGGAGTCCCCTATACTTTGAGGATCAACCATCCCAAGAATGGCCATCATGCTGTACCACGCGCCTTTTCCTCACCCCCTCACGCAGACGCTCGTGCATTTCACGCTCGTCCGACGGGCCAACCCCCCGGCCCGCGTTGCCCTCGCCCGATTCCGCCTCGTCGTCAAGCGGCCGACACTCGCCGCCTCTGTCGCTTCCGCCGACATCTTCCTCGCCCACGCCGAGAAGGCTGCGGAACGTGCGCATCTCGTCTTCCGCATGCGCGGCGAGACAACGTTCCAGGGAGAACTTTACGCCCCCATGGGAAAGCCGCCGCGGGTGCTCGACTACGTCACTCAGGCGCACTTCGATCTCCGCGGCCCAAGCACCCGCGCCCTCGCGCCGCTCGTCGGGCAGTTGGCCCGCCGCGCCTACCTCGTCTCGTTCGAGAAGGTTCCCGCCCTGGACCCCCAAGACCGCGCGCGGATCGAGCGGGCGCTCGAGATCCGTGTGCTCCGCGCCGTCCGCCGGACGGCGGTCCGTGACTGCCGCCTTCTCGGCGATCCCAGCACCTCGATCGACCGGGTCTTCCTCAGTCGCTTCGGGCGGTTCCCGTTCCCGCCCCGCCCCCTTGCCATGCGGAGTTTTGCCGCCCGCAGGATGGCTCTCCCGCCTCCGCATGCGACGACGGAGCACGTGCGCCTGACGGTCCGGGCTCAGGTGAGCGTCGTGTGCACGTCATCGCCATGACCCCAAGATCCACCCACACGCGGTGATCGAGCCCCCTCCGCTCACGGCCGTTCTCGAGGACGCCGCCCGCGCGCTCGCCGAGGACATCGGACCCGGGGACCTCACGGGCGCCCTGGTCGACGAATCGCTTCCCCTCGAGGGCGAACTCCATTTGCGCGAACCCGCCGTTCTGGCGGGTCGCCCGTGGTTCGACGCCTGCTTCCGGCTCCTCGATGCCCGCGTGCGTGTCGACTGGCTCGGGCGTGAAGGGGGCGAAACCGAAGCGGGGATCGTCGCTCGAATCACGGGCCCGGCCCGGGCGATCCTCGCGGGCGAACGGACGGCGATCAACTTCCTTCAACTCCTCTCGGGAACGGCGACGGCGACACGGCGTGCCGTCCGTCTCGTCGCCCATACGAAGGCGCGCGTACTCGACACACGGAAGACCCTTCCCGGGCTGCGCGTCGCCCAGAAATACGCGACCCGCGTCGGGGGCGGCGAAAACCACCGCCGCGGCCTTTACGACGCCATCATGTTCAAGGAAAACCATCTCGCCGCCTTGGGCGGGATCGCGGCGGCGCTCGCCCGCGTCGAGGACCGCCGGGACGTCCCCGTCGTCGTCGAGGTCGAGGATCTCGACGAACTCGAGGCGGCTCTCGTCGGCGGAGCGTCCTGGATCCTCCTCGACGACTTCTCCCTCGAGGACCTCCGACGGGCGGTCAAACGCGCCACGGGTCGTGCTCGACTCGAGGCCTCAGGCGGCATGGACGAGAGTCGTCTCGTCGCGGTGGCCGAGACCGGAGTCGATGTCGTTTCGATTGGGGGACTCACGAAACACGTGCGCGCGGTCGACTTTTCGCTCCGCTGCCACCGGGTCGGCTGAGGGAGAAACTAACTCGAGGGGGGCTCGACCGCGCGATCGTCGAAAACGAGAAGGGCGTGGGTTTTCTTCCCGCGGCGAAGAAGGAGATAGCGCTCCTGTACGAGGGGGACCACCTCGGCAGTGGCGCGAGCGTCCGTGAGCGGCCGACCGTTCGCCACCACGGCCCCCGAGGCGATGTCCTCCCGGGCCCGCGCCCGCGAGGAGGAGAGACTGGCCTCGACGAGGAGAGCCACAAGGGGGCTCGCGCGTTCCGATCGCGGGCAGCGAAGGGTCGGCACCGACCGGCCAAGAAGCGCCCAGTCATCCGGCCCGAGCGCACCGGGATCGGCCCCGCCGAAGAGAGCCGCACGGACACGGCCGACCTGCCCGAGCGCCCCCTCACCGTGGACGAAGGCGGTGATCTCATCCGCAAGCCGCTCCTGGGCACGGCGGGCCTCGGGGTAGGGATCGGTCTCGAGTGCGGTGATCTCTTCCTCCGTGACAAAGGTCAGGCTCCTCAGAAGGCGTCCGACCTCGGCGTCGCCGACATTGAGCAGATACTGGTGGAACGCGTAGGGTGAGGTCCGCTCCGGATCGAGCCACACCGCCCCGCCCTCACTCTTGCCGAACTTGCGTCCCGAGGCGTCGGCGAGGAGCGGCAGCGTCAGGGCCTGGCAGGCCGGCCCACCGCGGCGACGGATGAAGTCGATCCCCGCGGTCATGTTCCCCCATTGGTCGCTGCCTCCGATCTGAAGTCGGCAGCCGTGACGAACCGCGAGGTGATAAAAGTCGTAGGACTGGAGAAGGAGGTAGCTGAACTCCGTGTAGGAGAGACCCGCGTCGGGATCGTCGAGCCGCGTGCGGATCGTCTCCTTGGCGAGCATGGCACCGAGCGGGAAATGCTTGCCGATATCGCGCAGGAAGTCGACGGCCGAGAGCGGGACGATCCACTCGGCGTTGTCGAGGAGAAGGGGGGCCTCGGGGGCGTCGTCCACCGCGAGAAGCCGCCCGATCTGGGCGCGCAGAGCCTCACTCCAGGCGCGCACGGTCGCGGCGTCGTGGAGCACCCGCTCCTGACTCCGGCCGCTCGGGTCCCCGATGAGCCCCGTCGCTCCCCCGATCACGGCGATGGGACGGTGGCCGGCCCGGCGCAGGCGCCGCATCGTGACGAGGGGGAGAAGATGACCGACGTGAAGGCTGTCGGCGGTCGGGTCGAAACCCACATAGAACGTCGTGGGCGGGCGCTCGAGAAGCGTGCGCACGGCCTCGCGGTCCGTGACCTGGGCGACGAGGCCGCGGGTCTCAAGCTGCGCAAAAGCGTCGCACTCCGCCTCAGAAGAAGACACCATCGGACCTCCACCGCAATCACGTTGAGAACCGCCGGCTCTGCGGCCCGGCGCCATTGTAGCCGCGAAGAAGCTCAGGCAAGACCCGCCGAGGAGGACGTCGTGAGATCGGTGCGGACAGCAGCCACGGCCGCTTCGAACTCCGGCCAAAGCGCGAGGAACACGGCGGGATCGTAACGGTGAAGTTCGCCTTTCTCCTCCTCGATGTGGATCCGTAGAGCCGTGTGGAAGGCATCGTGCACGTGCGCCAGACGATCGAGGCTGCGGCGCACCGCGGCGGACGTCACCGTCGCTCGGCATCGGGCGAGCCAGCCACCGAGAGAGCAATCGGAGGACGAAGGAGGTCTCCCCCGGCGGCGCAGATAGAGGCGCACGTAATTCCGGCTGAGCCAGGGTTCGTGTGTACTCCGGTAGAGGAGGAGCGGCAAATCCCCAAATCCCCCCGTCCCCTGCGGAAGTGGCGATCGGCCGTTCCAGCGCTCGCGCATCAATGAAGACAGGCCCTCCAGGGCGCTCTCGGGTTCGAGGGCTGCGCCCACCCAGGGTCCGGCGAGATAGCGGCATCCCAAAAGTGTCAAGATCTCCACCGCTTCAGGTCGTCCGACCCCACGCGCCGAAACATGCATATCGAGGAGATCGGCTGCGGCCAAGAGCGAGGAGACGATGGCTGAAGGCCAGAGCCGACGCGGCAGTTCACTCACGAGTTCCGGAGCGAGTGCCATGCGGTCAATTTCGAAGCGCGAGAGTTCGTCCGGACGGTAGCGACGATCGGGATCGAACTGCCAACCAACGGTCACCCCCAAACGGCGGAGATGACGAACGCCGAGACGGACGGAGGGCGTCATCTCGGGATCGTCGGCCATCAAGACGACAAGCGTTCGCCATCCCTGGGCCTGAAAAGGAGCAAGGGCCGCGAGGATCTCGTGGATCGCCTCGTCACGGGCGAGTGAACCCACGGGGAACGGAACGCTCAGGGTGAGACCCGGGCGCGGAGCGGGAAGCGCGTGGAGAGGACGAACGTCGGAGAGGAGAGCGAGGATCTCTTGATGAGCCTCGTCGTTCAGACCCGCCGCAAGGGCCGGAAGCGGGCGGGCCCCCGTCCGGTCATAGCGCTGGAGGACGAGGCCGCTGATCACCCCCCGCGCCGCATCAATTTCCGGCTCGAGACGAACCGTCGCGGGAGTGCTCTCGACGGCAAGCGGAGGCGCCCGCAACGGCCGCAGCACCTGAGCGTCACGATTCGCATCGTAGACCAACCACATGCCGCGGCCCGACTTCTTCGCGCGGTAAAGAGCGGAGTCGGCCGCGCGCAGAAGCTGATCCCGGGCGTTCCCGTCGCGTGGGGCCAGCGCCAACCCGAGCGAAGGGGTCACATCGAGCGAGCCCACGGCGAGATCGAAGGGACGAACGAGAGTCGAGCGAAGGCGGCCCAGAAACGTCTCGGCCGTCTCGGGCGAGAGGCGCGGCAAGAGAAGCGCAAACTCGTCCCCCCCCAAGCGGGCCACGGTGTCGGCCGCGCGCAGGCACTCACGCATGCGGGCCGCCAAGGTCACGAGCACACGGTCCCCGATCAAATGGCCATAAGTGTCGTTGACTTCCTTGAAACTGTCGAGATCCAGGATCGCCACCCCGAAGGGGGTGCCGTCGCGCTCAAGGCCACGCAGGAGCTGCTGCATGCGGTCGTAGAAGAGCTGTCGGTTCGGCAACCCGGTGAGGAGATCATGGAATCCCGCGTATTCGAGAGCCTGACGGGCCGCAAGATCCGTGAGCCCGTAAGAGAGGATCCGCACCACCTCAAGGGCGAATCCCCGGACGATCTCCTCGCTCTCGTCCCCCTCGTTTTTTCGAGAGAACAAAAGGCCGAACTGACCGACGAGGAGAGGATCGCGCAGGATGGGCGCGAGACAAAGACCGGAAGCGTTTTGGGTCTCGACCAAGGCGTGCCAGCGCGGGTCGAGATCGGTCCGCTCGCCGGCGTCCGACAGAAAGACCCCCTCGCCGCTCTCGAAAAACCTCTGGAGCGGATCGAACGTCTCCTCGGCGGGCTTCTCGGGGCTCTTCTCCGGCCAGGTGGGCGGGGAGCCGTAGAGCGTGGCAAGACGGTGGGGATCCATCTCCGGTCCCATGAACAGTGACCAGCCGGAGGCGGTCGTCACGTCCGCCGCCTCCTCGAGGCTTTCCCAGTTGTAGATGGCAAACCAGAACCCCTGGCCCACCGGGACGCTTGCCAGAATTTCGGCGGCCCGGCGAAAGAGCGCCTGCTCGGGCAAATGACGGGCCACCGCCTCGTTGAGAAGGCGGTAAACCTCATTGATGTCCTTGAGATGCTGCAGGAGATCCAGGCGCTCCTTGAGCGCGGACAACTTCCGCTCCGCGGTTTCCTCTCTCTCTTCCTGAAGAGCCATCTCGCTCGCGAGCGACGCGGACAGGACCCGCTCCACGACAGCGATGGCCACGAGGAGCACCACGACGAGGATCACGGCCACGAAGTTGCGGTGCCACCAGAGCGCCGCCAGTGCAGCGGCGGGAACACGGGACGTCAGTACGAGATTCGTACCGTGCGGCGCCAAAGGAACATGCAGGAAAAGCGGACCCAGACCGAAAGAAGCGGCCAAGCCTGAGGGAACGGGGAAGACCACCCGCCCCAGAACGCGCCGCGCGAGAACGTGAGCGCCCGCATGCAGCGAGAGGCGGTTGCCCGTGAGCGGGATGGGCGTAAAAATAAAAAGGAGACGGTGGAGCAACCCCCGCCTCACAACAAGGGCAGCCCAGCCGAGTTCGCGGTCGCGGCGGACCAAGAGGAACACCGAGCGGCGCCCATGGCCGAGGGGCAGGAGCCAATCGTCACGGAAACGAGGCGAGCGCCGGACGCGGGCCGCGGCAAGACGTGCAGGAACGACGGGGGGAACCTGCCCCCAGGCTGTGCGACGGCGCCCACGCGCGTCGTAGAGCACGAAAGCCGGAATGCGCCGGGACTCCGCCGTGAGATAGAGCCGGAGAAGCCTCCCGTCACCGTGCCGGGCCATGGCCGTAAGCACACGAAGCTGGCGTTCTTGATCGGCGAGGAGCCCCGCGAGCATCTTCGCTTCATGGTGCAGGCTGGCAAGGATTTCGTTTCTGGTACGTATCCGGCTGTCGTGCCAGGAGAAAAAGCCCGCGAGGATCGCACATGTCAGGAATCCCACTCCGACGAAACGGACCCAGAGCAGCGAAGGATGCCTACGCACGGCCTGAACGCGCATCTCTTTCGCGTGAGGTTTCGTACTCTTTGTGATGGGGGTTTTCCTTGACAACCTGCGGATCCCGTACCGTGCTCCTTGGGCTTATTATATGTATGTATGCCTAGCATACCTAGGTCTCTTCCGCGCTTTGCATCAAGGGTCGTCGGGTCGTTCCACCCGGATCCTTCGCTTGGGGGCGTGGACCACCTACTCTTGCTCTTGATCTCGCCCTGACATCATGGTCCGCCGCTCCCACTCCCAGCCGATCCTCGTCGGTACGACGCCCAAGACCGCCCTCCGCGCAACGGAACGGGCAAGCCGTGGGAACGGAGTCTCCTCGCGCGGCCCTTGGTCCCGGCAGCTTTTCCTTCTCCTGGGCCTTCTCCTGGCGCTTGCCCCCACGTCCCGCGCCTCGATCCTGAGCCATCTTCTCGCCTCGAAGAGCGCCTCGCCCCGCTTCCTTCCCGCCGCCCGCGCCTACCGTCTGCACGCCCGGCGTCTCTCGGATCACCGCATCGTTCTTCGCTGGCGCATCGCCAAGGGTTACTATCTCTACCGCAACAAGACGCGTGTTGAGGCATCCGCCCCGCCGGGGGTGCACCTCCGTTTCCGGCTGCCTCCGGGCCTCCTCAGGAACGAGCCCCAGGGGCCCGTTCCCGTCTACTACCGACATCTCGTACTCATGATCCGAGCCCTTGGGAGTGGAGGGCAACCCGTGGTCTTGCGTGTGCACTACCAGGGCTGCGCGGAACGCGGGCTTTGCTACCCGCCGCAGGAACGCACCCTCACGTTGCCGTCGCCCCACGAACTCCACCCGGCTCCGTCTCAACCCCTCTCCACAGCGGGGCAAGCCCGAGCGGGACGAGCCCGGACGGCTGCCCCAGCGCTCCCGACTCTGCGTGCCCCGGAACCGGCGTCCCGGCGTGCGGTCCCCCGAACGCAGGCGGGAAGTCTCGGAGGCGAGATCCTCCTGTTTTTCTTGGCCGGCATTCTCCTCGCCTTCACCCCCTGCGGGGCTCCCATGGTTCCGATCCTCCTCGGCACCCTGGGGCGAGCGGGAGGAGGAACGCGGCTCGGGCGGTTTCGGGCCTCTGTGGCGTACGTCCTCGGGGTGGCAATCACCTACGGGCTCCTCGGTCTTCTCGCCGCGGCGGCGGGGCAGAGCCTCATTCCCTTTTTCGAGACCCCATGGGTCATCGGGATCTTCGCCGCCCTCTTCGCCCTCTACGGCACGGCCATGCTCGCCGATCTCCGCCTCGAGCTCCCGCTCCGTCTCCGCGACAGGATCTCCCGGCTCGGCAGCCGCAACACCAGCCCGCTCCTCGCCCCTCTTCTGCTCGGGGTTGGATCGGCCCTTCTCGCGAGTCCCTGCCTGACGCCCGCCGTCGCCGCGGGACTCACCCTCGCCATCTACCAGGGGGAAGCGATCCGCGGGGCGCTTCTTCTTTTCGTGCTCGGCCTCGGTCTCGGGATCCCGCTTCTCAGCGCCGCTCTTCTCGCCAGTTCCTTCTGGCCGCGCGCCGGGGCCTGGCTCACGGCCGTCGAACGCTTCCTGGGGTTTGTCCTCTACGGACTCGCTCTCTGGTTCGCCGCCCGCGTGCTCCCGACGCCGGTCGTCGCCTTCCTCCTGGGCCTCCTCTTTGCACTCATGGCCGTGTTTGTGAACCCGGGCGCGACCGTGCCCGACGAGCCCCCCGGCCGCCGCTTCCGCCGGGGGTTTGCCGTGGTGCTCCTCCTCCTCGCCGTAGGCGAAGTGTTCGGAGCCCTCGGCGGCACGAGGCATCTTGTGACACCCCTGCGCTTCGTAGCGGGGTCGTCCGTGCCGCGGCCAACGACCCACGAGGTCGCACCGAGAACCCTGATCGCCCGGAGCCCACACGCGCTCGACCGCGACTTGGCCCTGGCGCGCCGCGAGGGACGGTCCGTCCTCGTGGACTACGACGCCCGTTGGTGTGTCTCCTGCGCCATCATGGACCGCACCGTCTTCCCTCGCCGACGCGTCGTCGCCGCGCTCCGGCCCTTCCTCTTCGTGCGTGCGGACGTCACACGTGACGACCGCGCAAGCACGCAACTCCTGGCGCGCTACCACGTTCTCGGTCCGCCCACATTCCTTTATTTCGCCTTCCGTCACGGGGCGCTCGCCGCGCGTCCCACGGCGCGTCTGGTGGGTGCCCAAGATGCGGCGGGATTCCTCGCCTGGCTCACCCAATTGAAACCGCGACCGTCTTCCGGCGGAAGGCTTCTTCCGACACCCTCTAAATAGGACCATTATGGTCCTGTACAATTGGGCCTCTTCGCCCGCGAGTCCGTCCCCATGCATGCCCAGCCGCAGCCCGTCGTGACCGAGGAGGCGGAGGACGAAAGAGCGCGAAGAGGGCTGCGCGGCCGTCTCGCGCTTTTCCTCCTCGTCATGGGGCCGGGCCTCATCGTCATGCTGGCCGACACGGACGCCGGAAGCCTGGTGACCGCGGCACAGAGCGGAGCCCAATGGGGCTACACCCTCATCGCTCTTCAGCTCTTCCTCATCCCCATCCTCTACATGGTGCAGGAACTCACCGTTCGACTGGGGCTTTACACGGGGCGCGGACACGGTGAGCTCATCCGCGAAACCTTCGGACCCTTTTGGGCGTGGATCTCGGTCACGACCCTTCTCGTCTCCTGCGTGGGCGCCCTCGTGACCGAAATGATCGGCACGGCAGGCGCCGGGCAGATTTACGGGATTCCACTCGATCTGAGCGTGTGGGCGACGGTGCTCTTTCTTCTCTTCGTGGTCATCAGCGGATCGTACCGTTCGGTCGAAATCGTCGCCATCATCGTCGGGCTGTTCGAAGTGGCCCTCTTCTACGTGGCGTACCGCGCGCACCCCCACATCCCCTCCCTCCTGCGCGGGCTCGGCACCTTCCCCATCGGACACCCCTCCTATCTTTACCTGGTCGCCGCGAACATCGGGGCGGTGATCATGCCCTGGATGGTCTTCTACCAGCAGGCGTCCGTCGTCGACAAAAAACTCAAACGCCACCACATCGGCGAGGCCCGCGCCGATACCCTGCTCGGAGCCTTTCTTACCCAAGCGATCATGATCGCCATGATCGTGGCCGCCGCCGCAACGATCGGCCGCAGCAACCCGCACGCCTCGCTCAACGATGTCCCCGAGATCAGCCGGATGCTCACGTCCTTTCTCGGAGGTGCGGCCGGTCGGGCCGTCTTCGCTGTCGGCATCGTCGGCGCCAGCCTCGTGGCCGGCATCGTCGTCTCGCTCACCGCAGCCTGGGGCCTCGGGGAAGTCAGCGGTTACCGCCGGTCCCTCAACCACCGCCTGCACGAAGCCCCTTGGTTCTACCTCGTCTACGCCCTGGCCCTCGTGGCGGGGGCGCTCCTCGTCACGAGCGGCGTGAATCTCGTCACGCTCTCGATCGCGATCGAAGTGATGAACGCCCTCCTCCTCCCGATCGTCCTCGGCTTCCTTTATCTTTTGGCCCGTCGCGCGCTTCCCCCCGCGCACCGCCTGCGCGGCGGCTACGCCGTTCTTGTTCTCACACTCATCGTTCTCACGGTGGTGCTCGGCGTCTACGGCGGACTCCAGGCGCTCTGACCCTCAGAACCCCCCGCCCCACAGGAAGTGCGCCAGCCTCCTCAGGTTCTCAATCCGGGGGTGCGACGAGACCGGGAATCTCGGCTCCGTTCCCGTCCTCGAGGTGCACCGTGAGCGGAACGCCACGCGCCACACTTTGCCCGACGGTGCAGAAATCTTCGAACTCTTGCACGATCCGCCCGAGGCTCCGGACCTCGGTGGCTGGAACACCCAGTCCCAGACGGACCTCGATCGCTTCGACCCGCAGGCGTCCACGTGCGTTTCGCCCCGTCCGCCCGATGGCTTCGGTGCGAATCGTCCCGCCGTCCTCGTGGTGCTTGCGGAGTGCAAAAACGAGGCTCGACGAGAGACAGCTCGCGACCGCACTCAGGAGCAGTTGGAGAGGACTCGGGCCATCGCCGCCGCCGAGAGGCGGCTCTTCGTCCGCGACGAAAGCCGCCCGTCCCTCCCCCCAATCGACCACAAACCGATAATCCTGCTCTTGTCTCAAAAGGACGCGTACGGATGCGTTCACGGGCGGCTCCGAATCGGGACGACGATCGTGGGATTGTCCCACAGGCGGAGGGGACATCGCATCCCCCACGCGCGCTCCACGCGACGTGGCTCAGGGCTCGGCGCGGGTGAAAATCCCGGTTCGCGGTTCGACCAGGGTGAGTCCCCAGCCGTGTCCACGCTCCTCGGCGAAGAGATAGGGCAGATACGTTCCCGTGTCGATGCAGATGTGGGACGCCATCCGACGCGGAGAAAACCCCGGCGTGTGCCCACAGTAGGTGGGCGAGAGACCCTCGACCGTCTCGGGAACTGAGCCGCCCCCCCCGCGCCCCATGAGACGACGTGACCAGGACACCACCTCCTCGAGCCGCTCCCTCTCCGACACGGGAAGATGTGCGAAGTCGCGATCGATGTCCTTGTCGCGATAGACGAGAGAGGAAGCTCCCGCCGGACGGACGAGCTCGGCATGCACCACGTGGAAGCGTTCGGGGGCTGTGCCGACAACGATGAGGTGCGGAAGAGTCTCGAGCTGGGTCAAGACCTCCATGAGCCGCGGGCCCACGCGGGTGCCGCCTTCGACCAGCTCGCGCCTCACCCAGCCGCCGCCGTTACGCAGGAAATCGTGTTCTTCTTCCCAGACGACGCGTCCGCCGAGCGCCAAGGCGCGGGCGAAGAAATCGATCAACATCACCTCGTGGTTGCCCAACACCGCATGACACCAGGGCTCGTCCAAAAGATCAAGGCAACGCATCGATTCCGGCCCACGGTCGATGAGATCGCCGACGCTGAAAAGGCGGTCGCGCTCGGGATCAAAAGCCACCTCCTCCAAGAGGCGGTCGAGGAGAGCGCGGCACCCGTGGAGATCGCCCACGACGAAATCGCGTCCCCGCTCGTTCGCAGGGTAACGCGCAATCCTCACAGTTTCTCCGGGTCGTTCAAGGCCTGCCACCCGCCACAGGGTTCGTCCTACAATACCAAAGACCCTCTCCCCGGACGACGCCATGCGCCACGCCCTTCGCCCCGCTCTCGCCGGTCTCGCGTTTCTCCTCCTTGCGACGATCCCCGCGTTCGCCGCGCCCCAGCCGATGCCGCCCGCTCTTTTTCACGCCTTGCGCGCACGCTTTCTCGGACCCTACCGCGGCGGCCGGGTGCTCGCCGTCACGGGCGTCGTCGGCCACCCGAACCTCTATTACTTTGGATCGGTCGACGGCGGCGTCTTCCGCAGCGAGGATGGGGGGGTCACCTGGACGCCCCTCTTCCAGCACGGCCCCGTCGCCTCGATCGGCGCGATCGCCGTCGCACCCTCGAACCCGAAAATCATCTACATCGGGACGGGCGAAGCGGACATGCGCTCGGACGTCTCGCTCGGAGGCGGGGTGTTCCGCTCGACGAACGGCGGCCGGACATGGCACGCCGTGGGCCTCACGAAAACCCGGCAGATCTCCGCCATCATCATCTCGCCGCACAATCCCAACCACGTTCTCGTTGCGGCGCTCGGTCACAGCTTCGGGCCCAACCCCGAACGCGGCATCTACATGACCGTCGACGGCGGACGGCGCTGGCATCACGTGCTCCGACTCAACGATCGGACCGGCGTGGCCGACCTCGTCGCCGACCCCGATAACTCCCGCGTGCTCTACGCCACGAGCTGGAGTGCGGTGCGTCCGCCCTGGACACAGTATCCTCCTCTCGAGGGGTACAACTCGGCCGTCTACCGCTCGACCGACGGGGGGCGGAGCTGGCGGCGGCTCAAGACCCGCGGCCTCCCGCTCGCGCGCGCCGGGCGCGTTGGTCTCGCGGTCGCGCCGCACGGCCTCCTCTACGCCGTGGTGAGCGCACACCCGGGAGGCGGCATCTACCGGTCGCTCGACGGCGGCCACACCTGGACACTCGTCAACGCCGACCGCAACCTCTGGCGACGCGGTTGGTATTTCGGCGAAATTTTTGTCGATCCCAAGAACCCCGACGTCGTCTACGTGCCCAACACGGCCTTCTATCGCTCACTCGACGGCGGCGAAAACTTCGTCTGCATCAAGGGGTCCCCGAGCGGCGACGACTTCCACACGATGTGGATTTCGCCCAACCACCCGAAGCGCATGATCCTCGGGGTCGATCAAGGCGTCGCGATCAGCGTCGACGGCGGACGGATGTGGACCCCCTGGCTCAATCAGCCCACGGCGCAGATCTATCGCCTGGCCACCGACAACCGCTACCCCTTCCATATTTACGCCACCCAGCAAGACTCGGGAAGCCTCAATCTCGTGAGCCGGAGCAACGAAGGAATCCTCACGCTCCGCTCGTGGACGGCGACGGCGGGTGGGGAAGCCGGCTACGTCTTCCCCGATCCGGCCGACCCCCATATCGTCTTTGGCACCGACATCGGTGGCAGCGTGAGCCGCTACGACAGCCGAACGGGCCTGTCCGAGAACATCTCCCCCTGGCCCCTCAACACTTTCGGCCAGCCACTGCCCGTGGCTCCGTACCGTTACTCCTGGATCGTCCCCCTCGCGGTCTCCCCACGGGCGCCCTACGCGCTCTACGTCGGCGCACAGAAGGTGATGCGCTCGACCGACGGCGGCCGCCGTTGGACGGCGATCAGCCCGGATCTCACCGGCCGCCGCATCCACGGACCGACTTCGTGGAAGACACCACCCACGATCGCCAACGCCACCGCCCTCGGCTACGGGGCGATCTACACGATCGCCGTCTCGCCCCGGGCGCCGGGGAATCTCTGGGTGGGGACCACCAACGGATTCGTCTGGCACACGACCGACGGGGGTCAACACTGGACGAACGTCACACCCCGGGGCCTGCGCCCGTGGAGCCGGATCGACCGCGTCACGGCCTCGCCCTTCGACGCCCGTTCCGCCTACCTGGCCGTTGATCGCCACCGTCTCAACGACGATCGGCCCTACATCTACGTGACCCACGACGGCGGACAGAGCTGGCGTCTTCAGGCGCGTGGTCTCCCGTCCCACGCCTATGTGCACGTCGTGCGCGAAGATCCCGATCGGCGCGGGTTGCTCTTCGCCGGAACCGAACTCGGGCTCTACGTCTCGTTCGACGACGGCCGGGTCTGGCAGCGTTTCGGGGACAATCTTCCGACCACGGCCATCCATGATCTCGCCCTCCACGGCGACGATCTCGTCGTGGGCACCCACGGCCGCGGAATCTGGATGTTCCACGACATCGTCCCGCTTCTGCAGGCGAAGCGGGCGATCGCCCGCCGTCGGGTCTGGCTTTTCCGTCCGGCGGTCGCCACCCACATCCGGCGGACGATGTTCCGAGCCGAGCCCTTCCCGCCGGAAGTCCCCCAAGCCCCCAATCCGCAAAACGGCGCCCTGATTTATTACTTCCTGGACCACCCGCTCCGCGGTCCGATCCGGCTCGAGATCCTGGGCCCCCACGGTCACATCCTGAGGACATTCTCCTCCGCCACACGGGAGCGTCCACAGCCTCTGGCGCAACCCGCATTCCCGAACTTTTTCCGTGCTCCGGTCAACCGTCTCACGGATCGGGCGGGACTCAACCGTTTCGTCTGGCATCTTCATATCGCGCGCCCCCGCGCCCTGATGTACGGCTGGGGCGGACCCGGAGACATCGGCCGGACACCGGTCGCCCCGCAGGGGCCCTTCGTACCCCCGGGTCGCTATACGGTCATCCTCATCGCCGGCGGACACCGCCTCAAGACCCCGCTCGTCGTGCGTGAGGACCCCCGCGTTCAGGTGACGACCCGAGATCTCGACGTTCAGTACGCCTTCGCCCGGCGCATCGCCGATGCCCTCAGCACCGACACCGCAACGGTGCTCGCGGCCCGGGCGCTCCGTCTGCGCCTCGAGAAACTCAGCCACCACCGTGCCGGCCGGCACGAGGCGCAAGAGCTCCTCGCCCGCCTCACCTCCTGGATGGCCACGAATCCGGCCCGCTTCAACGGCGTCTTCGGAGCACTCCTCGGCGCCGTCGAGAGTTCGGATCACCGGCCCACCGTCGCGGAGCGGACGGCTTTCCACGTCGAAGACACCCGCTTCCTCACCCTTCTGCACCGCTACCAGAGGATTGCCCATGCCGCATCCGACCTCGATCGGCACACGTAGTCCAGGACACAAGCCACGCTGACACCTCGAGGATTGTTCGTGCCGCATCCGATCTCGATCGGCCCCGCTCAGCGATGCCCTGGGCGGGCGGGCCCAAGGATCGGCCCGCTCGCCCTCGCTGCCCTCCTTTTGTTCACCGCTTCGTGCGCGCGCGGCCAGGCGACGCCGCCGATCCCACCGGTGCCCTTCCCCAAGGGGGATCCGTGGCTCGAAGTCCCCCACCCTCTCACCCTGGCCGATCTCCGGGGACGGATCGTGCTCCTCGACTTCTTCACGCCCGGGTGCATCAATTGCGTACAGATGCTGCCCGTCCTCGCCCGACTCGAGGCGGCGCACCCGCACGCCTTCACCGTCGTCGAGATCGACAGCCCCAAGTTCACCGACTCCGGCACACTCCCCGCACTCAAGGTGTTCCTCGCGGCCCACGACGTTCGGGCCCCGGTCATGCTCGATCAGGGTCTACGGCTCTGGAACGCCTACGGCGTGAACGCCTGGCCGACGTACGTGCTCTTGGGCGCGAACGGACATCCGCGGGTCGCCTGGCTGGGTGAGACGCCGTACGCCTCGCTCGCGCAGGCGGTCGACCACCAGCGCACCCAAGCGCTCGCCGCTCACCGGCTCCACCCCCGACCGATCCGCATCCTCCCGCCCCGCGTCCCACGCGGCCTTCTCCGCTGGCCGGGAGCCGTCGCCGTCGGCGACGGCCTCGTGGCGATCGCGGACACGACCGCCAACCGGATCCTCCTCTTGAGCCCGCGGGGCCGGCTGCGGGCGGTCATCGGGGATGGGCGTGCCGGGGTGCGCAACGGAGCCCCCTCTGTGGCACGCTTCGCTCATCCCGAGGGCGTTGCCTTCGGTCGCAAGCGTCTCTACGTGGCGGACACCGGAAACAATCTCATCCGGACCGTCTCTCTGAAGACATTACGCGTACGCACCCTGGCCGGGACAGGAACGCTCGGCTACGCGCGCCGCGCGCACGGACCGGCGCGCGCGATCGCACTCAACGCCCCCTGGGGCCTCCTCCGGAAAGGCGACGCTCTCTGGATCGCCATGGCCGGATCGCACCAGGTCTTCCGCCTCAACCTCAAGACCGACGAGATCGATCTCTGGGCGGGAGACGGCGACGAAGGACTGCGTGCGGGGCCCCGCCACCGGGCGCAATTTGCACAACCGACCGCACTGGCGCCGGCTCCGGGCGAGGGAATTTTCGTGGCTTCTCCCGAAAGCTCCTCCATCCAGGAGCTCCTTCCTCAAAAAGACCAGGTGCGGACGGTGGCCGGTCAGGGACTCTTCAGCTGGGGGGACCGCGACGGCCCGCTTGCGCAAGCGCTCTTCCAGCACCCCCAGGGACTCGCCTCGGCGGGGGGGGATCTCTACGTGGCCGACACCTTCAACGGGGCGATCCGCCGCATCGACCTCCGCACCCGCAACGTGCGCACGATCGCCACCGGCCTCGACATGCCCGAGGGCATGGCCTGGCTCCGCCCCGGGGTGCTCCTCATCGCCGAGACGGGCGCCAGCCGGCTCGTGACCCTCACCGTTGCGAACGGCGCCGTGCACCCCTGGCCGATCCACGGCGGGCGGCGAGCGCCGCCTGAACATCACAAGCGATGAGATCCACTTCGAGATTGACAGGAGTGCCCGACCGGTAATCCCCGAGCCGTGTCACCGCACGGGTGTGCGGAATAATCGCAAACGACACACGCGCCCCGCGCTTGCTGTTGACGGTGAGACTGACACCATCAACGGCGAGTCGGAATCAGCGGCAGGATTGGGTTGGAATACGCAGGGGGATTACCTCCCCACCTGTGGCTCGATGATCAGCATGGGTTTTTAGAAAGCGTAACCAAAGGTTAGTCCGATGACCGGCCAGTACCGGACCGGACTGACCTTGCTGTTCGCCGTGGCCTGGGCCGCCGCCACATCTTTTGCCAACTGCTGGTTGTTGGTCGGGTTGCTGCTATGCAGGCTGACGGTCGGACTACCGGTAAACATGACGCCCAAGTCAAACCCCATCGACAATCCAGAGTGACGCGCCGCCTTCATGCCCCAGCCGATACCGATATACGGAGCGATGCGCCGCCAACCAAGTTTCCCGGTCAGAGTACCAACCTGCTGGGCGGTATAGGTGTCGCCGTTGATTGTATAGGTACCGGAACCCCCGCTCGCAACAGCGGTCAGGTCGTTCTCATTGACGACCATGCCACCAGATAAACGAAAGGCGCCGTGAAACGGGTAATAGTCCAAGAGGATCGGGATGCCCTGCAAGCGCAAGCTCCCAGTGAAGGGAATGTCGTTGCCGCCACTCGAAAATCTGGCGTTTCCGTTGAAGGTGGCAGAACTGAAACCGGCGCGGACATCAAGCGTGCCAGGTACGATGGCGGTCGCAACCTGCACACCCAGACCTAACGTCGATCCGCCGACAGAGACGTTGACGGGCCACGCGAAGGCGGCGCAAGGCGCCAAGGTCGCAGCGGCAAAAAGTGCGGCTTTGAATACGGTCTTTTTTATCATCGCAGTTTTCTCCATAGCGACGCCGTCGAGCAATTCTTCTTCCGGCTAGTCACCCCAATTCTGATGGATCTCACACTGCTTGGGAATCTCGGCTACGGTCTTCTCGCCCTTTAGGGCCTTCAGGGCCACCCGCACCTTGAACACAGGAGAATGGTTTCGTCTCGGTCTGCGCATTGGATTCTCCTCCTTCCACAGGGGGAATATACAGCAGTCTGGGGTGGCTCGGGTCGTTCGGACAGAGTTCCGGGTTGAGATAAGTGGACGACCCTGCTGAGTTGATTAAACACGGTAACGGTCCTGTCTTCAACTTGATCGGGCGGTTTCAACTTGGAAGTGCAACACTTCCACTTAACTCTCTGGTTTTTTGGGATATAACTTCGGATAGTGCCCGGAAGCCCGGAGATTTTCTGGGCCATAGGGATCTCCCCGGCCGACCGGCCGATCCCCGGCCGATCCAAGCCCTTCGTCACGTTTTACGACAGCAGTATACATTTGACGGATTGGCTCAACCTCCGCGCAATAACATGCAATAACAAGAAGGTCACCAACTATGCCAAAACACGGCACTGTCCCCGTACGCTACAGGTCACCCTTTTCGCTTGAGCGGCCGAACTGCACGCAGCCATGTCAAGCGTCAAGCCTAGATTCATCAGCACCGCTGCTTGCGCATCCACCCGCGTTTTCGATGCATGGGTTCTTCTATTCAGGGCGGGCCTCAATAAGGGATGAACGTGTCGTCTTGCCTCTCACCGTCGCGGACGGCGCCGTGCGCCCCTGACGGATCCACGGCGGGCGGCGAGCGCCGCCTGAACATAACGGGCGATGAGATCCACTTCGAGATTGACAGGAGTGCCCGACCGGTAATCCCCGAACCGTGTCACCGCACGGGTGTGCGGAATAATCGCAAACGACACACGCGCCCCGCGCTTGCTGTTGACGGTGAGACTGACACCATCAACGGCGAGAGAGCCCTTGACGGCAATCAGGGGAAGAAGGGTTCGGGGAACCACGATCTCAAGCCGGAGGAACCCCTCCCCGAGCGGTGTCAGCGTGTGCACGCAGCCCACCCCATCGACGTGCCCCGTGAGGAAATGACCGCCCAGTGGCGAGCTCAACGTGAGCGAGGGCTCGATGTGCACACGCCCCCCGGGTTCGAGGCGACCGAGCGTCGTTCGCACAAGCGTCTCGGGTGAGAGATCGAAGACGACGCGTCGCGCGCGGCGCGTCCGGACGGTGAGACACACGCCGTCGACCGCCACACTCGCGCCGACCGCGGGTCGCGCAAGCCTCTCCGGCCAGCCGAGGACGAGACTCCGCCCGCCGGCATGGAGGTCCTCGACGGCAAGAACCGGAACGCTGGCGACGACAAGCCCCGTGAACATCAACACTCCTGCCGGAGATCCGGCACCCACGATGCGTGCTCCCGCCGCACCGCTCTCAGGCGGAGATCCTCCCCGAGCGGGCGGACGTCGAGCCAGAGGAAGCGTTCTCCCGCAAGCGGGGTGGCGGTGGCCGCGAGGCCGTAGTGGCCGCCGCCGAAGAACCGGCACGCCTGGTAGACGACGATCTCGTCGGGCTCCCCACCCGCAAGACAAGAGGCCGCAAGACGCGGCCCGCACTCGACCAGGAGGATGTTGATCTCCCGTTCCGCAAGACGTTCGAGCAAACGCCGCCAGGGCTCGGCCCCGCCCTCGTCGGGATCGAGCACGAGCGGTTCCACACCCGCCGCGGCGTAGCGGGCGGCGTGGCGCGCGCTCGTGACGATGGCGGAGGGACCGGTCTCGCGGTAGATCCGTGCCTTGGGATCGGTCCTTCCCTCGCGGTCCCAGACCAGACGCAGGGGCTGGCGCGGCGGCGGATCGCCCGGAAGACGGACGTTGAGCCGCGGGTCGTCGCTGAGGACCGTTCCGGCACCCGTAAGGACGGCGGAGGCGGCCGCCCGAAGTTTTTGAACGTCCCACCGCGCCTCCTCGCCGCTCACGGCGGTCGTTTCCCCCGCCCGGGCGGCAAACCCCCCGTCCAGGCTCAACGCCATCTTGAGGACGACCCAGGGACGACGGCGGAGATGACGCGCGAAAAAGCCGCGGTTGAGTACCCGGGCGGCGTTCTCGAGCACCCCGCTCGTGGTCGCGACGCCCGCCTGCGCAAGGGCGGCAAGACCGCGGCCGCGCACCCGCGGATCGGGATCCTCGACGGCGGCGACGACGCGGCGGACCCCGGCGGCGAGCAGCGCCCCGACGCAGGGCGGCGTGCGACCGTGGTGCGCACACGGCTCGAGCGTGACGTAGGCGGTCGCACCCCGCGCCCGCTCACCCGCCGCCTCGAGCGCACGCACCTCGGCGTGCGGCCCCCCCGCTCGCTCGTGCCAGCCTTCACCCACGAGCTCGCCGTCGCGGACGAGAACACAGCCGACGGCCGGATTGGGATCGACACTCGTGCGCCCGCGGGCCGCGAGCACGAGCGCGCGGGCCATCCAGACTCGGTCTTGAGCGGCGCCCGTCACCGGGGGGCGGGACGACGGCGCGAGGCGCGGGCGCGGTGGGAACGCGCCGCCCGGTGCCCCTTGAGCAGTTCGATCTCGCGCCGGAACGCGTCGAGATCCTGGAATTCGTGGTAGACAGAGGCAAAACGGACGTAGGCCACTTCGTCGAGATCGCGCAGCTCCGCCATCACCCACTCGCCGAGGAGAGGCGTCGGCAGTTCGCGTTCGGAGTAACGCGCCACGCGGCCGAGGAGACGACCGACGAGGGACTCGACGTCTTCCGCGGGCACCGGTCGTTTCTCGAGCGCGCGCTCGATCCCGGCGCGGAGTTTTTCTTCCGCAAAAGATTCCCGGCGACCGTTGCGTTTGACGACCTTGAGCGCGCGGGCCTCAACGCGCTCACAGGTCGTGAAACGCTCCCCGCAGTGCTCGCAGGAGCGGCGTCGGCGCACGATCCCCCGCTCCGGCGGCTCGCGGGTTTCGATGACCCGGGTCTCGCCTCCGCCGCAGTAGGGACAGCGCATGGGATCTCAGGTGTAGACGGGATGATCCCGGCAGAGCCCGGCGACCTCGGCTTCGACGCGCACGCGCACGTCCTCCGCGTCCGGAGCGTCGAGAAGGTCGGCGACCGCGTCGGCCACCCGGCGGAGGTCCGCGCGATCGAGCCCGCGGGTGGTCACCGCCGGCGTCCCGAAACGCAAACCGCTCGTCTGCGTGGGCGGGCGGGGATCGCCGGGCACGGCGTTCTTGTTCACGGTGATGCGGGCGCTCTCGAGACGGGCCTCGGCCTCCTTGCCGGTGTAGGGCTGCGTGCGGAGATCGACCAGGAAGAGATGATTGTCGGTGCCGCCCGAGACGATGTCGTAGCCCCGTTCGGCGAGACGCGCCGCCATCGCGCGGGCGTTGTCGACGACCGCCTTCTGGTACTCGGTGAAGGAGGGGTCGAGCGCTTCCTTGAAGGCGACGGCCTTGGCGGCAATGACGTGCATGAGGGGCCCGCCCTGCGTGCCTGGGAAAACGAGGGAGGAAAGCTTCTTCTCGATCTCGGGGTTGGCGCGGGCGAGGATCATCCCGCCGCGCGGGCCGCGGAGCGTCTTGTGGGTGGTGGTGGTCACGACGTCGGCGTGCGGGACGGGGTTGGGGTAGAGGCCGGCGGCGACGAGCCCGGCGACGTGGGCCATGTCGACGACGAGATGCGCCCCCACCTCGTCGGCGATCGCGCGGAACACCGCCCAATCGAGCGTGCGGGAATAGGCCGAAAAACCCGCGACGAGAAGCCGCGGACGGTGGCGCCGGGCGAGATCGCGGACTTCGTCGTAGTCCACGAGTCCGTCCGTGGGGCGCACGCCGTAGGCCACGGCGTTGTAGAGCTTCCCGGAGAAATTCACCGCCGACCCGTGGGTCAGGTGACCGCCGGCGGCGAGACTCATGCCGAGGAGCGTGGAGCCGGGGGCGGCGAGCGCCAGATAGACGGCGGCGTTGGCCTGCGAGCCCGAGTGCGGCTGGACGTTGGCGTAGTCGGCGGCGAAGAGCTTGCGGGCACGCTCGATGGCGAGCCGCTCGGCGATGTCCACGTAGTGGCACCCGCCGTAGTAGCGGCGGCCGGGATACCCTTCGGCGTACTTGTTCGTGAGCACCGAGCCCTGGGCGGCGAGGACGTTCGGGCTGGCGTAGTTCTCTGAAGCGATGAACTCGAGCACCTCTTCCTGCCGTCGTCTCTCGCCCTCGATGGCGGCGGCGAGTTCGGGATCGAAAGACGCGAGGGACGGGGAGCCGTCGTAACGGGCACGGGCGATGGGCAACGGTTTGCTCCGGCGGACGCTCGCGGGTATTCTAGCAGCCGCCGTCCCGCCCCGGCCGCCCGTGCGTTTCGTTCTCCTCTCCCGCGATCCGAGCCTCTACTCGACCCGCCGTCTCGTCGAGGCGGCGCGCGCTCGCGGCCACCGTGTCCGTGTCCTCGACCCCCTTCGTTGCTACATGCGGATCGGCTCTCCGGCCAGCGAAATCCACTACCGCGGGCGCCCGCTCGGCCCGGTCGATGGTGTCATCGCCCGCGTCGGGGTCTCGATCACCTTCTACGGGGCGGCCGTGATGCGCCAATTCGAGACCACCGGCGTCGCCTGCCTCAACGACAGCGACGCACTCTTGCGCGCCCGCGACAAACTGCTCGTGCTTCAGCGCCTGAGCCACGCGGGTCTCCCTGTGCCCGCGACCGGCATGGCCCATCTCCCGGACGACACCGACGATCTTCTGGATCTCGTCGGCGAGGCCCCGGTGGTGATCAAGCTCCTCGAGGGTTCACAGGGTCTGGGCGTCGTGCTTTCCGAGACCCGTCAGGCCGCCGAGAGCGTCGTCGAGGCCTTCCGCAACCTCCGGGCGCATTTCCTCGTGCAGCACTTCATCGCCGAAGCGCGCGGACGCGATCTTCGTTGTCTCGTCATCGGCGGACGGGTGGCGGCGGCCATGATGCGCGTGGCCCGCCCCGGCGAGTTCCGCGCCAATCTTCACAGGGGCGCGGAGGGCCGGCGGGTGCGTCTGAGCCCGGCGGAACGGACGACGGCCGAGGCCGCCGCCAACCTCTTGGGACTCGACGTGGCGGGGGTCGACCTCCTCCGGACGTCGCAGGGTCCCCTCGTCCTCGAGGTCAACGCCGTCCCGGGCCTCGAAGGAATCGAAACGACGACGAACCTCGATCTCGCGGACGCCATGATCCGGGTGCTCGAAGACAAGGTCCGCCGCCGCGCCCCCCTCTCTTCCTCGCCCCACGGAGTTGCTTGATGCCCGCCACCGTCCTCACCCTCCACGACCTCCGCAAGGTCGTCCCTCCGGGCCGCACGCTCCTCGATCACGTCTCGCTCTCCTTCTTCGAGGGGGCCAAGATCGGCGTGGTGGGGCTCAACGGAGCAGGCAAATCGACACTTCTGCGCATCCTCGCCGGCGAGGATCACGAGATCGAGGGTGAGGTGCACCGCCGCGGCGAGGATCTGAGTGTGGGTTACCTCCCCCAGGAACCCCTCGTGGGGCACACGGGGGACGTGCGCGGCTATGTCGAGCAGGGAGTCGCCGGGATCCGCGCGCTCCTCACCCGCTACCAGGAGATCGGCGAAGCCTTTGCGACGGCCGCCGACGAGGAGACGATCACGCGTCTCCTCGAGGAGCAGGCCCGCGTCCAGGAACACATCGAGACTCACCAGGGGTGGGATCTCGAGCACCGGCTCGAGATCGCCGCCGACGCTCTTCGCCTCCCGCCCTGGGAGGCCCCGCTCGCCACTCTCTCGGGCGGCGAGCGGAGACGGGTCGCACTCTGCCGTTTGCTCCTCTCCGCTCCCGACGTGTTGCTCCTCGACGAGCCCACGAACCACCTCGACGCCGACACGGTCGCCTGGCTCGAGCGCTACCTCCAGGACTACCGCGGGACGGTGATCCTTGTCACGCACGATCGCTACTTTCTCGACAACGTCGTGAGTTGGATTCTCGAGATCGACCGCGGCAAGACCCTTCCCTTCTCCGGCAACTACAGCGCCTGGCTCGAGAACAAGGAGGAGCGGCTCAGGCGCGAAGAACGCAGCGAGGCCGCCCACCGCCGCGCGCTCGAAGAGGAGCTCGCCTGGGTCCGCCAGGGCGCCCGCGGGCGGCAGGCCCAGAACAAGGCCCGCCTCCAGCGCTACGAGGAACTTGCGAGCCGCGAGTTCCAGAAGCGCCACGAAACCCGCGAGATCTACATCCCGCCCGGGCCACGCTTGGGCGATCTCGTCGTCGACTTCACCGAGGTCAGCAAGAGCTACGCCGACCGCCCGCTCTTCACGAATCTCTCCTTCCACGTGCCCGCGGGAGCGATCGTGGGCATCATCGGACCGAACGGGAGCGGCAAGAGCACTCTCCTCAAGATCATCAGCGGTGAGGAACGGCCGGACACGGGCACGGTGCGTCTCGGCGAGACCGTCGTCCTCGCCCACGTTCCGCAGGAACGGATCTTCGCCGACCCCCGCGCCACCGTCTTCGACGTCGTCGCCGAAGGATTGGACGTCCTCACGGTGGGCGCCTACGAGACCCCGGCGCGAAGCTACGTCGCGCGGTTCAATTTTCGTGGCGCCGATCAGCAGAAGCCGGTGGGCCAGCTCGCGGGCGGCGAACGCAACCGCGTGCATCTCGCACGCGTGCTGCGTGCCGGCGGCAATCTCCTCCTCCTCGACGAGCCGACCAACGATCTCGACGTCGAGACCCTCCGCGCCCTCGAGGAAGCGCTTCTCGTCTTCCCCGGAAGCGCCTTCGTCGTCTCGCACGACCGCTGGTTTCTCGACCGTATCGCCACGCATCTTCTCGTCTTCGACGGGGAAGGAGGCGTCGTGTTTGACGAGGGGAACTACAGCGCTTACCGCGAGCAGTATCTCCGCGCGGGCGGCGAGGAGACGCCGCGGCGGACGAAGTTCCGCCGCTTCGACTGAAGGACCGCCCACCCGCCGCCGTCAGTTGGAGGAGACGTACTTCTCGCGACGGATGTTGACGAGCGGAAAGCCGCGGCTCTTCAGGAGTTCGGTGGCCTCGTCGATCATCCCCGGATTGCCGCACAGGTAGACGACCGACTCGGCCGGATCGGGAGCGAGCTCCGCGAGGACTTTCTGCACGTAGCCGCGCCTCTCGTCCGCCTCCGGGGGATCGGACAGGGAGCGGCTCTGGCAGGAAAGGAAGGTAAAGCCGGGGTGGGCGGCGGCGAAGGCGCGGAACTCATCGCCGTAGAGCCTCTCCTCGGGGCTGCGCACCCCGAGAAGAACGCTCACGCGCCGCCGCTCGGGGTCGCGGGCGAGAAAACGCTCGATCCCCGGAAGCATCGTGCGGTAAGGCGCGATCCCGGTTCCGGTGCCGACGAGATAAAGCCGGGGGAGCGTTTCGTCTTCGCGGAGAATGAAACGACCGAACGGACCGCTCGCCCGCAGGCGGTCGCCGGGACGCACCCCGAAGAGAATCCGTGTGGCGCGCCCACTTGGGACTTCTCCGACCGCAAGCGCGATCGTCTTGTCTTCCCGCGGCGGGACGGCGATGCTGTAGCTACGGCGGAGCTCGTCCGATCCGTCGGGGAGATGGAGCGTGACGAACTGCCCGGGAATATAAGAAAACGGGCGCCCCTCCGGGAGGCGGAGGTCGATCTCGACCACCCGCGGCGTCCGCCGTCGGGAGCCGACGACTTCGAACTCGAATTGTCCCCCGCTCATGGAATCTCCGGACGGGAAGGAGAAGGGAGAGAGGGCGCAGCCCACGCCCCGACGCCACGCCCGTGCGACTCGCGGGCCGAGAGCGTGTATTGTAGCCGAGCCCCCCGCTCTTCCCGCCCGATGCCCGAGGCCGATCTTTCCGCCAGCCGACGCTGCGTCCGTTGCGCGGTCTGTCTTCCGCACTGCCCGACCTATGCGATGGCGCTCGACGAGGCCGAATCCCCGCGCGGGCGTCTCGCTCTCATGGACGGCTATGCGCGCGGGATTCTCGAGGCGGACGAGGCTTTCTGGGGACATCTCGACCGTTGCCTCGGCTGCCGACTCTGCGAAGCGGTCTGCCCGGCCGAGGTGCCGTACGGCGCGCTCCTCGACCGGATCCGTGCCCTGGAACGCCGGGGAGGACGCCGCGCTCCTCGGCTCCACCGGGGGCTCCGTTTCGTGGCCGGGCGGCCGTGGGCTCTGGCGCTCCTCGCGCGGACTCTCCGACCCGCCGCCGCTTTCGGCGCGCGGCCCCTCCGCCGGATCCTTCCCTCATCCCTGCGTCCTCTCGTCGACCTCGCTCCACATCCCCTTCCCCACCCCTGGCGCCCCCCCACCGGGGTGGCGCTCCGTCCCGCCCACGAGGGCGAGGTCGCACTCTTCCTCGGATGCTACGCCCGTCTCCTCCGCCCCGAGCCCCTCCGCGCCACCCTCCGCGTGCTCGCAGACCTCGGGATCCGGACCGTAATTCCGCCGCGGCAGACCTGCTGCGGAGCGCTCGCCCGCCACATGGGGGAAGAAGAAGAGGCGGAGCGGCTCGCCGCCCACAACCGGCAAGCTTTTGCCGGGGCCCGGACGGTCCTCGTGCTCGACACGGGTTGCCTCGCCTCACTGCGAAGCGCGCTCGTGGACGACGACGGCACGGCCTCAGCCCCGCCCGAGATCGTCGAGGCCTCGTCTTTCCTCGACCGCGTCCTCCCCGCCCGTCTTCCCCAGACGCGCGTCCCGATGCCCCTCCTCGTCCACACTCCCTGCACCCAGCGGAGCCTCGCCGCCGGCACCGCACCAGTCCACCGCGTGCTCGCCCGTCTTGGGTTCGAGGCCAAGCCCTGGGGGCAAGGCGCCGGCTGCTGTGGGGCGGCGGGCACGCACGGCCTTCTCCACCCCGAGGCCTCAGCCGCTCTTCTCGATCGCGTCTTCACGCCCCCGCCGCCGGAGGGAGCCGGCATCGTCACGTGCAACATCGGCTGCGCCCTCACGCTCGGCGCCCGGCTCGAACGTGAGAAGCACACTGGAAAAATCTTTCATCCGTCTGAAATCCTTGATCTCTTTTGGGACCGACCTCCCAAGGCCTCGGTTTCTGTCACAGAACGGTCACAGGAATGAGCGGATAATGACGGCCGTTACTCTGGTGGAACGGGATCGATGAGTCACGACAAACGCACCTCCCTCGAGGTCTTCGAGGAATCCTCGCTGCGCAACTTTCACTGGCGTGCGGTCTTCACGTCGGGCATGGGCTTTTTTACCGACGCCTACGATCTCTTCATCATCGGCACGGTCACCGTCATCCTGAGCCCACTCTGGCACCTCACGACACTCGATCTCTCCATCCTCAACGCCACTTCCATCGCCGCCTCGGTCGTGGGCGCCCTACTCTTCGGGCGGCTCATGGACCGCTTCGGGCGCAAATCGATCTACGGGCTCGAAGTCATCCTTCTCGTCGTCGGGGCGCTCGTTTCGGCCTTCGCCCCCGGCTTCGCGGTCCTCATGCTGGGCCGGATCATCGTCGGCCTGGGCGTCGGTGGCGATTACCCGACCAGCGCCGTCATCATGGCGGAGTTCTCGAGCCGCGAGCGGCGCGGTTTTCTCGTGACCATGGTCTTCGCCATGCAGGGGATCGGGCTTCTCGTCGGACCGCTCTTCGCCGCCGGGCTCCTCGCCACCCATCTGCCCTACGATCTCATCTGGCGGCTCATGCTCGGCTTCGGTGCGCTCCCGGCCGCAACCGTCTTTTACCTCCGCCGGCGTATCAGCGAACCGCCCCGCTTCCTGGTCTCGCAGGGACGCACCGAAGAGGCGCAGAGCGTCGTCCACGCCCTCACCGGCCGCCCGGCGGCGCAGGACCGGACCTTCGAGCCCCAAGGCCTTTTCCGCAGCGGTTACCTGAAGACCCTTCTCGGAACCGCCGGCAGCTGGTTTCTGATCGACGTGGCGTTCTACGGTAACGGCGTCTCGCAACAGCTCATCCTCCACCACCTTCTACCCCACGCGTCGCTCATCACCACCACCCTGGTCGCCACGCTGATCTTCGGCGTCGCCGCTCTACCGGGCTACTTTCTCGCCGCCTGGCAGATGGACCGCCTCGGGCGCAAGCGCATCCAGATTGTCGGCTTCGCCGTGATGGCTCTCGCCTACGCGGCCATCATGCTCGATCCCGCCATGGTCGATGAGCTCTTTCTTTTCCTGCCCGTCTACATGCTGAGCTATTTCTTCATCGAATTCGGCCCCAACACGACGACCTTCCTCCTGCCGACGGAGGTCTTCCCCACGAACGTGCGCGGTCGCGGGCACGGCATCTCGGCCGCGACGGGCAAACTCGGAGCGGCCCTCGGCGTCTTCCTCTTGCCCCTCCTCCTCGAACGTCTCGGTCTCTCGCTCACTCTGGGCCTGCTCTCCTTCGTCTCTCTCCTGGGCGTGCTCCTCACGGCCTGGGCGATCCCCGAAATGCGGGGGCGCTCGCTCGGGGATCTCGAGCGGGTGGCGACCCCGGTCGTCGACGAAGCCGCAGAATCGGCCTGAACGCCTCCGTGTCCCGAACGGCCGGTGCAACCCCCCTGAGAACGACCGTCGAGATGGGCGGGGAAGCCCGAGATCCCCGCGCGCCCCGCCCGCGCCACATCGGCAAACCGTGCCGAGCGGCATGAGCCCGTCCGTCCTCACGCGTTACGAAAACCCACCGCCCATCGTGACGTTTTTTCGTCACTACGTGGCGCGCGAGCCGGTGGTGATCCGCTTCGGCGACTGGGCCCGGCTCGAATGGAAGACGGCGCGCTGGAGCAACGACTATCTCCTCCAGAAGGCGGGCAACCACGAGGTCCGGGTGCTCGAGCGGCGAACGCAGGAAGGACAGCTCGATCTCGAGACGACGAACTACATCACGATGCCCTTCCGCGACTTCGTGCGCGGGGTCCTCGCCAACCCGGCGGGCAGCGACGCACACTACCTCAATCTTCAGCACGACCACATCCTCGACCCCCCCCTTCTCCAGTTGCTCGGCGACTTCACGATCCCCCCTTATTTCCAGGACGTGCGCCTTCGCTGCGTCGTCGCCTGGATGGGCCGGAGCCCCGTGCCGATCGTCACCCCGCTCCACCACGATTTCGAGGACAACCTCTACGCCGTCGTCGAGGGACGCAAGCGCTTTCTGCTCTTTCCCCCGACGGCGGCCCGCGCTCTCTACACCCGCGGGGAGATCGTCACGATCGAACCCCACGGGCGCATCGTTTACGCTCCCGGCGAACCCATGCCCCATCTTTCTCGCCTCGATCCCGAGACCGCGGACCCCGCCCGCTTCCCGCTCTTCGCAGAGATCCGCCCGCACGGACGGGAGATCGTCCTCGAGTCCGGGGATCTCCTCTTCGTCCCCGCCGGCTGGTTCCACCGGGTCGCCTCGGAGGGGACGGGCCGCCACATCGCGCTCAGTTTCTTCGCCCACGCTCCCCCTCTCGAGGGGTTGCGTTATCTCGCCGGACGCCTCGACGCCGCGACACCCCCTGCGGTCTGATCCTCCCTCCCCCCGGAGCCCCGCCTCCGGCTATCCTGTGCATCCCGCGGTTCAGGCGCACACGGATCCCCTCATGCCTCCTTTCCGTCCCGGTCCCACTCTCCTCGTCCACGGTGGCGTGGGCCCTTATGAAGCGGAATTCGAAGAGCCCCGGCGCGCCGGTCTAGCCCGTGCGGCCGAGGCCGCCCGAGAGGTTCTCGCCGCGGACGGAACGGCGCTCGACGCCGTCGTGCGCGCCGTCACCGTCCTTGAGGACGACCCCGTGTTCAACGCGGGTCGAGGCTCGGTGCTCAACGCCGCGGGCGAGGTCGAAACGGACGCCGCCGTCATGGACGGCGCGAGCGGGAACGCCGGCGCCGTCGCCGGCGTGCAAGGCATCGTGCACCCCGTGCTTCTCGCGCGGGCGGTGCTCGACGACGGCCGCGCGGTCCTCCTCGTCGGTCGCGGAGCCGAAGGGTTCGCCGAAGAGCGGGGGCTCGAACGCTGCGATCCCAGAAGCCTGATCGTCGAGACACAGCGCGCGGCTCTCAGTCGCCATCACCGGGGCACGGTCGGAGCCGTGGCGCTCGACCGCACAGGCCACCTGGCGGCCGCCACCTCCACCGGCGGACTCACCGGCAAACTTGTGGGGCGCGTCGGCGACACCCCCCTCATCGGATGCGGGACCTACGCCGACCGGCACGTCGCCGTCTCCGCCACCGGCGACGGCGAGTCGGTCGTCCGTCTCGTCCTCGCCCACCGCCTGGCCCTTCGCTACGCCGAGGGACGGGACCTCACCGCGGCCGTTCGCGACGCCGCCGATCTCTTTCGCGAGACGCAACCGGGCATCCTCGGCCTCATCGCCGTCTCCGCCGCGGGCGAGATCGTGGCCCGTTCGCTCCCCGGAACCCATCTCCTCGTCGCCCGCTGGAGTGTGGGTGAGCCGGAGGTCACGTCGGCGCCGAACGACTGACGGCGTCCTCGGCGAGGAGATCGGCCAGGGTCCGATTGGCCAGCGCCTCGGATCGCGTCTTCTCGAGTTCGTCAAGCAGACGGTCGACGGGCACCTCAACGTCGGGGCGGTAGACCGCGGGCCCCCGTATCGACGGCGCGGAGCCACGGATCTGGGCCAGGACTTCGGCGAGCCGCATCGTGCCGAGGGTCCGCCCCGGCACGTAGGCGGGAGGATCATCCCCCGTCGTCAGGAGAAGCCCGCGGGCCTCGAGGGTGCCGACAAACTCCTCGACCATGTCCTGGGGAAGCCCGAGGCGCCGCGCGAGCCGCTCGACGTTCCAGAGTGGCCCCCCCCGCTCGTAGGCGGCGGCAACCAGGTAGAGGATGTCGAGAAGAAGCCGTTCCGTCTCGTAATGGCCGACGACGCGGCGGAGCGCCTCGCTGCGGAGCGCCGAGGGGTGCTGGACGAGAAAACTGATCACGGCGCCGACGAGGATCACGAACCAGCCGAAGTACAACCAGACCATGAAGAGGAAGAGAACGGCGAAACTCGAATAGATGAGGGCATAGCTCGAACTCGAGGCGACGAAACTCGCGAAGAACCAACCGGCGGACTCCCAGAGGACGCCGGCGGCCAAGGCCCCGAGAAACGCCGCCCGTAGACGCACCCGCGTGTTCGGCATGAAGGCGTAGAGAAACGTGAACGCCGCCACGATGAGGAAATACGGGAGGACGTGCGCGGCGGCCAGATAAAGCGCCCCCAGGGGTTCGACACTCAGGAGGCGGTGAAGAATCGAGTGGTTGAAGACCGAGACGGTGATGCTGGCCGCGGCCAGGACGAGGACCGGGCCCACGATGAGGATGCTCAGATAATCACCGAGACGGCTGAAGAAGCGGCGCGGGTTCCTGACGCGCCAGACGGCGTTCATGGCCCCCTCGAGCTTCACGAGGAGAGAAACCGTGAGGTACGTGAGGACAACGAGACCGAGGGATCCCAAGAGACCCGCGTGGATGTGACGGACGACGCGCAGAATCCGGTTGGTGACCTCGACCCCGCGCGAGCCCATGGGGGCGAAGAGACGCAGGAGAAACGGGGTGAGCGTCCGACGGAGTCCAAAATCCTTGAGGAGCGAGAGAGCGACGGCCAGAAGTGGAAAGACCGTGAAAATCGAGGTATAGACGAGGCTCATGGCGCGGAGATTGAGCTGTGTCTCGTGAAGCTCGCGCACAAAGGCGGCGATCCATCGCCCGGCCGTCTCGGCCCCCCACCAGAGGCGCCGGAAGAAAAAACGCAGGCGTACGAACAAGGAAGGAGCCGGAGTGTCGTTCACGACGACGTACGTCCCGTCGGCAGCAGGAGAAGGGAACCGTGCGTCCGACGCGACTCGAGATCGCGCTGCGCACGGGCGGCCTCGCGGAGCGGGTAGCGTCCCCCGACGACCGGTGTGAGGGCCCCGGATCGAAGAAGCGCGAAGAGTTCCTCCACAAGCGCCCGCCGCGTCTCCGCGTCCGCCCAGTAGGTCGCGAGCGTCGGCCGGGTCACGTAGAGCGAGCCCCGGCGGGCGAGCTCGCGCAGGTCGAGCGGCGGAGGCGGGCCCGAGGCGTTCCCGAAACTCACCAGCATGCCGAAAGGACGCAGACACTCGAGCGACGCCTGCCACGTCGCCGCTCCGACCGAATCGTAGACGACCGGAACCCCTGCCCCGCCGGTGAGACGGCGGACGGCGGACACGAGGTCCTCGCGGGAGGTGTCGATGGTGGCCTCGTACCCGTGCGCGCGGGCGAAGGCGCATTTCTCGGCGCCGCGCGCGGCGCCGATGAGGTTGAGTCCCAAGGCCCGTGCAATCTGTCCGGCCAGGTGGCCGACGCCCCCCGCCGCGGCGTGAAAGAGGGCCGGCTCCCCCGGCGCGAGCGGCCGCGTGCGACGAAGGAGTGCAAGAGCGGTGAGCCCCTTCAGGAACACCGCCGCCAGGGTTTCGTCCTCGATCCCGTCGGGGACGGCCACCAGGGCTTCGGCCGGGATGAGACGCCGGGTGGCGTACGCGCCGAGGGGAGCCTGCGCGTAGGCGACCCGTGCGCCCGGCACCCAACCTTGGACCTCCGGGCCGACCGCCTCGATCACGCCCACGGCCTCGAGCCCGAGACCGGAAGGAAGCGGGACGGGGTAGAGGCCACGCCGGTGGTAAATGTCCACGAAATTGACGCCGATCGCCGTGTGGCGCAGAACGACCTCGCCCGGCCCGGGCGGAGGAAGATCGACCTCCGTGACGCGGAGGACGTCGGCCTCCCCGGCGCGGTCGAACACGATGACCTCGGTGTGGCGTTCGCTGCCCATGCGGCTATTGTGCCATCCGCGGTGGCGGACGTATCATGAGGAGGTGTTTGCTTGTCTTCGTGCCACCGTGCCGTCCACGCTTCGCGACCGCCTTCGGCATGAGTTCGATCACGCGCTCGCCACGATCTTCGCCCGCCCTCCCGTGGCCCCGCCCGCCGAGCGCGGTCTCGATGCCGCGGCGAAAGCCCGCGTCGCGCGCCTCGTCCGTGTCGACGACGCCGGCGAAGTGGCGGCCCAGGCGCTCTACCGGGGACAGGCGTTCTTCGCCCGCCGCCCGGAGCTCGCGGCGGGGCTGCACGAAAGCGGAGCGGAAGAGGAAGCCCACCTCCTCGGTTGCCGCAGCCGCCTTGCGGCCCTCGGCGCACGGCCGAGCCTTCTCGGTCCCGTCTGGTACGCGGGGGGCTGGTTGAGCGGCGCGTTCTTCGCTCTCCTCGGCGATCGGACGAGCCTCGGCTACCTCGAAGAGACCGAACGGCGGGTCGTCCGCCACCTCGAGGATCACCTCCGACAGCTTCCGGCGGAGGACGTGGCGACCCGCACGCTCCTCGAGCGCATGCGCGCGGAGGAAGAGGGCCACGCCCATCGCGCCCACGCGGCGGGGGCGCGCGCCTTGCCCGCACCGCTCGGAACGCTCATGGGGATGGCCGCGCGAGTGATGACGACGCTCGCCGCCCGCCTCTGAGGAAGACGAGAGCTCAGCGGATTTCGGAGAGATGCCCGCGGCGCGTGTTGCGCCCGTAGAAAATCTCGTACATCTCGACGCGAATCTGTTCCCGCAAACGCTTTTTTTCGTCCTCGCCCAGGGTGTTGGTGTCGACCCCGAAAAGGTAGTTGCCGAGATCGAGATCCTTGAGAATCATCTTCGTGTGGAAGATGTTCTCCTGATAGATGTTGACGTCGATCATCTGATAGCGTTCGCGGGTGTCGCGCGAAAGAAAATTCTGAATCGAATTGATGTTGTGATCGCGGAAAAGCTTCTGCCCGCGCACATCGCGCGTGAACCCGCGGATCCGGTAGTCGAGGGTGACGATGTCCGATTCGAACGCGTGGAGAAGGTAGTTGAGGGCCCGAAGCGGGGAGATGCGCCCGCAGGTCGAGACATCGATGTCGGCGCGGAACGTGCTCAAGCCGTTGTCCGGATGAGCCTCGGGGTAGGTGTGGACCGTGATGTGGCTCGTCTGAAGATGTGCGGCCACGCTCGCCGGGAGCGGACCCGGGCCCTCGACTTCGGAAGACTCACCGTTGGCGAGTTCGGCCCCGTGCACGAGGGCTTCCTCCGCGATCAGCAAGGTGACGGACGCCCCCTGCGGATCGTAATCCTGGCGCGAGACGCTCAGAACGTGGGCGCCGATGATCGAGGCCACGTCGTTGAGGATGGCCGTCAGGCGTTCGGCGTTGTAGGCCCCGTTGATGTAATGCAGATACTCGCGCTGCTGCTGTTCGTTTTGCGCGTAGCAGATGTCGTAGAGATTGAAGCTCAGCGTCTTGGTGAGGTTGTTGAACCCCTGGAGCTTCAAGTTGCGGTTGAGGTACGGAAGAGGCATATCCGACCCTCCCACGACGGGCGGTCGGCATGCCGACCGCGTGGTGATCCAACAAAACCCCCGACCCACGGCCGGCGGGCCATTATCGCAGGTTCAGCCCCCGGCTGCCAGAGTCTCCTCGTCCGCCCGGGCGACCGCCCGGCGCAAAGCCGCGAGGGCCGCCGCCGGATCCGCGGCTCCGAAAACAGAGGAGCCGGCCACGAAAGCCTCGGCCCCCGCGCGGCGGGCCTCGACGATCGTGGCGGCATCGATCCCCCCGTCGACCTCGAGGCGGATGGGGGTCGAGCCCTCGTCGATCCAGCGGCGGAGTTCGCGAATCTTGGGCAGCACGTGGGGGAGAAACTTCTGCCCGGAAAAACCGGGGTTGACCGTCATCACGAGGACGACGTCGAGCGCGCTGCGTTCGTAGCGCAGAACCTCGAGTCCGTCGGCGGGGTTGAGGGCCACACCCGCCCGGCAACCGAGCGCGCGGATACGGGCGAGCGTGCGGTCGAGATGGCGGGTGGCCGCGGGGTGCACGATGAGCGTCCGGGCTCCGGCGTGGGCGAATTCCTCGACAAGTTCGTCGACGGGTTCGACCATGAGGTGGACATCGAATTCCGCCGTGCAGCCCGCCCGCCGGAGCGAGGCCAGGACGAGGGGTCCGACCGTGAGATTGGGCACATAGTGGTGGTCCATCACGTCGTAATGGATCATGTCCGCCCCGGCGGCGAGGACGGTGTCGATCGCGGCGCCGAGACGCGAGAAGTCGGCGGAGATCAGCGAGGGGGCGAGGAGCGCGGGACGGGACACGGAGGTCGTGAGGGGGAGCCTGGATTCACTCTAGCACGCGCTCAGACCGCCCGGCTCCGGGCGGCACGGATCTCTTCGTAGGCGGCGCGGATCTTCTGGGTGCGCTCGTTGGCCATGCGGAGGGCGAGCTCGCTTGCCCCGGAGGCGGCAAGCTTGTCGGGGTGATGACGGCGGAGGAGTCGACGGTAGGCGAGTGTGACCTCCTCATCGCTCGCCTCCGGCCGGACGCCCAGGGTGGCGTAGGCCTCGGCAGACGGCGCACGCGGGGGCGGAGGGGCACCGCCGGGACGCCCGAAACCTTCCGCCATCCGCCGCCACTCTTCCTCGAGGAGGATGCGGGCATGGATCGCCTGAAGCTCGAGCGGGTGGAGCCCGAGCGCCCCAAGAAGGGCCTCGAGTTCGCCGTCCACGGGGGCGGAACCGCGCGCACGCGCGTGCTGGCGGAGCGCGAGTTCGGCAAAAAGACGCGCCCCGAGGCCGTGGCGCGGAGCGGCGTGCCGCAACCGTTCACTCGCGCCCGCAACCTCCGCGGCCGAAGCCTCACGCCCCTCCCGCCAAGCGTGCAATGACCGCTCGATCTCGGACGAAGGAATCCCGTAGGCCGCCAACATCGAGACGAGAGCATCGGCGGCCCCTCCCGCCTCCGCTCCCGACATCCGGGAGTGACGGCCGAGAAGCCGAAAGGCGTCGTTCCAGAAGGCCTCGTCGCCGAGGCCACGGCCCCGGCGGAACGTGCGGATCCCCCGGGCGAGGCGAACGAGAAGATAAACCAGGGCGACCACACCCGCACTGCGGTCGTGGTCGCTCAGGAGAAGAACGAGGACGATAAGGAACCAGAGCACGGGCGCGGGCCGATCGAGCGGGACGCCCGCGGCGGCGCCCCGTCACCCCGCCGCTATACTATCGCAATCGGCCCCGTCGCCCCCCGGGTGCACTCCTCGATGACTTGGTCCCGCTCCCTCGTCTGCTCGTCCCTCGCCGCGCTCGCGCTTCTCGCGCTCGGGGCCACGGCGCACGCGCAACCCGATCTCTACCTGCCCGACACGTCGGGCTCGTCGCTCCTCGTCGTCGACGCCGCGACCGGCGCGCTCGCGGGAAGCGTCTCCTTGCCCGGCCCCCCCACCGCCGTGGCGGTGGCGAGCAACGCCGGCACGGTCTATGTCGGACTCTCCATTACGAGTTCCTCAGAGACCACACTCGAGGTCGTGGCCTACGACCCTGCGAACGGATCGCTCGGGACTCCGATTTCTCTCATCACGACCAAGCTCAACAACGCGGTCGAATCCATGGTGGTGAACCCGGCGGGGACGACGCTCTTCGTCTCCACGGCCGGTGCCACGATCTACGAGGTGGATCCCGGGAGCGCGACGATCAGCCAGACGATCAATCTCGGCGGATACGGGACGGCCACCGATCTCGCCCTCTCGCCCAACGGGCACACGCTCTACTTTGCCCTCCCGAACGCCACGGCCGTCGGGATCTACGACCCGGCGACGGGCGGCTTCGGTCTCATCAGCCTTGGTAGCGACGTCCCGCTCGATCTCGCCCTCGATCCCTCAGGGTCCCGCCTCTATGTTTCCGAGCCCACCCAGAACCAGATCGCCGTCCTCGACACCGACACGGGAGCTCTTCTGACGCAGTGGACGGCGCCCACCTACCCCGAGGGGCTGGCGGTCAGCCCCGACGGCTCAACGGTCTACATCGCCTCCGGCGGCAGCGACCTCGTGGCCGCCTACGACGCCACCAGCGGAACGGAAACGGCCACCGCCGCGCTGCCGGCGGAGCCGAGCCTCCTCGCCTTGACCCCCGACGGGACGGATCTCGACGCCCTGCTCCCGACCGACGGCTCGCTGGCCGTGCTCCCCGCCCCGAGCCTGAGTTCCTCGGGCCTCCAGGTTTTGACGGCCACCACCCTCGAAGCCGCGGGCGAGCCCATGGGCGCAAGCGACATCATCGTCACCAATCAGAGCCTCGCGACCACGGAGGGAACGGGGATCTCGGGAACACTCGCCGCTCAGGACAGCCTCGGGCGGAGCCTGAGTTTTTCCCTGCTCCAGGCGCCGAACCACGGGACGGCGTCCGTCACCTCTTCGGGCGACTTCTCCTACACCCCCGCCTCGGGCTACATCGGGATCGACCGCTTCACGTTCCTCGCCTCCGCCACGAGCGGCCCGGGCGAGCCCACGAATCCCGTTTCGCTTCCCGGGACCGTCCGCGTCTGTGCCGAACCGACGACGCTCACCCTGACGGCCCCGGCCACGATCACCATCGCCTCCTCGGCGAGCGTCAACGCCGCGCCGAGCACGATCGCCTTCAGCACGAACGCCCCCTGCGGGACCACCTACCAGGTGACGAGCAACAACACCACCCTCTTCCCGAGCGGAAGCCTCGGATTCGCCGGGGTGGGGAGCCAACGCGAGATTCTTTTGACCCCGGCCCCCAAAGAAACAGGCAGCGCGACGGTCACCCTCGAGGGCACGACCAGCGAAGGCGCCACGGGATCGGTGTCCGTCGCCGTCGCCGTCGCCAACCCGCCTACGATCTCGGGTTTGATCAGCCCGATCGGAGCCTCCGAAAACAGCACCTACGGGCCCCTCGCCTTCACCGTCAACGGCACACCCCCTCTCACGGTCACCGCCTCGAGCGACAACCCGAGCGTGGTGGCGCAGAGCGGTATCGTGATCGGCGGAAGCGGAACGAGCCGCACCCTCACCGTGACACCGGTCACGAACGCCATCGGGAGCGCCCAGATCACGATCACGGTGACGGACGGCAACGGGCTCTCGACGAGCGCGGTGCTCTCTTTCGAAGCGCTCTCGACCGGATCGAGCGGCGGACTCGGACTTCCGGGCCTCCTCCTCCTCGCGGCCGGAGCTCTTCTCGTCGCCCGCCGGCGCCGGCGCGCACGGCGGTGAAGTCGTCCCCCCCTGCGGGGGACGACGCCCGGCTCTCGCCCCCGGTCTGGCCGGCCCTCGAGCGGCTTGAACCCGTCGCGACGGGCAAGGTCCGCCATCTCTACCGCATCGATCGCGGAACGCTCCTCATGGTCGCAAGCGACCGCCTTTCCGCCTTCGATGTGGTCTTCCCCGAGCCCGTTCCCGGCAAGGGCCGCGTGCTCACGAAGCTCTCCCGTTTCTGGTTCGTGAACACCCGTCCGCTTGCGGCCAATCATCTTCTCGACACCCCGCCCGAAACCATCCTCGGCGAAGACGCTCCCCCGTGGCTCCTCACCCGGAGCCTCGTCGTCCGAAGCCTGCGCCCCCTTCCCCTCGAGGCGGTGGTCCGCGCCCGTCTGGCCGGCTCGGCCTGGGCGGAATACCGGCGGACGGGCCGGGTGGGGGGCCAGAGCCTTCCGCCCGGACTCGCCCTCGGCGAGGCGTTCCCCGAGCCTCTCTTCACACCCTCCTGGAAGGCCCCGGCGGGGGAACACGACCGGGCGGTGGACGAGCGCGAATACACCGAGCTCGCCGGCGGCCCGGAAGCGGCCGACCGGATCCGTGCGCTCTCGCTCCGCCTCTTCGCCCACGCGGCCCGCCACGCCGCCACACGCGGCATCGTGCTCGCCGACACCAAGTTCGAATTCGGATTGGACGAACGGGGCGAGATCGTCCTCATCGACGAGATCCTGACCCCCGACTCCTCGCGTTACTGGGACGCCGCCCTCCTCGTGCCGGGGACAACCCCTCCGTCCTACGACAAACAGCCCGTGCGCGACTATCTCGAGAACACCGGCTGGGACAAGCGACCCCCTCCGCCGCCGCTCCCCGCTCACCTCCTGGACACACTCGCCCAGCGTTACCGGGAGATCACACTTCGCCTGACGTCGCCCCCGCCGCCGCACGGCGGATGAGCGTCTCGAGGCGATCGAGCCCGTCGGTGAGCGCCGCCGGACCCGGCTGCAGGATGAGGCTCGAGGGGATCTCGTAGAGGGCCCGGCGACGCACCGCCGTGAGGGCGGCGAAGCCCGCGCGGGCGGCGAGCTGCTCGGGGCGGAACTTCTTCCCGCACCAGGAGGCGAGGATGAGCTCGGGATCGCGGGCAAGTATCTCCTCGACGGTCACAAACCGCTCGCGGGCGGAGACGCCGCGGGCGCGGTCCGCGAAGCAATCCTCACCCCCCGCCGCCGTGATGAGTTCCGAGACCCAACCGATGCCGCTGATCATGGGATCGTCCCACTCCTCGAAATAAACCCGCGGACGGCGGCGGAGAGAGCGGGCGCGGCGCTCGGCGGCACGCACGCGTCCGGCCAGGGCGGCGGCGAGGGACTCCGCCCGTCGACGGGCGCCCACGAGCGCCCCCAGGGTGCGGATCATCGCGAGAATGCCTGCGACATCGCGCTGGTTGAAGACGTGGACCTCGAGGCCCGCGCGCGTGAGATCGGCCACGACCTCCGCCTGGATGTCGGAGAAGGCCAGAACGAGATCCGGGTGAAGAGCGAGGATCTTCGGAAGATTGGCGTAGGTGAAGGCGCTCACACGGGGTTTCGTCCGCCGCGCCTCCGGGGGACGCACGGTGTAGCCCGAAATCCCGACGATGCGCTCCTCTTCCCCGAGGAGGTAGAGGGTTTCGGTCGTCTCTTCCGTGAGGCAGACGATGCGGCGCGGCCCCCGTCCTCGGGCTCCGCTCCGGGCGGGGAACGACGATCGCGGTCGGGGGGTCTTCGGCACGGAGGGCTCCGCAAGGACTCGGCCTTTCATTGTCGGGCATCGGATGACGGTCGGCCCGTCACTCGTAGCGGAGAGCCTCGAGCGGATCGAGACGGGCGGCCTTGGCGGCCGGCGCGATGCCGAAGAGGAGTCCCACGGCGGTGGAAAACCCGAGCGCGAGGGCCACCGACCAGAGCGGAACGTAGGCCCGGTCGAACCCCGGAATGAGGCCGCGGGAGGCCTCGCCGAGGAGAACGCCGAGCACGACGCCGACGATGCCTCCGAGGAGGGAGACCACAATCGCCTCGATCAGGAACTGGAGCAGGATGTCCTGACGCGTGGCCCCGAGGCTCTTCAGGATGCCGATCTCGCGCGTCCGTTCGGTGACCGAAACCAGCATGATGTTCATGATGCCGACCCCCCCCACGAGAAGCGAGATGGCCACAATCCCGCCCAGGATGTAGGTGAAGGTGTCGAGAAGACCGTTCACCTTGCGCGCGATCTGGGCGGCGTCGACGACGCGGAAGTTGTCGTGCTGACCCGGACGCAGGTGGTGGTTGCGCCGAAGCAAGACCCGGATGCGGGCCGCCGTCCCGGCGAGTTCCGTCGGGCGGGCCACATTGAGGGCGATCACGAGATCGTCACGCGCACGGGCTCCGGCGATCGCGGCCGCGACGGTGTACGGAACGAGGGCCAGGTTGTCCAGGTTCTGCCCAAAGAGCGTCCCGCGTCGCGCGAGCACCCCCACGATCTTGAAGGCCTCGCCGTCCATCGTGAGATAACGCCCCAGGGGATTGCGCCCGAGATGGAGATTGCGCACGAGGGACGTGCCGATCACGACGACCCGGCGGCGTGTCACGATGTCGCTCGGAACGAGAAAGCGGCCGACAACGGGCGTGACGCCCTGCGTCCGGGCGTAGGACGGGGTCGTCCCGGTGAGGGGGACGAGGGTCGTGAACGTGTCTTCGCGGGCGGTCACATCGCCGAGCCTGAGCTCCGGCGTGATCGAACGGAGATGCGGGATGCGGTGTTCGATCGTGAGGAGATCGCGGCGGGTGACGACGGGCTTCTCCCCCTCGAGGTACTCGTGTTCGGTCACGTGCGGATAGACGAAGAGCCCGTTGGCCCCAAGACCCCGGAACTGAGCGAGGACGGTCTGCGAGAGCCCCTGGATGAGCGAGACCACGGCGACGACCGCCATCACGCCGATGATGATCCCGAGCGTCGTGAGGAGGCTCCGGAGGAGATGCTGGCGGAGCGTCCGGAAGGCGGCGCGGAAGGCCTCAAGCAAGGGAGACCACCGTCGGCTCGGCGGACGCCCGCTCATCGGCGATCACGCGACCGTCGTGCAGGCGGATTTGACGCGGGAGACGCGCGGCGATTCCCGGATCGTGGGTGACCAGGACGATGGTCTGGCCCTCGGCGTGCAGTTCGTCGAAGAGGGCCAGCACATCGGCACTCGCCTGTGAATCGAGATTGCCCGTCGGTTCATCGGCGAGGAGGAGACGCGGCCGGCCGACGAGCGCGCGGGCGATGGCCACGCGCTGGCACTGCCCCCCCGAAAGCTGGTTCGGCCGGTGGTGGAGCCGCTCGCCGAGGCCGAGCCGCTCGAGGAGGGCGCTCGCCCGCCGCCGCCTCTCGGCCAGGGGCACCCGACGGTAGACGAGAGGCTGCATGACATTCTCGAGAGCGCTCGCCCGCGGCAGAAGATTGAAACTCTGGAAGACGAAGCCGAGAACCTGGTTTCGGAGACGCGCAAGCTCGTCCTCGCCGAGATCTTGAACGTCCCGCCCGGCCAGCATGTAGCGGCCCGAGGACGGACGGGCCAGGCAGCCGAGGATACTCAAGAGCGTACTCTTGCCCGAGCCCGAGGCGCCGACGATTGCGACGTACTCGTGGGCGTCGATACGAAAGTTCACGCCCTGCAAAACCGGCCAGGGGGTGCCCCCCTGAACATAGATCTTGCCGACCCCTTCGAGAAGGACGATGGGATGAGTCGAGTCGTCCACGCTCTTCTCTCAGCGATCACGCGCCGGGAGTTCGGTCAAGGCCCGCACGACGCGGAGGGGCACACCCGGATAGAGCGCGTGGAGCGCCTTGTACGGCCCGCTCACGACCTTCTCCCCCGTCCGGAGTCCGCCGAGGATGGATTGCCAGGTGTCGTTCGCGATGCCGAGACGGACCGCGACACGCCGGGCGCGCCCGTGCACATCGAGGTAGACGTAGGGCTTGCCGACCGCGTCGATGCTCCGCACGGCGTGGTGGACACGCCCGTAAAGGACGGCGGCCACGGGCACACTCAGCCGGGGCCCGGAGCTCGCCACATCGA
>JAKCBQ010000051.1 GCA_021839245.1 Pseudomonadota bacterium
GTGCAGGTCGTCGCCGGCCTCGGCCTTGCGGCGATCATCGAGCTCGCCCTCTTCGCGCCGTTCTTCCGGGTGCATTCGATCGGCACCTTCGTGTCGTTCCTCGGCGCCCTCATGCTGCTTCTCTCGCCCTTGAAACACCTGAGCGACGTGAACGCCCCGATCCAGCGGGGACTCGTCGCCGCGGCCTCGATCTTCGAAGTCCTCGATCGGCCGCTCGAACCGGCCGATGAGCCCACCGTGGGACCTCCGCCCGCGCCCGGCTCGGGGCTCGTCTGTCGCGGCCTGCGTTTCGCCTATCCCGGCGGGGGCGGCGAAGTGCTCCGGGGCGTGGATTTCGTCGCCCCCGTCGGGCGGACAACCGCGCTCGTCGGACGCTCGGGCAGCGGCAAGAGCACGCTCGCCGAGCTGGCGCTGCGCCTCTACGAGCCCACGGGCGGGTCGATCCTGTTCGACGGACGTCCGCTCGCCCGCTGGTCGCTCACCGATCTCCGCCGCCGTCTCACGTACGTGGCCCAAGACACGATCCTCTTCAACACGACCCTGCGTGCGAATCTCCTCTACGGGGTCGAGCGCCCGGTCCCGGGGGACGAACTCGAAGAGATCCTCGACGCCTTCGATCTCCTCGCCGACGTGCGGGCTCTCCCCGGAGGGCTCGACGCCCCGGTGGGCGAGCGCGGCGGGCTTTTCTCCGGCGGGCAACGCCAGCGCGTCGCCCTCGCGCGCGCGCTCCTCCGCGGCGGCGAGCTCCTCATCCTCGATGAGGCGACCTCGGCCCTCGACGCCCGGACCGAACGGCGGGTGATCGCCACCGTGCGGGCGCGCCTCCACGGGGCGGGTCTCCTCGTCATCGCCCACCGTTTCACGGCGGTCGAGGAAGCCGACGAGGTCCACGTCCTCGAGAACGGGCGGATCGTCGAGTGCGGCCCCCCCGCCGTCCTCGCCGCCCGCGCCGGGGCCTACGCCGCCCTCCGCCGCGCCGCCCCCGAGGGCGGCTAGGGCTCCCTTGCATCTGCGTGCCCGTCTCGAGCAGGGGGTCCGCCGCTTCTGGGCCCGGCCGCCTGCGCCGGTCGTGCGGTTGTGTCTTGCACCCTTCGCCCGTCTCGTGGCCGCCCGCGCCCGTCGCCGGAGGGCGGGGGTCCGCCGTGCCGTCCGCCCTCCCTGTTCCGTCCTCGTCGTGGGCAATCTCACCGTCGGGGGGAGCGGCAAGACGCCGGTGGTCGTGTGGGCCGCCGAGCGTGTCCGGGACCGGGGCGGACGCGTGGCGGTCGCCGTGCGGAGTTACCGCGGGCGGACGCGGGTTCCCGTCCGGGTCGAGGCGGAGAGCGATCCCCGGCTTGCGGGAGACGAGGCTCTTCTTCTCGCCCGGCGCCTTCCGGGGGTCGCGGTCGCAGCCGCGCCGGACCGGACGGAGGCCGTCCGCTTCCTAGCGGAGGCGTTCTCTCCCGCCCTCGTCATCGTCGACGACGGACTCCAGCATCCGAGTCTCGCCCGCGATCGGGTCTGGCTGTGTGTGGACGGCGCCTACGGTCTCGGTAACGGACGGGTGCTTCCTCTCGGACCCTTGCGCGAGCCGCTGGACGCCGAGGTCTTTGCGCCGGAGAGGCGGGTCCTCATCAAGGAGGATCCCACGGGCGTTCGGGGAGGACTCCAACCCCCCGGCCCGGTCCGTCCGTTCCGCCTCGTGGCCCGCGAGGCGGTCCGTCTTGCGGACGGGACGCGGCGCCCCCTCGCGGCGTTCCGCGGCGCGAGCCTTCTCGCCTACGCCGGGATCGCGCGGCCCGAGAGCTTTTTTGCACTGCTAGAGGCCGTGGGTCTCGCGCCCGTCGTCCGTTCCGGCGCCGACCATGAGAGCCCGCCTCTTGCGGCCCTTCTCCGCCACACGGCGGAGGCGATTATGATGACGGAGAAAGACGCCGTGAAAGTCGCCTCCGGCGGGAACGATCCGCGTCTGTGGTACGTCCCCGTGGAAGCGCGGTTCGACCCCGGCGATGCCCGGGTCCTCGAGGCCGATCTCGAGACCCTCGTCCGTGACGGAGCCCCGACGTGATCGATGGCGAATTGTTGTCTCTCCTCGTTTGCCCCGCGTGCAAGGGACCGCTCGAGCCCGCCGCCGCGGAGCAGGAAGAGGAACTCCTCTGCCGGGCTTGCGCCCTCGCCTATCCGGTTCGCGACGGGATCCCGATGCTCGTCCGTGAAGACGCCCGTCCCCTGAGACCTGAAAAAACGCCGCGATGACCGAGACCGTCGTGATCGTGCCGGCCCGCTGGGCCTCGACCCGTTTCCCCGGCAAGGTCCTTCACCCCCTGGCCGGCCGTCCCATGCTCGCCTGGGTGGTGGAGGTGGCGCGGGCGAGCGGGCTCGGTCCGGTCGTGGTCGCGAGCGAGGCTCCCCCGGTGCTCGAGGCGGCGCGCGCCCTCGGGGTCGAGGCGGTGCCCACGGCGGCCACCCACGGCTGCGGCAGCGAGAGGGTGGCCGAGGCCGTCCGTCTCCTGGGCCTGGATCCCGAGACCCTGATCGTGAATCTCCAGGGCGATGAGCCGCTCATGCCGCCGGCGTATCTCCGTCTCACGGTCGCGCGGCTCGCGTGCGAACCCGACTGGGGGATGGCGACGCCCGCCGCGCCGCTCGCCGCCGCCGCCGAGTACAGGAGCCCCCACGTCGTCAAGGTCGTCACCGATCTTCGGGGGCGCGCGCTCTACTTCAGCCGCGCGCCGGTGCCTTGGACCCGCGATGCGGAGGGCGCCCGCCCCCCGCCGGGCGGTGCGCTCCGCCACCTGGGGATCTACGCCTACCGCGCCGAGGCCCTCGCGGTCTGGGAGGAGAGTCCCCCGGCGCCTCTGGAGGAGGCCGAGAAACTCGAACAGCTTCGCGCCCTCTGGGCGGGTGTCACGATCGGCGTTGTTCCCGTCGCCGAGCCTCCGCCCGGACCGGCGGTCGATACCCCTGAGGATGCCCTCCGTGTCGAGGCCGTTCTGGCCGCCCGCCAGGCGTGACGAGCCGTGCGGAAGTCCCCCTCTCGGTTATACTGAAAAGACGTTTTTGTGGCACCCCCTGCCGGGTGGAAGCGCGCGGTCGCGCGCGGCGGACGGGGTTCGTTTTTCCCAAGGAGTTTCCTCCATGCGCGGCATCATCGAAGAGATCGAACGGGAGATCCCGACCAACTTTCCGGCGTTCAAGGCCGGCGATACCGTCGTCGTCCAGGTCCGTGTCCAGGAAGGCGAGCGGGTGCGTCTTCAGGCTTTCGAAGGGGTGGTGATCGCCCGCCGCCACCGCGGCCGCAACTCCTCGTTCACCGTGCGCAAGATTTCCCACGGCGAAGGGGTCGAGCGGACCTTTCCACTGGTGAGCCCCGCGATCGCCTCGATCGAGGTCAAGCGCCGCGGGAAGGTGCGCGCCTCCAAGCTCTACTACTTGCGCGGCCTGACCGGCAAGGCCATGCGCATCCGCGAGGACGTCTGAGGGCGATCAGGGGGAGGGCGGATCCGGGGCGTTTCCCGGTCCGTCGCGCTCTTCCGGCGGCACTTGTCGTCCTCGTCCTCACGGCGGCCGGGTCCCGGGCCGGCGGACGCGCCCCCGCCTCATCGCCTTTTCCGTCGGGCCGAGCCGCCCAGGTGCGCGCCCTCATCCGGGCGGGCACACCCGAACTCGCCTGGGCGGTCCTCCGCACGGAGGAGCCGACGGCCGCCCATCCCCGCGCCTGGACACGTTGGGTGCGTCTTGCCGTCCCTCTTCTCGAGCGTCTCGGTCGCCCGCGCCGCATCCTGACCCTTCTCTCGTCCCCGCCGGCGGGTGTGGCGGCCACGGTCGACGCCTGGGCCGTTCGTGCCCGGGCGCGGGCCTTTCTCGCGCTGGGTGCCCCGCGAAGCGCGCGTGCGCTTCTCCGGGTTTGGCTCTGGACCAACCCTCCGGCGGTGGCCGATCTCGGACTCCTCCGCGTGCGCCGCCTCATCGTCCGCACCTACGTTGCCGAGAAACTCTGGACGGACGCGTCCCTCGCTCTCCGCCGGCTGCGTGACAGTGGTGCGCTCGATCCACGCTGGCGCCGACTCGAGGCACGTGTGGACCTCGCGCGCCAGCGGCCGCGGCGGGCGTTTGCGCTGCTCTCCTCCGCCGCGAACTGGAGACAGGACCCCGAAGCCCTGGCCGCCGCGCTCGCCGCGCGGGTCCTGGGCCCGCGCCGTCTCGCCACGGCCGCCCGCGCCGTCGCCCTTGACCGGCGGCTCCCCGTGCGTCGTCGCCTCGCCGCCTGGACGCTCCTCGCCCGGGCCGCGGCCTTGCGCGGCCGCACGGGCCACGAGATCGCTGCTTGGGACAACGCGATCAGCCTCGCCTACCGGCGGGACCGGATGGTCTTTCTCCCGCACGGCATCGGACCCCTTCTCTGGCGCCTCGAGCGCGAGCGCGGGCTCTCGCTCGCGAACGATCACGGGCTCGTGGTCGGTCTCGACGGCCCCTGGTTTGCTCTCGCCCGCGATTGGGCCACGCACGGGCACCGGGGGCGCGCCCGTGCTCTCTGGAGTGTCCTGGCCCTCGCGGGGCAGGACCGGGCGCGGGCCTTCGTGGATCTCGGGCGTAGTCTCAAGAACCGTCCGGGGCTCCCGGAAGTCCTCTTCCTCGCTTCGTCGCCCGTCGTTTCTCTCGAAGAGCTTCCGCCCGCCGTGCGCTACGGTCTCGTGCGCCCCGTCCTCGCCTTGGGTGCGGACCGTCTCGCCGCCCGCCTCCTCGCCGGTCTCGCGCGCCCCCCGAAGGGCATTGGACCGTGGCGCTGGCAGCTCACGCGTCTACGGATCGATGTCGACGGAGGCCTCATCGCTCCGGCACGGCGGCTTCTCGACACGCTTCTTGGGCACTGCCCCTGCCCGCACCGCGGGCGGATCGAGCGCATCGGTCTCGATCTCGGAACGCTGCATCACTGGCGTCTTGCAGCCCGGGTCTTTGCCGTCCTCGCGCGCACGGCGAAGACGCCCACCGAGGTGCGTCACGCCCTCTACTGGGAGGCGCACGATCGAGAGCGTGGCGGTGATGATCTCGCCGCCGCTCTTCTCTACATGCGTTCGGCCACGCTTCACAACCCCTTCGCTCTCGGTCCCTGGGCCGTGACCGCCCGTTACCACGCGGCCCGGGCCCTCGCCCGAGCGGGTCTTTTCGTCGACGCCCGCCGTCAGTATGAGGAGATCCTCGCGGCCACGAAAAACCCCGCCGAGCGGGCGCTCCTTCGCCGGGCTCTCGCTTCCCTGAGGCTGAGAGAAAAACGTTCTCTTCCGCACCCTCTCCGGGTGCGGGGACGGGACTGAGAGACCCGTTCGACGGGGGTTGCGCGTGGCGAGCTCAGTCGGGATGGACGGGATCGCTCGGGCCTGTCCGTTTGTGACATGAAATGGCAGTGGCACCCATTGGCGGATCGCTCGAATGCCACGATGGGCGGCGCATCCCTTGCCTTGATCGGAGGTGATCGTAGGCACGCGCTGCTTGACGGGAGAGGAGACTTCCCAAGGACTGAGCGACCGCTTCGGCACTGTGCTCCTTCACGTGGGCGATGGGTGCAGGCATCAAGCGGCGTTCATTGAGCGTCACCAACGCCTGGCGGTGTGCGGTTGTGTCTGTCAAGTTGTGCAAATTCCTTTGGGGCATGAGGGAGATTTTTATCAGGCCGCCGCCCGCAGCCGCTTGCGACGCTGCTCTTTCAAGAGATCCATGTTGAGATAGCGATTGTCCTCAAGCCAGGCCTCATGGATCTCGACTTCCGGATTTCCGCGAAGGGTTTGAATGCCCAGGGACATCTGTTCGGGGAAGCTGGCCACTCCGGGCTAGCCCGCGCAGCAGGAAAGCTGGGTCACATCCAGGGTGAAGGTCTGCGCACACAGTTTGAGCCCTTCGGCCATGACGAGATAGGGCATGAGCATATCGGCGAGATCAGCGACCGTCATCCGTTCCCGGATGGCCAGTGCAGCGGTCGAGATGATTTCGCCCGCCTGGGCGGCGAGGATCTGGGCGCCGAGGAGTCGGCCGCTCGGCTGTTCCGCCACGAGCTTGATGAATCCAGCGGTGTCGAAGTTGGCGAGTGCCCGGGGGACGTTGTCCAGGCTAAGCTCGCGGCTCTCCGTCTGGATGCCCTGTGCGCTGGCCTGGGCTTCGGTGAGACCGACCGTCGCCACCTGGGGATCGGTGAAGACCACGGCTGGCATCGCCGTGAGGTCGAGCGCGGCATCGCCGCCCAGCATGTTGATGGCGGCCCGGGTCCCCCCGGCTGCCGCCACATAGACGAACTGCGGGACATTCGTGCAGTCGCCGGCCGCGTACACGTCCTCGACTGTGGTTCGCAGGTGATCATCGACCCGGATCGCGCCATTGCGCTCGGTCTCGATCCCGATGGCTTCCAGTCCAAGCTCCTGGGTATTGGGCCTGCGCCCGGTTGCGACCAGAAGACGGTCTCCGCCAACGCGTTCACCGCCGAGATCCACGCTGAACTGGCCGGCCACAAATGAAACCGACCGCGCGGATACACCGGTCAGGATGCGCATGCCTTCCGCTCTGAGATGGATCAGGAGTTCCCGGCTGATGGCCTCGTCTTCGCGGGGCAGGATGCGGGACTCCATCTCGATCACCGTGACCCGCGAGCCGAGACGGAGGAAGGCTTGGGCCAGTTCGAGCCCGACCACGGAACCTCCGAGGACCACGAGGTGCTCGGGCCGCTCACCGGAGGCGAGCGCTTCGGTGGAGGTCCAGTAGGGCGTCTCCGAAAGCCCCGATACGGGCGGAATCGCCGGACGGGCACCGGTCGCAATGAGGATCCGATCCGCCTCGAGGGTCTTGGCCTTGCCCCCTTCGGCCGGCTGGACGGAGAGGATCTTTGGGGCCATGAAGGTCGCCACCCCACGCATGAAGAGGATGTTGGGGTTCGTGTCGAGAACGTGTTGATACTTGGCCTGGCGGAGTTCATCGACGCGCGCCTGTTGCTGGGCGAGGAGCTCCGACGGGTTGAGGAAGGGAGTCGACCGGCTGATGCCCCGGAACGGATGATGTTCAATCTCATGGGTGATCTCGGCGGCACGGATCAGGATCTTCGAGGGCACACAGCCCACATTCACACAGGTGCCGCCGAGCATGCCCCGTTCGATCAGGGTCACTTGGGCGCCGGCGCGGGCGGCTCGGATGGCGCAGGCCATTGCCGCCGAGCCACTGCCCAGGATGGCGATCCGCGGCGGGGATCCTGTGCCGGATCCGGTGCGGGGGATGTCAGCGAGGGCCGGTTCGGCACCGTAACCCTTCGCACGGACCGCCTGGATCAGCCGGTTCGTGGGGATCTCGTTGTCTTGCACCACCCGGGCACTCGCGTCCGCGAAGGAGACGTGGGCCTCGACACCGGGAAGGGCATTGAGTGCCGCTTCGATCGTGCGTGCACAGTGTTCGCAGGTCATTCCGGTGATGGAGAGGTTCGTCGTCTTGCGCATGGTTGAAACTCCAAGGGAGGGATGCATCGGGGGGTCCCCCGCCAAGGCAATATAAACCCTGTACATTAGTATCGAGTCAAGCCCCGGCCACACCGCGGCGGCAGGATCGTGGGTACGGTGGCGGGGAGGGCATCGAGACCCGTGGCCTGCCGCAGGCCGACCCGGGCACACGTCGGATCCTGCATCCGTCTCGACTGAAGTGGAGATCAAACATGGCACAGACGCGTTTCATCGGGGGTTTGGCCAAGGCCGCCGGGGTCCGGGTCGCGACCATCCGTTTCTATGAGCGTAAAGGTCTCCTGCCGGCTCCGCCCCGACGCGCCTCGGGCTACCGCATCTATGGAGAGGAAACGCTCCAGAGGCTCCGGTTCATCCAGAGAGCCAAGACACTCGGGTTTTCCCTCCGCGAGATCCAGGAACTGCTCGCCCTGCGGGCCGTGTCCGGCCGCACCTGTCTCGATGTACGTGAGCGGGCGACGCACAAGATCCAGGATGTGGAGGGCAAGATCCGTCAACTCAGGCATTTTCGTAGAGCCCTGCAGCTCCTCGTGGCGCAGTGCGAGGCCGGCGGGACCCAGGGCGACTGCCCCATCCTCGATGCCCTAGACCACTTCCGTGCCCTTTCCGTGCGCACCGCCCGGGCGGGATCACCGGTGCGCTGAGAAGCCGGGCGGGAGTGCCGCTGCCGGGCGCGCTTACCGGGCCGCTTGACTTGACACTTAAGTTGAGGGTTTAAAGTAGAGGTCCTGCTGCAGAGCTGCTTTGCAGCAGCGGATCCTGTGTGTGTTCACAAATCTGACTTGTAGAGGTGGCCATGTTCCAGTTGAAACGCGTTCTCCCTGTCATCGCC
>JAKCBQ010000052.1 GCA_021839245.1 Pseudomonadota bacterium
GCAGGCCGCGGAGCCTGCGCCCAGGTCACAGGCGAAAGAAGGAAAAGACCGAGACCGGCGGCGGCCAAGAGCCCACCCCGGCCCACAAGGGCTGAACGGAATAACTTCATCATGGGCCAATCCTCAACGTGGATTTGTCGTGCTTTTCGGCCGGAACCCCGTCTCCACGGGACAGCCTTCGGGGGTGATTATCAGACACCGTCGTCGTATTGTCAACGCGGCCCAGGGAGAGGGGAGCGACCCTCCCTTCGAAGTCCGGACCAAGCGGGGGAAACCCCGCCAGGACGACGCCGTCTCATCACCGACCCGGCACAGGCGGGTCGGACTGGCGGCCCCCGGGTTTCGGACCGTAACCCGCAGAAGCGCCACGACCCGGGATCGCCCGCCCCGGGCATCCTCCCCCTCTCAGGGGACGACGAGACCCGCCGCGCGCAGACAGCGAACCAGACCCCGAAGGGGCAGACCCACGATCGCACTCGGGTCGTCACCACGGAACGACGCCCAGAGCGCCGCCCCCGCCCCCTCGGCCCGAAAGGCTCCGGCGCAACCCAGAGGACGGTCGAGCGCCACGTAGCGGCGGATCTCCCCCTCGCCGAGACGGCGCAGGCGGATCCGCGTGCGGTCGTAGACCGTTCGCGACCGCATCCACGACGGCGCGTGGACCGCCAGAGCGGTATGGAAATCGATCCACCGCCCGGAGGTCGCGCGCAGGCTCTCCCGCGCCTCGGTCTCGTCCCGCGGCTTATGAAGCAACACCCCCCCGCAGACGGCGGTCTGATCGCCGGCCACGACAATCGCCTCCGGACGCCGCGCGCGGACGGCGCGGGCCTTGAGACGGGCCAGCCGAAGAGCGCGGGCGGCGGGAGATTCGCCGGCCCGGATCTCTTCCTCCACCTCCGGGGCGGCGACCTCGAAACGAAGTCCGAGGCGGAGAAGGGTATCCCGGCGGGCGGGGGAAGTGGACGCAAGGATCAGCAGGGGTTGTCTCACGGTCGTCTCTCGCGCAATAAATATGAAGGCCGGCGGGCGTGGGCATCTTCCGGGTGTTCTACAATAGGCCATCCGTCGCGGGCGACGGGGACGGTTTGTCCGGGCGCAGCCCGACCGCCATGTCTCCGGCCGCGGAACGACGTCCCGGCCACCCCCCGGTGGGGAACGTGTTTCCCCACCGACGTTCACCATCACATTACGAGGATCCGCCCCATGGCCGTGCAAAAACACCGCAAGACCCGCTCGCGTCGCGACATGCGCCGCGCGCACGATGCCTTGACCCCCCCCACGGTCTCGACCGATGCGACGACGGGCGAACTCCACCGCCGCCACCACGTGACGGCCGACGGCTTCTACCGCGGGAAGCGGATTTTCACACCCCCCCTGCCCGACGACGACAACGCGTCCTGATTCCGCCCGCAGGGCACCGACGTGACCGACGCTCCCCTCCGTCCGGTGACCTTGGCCGTTGACGCGATGAGCGGGGATCTGGGTCCCGGCCCCGTGATCCCCGCGGTCGTCGCCATGCTGGAAGCCCACCCCGATCTGAGAATCCTCCTCGCCGGTCGGCCTGAGGTCCTCGAGCCGCTCCTCCCCCGGGCACCGCACCTGCGCTCGCGGCTCGATCTCGAAGCCGCCCAGGAGATCGTCGCCATGGATGATCCTCCATCGCGTGCGTTGCGCTCGAAAAAAGACTCCTCCATGCGGCGCGCGATCCTTGCCGTCGCCGACGGGCGGGCGCAGGCCTGCCTGAGCTCGGGCAACACCGGGGCACTCATGGCTCTCGCCTACATGATCCTCAAGACCCTCCCCGGGATCGATCGGCCGGCCATCTGCGCCCCGATCCCGGGACGCGGGCAGCCCACCCTCATGCTGGATCTCGGAGCCAACATCGAAGCGGGCGAGGACCACCTCGTCCAGTTCGCTCTGATGGGCAGCACCCTCGCACGCGCCGTCTACGGCACCGAGGAGCCCACGGTCGGTCTCCTCAACGTGGGCTCGGAAGAGATCAAGGGCCATGAAACCCTTCGCCGCGCCCACCGCCGCCTCGTCGGCTCCTTCCCCGGCTATCGCGGCTACGTCGAGGGCCACGACATCCACACCGGGGTCGTGAACGTCATCGTCACCGACGGCTTTACCGGCAACGTTGCGCTCAAGACCGCCGAGGGACTCGCGCTCTTCATCGCCGCGGTCTTGCGCGAAGAGTTCACCGCCACCCCGCTCGCTCGGCTCCAGGGGCTCGCCGCCTCCGCCGTCCTCCGCCGCCTGCGTCGGCGACTCGATCCCGGGCGCCACAACGGTGCGAGTCTCCTCGGACTGAACGGCATCGTCGTGAAGGGCCACGGGCGCGCCAATGCCGAGGCCGTCCGCCACGCCCTCGAACGCACCTACCGGGAAGTGGCCTACGACATCCCCGCCCGCCTCGCCGAGCGTCTGAGCCCCACCCCGCACGAGGTGCAGGCAGGATGAGCGGTGCGCGGCGGCGCTACGCACGGGTGGCCGGAACCGGCAGCTACGTCCCCGAACGTGTCCTCGACAACGCCCATTTCGAGCGGCTCGTCAACACAAACGACGCCTGGATCCGCAAACGCACGGGCATCCAGCGTCGCCACGTCGTGGCCCCCGGGGAGACGACCCTCGACATGTGCGAGCGGGCGGCACGCAGAGCCCTCGAGGCCGCCGGGCTCGAAGCCGGCAGTCTCGACCTCATCGTCGTCGGGACGACCACCCCCGATCTCGTGTTTCCCAACATGGGGGTGCTCCTCCAGGAGCGGATCGGCGCCGGACCGTGCATGGCCTTCAGCCTCGAGGCGGCCTGCGCGGGCTTCGTCTACGCTCTCAGCCTTGCCGAAACGATGATCGTCGGAGGACGCGCCCAACGGGCGCTCGTCGTGGGCGGAGAAATGCTCTCGCGCATCACCGACTACGAGGACCGGAGCACCTGCATCCTCTTCGGCGACGGGGCCGGTGCGGTCGTCCTCGAGGCCGCGGACGAGCCCGGGATTCTCGCCGTCCGCACGGGCGCCGACGGACGCTACCAGCATCTTCTCCACACGACGGCCGGGCTCGGTCGTCACTTCGACCGCCTCCCGCACGAAGGGCACTACATCCGGATGCAAGGCAGCGAGGTTTTTCGCAAGGCCGTCACGGTCCTGAGCGATCTCGCCGTCGGGCTCGTCGCCGACGCCGGCCTCCGCCCTGAGGATATCGACTGGCTCGTCCCCCACCAGGCGAACATCCGCATCATCCAGGCGATCGCCGAAAAACTCGCGCTCCCCGAAGACAAAATCATCATCACCATCGAGGAACACGGCAATACCTCGACGGCGTCGGTGCCCCTCGCCCTCGATACCGGGGTACGCGCGGAACGCATCCGCCGCGGGCAGACGGTGCTCTGCGCCGCCTTCGGCGGGGGCTTCACCTGGGGCGGCGCCCTCTTCCGCTACTGAGATCCTTTTCCGGGGGGCGGCCCCTCTCCGGGGCCGGTGGGGGCACAGGAAGCGCGGCGAGCCGTTCGGCAAGAACGGCCACCTCCTCACTCTCCAGTTCCCGTGTCTGCCCCCGACGGAGACTCGGAGGCAAGACGAGGGGGCCGTAGGCGGTGCGCACGAGACGACCGACGGGGTGGCCCACAGCTTCGAACAGACGACGCACAAGGCGGTTCCGCCCCTCGTGAACCTCCAACGCGTACCAGCGGTTGCGTCCCCTCCCCCCGAGCGGAACGAGACCCGTGCACGACGCGCGTCCGTCCTCGAGGCGCACCCCGGCGAGCAGGCGACGAATGTCCTCGTCGGACAGGGCGTCGCACACGCGGACCGCGTAGCGGCGCGGGACGCCGTTGCGCGGATGCATGAGGGCATGCGCCCACGCTCCCTCGGTCGTGAAGACGAGGAGGCCCTCGGTCGCGTAATCGAGCCGCCCGACCATGACCCAGCGTCCCTCGGGCAGCTTGGGAAGTCGATCGAAGACAAGGCGCCGCCCGCGCGGATCGCTCCGCGCGCTGAGCTCCCCGGGAGGTTTGTGGTAGAGGAGGACACGGGGGCTTGCGGCCGCCGCGCGTCCGACGGGCCGACCGTCGAGATGGATCGTCGCCTCGGGCGGGGCTCTGTCCCCGAGCCGGACGACGCGCCCGTCGATCGCGACCCGCCCGGCGCGGATCCAGCCCTCGATCTCGCGCCGCGAACCCAAGCCGAGATCGGCGAGATACTTCTGGACGCGGGGCGGAAGAGGCCGTCCCTCGGGACTCACGGATCGGACTCACCCGACGCGAGCGGACCGGCCTCTGTCGGGGCGGACGCCGGGGCCGGGGTTTCGTCCGCGGAGGAGGAAAGATCCGCCGCAAGGGTGAGACCGTTCCCATCGGTTCCGTCGTCGGTTTCGATCGCCCGCTCGAACGTCTCCGGCGCGGGCAACTCGTCCAGCCGCGCGAGCCCGAAGTAGTCCAGGAACTGGCGGGTCGTGGCGTAGAGCGCCGGGCGACCGGGCACGTCGCGGTGACCGACGACACGGATCCACTCCCGTTCCTCGAGGGTTTTGAGAATCGAGGTGGCCAGCGAGACACCGCGGACCTCCTCGATCTCGGCGCGCGTGATCGGCTGGCGGTAAGCGATGAGCGCCAAGGTCTCGAGAAGCGCCCGGGAATAACGCGGGGGGCGCTCGTTCCACAGCGGCGCGAGAAGCGAGGCGATCTCGGGGCGGATCTCCAGGCGGTAACCGCTCGCGACCTCGCGCAGAAGAAGGCCGCGCTCGGACGCCCGCTGAGCCACAGCGGCCAAGGCGCCGGCGAATTCCTCGTCCTGGGGAACCGTCTCCTCGGGAAAGATCCGGCGGAGATCGGCGAGACTCAGCGGACGGCCGGCGGCGAGAAGCGCCGCCTCGACAAGCACCTCGAGAGGCGGGAGGGCGGTCATGCGGGCAGGCTCTCCGGCAACGTTTCGGGATGCGCCCCCGGGCTCGGAAGACACAAGTAGACGGGCCCGTAGAGTTCGCGTTGAACGACGTCGAGAGCGCCTTCGTGCACCAGTTCGAGAATCGCCAGAAGTGTCACGATGAGACCCGGGCGGCCTTCGGCGGGATCCACGAGCTCCTCGAGCCGGTGGGTCGCTCCCGGAGCCAACCGCTCGAGAAGCTGGCTCATGCGGGCACGCACGGACAGAGGCTCCCGGCGCACCCGGTGGTGGGCGCGCAGCCGGTTCTCGGCGAGGAGAGCCGCCATCGCCGCAACGAGCGCGCTCAGGGCGACCGGAGGCGGCGGACGCCGGCGGGCGTCGTCGGGCACGGCGACCGTCCCCGGCCAGAGGTCACGCTCGAGACGAGGCCGCTCGTCGAGGGCGAGGGCCGCACGGCGGACGACTTCGTAGGCGCGAAGACGGCGGACGAGTTCGGCGCGCGGATCCTCTTCGGTTTCGGTCCCGCCCTCAGCCGGGGGCGGGCGGGGCAGAAGCATGCGCGACTTGATGTCCGCGAGCATGGCCGCCATGAGGAGATATTCGGCGGCGATCTCGACCCGGAACTCGCGCATGAGATCGATGTACGCCAGGTACTGGCGAGTCACCTGCGCGATCGGGATGTCGAGGATGTCGATGTTGTGACGGCGGATGAGGTACCAAAGAAGATCGAAGGGGCCGCTGAAACTCTCGAGAACGAGCTGGAGAGCCGCCGGGGGAATGTAGAGATCGTCGGGCAACGCCGTCCACGGTTCGCCCCGAACGACGGCCGGGGGGGGAGTCTCGTCAAGTCCGTACACGCCGGCCTAATCCTGTTCGCCGTGCGCGAGGCCGAGGCGCTCGCGCACGATCTCGAGAGCGGGCCGGGCCCACGCACGCGCACGCGCGCTGCCGTCCTCCAAGATTTCCTCGACGCGCTCGGGGTGCTCGGCGAGACGGCACGCGCGCTCACGAATCGGCTCGAGGTCCCGCAGAATGGGCTCGAGGAGTCTCTTCTTGCAGTCGAGGCAGCCGATGCCCGCACTGCGGCATCCGCGGTCGACCCACGACCGTGTCTCCTCGTCGCTGTAGACGAGGTGCCAGGCCCAGACCGGACATTTCTCGGGGTCCCCAGGGTCGGAGCGGCGCACACGCGCCGGATCGGTGACCATCGTCCGCAACTTCTCCCAGACCACGGGAGGCTCGTCGCGCAGCGTGATCGTGTTGCCGTAGGACTTCGACATCTTGCGGCCGTCGAGACCGGGAAGACGGGGGGTGGCCGTGAGGAGCGGCCGGGGCTCGCGGAGAAGAGCCCGACCGGTTCCGCGGGCGGCGGCCAGGAGGAGGTCCCGCTCGTCCGCCCCGAGGCCGGACACTCCCGCCAGGCGTTGTTCGAGATCCGCGAGCGCCTTCTCCTCACCACGCTCGCGGTAGGCCCGAAGAGCCTCGTCGTACGCGCGGCGCACATCCGACGCGAGACCTCCGAGAACGCGTTCGAGATCGGCCGCAAACGCCGGACCGCGACCGTAGAGGTCGTTGAAGCGACGGGCAATCTCGCGCGTGAGTTCAAGATGCGCCACCTGGTCCTCGCCCACCGGGACGCCGGCCGCACGGTAGAGAAGGACGTCGGCGCTCATGAGCACGGGGTAGCCCAGGAACCCGTAGGAAAGAGTGTCCTCCGCGGCGGCGGTCTGACGAAGATCCTTGTAGCTGGGCACTCTCTCGAGCCAGCCCACGGGCACGATCATCGACAGCAGAAGATGAAGCTCGGCGTGAGCCCGCACCCGCGACTGGACGAACAGTGTCGCCCGCTCGGGATCGAGCCCCGAGGCGATCCAGTCGATCACCATCTCACGGGTGTGATGAGCGATCTCCTCCGGGCGGTCGAGGCGCGTTGTGAGCGCGTGCCAGTCGGCGACGAAATAGAGGCACTCGTGATCACGGGTGAGCGCCACCCAGTTGCGGAGAACACCGTGGTAGTGCCCGAGGTGAAGAGCCCCGGTTGGACGCATGCCCGAGACGACCGGCTCGCGGGGCGGCGGTGGAGCGGCGGAATCCACCGGACTCAAAAGTGGAGCGCCTGGACCGCTCCGAGAAGGGCGGAGACGGGAAGACCGGTGAGAGGACGAATCAGGGTGAGAAGTCCCACGAAGAGCGGGCCGAGGACACTCTGGAGCACCCCGGTGAGCAAAAGGAGAACGACGATCCACAGTCCGTAGGGCTCGATCCGGGCGAGTACACGGGCCGCCGGGGGGCTGACGACACCCGCCAGCACACGGCTCCCGTCGAGCGGCGGAATGGGGATGAGATTGAAGAGCATGAGAACGGCGTTGATGAGCACTCCGGCCACGCCCATGAGAACAAACACCTCGCCCCAAAACGCGTCGACGGAGACGGCGAGGGTGCCCACACGCACGACGAGGACCCACGCGAGAAGCATGAGGAGATTGGCGAACGGTCCCGCCGCCCCCACGTACGCCATGCCGCGTCGCGGATCCTGGAAGTTGCGCGGGTTGACCGGCACGGGTTTGGCCCAGCCGAAAAGAATGCCGAACGGAAGAAGCAGCATGATGAGCGGCACCAGGATCGTCCCGATGGGGTCGATGTGGCGCAGGGGATTCAAACTGAGGCGGCCAAGCATTTCGGCGGTCCGGTCCCCCAGGCGGCGGGCGACGAGACCGTGGGCCACTTCGTGGAGCGTCACGGCAAACAGAACCGGAAGGACCCAGATGGCGAGCCGCTGCATGAAATCGAGCTCAAGCATGCCGGCATTATACGGGCGCGCGGGAACGGGATTCCGGAGTGCACGGAACGCTTGTGCTAGGATGAAGCGCATAATCCCGCCCCGGAACGGCGGGCGGCCCGCCGCCCAAAATCCGGGCCCCGACGCCAGGGCCGAGACCCGTAGCACCGATGTGGTACGCCATGATTGCCGAGGACGACCCCGCACGGAGCGAGCTCCGGCTGCGCCTGCGCACGGAGCACAGGAGCCGCCTCGAGACTCTACGCTCGGAAGGCCGGCTCCGCCTCGCCGCCCCGTGGGGAGAAGACGACAGCGTGGCCCACGACCCCGAGACCACGACGCGGGGAAGCCTCGTCGTCGCGGCATTCGCCGACCTCGAGGACGCGCGTCACTGGTGGGCCGCCGATCCTTACGTCACCCAGGGTCTCTACCGCC
>JAKCBQ010000053.1 GCA_021839245.1 Pseudomonadota bacterium
GAGCTTGATGTTGAGCCGCGTGTTGTGCGCGTTTTCGCGCGCGAAGCGCGCACTCTCGACCGCGTGTCCACCGTAGGCCTTGACGACCACGTGGGCCGCAATCGCTTCTTCGGCCAGTCGCGTGACTTCCCCCATCGACGTCTGGATGCGGTGGTTCACGCTTCGGAAACGGCGGCCGAGGACGCGCACGACCGCAAGCGTCGGTGGGGTCACCACGAAGACGGTCACGGTGAGGAGGGGGTCGAGATAGAGCAGCCAGGCGACCAGTCCGAGGACGGTGAGAGCGTCGCGGACGAGGATGGTGAGCGAACCCGCGGCGGTGGTGGCGACCTGCTCGGCGTTGTAGCTGAAGATGGAGACGATCGTGCCCGGCGGACGGCGGTCGTACTCGGCGGCCGGAAGCCCGAGGAGATGGTCGAAGAGGTCCCCGCGCAGGCGCTCGACCACCCGCCGTCCAACCCAGGCCATCCCGTAGTTCGAGACGAACGCACTGAGACCCCGGACCACGAAGAGGAGGAACACAAAGAGCGGGATCCAGCGCAGGTAGGGCACCGGACGGTGGGCGAAACTGCCGTTGAGAAGCGGCTTGAGGAGAGCGGCGAAGAGCGGCTGGGTGAGCGCCGTCACCGTCATGGCGACAAGCGCCCCGAGGAGAATCCCCGCGTACGGACGGACGTAGCGGAGAAGACGGCGGAGGGTCGCGCGCGGGACCGCTTCGGACGCGCGGCTCACGGCGGCGGCGGCTTCTGCGGCCGCGCGGTGGTGACGAGATTGAGATGCGCGAAGCCCATCGAGCCGGCGACACTCATCGCCGTGACCACAGCCTGATAGTCCACGCGGGCGTCGGCCCGGATGGTGACGGGAAGATTGCGCCGGGCCCCGGCGAAGCGCGCGAGCGCGCGTTGTAGCGCCCGCGGCCCCGAGCCTCCGAGGGTCTCCCCGTCGACGTAGTAGCGGCCGCGGCGGTCGATACTGATGACCAGACCGGGACGCATGGGCGCCCGCCCGACCGCCGCACGCGGAAGGGTCACGGCGATGTGGGCGGTGCGAATGAACGTCGTCGACATCATGAAGAAGACGAGGAGCATGAGGAGGATGTCGATGAAAGGTACGACGCTGAGCTCCGGGGTTTCCACCTCGTCGGGCGCGAATCTCACGGGGCGCGACCCTCGTCCGTGCGCCGTCGGCGAACGGCGTCGAGGAACGCGCCCACCTCATGCTCGAGACGGAGCGTGAGTTCCTGGGCCCGCCCGCGCAGGAGACGGTAGGCCACGAGCGAGGGGATGGCCACACTCAGGCCGGCGGCGGTCGAAACCAGGGCTTCGGCCACTCCCCCGGCGAGAAGACGCGGATCGCCCGCCCCGTGGACGGAGATGCGCGTGAACGCGCGCATGATCCCGAGGACGCTCCCGAGGAGTCCGAGAAGCGGCGAGACGGCCGCAATGGTGCCGAGAGTGTTGAGATAGCGGCCCAGCTCCTGGGCCGTTTGCCGGCCGGCGTCCTCGAGCCGCTCACGCAGGATCTCGACGGGCTCGCCGCTCAAGCCGAGGCCGAGGACGAGCAGACGGCCGAGGGGCGAGCCCAGGCGGACCGCTTCGAGACGTTCCTCCCCGAGCGTGCCCGCCCGCAGCCAGCCCCAGAGCTGGGCGGTGAGATGCGGGGGTGCGATCCGGCTCCGGCGCAGCGCCCAGAGACGCTCGAGCACCACCGCCGTGGCGATGACGGCGGCCAGAAGGAGCGGGAGCATGACCCAGCCTCCGGCCTCGAGGAGTTCAAGCATGCGGACCTCTCCCGACGAAGGACGGGTGCCGCCCCATCATAACGGGGACGCGGCGGCGTCCCCCTCCTCCGTGAGGCGCCCTTCGCGGAGCACGAGACGACGGTCGAGAACGCGTGCGAGATGAGCGTCGTGGGTGGCGACGACGAGGGCGGCGCCTTCGGCGCGCGGCAGTTCGCAGAGAAGCTGCACGACCTCGCCGCCGGTCGCCGGGTCGAGGTTCCCCGTCGGCTCGTCGGCCAGCACCAGGGCGGGACGGGCGACAAGGGCGCGGGCCACGGCCACCCTCTGCCGCTCCCCACCCGAGAGTGTGCTCGGACGGTTGTGCAGCCGGGCGCCGAGCCCGACCCGGCCGAGCAGGGCCGCGGCCTCCCCGCGGGCGGAGCGCCACGAGCGACCTCCGAGGACGAGGGGGAGGGCCACGTTGTCGCCCGCCGAGAGTTCGGCGATCAGGTGATGAAACTGGTAGACGAAGCCCAAGCGACGGTTGCGGAAGTGAAGGCGCTCACGCGCGCCGAGACGTGCGAGATCGCGCCCTTCGACGGCGACGCCCCCCCCGTCGGGCCGGTCGAGGCCGCCCAGAAGATGAAGAAGCGTGCTCTTGCCGGAACCCGAGGCACCGAGCACGGCGAGGGAAGAGCCGGGCGCCACGACGAGATCGAGGCCGCGCAGCACTTCGATGCGCCGGGCCCCGTCGCGGTAACCCTTGACGAGGGCGCGGGCTTCGAGGGCGGGCGGGATCTCATTCATGCCGGAGAATCTCGACGGGCACGAGACGACTCGCCCGCCAAGCCGGATAAAGGGTGGCGAGGAACGTGAGCCCGAGAGCGGCCACGGCCACGGTGAGGACCTGCCTCGTCTCGACGTGCGAGGGCAGGGTCCCGATCTGGTAGATGCGCGAGGGGAAAAGATCGACACCGAAGACGTTCTTGAGGAACAGGACGACGGGCTCGACGTTGTGCGCGAGAAGAACACCGAAGAAAAGCCCGAGCCCGATGCCGAAGACGCCCACGATCATCCCCTGGACGACGAACACCCCCATCACCGTCCGTGTGCGCGTGCCGAGCGTCCGCAGGATGGCGATGTCGCCCTGCTTGTCGGTGACGACCATGACCAGGGAGGCGACGATGTTGAACGCCGCCACGGCGACGATGAGAAGAAGGATCGTGAACATCGTGAGTTTCTCGATCGCGATCGCCTTGAAGAGATGGCGGTGGGCGTAGATCCAGTCGCTCACGTAATAGTCGCCGTGGAGCCGACGGACGAGCCAGCGGGCGACCGCGGGCGCGCGCATGAGACGGGGCACGGCGAGACGGACGCCGCTCACCGTCCCCGGGGGGAGGCCGAAGAGCACACGGGCGTCGTGCTGCGAGGTGAACGCCATCGTGGCGTCGTAGGCGTAGTCCCCGGCGTCGAAGATGCCCACCACCCGGAAGGTCCGCAAGCGCGGGATGACGCCGAAGGGACCGACGAGACCCGCCGGGACGAGGAGCACGATGTGGCCGCCCGTCCAGACCCCGAGGGCGAGGGCAAGATCCTTGCCGAGCACGATTCCCCAGGGGTGGCGGTCGAGGGCGCCGAGCCGCCCGGCAATCATGTGCCGCCCGAGGTCGAGGACCGCCCGGGCGCGGGCGGGATCGACGCCCTCGACGCGAACGCCCGCGATCGCCCCGTGGTAGGAGAGCATGCCCTGACCGAGAACGTAGGGCAGAGCTCCGTGCACGAGCGGGTTTCCGCCGGCCACCGCGGCGACGTGACGCCAGCGGGCGATGTGCTGGTGAAACCCCACGACATTGACCGCGGCGGTCATCCCGACGATGCGCCGACGCATCGTCCGCTCGTAGCCGTTCATGACCGAGAGCACCGTGATGAGCGCGGCGACCCCGACGACGAGCCCGAGGGTGGCCAGCGCCCCCACGAGGGAAACGAAACTCCGCCGCTGGCCACGGAAATAGCGCCAAGCCAAGACGGGGGCGATCGAACGCGGCATGCTTCAACCGGAAAGGACGATGACCTCGACCCTCCGGACGCGTACACTGTCGGGACGTGGGACGCCCGCCGAAGCACCGGACGAAGACCGGCGGAAGGCGCCCCGAAGGAGGTGTCTTGATGCGTATCTTAACCGCTCCCCTGGCCGCCCTCGCGCTGGCGGTCCTCACCGTTCCCGCCGCAGCCCGCCCCATCCACCGGCCTCTGCATTTCATGACGATGGCCAACGTCCGCGCGCTCTGGGGACCGCCCCGGCGGGTTCTTCCCGCGGTCGGTCACCCGCGGATCACACGCTGGGTCTACCCGCGTTTCATCGTTTACTTCGAACGCAACCTGGTGCTCCAGACGATCGTGACGAAGCCGTGGATCCCGCCTCGGGTCCATCTCCCCCACCACGGCGGCGGGGCATGACGGAGAGGCCGGACGGCGTCCTTCTCCCCGCCGAGTGGGACGGAGGTCAAGGCGCCCTCCTCGCCTGGCCGCGCACGGGCGGGGGATGGCGAGGAACCCTCGCCGAGGCCCGCTCCGACCTCGAGGCGCTCGCCTCCGCGCTCCTTGCGGTCGCGGACGTCCTTCTCCTCGTTCCCGATGAAGAGAGCGGCTCACGTCTCACGGATCGGCTCGGCCGAGACGGACGTGGCGGCCTCAGGACCGCGCAGGTGCCCTACGACGACATCTGGATGCGCGATACGGCGCCCCTCGCCGTCCGCCGGGGGGACGGCCCCGCCCTTCTCGACTTCCGCTTCAACGGCTGGGGCGACAAATACCCGGCGGACGACGACGACCGCCTCAGCCGGTCTCTCGCCGAACAGGGCCTCTTCAATGGCATTCCTTTCCAGCGCGTCGAGACCGTCCTCGAAGGCGGCAACGTCGAGAGCGACGGGGCGGGCACGCTTCTCGTCCGCAGCCGCTGTCTCCTCGATCCGCGTCGCAACCCGGACCTCACCGCACGGGAGGGCTGGGAAGCTCTCCTCGCCGCGACCCTCGGAGCTCGGCGCGTCCTCTGGCTCGAGCGCGGAGCCCTCCCCGGCGACGACACCGACGGGCACATCGACACCCTCGCCCGCTTCGCCGCGCGGGACGTCCTCGTCTACCAGGACGGCAGCGGGGACGATCTCGCCTCGGAGCTTCGGGCGTTCCGCGATCCGCACGGACAACCCTACACGCTGCTTCCCCTCCCCCTTCCGGAACCGCTCCGCGGCGAGGACGGCGAACCACTGCCGGCGAATTACTGCAATTTCGTCCTCGCCCCCGGCCGTGTGCTCGTCCCCGCTTACGGCGTACGTGAGGACAGCGAGGCCCGCCGCCGCCTCGCGGAGGTTTTCGTTGGACGCGAGGCGCTCTCCGTCCCCGCCCGCGGCCTCGTTCACCAGTACGGAAGTCTTCACTGCGCAACGATGACCTACTCGAGAGGGGTGCTTTCCGTGACGGGCGGAAGACGATCGTGAAGATCACCTGCGCCGTCGTCCAGTGCCGCGTCGAGCCCGACCGCACCCGGCAGCGGGAACGCGTGCGTGGGTTCCTCGAAGAGGCGCGGGCCGCCGGCGCCCGCCTCGTCCTCCTTCCGGAACTCGTCTTCGATCCCTACCCCGCCCAATGCGCCCGACCCGAGGGGCACGCCCGTGCCGAGCCGGTTCCCGGGCCCACCACCGCCTGGCTTGGTGAGGAGTGCCGGCGCCTCGGCCTCACGGCCGTGACCTCGCTCTTCGAGCGTCGGCTTGCGGGACTCGGTCACAACACCGCCGTCGTCCTCGACGCCCGCGGCCGCCTCGTCGGTCGCTACCGCAAAATGCACATCCCCGACGATCCGAACTTTTTCGAGAAGTACTACTTCGCTCCGGGGGATCTCGGTTTCGTGCCGATCCGCGACGGCGATCTCTCCCTGGGCACCCTCGTCTGCTGGGACCAGTGGTTCCCCGAGGCCGCCCGGCTCATGACGCTCGCGGGGGCCGATCTCCTTCTCTACCCGACGGCGATCGGCTGGGATCCACGCGATCCGCAGCCCGTGCGCCGACGGGAGCGGGACGCCTGGGAGCTCGTGCAGCGCGCCCACGCGGTCGCGAACGCTCTTCCGGTGCTCGTCGCGAACCGTGTCGGCCACGAGGACGATCCCTCCGGGGCCTCGGCAGGGCTCGACTTCTGGGGCGGAAGCTTCATCACCGGCGTCTTTGGCGACATGACGGCCGCGGCCGGAGCGGACGAGGAGACGGTGCTTCTCGCGACGCTCGAAACCGAGGCGACCGAAGAGCAGAGGCGGCGCTGGCCGTTCCTCAGGGACCGACGGACGGACGCCTACGGTGCCCTCGTCGTGCGGGCGCTTCCTTCCGCCGAGGACCCGGACGGGGCGAGCACCTCCTTGGAGACGGGCCCCAGCCCCCCGTCGAGCCGGTAGACCAGCGCGGCTCCGGTCGGGATCTCGACACGGACGATCTCGCGATCATCCAACCCCTCGAGATGTTTGACGAGGGCGCGAAGACTGTTGCCGTGCGCACAGACGAGGACGTCCTCATCGGGGGCCGAACGGAGCGCCGGGGCGATCGCCTCGTCCCAGTAGGGGCGCACGCGCCGCAGGGTGTCGGCCAGCGACTCCCCGCTCGGCAAAAGCTCAGGATCGACCCCGGCATAGCGGGGGTCGTGGGCGGGATGACGCGGATCCTCGTGAGCGAGGAGCGGCGGGGCGACGTCGTAGCTCCGCCGCCAGAGCTGGACCTGCTCGGCCCCGTAGCGCCTGCGGGTCTCGTCCTTGTCGAGCCCCTGGAGGGCGCCGTAGTGGCGTTCGTTGAGACGCCAGCTCTTCTCGACCGGGATCCACAGACGGTCGGTCCCGTCGAGCAGGATGAAGAGTGTGTGCAGCGCCCGGCGGAGGTAGGACGCAAACGCCCGGCCGGGGCGGATCCCGGCGGCGACGAGGAGCCCCGCCGCGGCCCGCGCCTCCTCGATCCCGCGCGGGCTGAGAGCCACGTCGTGCCAGCCGGTGAAGCGGTTTTCGGCGTTCCACAGGCTTTCCCCGTGGCGAACAAGGATGAGACGAGACACGCGGCCTGGGCTCCCGGCGGACGACCGGGGCATTCTGCCACAGAGCCGCGCCGAGCCACCCGCCGGAGCGCTATACTCGGTCCGGGACGGATCGGCCCGCGGCCCACGCGGGGATCCGTCTCGTCGTTTTCGACCCTCACTCCTCTTGGAGGTCACCCCGTGTCACAGTCCCGCACGTCCCGCCGGCTCCTCGCCGCGGCCCTCGGCCTGAGCCTGGCTCTGCCCGCCCTCGCGCTCGCCGCGCCCCACCCCTTCCGCCACTTGAAGCTCCGCGACCTCGGCCCCGCCATCGCCGGGGGGCGCGTGACCACCGTGGTCGGTGTCCCTGGGCAACCCGAGGTCTACTACATCGGCGCGGCCGGTGGAGGGGTGTGGAAAACCACCAACGGCGGCTACAGCTGGCGGGCGATCCTGCCGCACGCCGACACCGCTTCGATCGGCGCGATCGCACTCGCGCCCTCGAACCCGAACCTCGTCTGGGTGGGGACCGGCGAGGACAATCCGCGCGACGACGTCCTGAACGGCGGCGGTGTCTATTTCTCGCCCGACGGAGGCAAGAGCTGGAAGTTCCGCGGGCTCCGCCACGCCGGTCAGATCAGCGCCATGGTCGTCGATCCGCAGAATCCGAAGGTCGTCTTCGCCTGCGTCCTCGGCAACCTGTGGAACGGCACAACGGAGCGGGGAGTCTACCGCTCGACGAACGAGGGGAAGACCTGGACCCGTGTCCTCTACACCAACGACCACGCGGGCTGCTCGACCCTCGCCTATGAGCCCGGCAACCCCGAAGTCATGGTCGCCGGTCTCTGGTACGTGCACCGCTTCCCCTGGAAACTCGTGAGCGGAGGCCCCGGAGGCGGGCTGTACCGCTCGACGAACGGCGGCAAGACCTGGACGAAACTCACGCACGGCCTGCCCAAGATGATCGGTCGGAGCGCCGTC
>JAKCBQ010000013.1 GCA_021839245.1 Pseudomonadota bacterium
AGGTTGGCCACCGTTCCCCGGGGGAGCTTCCCAAAAGCCGTGTTCGTCGGGGCAAAGACCGTGAACGGCCCCGGGCCTTCGAGGGCCTTGACGAGTCCTGCGGTCACGACGGCTTTGACGAGGATCGTGTGCACCGGGGAATGGAGGGCGTTCTGCACGATGTTCTTTGACGGATACATCGCGTGTCCACCGACATAGGTGATCGGGAGACGGGCGAAGGCCGTTGTGGACAGGACGGCGAAGAGGAGCGCTCCGCCGGCCAGCCGACGTGCGGCGGTGAAAGAGACGTTGGTCATGGATGGTGACTCCGTTGGGAAAAGAAGGCAAGTGCCGTTGCCTTCTCTTACGTGGGCCTCGAGCGGCTGGATGCACGAACGTACGCGGAGCCCAACGTGCTGCCGCATCGGCGCCGACGGTTGGGAGGTGCGTGATCCCGGGACTGCATCCCCCCGCGGGGCACGGACGTACTGTGTCTAAGAGCCGTCTCCCTCTACACCCCACAGTGTGGGAGATGGCGGGATCGGGGTCCTGTGATCGCCGGTCACCTGTGAGGTGAGGGTTTTCTCTCGATGAAGCGTGGGGAGGGTCGGTCCCGGCGGGCTCCGGGAGGAGGAGCCCGCCGCGGGGCTCGGGTTCCAGGAGGGAATCCGCCGATTGGCGCGCCCGGGAGGATTTGAACCTCCGACCCTCGCCTTAGGAGTGCGATGCTCTATCCACCTGAGCTACGGGCGCGCCCGCCTTCCATTGTGCCCTGAACGGCGGTCGCGGGCACGGAACCGCGACCGCCGTTCCCGTGGCCTCAGAAGGACGTTTGGGCCTCGACGTAGAGAAACCGTCCCGGCACGTCGTAGAGCGTTGGATCGTAGCTGTTGATCACTTGCTGGGTGGAGATCGGTGGGCTGCGATCGAGCAGGTTGTGCACGCCCACGGTGACCTCCGTGCGCGCCGCGTGAAAGCTGTGGCCCACCGACGCGTCGACGTAGAAGACGCTCCCGATGTGGTTTTGAGAGAGCGCGTTGTCCTGGGGGTCGGGGTCCGAACAGTCGCCGAGGGCGGTCAGGCTGAAAGGGGTGCCGTTCAGGAAATCGCTGCACTTCTCGGTCAGGCTCCCGATGTACTCGAGATCGGCCGTCGCCGACCACGGGCCGCGGTCCCACGTCACCGCGCCGATCGCCCGCCAGCGCGGGACGGCGAGCGGAAAACTCGTCCCTCCACGTTCGACGCCGTCGAGATTCGTGACCGTGGCGCCGCCCTTGGGGTTCGGGGTGGAGGTGTACCAGTTGCGCACCCAGTTGGCGACGAGTGAGAGCCCCACATCGCCCCAGGGTTCCGTGGGAAAGCGGTAGCGGGCGGCCCCGTCGATCCCGTCGGTGAAGATCGTCCCGAGATTTTCGCTCGTGTCGCGGACGAGGGCGAGGGAGCCGTCGGGGTTGCGGGTGACGAGGTCGCAGGCGGCGGGGTTGCCGTCGAGATAACACTCGTCGAGGACCGTGTTGGCTCCGGGGCTGCCGATCGCGTTGCCGATCGCGATGCGGTAGTAGTCGGCCTGGACGCTCATCGGAAGCGAGCTCGGGGTCCAGACGAAGCCGATGACCTTGTTGATCGACGTTTCCGGCTTGAGATTGGGGTTGCCGCCGGTGAGGACGTTCACATCGGGGTTCGTCTGACGGTAGCCGGTCGGGACGTCCGCGGCCGCGCAGTTGCGGCCGACGGTCGAGTCGGGGTTCGCTCCGCTGCACGGGTCGCTCACGGCCAGGGGCTCCTCGACGAGGGCGGCGTCCGTGTCGTGAATGTCGGGCTGCCGGAACCCCTGAGCCCAGAGGAGACGCACAGTGAAGTCCCGCGTGACGTGGTCGAGGAGGGTGGCCTGACTCAGCTGGTGGAACCCGAAGTCCGAGTAGTGGCTGAAGCGGTGAACGAGATTCAGCACGAGCTCGTGGGCGGCCGGGAGACGACGCAGGAGGGGCACGTTGAAGCCCACGTACGCCGAGCTCGCCACGTAGCCGCCGACCGTGGGCAGGACGGGGATCCCCGGACTCGCGCTGTCCTCGCCGTACTGGGCGACGGGGTTCGGGTTCGAGACGCCGAAATGCTCGCGGTATTGGTAACCGAAAGAGAACCCGAGCGGGCCGGCGGGGAGCGGAAGGAGATCGTGGTTGTGGAGGTCGGCGGCCACGATCTTCTGTGTGTTGTCGATCGTGTTGACCTCATCGAGGGCGATGTAGCGGAGCATGGCGGGCGTCACGGTCCCCGGTCCCCCGAAGAGATCGAGAGGGACACAGCCCGGTGTGGCGGCGCAGGCTGCGGGGGCACCCAGGGCGAGCGCGAGATGAGCGAGATCGAAGCGCCCGTGATTGTTGTTGGTCACGTCGTTCTGGGCCACGATGCCGTAGAGGTCCCAGGACCAGGGGCCGCGGCCGAGACCCGAAAGACGCTCCGTGCCCTCGAGGCCGGCGTCGATCCGGTAGGTGTTCACCGTCTCGGTGAGAAGAAGCGGGCCGTCCTCGACCATGGCCCGTCCCAGGCTCACGAGGTTCGTGTTGGGTCCGCTCGAGTTGAGGGCGATGCCGAAAGGGTTGTAGGGCTGGTCCGCGGGGATGTTGATCGGGAGCCCGTCCTGACCGATGAAGAGGAGAGGTGGGGACGACTGCTGGGCGCTGTCGCGTCGGTTGAAAAAGCCGCTGACGGTGCCCATAACGCCGTGGCCGAACGAGCGGTACGCCCGGAGGTAGGCGCTCGTGCGCTCGAGGGGCTCGAGGAGCTGGTTGAAGGGGGCGGTGTTGAAGTTGTCGGCGATCGAGAAGGGGGCAAAGTCACCGACCTGATTCCCGCTCGTTCCGGGGATCCGCGTGAGGTTGCACAGTGGGGGGTTGCCGCCGCCGCAGGCCGGATCGCCGGCAAAGGGACCGCCGTCGGCGTAAAACTCGAAATCCCCCCAGGGGTTGGCGGGGCTTCCCCGGGTGAGCCCCGTGCCGGCAAGCGGGACGTTCGAGATCGTCCGGTCCCCGCTCGGGATGGCGGCTTGGTCGAGGTAGCTCAACGAAAACATGACCCCGTGCCGGCTGTTGCCGCTGCCACCGGTGAGGCTCACCGCGTCGGTGCCGCCATCCCAGTGGCCGTCGCCGTGGTAAATCCCGCCGTACACGTTGGCCACGAAACCGTTGAAGGAACGGTGGAGGATGATGTTGACGACACCGGCCACGGCCTCCCCGCCGTAGCGTGCCCCACCGCTCGCGTCATAGATCACGATCCGCGAGACGAGCGGGAGGGGAATCGTGCTGATGTCGACGTCGCCCTTGAGTCCGCTGACCCAGCGCTTGCCGTTGATGAGGACGAGCACCCGATTGTGGCCGAGGCTGTGGAGGCTCACGTTTTGCTCACCGCCGTTCGTGAACTGTTTCGTGTATGTGGTGGTGAGCGCGGAGGCGCTGCCGTTGAACGGAAACTCGGAGAGGATTTGCCCGACGGTGGCGTAGCCCATCCGCTTCATCATCGTCGCGGTGAGGACGTAGACCGGCTCGGCGATGCGCGTCGAGACCTGGGCGAGCCCCTCGCCGCGAACACGAATCACCGCAAGCTTTTTGGTGGGCAGGGCGGATGCGGCCCGAACACGCGCGGGCACGACGATGAAGAAGGCGAGAAAAGCCGTGGGAAGAGCCAGCGCGGCACGGCGGCGGAGGGGTCCGGACATCTTGGGGGCTCCCAGTGTGAGGGGGGATGATGCTGCCGTTCCGCCTGAGCGCCCCTATCTTAATGCAGCACGAACGGACCCGCTCGACCGGCGCCGGTCTCGAGGGGGGGGAAGCGCCGTGACGCCCCCCTTGAAGAGACCGCCACGGTGCCCTCTCGCGGTTATACTCGACCTTGGGCTACGAGGCCGCCTCTTCTTCGTGGGTCCGGACCGCGAAGCTCTGCGCATTCCAGCTGATGAAAAAACGAGCCGACATGACGGAACGCAAACCCACCGCAGGAACCGAGGCCTCCGAGGCCGCGTCGCAGCCCCACCGCGTGCGGGAGCGTCTCACGATCCGGCTCTTCGGACGCGAGCCGCTCCGGGCTCTCAGGATTCGGCGGACCCTCCTCGGGTTTGTGTCCTATTTCACGTACCTTCCCGCCCTCGCCGTGGCCGTGCATTTGGGTTGGGTCCGCGGAGGGTGGGCATCGATCGCCCTGATCCTTCTTCTGGTGATTGTCGCCAACACTCTTTTCTACGCGCTCATCCGGAGCGGAATCACCGAGCGGTGGCCTTTTTCCGATCCGAGCCTCACGGCCGTGCAGATCGCAACGGCCTCGCTCGTGATCCTTCTCCTCCTCGCCGTCCTTCGCCGGGGGACGGACCTCTTCCTGAGCCTTTATTTCGCGAGTTTCTTCTTCGGTGTCTTTCAGCTCAAGCGCGAGGAATATCTGCGCGTCGCCCTTTTTGCCATCCTCGCGTTTCTGACGTTCTTCTTCTGGCGCCTCACCGCCCAAGGTTATCCGCTGCGGGCGGTGGGGAAGGACGCCGTGAGCCTCCTCATCCTCGTCACCCTGCTGGTCTGGATTTCCTTGATGGGGGGGTACGTCTCGACACTGCGCGAGAAGAATCGGCGGGCGCGCGCCGAGCTTGAACAAGCCCTCGCGAGGATTCGGGAACTCAGCGTGCGCGATGACCTGACCGGGCTCTGGAACCGGCGTCACCTGCGCGAGATCCTTGAGCGGGAGATTGCCCGAATCGAGCGGCGCGGGAACACCGAACCGGACGGTCTCGCGCTCGCGGTTCTCGATATCGACAACTTCAAGACGATCAACGACACCTTCGGCCACGGGGTTGGGGACGAGGTTCTCAAGGCGGTGGCCGTGCGGCTCGAAACGACGTTGCGTCGCCAGGACTGGATCGCCCATCCGGGAGGGAGCGCATCGAGTGGGGACCCCGAGATCCTCGCGAGCACCGTCGGGCGTTTCGGAGGAGACGAGTTCGTCCTCGTCCTTCCCGAAACGGGGGAACGCGGAGCCCAAGCCTGTCTCGAGCGGGTTTTCCGCGCGGTCGCGGACGAGCCTGTCGCGACGACCGCGGGGCCGGTTCGCGTGTCCTTGTCGGTCGGGGCCGCCTGCCGCCGAGCGGGGGAGTCCTCCGCGCAACTTTTCGCCCGGGCCGACCGGGCGCTCTACCGAGCGAAGGCCGCCGGTCGGGGGTGTTTCTTCACGGACGAGGCGAGCGCCTCCGAAACCTAAAGAGCCTCTATATAATCCGCACTCGCCGCCCGTGTGTTCTTGGAGGCCATGGCCGTGACGCCCGCGCATCACACTCTTGTCATCGGCGCTCTGACGCGCGAGCTTCCCGTGGTTCGGGTGGCTCCCGGGCAAGCGATCGCCGTCCTCAACATCCTCGGGGACACCGAGCTGGTGGAAGAGGCCGCGCGCCTGCTCCACGAACGGGTGGCGACTCGGGGCTTTGACGTCATTGCGACTCCCGAGGCCAAGAGCATCCCGCTCGCCCACGCCCTCGCGCGTCTCGCGAAGTGTCCGTACGTCGTCTTCCGAAAAAGCCACAAGCTCTACATGGGCGAGGCTCTTTCGGTCACCACCCGCTCGATCACGGCCCAGAAGGAGCAGACCCTCTATCTCGACGCCCGTGACCGGGTGACGATGGCCGGGCGATCCGTTCTCCTCGTCGACGATGTGGTGAGTACGGGATCAACTCTGGAGGCGATGCAACGGCTGGTCGCCCTCGCCGGCGGACGCGTGGTGGGTGTAGCAGCGGTGTGCACCGAAGGTGAGGCGGGGCGCGAACCGGTCATCGCCTTGGCCCACCTCCCACTCTTCCGCAAGAGCCCGGGCTGAACGCGGATCCCTCCCGGCGCTCTCCCGCCCAAGAGTCCAAGAAGTCCTCCTGAGGGCAGGGGCGGCCGTTCTTCACGATCTCTTTGTCGCTTCAAACCGGATTCGTGTCTTCGGCCGGCCCTCCCGAACACCGGCCTTCCCGTGTGCCTCGCGGGCCAGGCGCCGGGCCCCCCGAGCCTCTCGGCGTTCCCGTCATCCTTGGTGCGAGCGTCGCGTCCAAGGGGTCGGCGAGCCCGCGTCAGCTCCGGGTCGTAGCGTCGTTCGACGCTGTGGCGTCGGGACTTCTCCCCGGATCCTCGACGTGCGGGCTCTCAGCGTTTGGGAAGCGACAGGCCGTGTGCGAGGTCTTCGGTGCGGGCGAGTCCGAGGAAGTCCATCTTGCCGATTTCCACGCCCAGGTGACGCAGAATGGCGTAGGCCGCCGTCGTGTGGAAGAAGAAATTCGGAAGCACATAGCCTTGAAGATAGGAGAGGGCGGGTAGCTCCACCGTCCGCTCGCGTTGCGGGAGCCGAATCGTGCGTGAAGGGGCCTCGGCGAACGCACGGCGCTCGAGACCCGAGAGGAACGAGATCGTGCGCGCGATGCGGTCCTCGAGTTCGGGGAACGACGCCTCGGTGTCTTCGAAACGCGGAGGTTCGAGACCGGCGAGACGGGCCGCGCCCCCCTTGGCCTGGTCGGTCGCGATCTGCACCTGGCGGACGAGCGGGAACATGTCGGGGGCGAGACGGCCCTGGAGAAAGACCACGGGGTCGATCTTCCGGGTCTCGGCGTGGGCGGCGCCCTTCTTGAGGATGGACGAGAGGGCTCCGAGCTCGTGGGCGAAAAGCGGAACGGTGACATCGTAAAACGAGAACGAGGGGGATTCGGTCATGGGGATTTCCGGAAATCAATAACGAGGGTCGACCCCACTATTGTACGGAGTGGGCACCGGTGACGGATCCTCTAGAAGTCGCTGGGGACGTCGCCCGGCTCTCGGGCGGAATCGGACGCCGAAGGCGCCATCCGGGCTCCGCTCCCCCTCGTGCGGGCTTCTGTCGTCACCGAGCTCTGTGAAAGTAGAGAGTCGATTCCGGCGGCCACAGGGCATGGTGGGTGGTGCGACGGGTTAAGGGGTCGGTCTGTCGGTCTATCGTGGAACGATCCCCGAGGCGCCCGGGGCCGAATCACCCGTGCTCTCCCGGATCACTCCAGGGAGCAGTCGTCCAGGGTTCTCTCAGCGAGCCGCTCCTCTCTTCACCCCGAAAGAGAGATCGTCCTCCGGGTGGAGCTCTGGTGGAAGGGGTGTCCGCCCTGAGGGACGACTTTTGGGATAATCGCCGGGAAACGCGGGTGTTCGCCCGCATCGACCACCGCGAGGGCCTGTCCGTGAAGCGATCCTCCCTCTCCACGCTCCTCCTCTTGGTTTTTGTCGGCTGTGCTGCGGTTGTGCCGCAGGGGCGGGCTGCCTCGCCTCCCCCCCCGACGCTTCGCGCCTTCCGCCGCCTCGTGCGTCTCGTTTCGCCTGTCTTCTCTCCCGCGGGGGGGCGGATCGCCTTTGTGACGCTCCGGGTGGACGCCGTCCACAACCGCTACCGACCCACCCTCTGGGTGGAGCGCCTCGACGGCGGTCGGCCGCGCGCCCTCGTCCGCGGCATGCGCACCCTCGTCGACCCCGCGTGGGCCCCCAACGGACGGACGATCACGTTTCTCGCCACCGTTGCGGGTTCGCCTCCCGAGATCTACGCCGTCGCGGCGAGCGGAGGGACGCCCCGCCGCCTGAGCCGCGCCCCCGGCGGGGTGGAGCAGTACGCCTGGAGCCCGCACGGCGGTCGCATCGCCTACGTCACGCCGGATCCGCCGCGCTTTTCTGCCCGCGAGCGCCGGCTGGGACGCGATCTCTTCGCCGTCCACGACGACGACGACCTCATCACCGCCCCCCCGCGCCCGTCCGAGATCTGGATCCTCACGCTCCGAAGCGGGGCCGTGCACGAGATCACACACAAGCCGACGAGTGTCCTCGAGGGGGCGCCCCCGATCGGAGGATCCGTCTCCGCTCCGTCGTGGTCCGCGGACGGACGCTGGATCGTCTACACCCGTCAGCGTGACGCCGACGACAGCGACACGGACGAGACGACGATCGTGGCGGTGCCCGCGTCCGGCGGGACGGCGCGTGTGCTCACCGCCCGCAGGAGCTACGAGTACGACCCGTTCTTTGCACCGCACGGAAACCGCGTGGCCTATCTCTATCCCCACGGCCCCGGCCCGGTGAGCGACATGGACATCTTCGTGACCCGCCTCGGGAGAAGGGGTTCGCGCGACGGGAGTGCCGATCTCGACCGCAACGTTGCCACGACCTACGCCTGGATGCCTGATGCTCGCGCCTTGGTTGCGCTCGCCGACGACGGGGTGCGGAGCCGCCTCTACCTCCAGCCCCTCCGTGGCCCGGGTCGCATCGTTCCCACCGGCGGTCTCAATCCCCTGGATCTCGCTGTCTCCGCACGCGGGGCGATCGCCTTCGTCGGCGACGGGGCGGCACGAGCGCCCGAACTCTATCTTCTGGCCCGTCCCGGAGCGAAACCGCGACGCCTCACCCGCTTCAACCGCATCTTTCGACGCTACGTCTGGCCGCGGAGTGTCGCCGTCGTGTGGCACGCGCCCGACGGGACGCTTGACGACGGCATCCTCACCTATCCTCTGGGTTATCGTCCCGGACGCCGCTACCCCCTCGTCGTCTTCAGCCACGGGGGGCCCGAGGCCGCGTCGACCGAACACTTCGATGCGGGCGAGATCGGCCCGCTCCGCGACCTCTTCGCCGCGCACGGCGATCTCGTGTTTGAGCCCAACTACCGCGGGAGCGACAACCTCGGTAACGCCCATCTGCATGCGATCTACCGTGACCCCGGAGCGGGGCCCGACCGCGACATCATCGCCGGCATCCGGCTCCTTGAAAAGCGTGGACTCGTCAACCCCCGCCGCATCGCCGCGGTGGGCCACTCTTACGGGGGCTACATGACCGCCTGGCTCATCGGCCACCAACACTTCTGGCGCTGCGCCGTCGTCGCCGACGGTGTGACCGACTGGACCGAGGAGTACGAGCTTGCGGGCGCGGGCAACATGGCCTGGACGCGCGCCTCGTTGGGCGGTAGTCCGTGGAACCCCCGGAGCCGCCGTCTCTACGTGACGGGCTCGCCGATCACGTATGCCGGACGCATCACCACCCCCACCCTCATCCTTTCGGGGACGGCGGATGTCACGGTGCCGATCGCCGAGTCTTTCGCCCTCGACCACGCGCTCGCCGCCCGCCACGTCCCGGTGCGATTCCTCGCCATCCCCGGCGCTTACCACATGCCACAGGACCCGAACCAGCTCGCGCTCTTCTACCGGGCCATCGAACACTGGGTGGACCGCTACCTCGCTCCCTGAGGGTCCACTCCGCACCGCCCGAACGTGTCCGTGTCTTTGCCCTGGGGGCGGCCCCGCGTGTCCGCCGGGGCGGCGGGCACCTTCGCGGAGTGCGGGCTCGGGTTCGAGAGGCGTAGACTCGGGGAGACGAGGTGCGTGGACGCTGCCCGGTCACGGTTTCATTTCTCTCGTCCTGAGGAGGTCGATCATGTACACGCGTCGTCTGGGTCAAAGCGGTCTCGAGGTTTCCGCTCTCGGTCTTGGGTGCATGGGTCTCAGTTACGCCTACGGTCGCCCGGTGGAGAAGGCGCAGGGGATCCGTTTGCTCCGCACCGCGGTCGAGCGGGGGATCAACTTTTTCGACACCGCGGAGGCCTACGGGCCGTTCACGAACGAGGAGCTTCTTGGCGAGGCGCTTGCCCCCGTGCGCGATCGGGTGGTGATCGCGACCAAGTTCGGTTTTGTGGATGGGATCCCGGCCCGCGGTCTCGACAGCCGCCCCGAGCACATCCGCGCGGTGGTCGAGGCTTCCCTCGAGCGTCTCCGCACCGACCGCATCGACCTCCTCTACCAGCATCGGGTCGATCCCGAGGTTCCCATCGAGGAGGTGGCCGGAGCGGTGCGCGAGCTCATCGCCGCGGGCAAGGTCCGCTTCTTCGGACTCTCCGAGGCGGGGGCCGAGACGATCCGGCGGGCGCACCGGGTGCAACCCGTCGCGGCGCTCCAGAGCGAGTACTCGCTCTGGTGGCGCGAACCCGAGGAGAGCGTCTGGCCCGTACTCGAGGAACTCGGGATTGGGTTCGTCCCCTTCAGTCCCCTCGGGCGCGGCTTTCTCACCGGTGCGATCGACGCCAACACCCGCTTCGAAGAGAACGATTTCCGCCGGACGCTCCCGCGCTTCCACGAGGAAAACCGACAGGCGAACGCGCGTCTCGTCGCGGCGATTGCGGAGATCGCCCGCGCCCGTCGGGCGACGGTGGCCCAGGTCGCTCTCTCCTGGATCCTCGCGCGCAAACCCTGGATCGTCCCCATTCCCGGAACGACCAAACTCGAGCGCCTCGAGGAGAACTGCGCGGCGGCCGATCTGCGGTGGAGTCCCGAGGAAATCGCCGAGATCGACCGCCTCCTCGCCGCCGTCCCCGTCCGGGGGGAACGCTATCCGTCTCACCTTCAAAAGACCGTGAACCGCTGAGGACCGTAGCGGAGTCGCCCCCGAAGGGGCCGGGAGGCTCAGGTCCATCGGCCGGGGTCCTCGCCCTGCGGCCGGAGACGATCTCGCGCCCTGCGTGCTCTGGCATAAAATGCACGAGCTCCGGAAAGTTTCGGGGGCCGTTAGCTCAGCCGGTAGAGCAGTGGACTTTTAATCCATTGGTCGCAGGTTCGAATCCTGCACGGCCCACCATCCGCCGAAGCACACGCAGGCTTCGTCTCTGCCCGGGAGGTATGTCTCATGCCCGAAACCCCGTATCTTGGAAGGAGCCGAACCGTCGAAACCCTTCACCGGGGTCGCCCCACCGAGGACGGTTCGGGCGTGCGTCTCGTGCGCCTTCTCGACCGCACGCTGCAGAAGCGTCTCGGTCCCTTCCTCATGCTCGATCTCTTCGGCAGTGAGAACCCCGACGATTATCTTGGGGGATTCCCCGACCATCCCCACCGGGGGTTCGAGACGATCACCTATATGATCGAGGGGCGCATGCGCCACCGCGACAGCGCCGGACACGAGGGTCTTCTCGAGACCGGTGGGATGCAGTGGATGTGCGCCGCACGTGGCGTGATTCATTCGGAAATGCCCGAACAGAAGGATGGACGCATGGCCGGATTCCAGCTCTGGCTCAACCTCCCGGCGCGGTCGAAGATGGATTCGCCCTGGTACCGCGATTTCGCCGCCCGGGATCTTCCCCGCTTTTCTCCCCGTCCGGGCCTCGAGGTGGTCGTTCTCGCCGGCCGCTACGCGGATCGGGCGGGGGCGGTCGAGCGTCCGCACACCGAGCCCCTCCTCCTCGACGTGCGCCTCGATCGCGACGGCTCTTTCGAAGCGCCCTTGCCCGAGAGCCACAACGCCTTTCTCGTCCCCTACGCGGGCGAGGTGACGATTGAAGGAGAGCGGGTGCCGGAGAAGACGCTTGCCGTTCTCGGTCCGGGGACAAACGCCTGGGGTGTACGGGTCGGAGCGGCTGGAGCCGCCCGTTTTCTTCTCGTCGCCGGCCGTCCTCTGGGCGAACCCGTCGTCTCTTACGGACCGTTCGTGATGACGACGGAGGAGGAGATCCGCCGGGCGGTGGACGACTATCGTTCGGGACGCCTGGCTCAGGTCTCCACTTGATCGATTGGAAGTTGTCGGCCCCGCCGGTGTCTCCGAGATGGACGTGAAGACCTGTCTGTGCGGATGCCGTCGCTTGTGTCGGTTCTCTGGGCCTCGACCTCTGGGAAGCTACGGCCAAAGATCCGCGGGAATGAATGCCGGCTTGTGAACGTGGCGGCGATGCGGTTCCTCTCCGTGAGGGCACGGCGGGCAGAGAGGAGCCGACTCGAGAGCCCGCGCGCGCACCCGACAGCCCCGTACCTTGAGGAAGGATGGCCTCGTGGGACGGTCGGACTTGACGGTAGTTGGGGAGGGAGTTAGGCTACCTCGGAGCGAGACTTGCCGTCGGCCGGGCTCATTTCGAGGAGACCACGCCATGATCCAGCGCACGCTTTTTGCCTTGGCCATCTTGAGTCTCGGGGGGGCGCCCTTGCACGCCCATCCTCTCCCGGTCTATTTCGTTCCGCCCGCCCACTATCGGGTGCTCAAGAAGTTTGGAGGTTGGGGTTGGTATTACGGGGGTCAGAACAGTGTTTCCGTGAACGAATCTCTCCTGCGCGGCTACCGAAAGGCGGCGCGTCGGGTGGGGGCCAACGCCGTTCTTCTCCGGCCGCTCTGTCCAGAGACGTGGTGTCACCCGGTGGTCCGCTTGACGGCGAACGGGACCTATCGGTGCTTCACATGTCATGTTTTCCAGACCTATACGGCCGAGGCCCTTCTTGTGCAGGGGCCGCTGTGCCCATACCCGCGCTGGTTGTGTCGGAGGATGGAGCCGGCGAAGCTCTTCTCCCGCCGTGTGCGTGACCGGCTTCTCGAGCAACGACGGCCCGCGCTCGAAAACGTACGAACGGTGGGGGCGGGGCGCACGTGGGCGGTGGGACTCAGTCTCGGCACGCCGCAGGTGACGTCTGAGCGACGTTGGCTGACGACCCGTTCGGACGCAAAGGTCACGAGCACTTTCGTTCGGGGGGCCGCTTGCCCCGCGGACGAGAGACGCAACTTGATGTGGCTTTTCCCTCTGATCTCCCAACCGGTTTTGGCAAAACTGAACACGGACGGTCGGGTGAGCCGACGCGTGACGTTGCTCCGTTCCCAGGGTCTCCTCTCGTCCGAAGAGTTGATTGATTTGATGCGACGGATGCGCTTCGCAACAAAAACCTTCGGAGGCCAGCCCCCGCTTCTGGTCGCAGACTGGCATGTGGTGATGTTTTCCCCCCACAAACCGATCCCGGCGGGGGTCATTTGTTGGTATCCGCCCTGTCCGGCCCGGTCTTGTCGTCGCGGGCGGATGGCGAGGCGGCTCGAGTGGCGGGTGATCGCCTCGACGGACGGAGCGCGCCCGGTTCTCATCGATCCGGTGGCCGAGTGGAGGCGTTCATCGCCTTGAGGTTTGGCTGCGCCTGATTGTCCGAAAAGGAGAAGGAGAAGGCCCGCGCTTCGAGCGGGTCATCAAGACGCGAGCCACACGGTATCCGAGGTGCGTGGGTCTGCGTCCGACCCCCCCGAGGGAAAGGGACCGCGGCGGGCGGGGGAAAGCCTATAATCGGTCTGTCCCGAGGGAAAAGGAATCCCGAGAGCCGCCCGCGGACGGGGGCGGGTTCTCGCCGCGCGGGTGCGGTTCCGCAGGAAGCGCCTTGAGGATCCGCCGTCCGCCGGATGCGTGCGGCCTCCGTTTCGTCATGAGGTCCCCGTATGAAATCCCTGAAGTCCCTCCTTCCCGCTCTTTTGGTAGCGGCTGTGGGCGCGCCGCTCTGGGCGGCGCCTCCGCCTCCCGCCCCTCACGCCCCGGTGCCGAAGCACTATCTCTATTGGACGAAATCCCACGAGAGCGTGACCTACGGCAGCGTGGTCATCGACGGCAAGCGCGTCAAGTACAAGGCGGTCGCCGGCACGATCATCCTCCGGAACCACAAGCACCAGCCGGCGATGAGCATGTTCTACATCGCCTACTTCAAACGCGGCGTCAACCCCTCCCGACGGCCCATCACGTTCTTCTACAACGGCGGCCCGGGCTCCTCGACGGTCTGGCTGCACATGGGTGCGTACGGGCCGTACCGCATCGTGACGGCGCCCGCGCCGAACCACACGCCGGCCGCTCCCTACCGCATCGTTCCGAACCACCAGAGTCTCCTCAACGCGACCGACGAGGTCTTCATCGATGCGCCGGCGACGGGGTTCAGCCGCCTTCTCCCCGACGGCAACCCGAAAGACTACTTCGGCGTCGACCAGGACGGCCACGCCTTCGCCGATTTCATCGTCCAGTTCTTGTCCAAGTTCAACCGCTGGAACTCGCCGAAGTACCTCTACGGTGAGAGCTACGGGACGACGCGTGATGCGGTGCTCGCCTGGATCCTCGAAAACGACAAGAACGTCGATCTCAACGGCATCGTCTTCCAGTCGACCATCCTCAACTTCGACACGAGCATCGACGGCCCGGGCATGAATCCCGGGATCAATATTCCCTACGCGCTCGCGCTTCCGACGTTCGCCGCCACCTCGTGGTACCACAAGCGGCTTCCGGCCTCGATGCAGAGTCTCCCGCTCACGACCGTGATCCACGACGCCGAGCATTTCGCCATGCACGGCTACCTCGCGGCCCTCAACGAAGGCAATGTCCTCCCGCGGGCCCGTGAACGGGCCGTCGCCGAACGGCTCCACGAGCTCACGGGTCTCCCCGTGCGCTACTGGGTACGGGCCGATCTCCGCGTGAGCGGGGGCGAATACGAGCAGGAGCTCATGTTGCCCTTCGGCGACACCACGGGACGCCTCGATACCCGCTTCCTCGGGCCCACGATGAATCCGCTCGCGCGCACGGCCTACTACGATCCGCAGTCCTCGGCGATCAGTCAGGCCTACGTCGCGGCCTTCAACTGGTACACGGAGAACGTCCTCAAGTTCGGCGCCGGTCACTACTACCGGCCGGTCTATTACGGCCATCTCCACTGGAACTTCAAGAACCGTGCGCCCTTCACGCACTATCCGCAGTTCATGCCGAACGTGATGCTCAACCTGGCGGCGGCGATGAAATACAACCCGGACCTCAAGGTTCTGGTCCTCGGCGGCTACTACGATCTCGCCACGCCCTTCTACGCGGCCTGGTACCAGTTCGAGCAGCTCCCGATTTCGCGCAAGCTCGAGAAGAACGTCAGCTTCCGCTGGTTCCGTTCCGGGCACATGATCTACGTGCGTCGTCGCTCGCTTGTGAGTGCGCACAAGGTCGTCTCGCGCTTCATCGAGGAGACGGACAACCTCCACTAAGGCGCCCGTACGCCCAGACGGGGGATCCCCTCACAGGGATCCCCCGTTTTTTTGAGGGGATTCTTCACCCAATTCCGAGGAACGCAGCCCGGATTTGACGATGCGGGTTCAAGTTGGAGGTGCAACAGTGAGTGAAGTGCTGGTGTGGAAGAAGACCTCCTATCGGCTACCCGATAGGGGGTTCGGAAGCCCAGTCGCTTTCTGGGGCGGTGATTGAGCCGCTCGGTGGCGTGATTCAGCTCCTTCCGGGTGAAGATACTCAGATCCCGGCTTCTTGGAAGCGGAAAAATCCTTCCGCAAGATCCAGGTCGTGAAGGGTCTCTGGATCCTGGCCCAGGCTTTGGGACGACCGTCCGCCCCGGTTGACGCCCCCGCACAGGACGCCTAATTTATAATCGTCCGCTACTCCAACTTGGTCACTACGAAAGAGATACTGCTCCCATGAGTCTGGGAACCAAGATCCAGGATGTGCTTTCCCTGTTCGGCGAATTGCGCAACGCGCCATACGCGCCGGCCGCCTTTGCCACCAGCTTCGGGGCAGAAGACATGGTGCTCACGGACCTGATTGCGAAGCATGCGCCCTGGATAGAAATATTCACCCTTGATACCGGCCGTTTACCGGAGGAAACCTACCGGCTGATGCAGGAAACCCGGGGGCACTACCACTACCCCATCCATGTGTATTTCCCGGAGTACGGGACAGTGGAGCACTATATCCGGGAGCATGGGCCCAACGCCTTTTATGAAAGCCCGGAACTACGCAAGACCTGTTGCTATATGCGTAAAGTCGAACCCTTGCAGCGGGCATTGCGGGGTAAAGGGGCTTGGGTGACCGGAATGCGCCGGGAGCAGGCGCTTTCGCGGCAGGACCTCGCCGTGCGGCAGTGGGATGCGGCCCACGAGTTGCCCAAGTTCAATCCCATGGCCGATTGGTATGGCGAAGAAGTCTGGGACTATATCCATCGTTATGAGGTGCCCTACAACCCTCTTCATGATCAGGGTTATCCCAGTATCGGCTGTGCCCCCTGCACGCGCTCGATCTCCCCAGGCCAAGATATCCGCGCGGGTCGTTGGTGGTGGGAGACCCCTGAAACCAGAGAGTGTGGCTTGCATGTCGTTGACGGCAAACTGATGCGCCAGGCCAGCGACGCCACAAGATCGGGCCCATAAGCTGATTGGCTATAGATGGAACTAAAAAGAGGTGGTGAGTGCCACCGCTTCGATCCGATCAATGCGGCGTGTTCGCAACGTTAACCAACCGGAGATCGAAGCGATGGCCGAGGACGATGTCAGCGTCGCCCATGATTTGTTGCCCGGGTTGCTGAACGGGCCGGAGGGTCTGGCCCGGCTGATCGAGGCGATCCTGAACCAGATCCTGAAAGCGCAGATGACCGAGCATCTCAGGGCGAGCCCGTATGAGCGGACCCCCGAACGGCAGGGCTACCGCAACGGCGTCCGCCCCCGGACCCTCTACACCCGGGTCGGGCCTGTGCCCTGACAGGTCCCCCAGACGCGGGACGGCAGCTCGTAAGGTGACCGAGATCACCGCGGGCCTTGTGCGGGACCTCCTTCTCGCAGTCGACCGTGAGCGCGCTTTGCGCCCATCTCGATCCCCGGGTCCGGGCGTTCAACGAGCGCCGCCTGACGGCCTCCTACCCGTTTGTGCGGGTCGACGTCTTGGGGCTCACTGTGCGTGAAGACGATCGGGTGGTGTCGAAGGCAGCTCTTATCGCCATGGGCATCCGTGACGACGGGGTACGCGAAATCCTGGGCCTCCAGATCGTGGACTCGGAATCCTTCGCCGCCTGGGAGGGGTCCTTCAAGGGGTTGAAGGGGCGCGGGCTGAGGGGGGTCTTGGGGGTGATCTCGACAGCCATGCGGGTCTCTGGTCGAGGCGGCCCGCAAGCCGTTCCAAGGGGTCTCCTGGCAGCGTTGTCGGGTCCATCTCCTGCGTAACCTACTCGGGCATACCCCGAGCCGCTATCGGGCGGAGGTGGCCGCCCACGCCAAGCGGATCTTTACTCGGCTCTACGTGTCCGTGTTGTTCCTGAGCCTTGACCTCACGCCGACGGCGTTGGTCGACCGCGCGCTCTTCCGTCGCTAGTCTCGCGACCGTGCGACCCTCGACAATTTCGTGTGCGACGCGGGATTGATCGAGTCTCGCGGGTTTTTGACCGAGCACACCGTCGAAGTGTTCGGCCGTTACGCTGGCGTCGTGGGAGTCGCATTGTACGAGACACGGGGTCCTGACTTTGATTGAAGCAGAGTCCTGACTTACAGGTGAAGGATTTGGCGAATAAGCTTGAGTAACGGCGTCGCCTCTTCTCGCGTCGCCCTCTATGAGGTCTTGGATTTTGTGCCACGCTTCGCACGATGTCCTGTGGTGTCGAGGTGCAGCGCATCCTGTAAATTAGTGTTCTGAAAAGATGCCCTGTGTTGCAGGGCTTCGTGGGTGGGGATCCCGAGTTGCTGGGCAAGCCGGTCCCAGCGGTTCACTGTTTCCACCATGCGGCGAACCGCTTGCCGGGCGTCGGCCTCCGAAACCAGGAAATCTGCGGCGGCGTCCCAAACGTCCTGAAACGTGCGACGGGTCGGACCGTTCTCGCGAAGGGCCGTGCGGTAGTCGTTCCGGGACGAGTGGGGGTCTTGCGGGTTCAGGTCGAAGGCGGGCGCCAAGCGAAAACCGCTCTCCGGGCTCCACAGAATGCCGTGGTTACGCAAGTGGTCATCCCCGTTGCCGATGAGAACGGAGAACGCGATTCTGCGCCACAGCTCCTGGACATCCTGGACGGGGGATCCTTGCTCGCGCAACCGTTCGGCGATTTCTTCATAGGATCGGGTTTCGCTCTCTGCGGCGCCGAGGAGAGTCATGGCCGACGCGTAATGAAGACGATGCCCGGATGCTGTGCGATCAAAACGCCGCGACAGGAACACGGAAACCCGGGGCGACAAAGAAAGCAGTCGATGTTCCGGAACACGGAGACCGCTTCGTTGCGCCAGTGTGGTCGCGAGGGCTTCCCAATGAGGCCGGTAGCGATCTTCGGGTAAAGAACCCGGGAACTTCGCCAGCCAAAGTGCGCCCTCGTTGTCGGCGACGACCGCCTTCGGATGGGCCCCACCCATCGAGGCCCCGGGTCGCAGGAGTAACCGTATATCGTCCGGGTGGCCCTTCCCCTGCTCCAGACGTTGGGCAGCCGCAACCAGACGGGGAAGTTCGGTGAGGGGGGGAATGCGGATTGTCGCGGGAACGGCGAGAAAGTCGCCGCCCGGCTCCCGAAACCGAAAGGCTCCCGTCCGCATACCGTCGTCTACACCCAACAGGTAATCTGCTGTCGTCAGCGTGTGCGGATGGGCACGTTGCATCAGCATGCGTCCCCACCGATCCGGGCCCGCGTCAGAGAAACAGCCAAAGAGACGAATGCCGTGCTGCACGTCCCGCGACAGCGGTTGGCGCGGTAACGGAAGATCCGGGTCCAGCGCAAAGCGGTAGGCCGCTTGAAGCCAGGACGTCGCGTACTGGAAAGACGTACTTTCTCCGCGCCCGTGAAACCACAAGCGACCGACGGGCTCCGGGTTCCCGGATACCTCGAGGAACACCTCGACCATTCGGGGATTCACGGCGACGTCCTTGGGCGTGCCCGCCGGCGGCGCTGCTCGACCTCCAGGGCCGATCCAATTTCGTCCTGACCCTCATCGGCCAAGGTCATCATCCGATCGTTGAGGCCCAGAAGCCAGAGGGCGAGGGCAAGCGTTCCCATTCCCACACCCGGATTTCCCTGCTCCAGACGCAAAATCGTTCCCGGTGAGACTCCTGCGCGTTCGGCAAGGCTGGCGACCGTCACGTTGCGTCGCAGTCGGGCCGTGCGCAAGTCCTGTCCGAGCTTTGTCAGAGAGCGACGGACCTTGGGTGGGAGGGCGCTTTTGGCGAGTGGCTTCATGTTAAGTGCACATCTATAGACTTAAAACTAGATTAACATACTATAAATGAAATCTAAAAGAAGGATGCACAACGTTGCGTGCCGTGAAGAAAGGTGTGTCCATGGGCTTCTCTCTGGTCGGATGGGGCGGTCCGGTTCGTCACGTGCTTCGGTCCTCCGCCGAGGATCGGGCCGAGGAGTGTGGATTCAGAGCCCTCTAGGTCTTCTCTGTGTCATGGAGGACGAGAAGACGGGGTTCGGTCATCTCCTCGACGGCGGAGCGCAATCCTTCGCGTCCCACGCCGGAGCGCTTGACCCCGCCGTACGGCATGGCGTCTACCCGGAAGTTCGGGGTGTTTCCGATCACGACCCCGCCCACCTCGAGCTCCTCCCACGCCTGCTCGACGTGACGGAGAGAATCCGTGAAGAGGCCCGCCTGGAGACCGTAGTCGGAATCGTTGACGGCGGCGAGCGCCTGATCGAAGGTCGTGAAAGACTCGAGGACGACCACGGGCCCAAAGACCTCTTCGCGCCAGACGCGCGAGGACCGCGGCACTTTCTCGAGGACGGTGGCGGGCACGAACGCGCCCTCCCCGCCGTCGCCGCAGAGGATCCGGGCTCCTCCCTCCCGGGCTTCCTCGATCCAGGCCCGCACCCGCTCGGCCGCGGCCGTGTCGATGAGCGGTCCCAGGTCGGTGGCCTCCTCACCGGGATCACCCATCCGGAGCCGGCGGGCCGCCGCCACGAGGCCTTCGCGAACGGCCTCGTAGAGTGAGGCGTGGACGAGGATGCGCTGGATGCTGATGCAGCTCTGGCCCGATTGCGCGAACGATCCGCTCACGAGTTTGGGCAGAATCGTGGGGAGCTTCTCGCCCTGGTCTTCGTCGACGATGCAGGCTGCGTTCCCGCCGAGTTCGAGCAGCACCTTCTTCCGCCCGGCCCGGACCCGAAGGTCCCAGCCCGTCTGTCCTCCCGTGAACGAGAGGAGGCGGATTCTTTCGTCCGTGACCAGGGGACCCGACCGTTCGCCCGGGAGGGGAAGGACCGAGAAGGCGCCCGGCGGAAGGCCCGTGGCGGCCAGGATCTCGCCCAGGAGGAGCGCCGTGAGGGGGGTCTTCTCCGAGGGCTTGAGAAGGAAGGGGCAACCTGCGGCGATGGCCGGAGCGACTTTGTGGGCGACGAGATTGAGGGGGAAATTGAAGGGCGTGATGAGGCTGGCCGGGCCGAGGGGCACGCGGCGGACGAGACCGAGCGTCCCGCGTGAACGGGGCGCGTAGGCGAGATCGAGGATGCGTCCTTCGGGGGAGACGGCTTCGGAGGCCGCGACGGTGAAGGTTTCGACGGCCCGTTCGACCTCGAGGCGCGCGTCCTTGAGGGGCTTCCCGGACTCGATCACGAGGAGACGAATGAACGCCTCTCGCCGTCGCTCGATCTCCCGGGCGCAGTCGCGGAGGATGGACCGGCGACGATCGGCGGGAAGCTTCCGCATCGCGCCTTGGGCGTCGTGGGCCGCGGCGATCGCCCGCTCGACCGCCGCCTCGTCGGGGAGGGCGACACGGGCGGCCACCGTCCCTTTGAATTTGTCGCGGACCTCGAGGGTGCCCGAGGATCTCACGGCGCGATTGGCCAAGAAGAACGGAAGGATGTCGTCGGCCATGATCGGTCTCCGGAAGATTCGGGAGGAGAGACGGGTGGGGCCCGATTCCCTCATGGTATAGTGCCTCGGCGCAGCCGAGGCTGTGGCATCCGGAGGCGCGTGAGGTGAAGATCCACGTTCGACGGGTTTATGACAAGCCCGAGGCGGGAGACGGCGTGCGCGTCCTCGTCGATCGGCTCTGGCCCCGGGGGCTTCGCAAGGAAACGGCTGCCGTCGACCACTGGTTTCGGGAGCTCGCTCCGAGCACGGAGCTCCGCCGCTGGTTCGGGCATGACCCCGATCGGTGGGAACAATTCCGCCGTCGCTACGCGGCGGAACTCGATCACCGACCCGAGATCCTCGAGCCGCTCCTCGAACTCCTTCGGAAGTCTCCGCGTGTGACGCTGCTCTATGCGGCCAAGGATGAGGAACACAACAACGCCGTGGCTCTTGCGCACTATCTTGAGGAACGGCATCTTCCCGGCAAGGGATCGCACGATTGAGGACGCGGGGAGTTCGGGGAGACGGGTGTCCTCGGGTAAGGGCCGGTCTCCCATTCACAACCATTCCGGCGTCATGGTGCGGCGGATATAGAGCCTAATCGCCGTATTTCATGCGGTTATAATTTTTTGCCGATGCGGGGATTATCGGCCATAATCGCCGCATTTATAGCGGTCATTCCAAAGACATCTGGCAGGCTCCTGACTGGCCAGGATGGCGTTTCGACCTGGCAGCCTTGGCTGTGCAGTCTTGGCTGTTCCGATGACCAAAATCTCCGGTGCCCAAGGTCTTTTGATGGGGCGTCTCGCCGATGTGGGCATGGCGCTGCGTGACCAGGCAAGCCTGGCCGTGTTGACCGAGGACGTGGTCAAGACCAGCGAAGTGGTTTGTCACCTTGCACCCGTTCGACGACGGCAACGGCCGTATCGCCCGGGCCGTCGGGGATCTCCTGCTGGCGCGTGCCGACGGCAGTCCCCAGAGGTTCTACAGTCTGTCCGTGCAGATCCAGCGCGAACGCCGGGCCTACTACGACATCCTGGAGCGGACACAGAAACGGTCGATGGATATCACCGAGTGGCTCGCGTGGTTCCTCGACACTCTCCGTCGCGCCGTCGATCCGGCGCAGGACACTCTCGAAGGCGTGTTGACCAAGGCGCGTTTCTGGCAACGCTGGGCGGGCACCCCGCTCAATGAGCGGCAGGTGAAGTTGCTGAACACACTGCTCGACGGCTTCGAAGGCAAGCTCACCTCCAGCCAGTGGGCCGCCGTGGCCAAGTGCTCATCGGATACGGCACTGCGCGACATCAACGATCTTCTTGCACGGGGTGTGCTTCAGAAATCGGCAGCGGGCGGGCGCAGCACAAGCTACGTCCTGGTGGACGTTCCCAGGGAACGACGCCCGTGAGGGGTTGAGGTCGGCGGCGATGAGAGAGCCGCCTTGACGTGAAGACACGACGCGATCTCCTTGGGGAGGAATCGCCCCGGGCTCTGAGCGCTTGAGGCCATCACGGCCGATGTGCCCCATCGTCGGAGGAACCGCGGTCGAGTCCTCTCGCGAGGGATGGGTTCGGGATCAGGCAGGAGCACGCGGTGGATGACTGGGATCACCCCGTTCGACGGGTCGACGTCGTAGGTGGTGATCTGGGCCGGAGGGCCGCCGAGCCCCACGGCCTCGACGTTGAGGATTGCGTCCTTCCCAGGTGGGCGGGCGCTCCGCTCAGAGAGGAAGACGTGGGTCCGGTGCCCCGAAATCCAAGGGACTCTCGATCCACAGACGGCGGGAAGCTTTCCAGGTACTCGCGGCGACGATGGCGCCGGTCACGCCCGTGACAAGAGCGCCTGTCGTGACGCCGAGGACTCTTATCACCACGAGAGCGATCGGGAGCGCAAGAAACGTGAGGCCGAAGAGGGGAATGCCGAGAAGGACGCGCGGGAGGGTCCGCTCGGGCATGTGGAGCACGGCCGCGAGGAGGAAGAGAGCCAGAGGCGGGAGGACGACGAGGCCCGCGAGGACGAGCGTGAGGATCCGCGACGGGGCGAGCAGGAAGGCGGCCAAGACAAGGAGGGCGAGGGTTACCACGACCACGCCCGGGAGGATGCCGAGGTAAGCGTCGGCGACGACCGCTCGGAAGTCCCGGGGCGTCTCGAGGCCGAGCGTGAGATAGAGTTCGGCGAGGTGGCGCCGGGTCCGTTCCCGGGCGAAGGGAATCACGCTCAGGGAGGAAAATCCGGCCAGGACGACGTAGCCGAAGAGGAGCGCGTGGAAGGAGCCCGGCGGGGGACCGCCGGAGAGGAACGCGAGGGCGTAGAGGCCGAGGAAGAAGGCCAAGGTGACGAGCCGCACGAGCCAGCCCCGGGGGTTCTCCGCCGGCATGAGGAGGAGGCGGACCGCCTGCACCCGACGCCGGTGATCGGGGTGAGCCCGAAGCGCCGCGAGCCGTTTTTCGAGCCCCGCCTCGGCCGGGGCCGTCACCCAGGCCTCGATCCGGCTTCGGAATCTTGAGGGGCGGGCGCTTTGCGCGGTGGCTCGCCGGGGGTTGGCCCGGACGCCGCTCATCCCGAGCGCCGAGAGCGGCGCCAGGGCTTCGGGCGGGTCGGCGGGGGCAAAGAGATGGCGGGCGAGCTTCAGGAGAAGGACCCCGGCGAGGACGAGGGCCGCCGCGCCCACGGGAGGGGAGAGAGCCGCGGCCAGGAGCGCTCGACGGAAAGGGGGCGGAAGGAGCGGAAGGCCGAAGAAGACCAAGACCACGGGCAACATGCCGCGTGGGAAAGGCCAGGCATTGACGAAGAGGATCCAGACAAAGAGAAGGGCGGTGAGCCCGCCCACGGCGACGAGAAGAGGGAGTGGAAAAAAGCCGAAGATCCCGGCCAGGGCAAGGGGGATGAGCCAGAGAAAGGCGAACCAGAGAGAGCCCGCGGCGGCGAGGTTCCGGCCGAGGTGGGGGAGAAGGCGGGTCTCGGGACGGGCGATGCTTCGAAGTCCTTGGCCGAGCAAGGAAAGAAACATGAATCCCAGGATCCCGACCAAAAGGAGCCCGATCTTCAAGACGTTGGAGATCGACGGGAGCCCACCCGACGCCCGGGCCGTGAGTCCGAACCAGAGGACGGCCGCCTCACCGAAGGTGATGAGCCCCACGAGGAGCGGGCCGGTGAAGGGGGCGATCTTGAGGGGTATGCCGAAGAGACGACGGACGGCGCGTGCGGACACGGTCGGGTCTCAGGCCAGGGCGACGAAGAGATCTTCGAGATCGATCGGGCGGAACTCCGTCTCACCGCTGCGGGCGCGGGCCTCGCGCGCGATCACTTCCGAAAGATCGTGCTCGTGTTCGCGGGCGTAGACGATCCGCGTCTCGGTCCCGAGCGTGCGGACAGCGAGAACGCCCGGGAGGTGGGACGGAAGGGCGAGATCCGGGGTGCCCCGGACGAGGGCGAGCGCGAGCTGTCCCGTGTGATCGCCTCGGGGGAGGGTGAAGACGATCCGGCCGTCGCGGAGGATGGCCAGGGAGGCTTCGAGTCGCTCGAGGTCGCGGACGATGTGGGTCGAGAGGATCACGGTCTTTCCGGGGCGGCGGACGAGCGGCGCCAGGGTGACGAGGAACTCCCGGCGGGCGGCGGGATCGAGGCTCGCCACGGGCTCGTCGAGGACGAGGAGGTCGGGGTCGGGGGCGAGAGCCCGGACGATCGCGAGCATCTGGCGCTGGCCCTGCGAGAGGGTGGTGATCTTGTCGCGGCGGGGAAGACGCCATTCCTCGAGGAGCCGTTCGACGAGATCCCCGTCCCAGCGCTCGTAAAAGGCCGCCGTGAAGGTGAGATAGTCGCGCACCTTCATCCACGGGAAGAGATCGAAGGTCTGGGGCACGTAGCCGATGCGGTGGAGCGCCGCGCCTCCCGTCTTGCCGGCCTCGGTTCCGAGGACCCGGATCGTCCCGGCGTCGATCGGGGAGAGACCGAGGAGGGCCCGGAGAAGGGTGGTCTTGCCGGCTCCGTTGCGACCGATGAGCCCGATCACACCCCCGCTCTCGCCGACCCAATCGAGTCCGTCGAGGACGGTCTTTCGTCCGTAGCGTTTGACGAGACCCGTGATGCGGAAGGCTTCCTCCGGCGAGGAAGGTACGGGGGCGGACGCGGGAGAGGAGAGGGCGGTGTTCACGGCGGGATCATCGGGACGTGTGGAGGGGAAGGTGGGCGAGACGCACGACCTCGGGCCAGGCGCCGGGATTGAGTCCTTAAACTGCTGTCAATCGCCGACGGGTCGAGGTGGTGAGTGCCACCGCTTCGATCCGATCAAGGCGCGTGTTCAGAGCGTTAACCAAGAGGAGGTTCGAAGCGATGGCAGAGGACGATGTTAGCGTCGCGCGGGATTTGTTGCCCGGATTGCGGAACGAGCCGGAGGGTCTGGCCCGGCTGATCGAGACGATCCTGAACCAGATCCTGCAGGCCCAGATGACCGAGCACCTTGGGGCGAGCCCCTACGAGCGGAGCCCCGAACGGCAGGGTTACCCGTAACGGCGTCCGCTCCCGGACCCTCGACACCCGGGTCGGGCCCGTGACCCTCCAGGTCCCCCAGACGCGGGACGGCAGCTTCTCGCCCGAGATCTTCAAGCGCTATCAGCGCAGCGAGCAGGCCTTTGTGCTGGCGCTCCTGGAGATGGTCGTTCAAGGCGTCTCGACCCGCAAGGTGACCGAGATCACCGAGGCCTTGGGCGAGACCTCCTTCTCGAAATCGACCGTGAGCGCCCTTGGCGCCCGGCTCGACCCCCGAATCCGGGAGTTCCACGAGCGTCGTCTGACGGCCTCGTACCCGTTTGTGTTGGTCGACGCCTTGGGGCTCGCCGTGCGCGAAGACGACCGGGTGGTGTCGAAAGCGGCCCTCATCGCCACGGGCATCCGTGACGACGGGGTGCGGGAGATCCTGGGCCTCGAGATCGGGGACTCGGAGTCCTTCGCCGCCTGAGAAGACTTCTTCAAGGGATTGAAAGGACGCGGCTTGAAGGGGGTCCTGTGGATCATCTCGGACAGCCACGCGGGTCTGGTCGACGCGGCTCGCAAGCCGTTCCAGGGGGTCTCCTGGCAGCGCTGTCGGGTCCATCTCCTGCGCAACCTCCTCGGGCATACCCCGAGCCGCCCTCGGGCGGAGGGGGCCGCCCACGCCAAGCGGATCTTCCAGCCCCCCGATCTCGAGGAGGCCCGCCGACAGCTGGCGGCCTTCGTCACACGCTTTGAGACGATCGCCCCCAAGGCCGCCCTCTGTCTCGAGGAGGGCTTCGAGGACGCCGTGAGCGTGATGGGGCTCCCCGAGAAGGACCGCCGGCGGCTGCGTACCACGAACATGCAGGAGCGCTTGAACGAGGAGATCCGGCGGCGGGAGCGGGTGATCCGGATCTTCCCCAACATCGAATCGGCCCACCGTCTCGTCGGGTCTCTCTTGGTCGAACAGCACGGGACGTGGGCCGAGCAGTGCGATCTCAACAGGGAGGAGTTTCACGAATGGCTCGCGTCCCGACAGCCCGCGGGCCCTCCCTCGGAGAAGGTGGTGTCCTTGATGAGTTGAGCACGTCGAGCCGGAGCGAATTGACAGCAAAGATTGGACTTGACTATTCCTGCTCGGAAGCCTTGTTCTGGACCTGCAAGCATCGGCCGGATTCCCCGAACACGGGTTCCCCTCGCGTTCAATCTCGTCTACCGCGTCAACGCTTGGGCAGGCCACTGTTACGACTCCGCCTACAATCCCGATCTCGACCCCGCGGTGATCAACAGCTACGATCACACGCTCTACGATGTTTCGGGACGGTTTTCTACGTGGGTGCTGAGACGCTCTTTCTGAATCTCTCGGAAAACACCTGCGCTTCCTGTCGCCCGCCGGGCGACAGGAAGCGGGGAAAGAGCGGAGCAGGTTTCCCGCCGACCTTCCGCGGTTTCAGGGACGTGTTCCGTGGGGGGATCGAGGCCTTCCTCACGGTCGAGGAAGGCAGGGAATCCAGGGGGTCATCCCGGTCGATCTCTCGACCCATGGGAGGAATCGAATGGAGCTGAATTGCCGGAAAGCCCTATGGACGCTTAATTTGCCGAGAACCTGGGGCTCTCGTCCTGCGAACGGCAAGACGTGGGTTCGTGAGTTGGGGAACTCCTCGGGCCGCTCCGGGGGAAGTGTTGGGCCTGTCGAGCTGTACAAATTTTTTGAAGAGCCGGGAGAGCGGCCTCTCCCTTGCAAGCCGAATTGCTGCACGGAACGTGAGAGTCGATCACGGCGAATCCTCACCCCAAAGTTTGAAATGTTTCCATTCTTGCGGGAAACCCATGGCTTCGCAAAGGTCCTCTCGCGAGGCGATCAGCCGACGCATCCGGCCTTCCCATGGCGAGCCGGGGCTGACGATGCGCATCAGCCAGACCAGCATGGTCAAGGTGTTGTACAGGCGTTTTGCGTGCGCGGGGTCGCGTTGAAGCTGCTCCGCGAGCTCGTGCGGTTTCTTCGGCAACGCAAACGACGCCACGGGGAGCGGCCTGTTCCACAGCCGACCGTGATGCGCACAAACATTGCGGATGTAGGCGATGCGCTCGACGAAAGAGCAAAAGGGCTTTTCGCGGAGCTTGTAGGCATCGGCGATGGCCTGACGATCGTGCTGATGCTTGAGGGAGCGCAGCCACTTGGACAGGTTACCCAGTGACAGCACCTCGCACAAGACCCAGATCGGTGGTTCTTTGTCGTGCTCGAGGTAATGTTTCAGAAAGATCTCTTTCCGGTTGTTGTAGAGCGCTTCGATTCCACTCAAGAGTTTCTGGTGGCAGGTATTGAACAGGGCCGAGTTGCGATGCGCGATCGGCCCGTACCGGGTCCCCAGGACATAAGCCCAGTGGGTACGGAGGGAAATTTCGAAGGGCTCAATCGCGTCGATGATCGTTAACCGCAGGCGCCGGTCGAATTCGTAGAGCTCGATGACGGACTCGAACGTCGTGCACGGCCGGAATCTATGATCGCCGTGACCGCCGGGCTCCTCAAAGCTCATCCAGTACCCGCGCAACCGGTAGTAGTTAAGGTGCTCGAGGGCGTGCCGAACCCGATCCTTGTTGTCAAGGACCATGCCGCGGTTGCGCAGAAGTTCGATCTGTTCCTCGATCGTGAGGGCGGGCTTGTTCGGGGTCTCGCGCTGTGGACTCATCCGTGGTTCCCTTAAAGAAAAGCCCGCCAAAATGCGCTTGCCAGCCGAAACTGGTAGAGGCGAGGCGGGCACAGTTGAGTGGATTATACCAGTTCCGCGAACCTACGCAAGTGCACACATGATGAGTCCACCACCTTTGACGCGACCGTGAGCATCGAGCCCAGGGGGCGGAGGCGCTGTTCCGCCCGCGGCGCGTGAGACGATGCGATCAATGCTCGATTGAGAGGCGGCGCCAAGCCCGGCTCCCGACGGCGTGAAGGTTGCGCCGGGACATCGGGCTCTCGGTCTTTCATGAAATCGGAACGCGATTTCAGGGGCCGCCTCAAATCTCCTCGCGAACGAGAAACTTGGTGCAAGTGTCTCACCGTCCGTCACCCTTCCCCTCCCGCACAGCGGAAGGGGAAGGGTCCGGGCCGCCCGAGGGGGATCGGCGCGAGGTGCTGCGCACCGAGGTCATGATTGAACGCCCGGAGCCGGTGACGGAGAGCACCCCAAGCGGCGACCGTGCGGGCATACTCCGTGCAGTCGTGTACGAGGGTGGCGTGTTGGGCCCGTGTGGGCGGCATGTCGATACCCACCTGATCCATGCTCACGAGGGCGTTGAAGGCGTTGTTGAGATCGTAGAACGACTTCCGTGCGTGCGGCTTGGGCTTCGCCATCTTTTTCTTGATGAAGGCGAGGAGCGCGTTCTTCGGCTTGTGCCCTCCGAGGGCGAGGATCCGGGCTTCGAGGACCTTCGCGCGCGCCGCAAGAAGAGGCGGGAGTCCCTTGAGCCGGGCGGCCAGCGCCCGGGCGAGTGCCTCTCCGGACGTGAAGCCGGCGTAGGTCTTCTCCATGCCCCGGTAGGCGCGGAGGAAGAAGCGTTCTTGGGCGCGCAGCGCAGCCATCACGTCGCGGCTCTGGCCGACCCGGGGATCGTTGACGACGGTGACGTGCCGGACGTAGCTCTGCCCGTCGACCGTGAGCCTGAGGGTGTAGACGCCCGGGATGACGAGGGGCCCGTGCGGACCCGGGGTGGTGGTTCCCGCGACGTTGTTCATCTGGTTCTCGAGGTCGTGATGCACGGCCGGGGGCGGTCCGTAGCGGAGGTTCCAGACGAAGCGGTTGAGGCCGAGGTGCGTCGAAAGCGCCCGCGAGGCCGGCGAGGCCAACCAGTAGCGCGGGTAGAGCTGCCCCTCGATCGGCGGGGGCGGGATGCTCGTGTAGGTGCGCACGACGTGTCCGTGCCGGTCCTTGATCACGAGCCGAATCGGGCCCTTGGGCGGACGCCGGAGTTCGTAGTCGACGATCACGCCGAAGGGCGGGTTCGGGGCGTGCGGGACTTCGACCGAGAAGGGCTGGTCCCAGTTGGCGTTGACGCGGGCGCGGACGGCGGTCTCGGGCTTGAAGAGATAAGTGCGGGCCCGGAGGATGCGTCGCGGGTGACGGGCGAGATGCTCGAGGGGGGTGATGTCGTCGAGCACCCAAAAGCCCCGGCCGAAGGTGCTGATCACGAGATCGGCCTCGTGGTCGGAAGTGTGGAGATCGAGGTCGGTGACGTCGGTCGAGGGGAGATTGAGCGTGAGTGGCTCCCAGTGATTGCCGTGGTCGAAACTCACCTCGACGGTCGTGGCCGTCGCGAGGAAGAGGAGGCCGGGCTGACGGGGATCGACCCGAAGCGCGTTGACCCAGCTTCCCGTGCGCTGGTTGCGCGGGAGACCGCGGACGATCTCGGTCCAGGTGCGCCCGCCGTTCGTGGTCCGCCAGACGAGCGGGACGTCGTAGTCCTCGTGCGAGGGGAGGACCGTGCGGAAGCCGTGCTTCACGTAGATGCGCCCGGTGAGGTAGGCGGTCCCGGCGTGGTCACCGGCCGTGATCGTATGGAAATGCACGTTCGGAGGGAGGCCCCGGAAGTTGGTCACGTTGGCCCAGTGCCGTCCGTCGTCCGTGGTGCGGTAGACCTGGTTGTTGATGCTCACCGTCCAGATCACGCCCTCGTGGGTGCGCGAGATCGAGAAGTCCCCGATGACCGGACCCTGGGGACCGAAGGGGTTGGGAACCGCCGGATGACCCTTCTTGGTTTTCGGAGGAGGTGGGAGGGGGCGCCCGCAGGGGACCGGTGGCCGACCCCTGGGCACGGTGAGATCGGGGCTCGCAGCCCGCCAGGAGAAGCCGAGGTCCGTCGAGACGAGGAGGCACTGGTAGGCGGCGTAGAAGCGATGCGGGTGGAAGACGGTGTCGAATTTCTTCGGGAGGCTCCTCGTCGAGCGGTAATCCTTGGCCTTGACGCCGAAGTTCGGGCCGACGTTTTGCCACTGCCCGTCTCTCATGAGGATCTTGATCATGCCCGACCCTCCGCCGCCGGGGCCGTAGCCCACACCGAAGAGGACGTGCGGATCGAGGGGATCGGGGGTGATGTAGCCGAACTCCGAAGACGGCAGGGGACGCCAGTCGGTGAAATCGACCTGTCCCCAAAGACCGCGGCTTCGGATCATGACCGCGCCCGTGTCCTGCTGGGCCCCGATGATCCAGTAGCGGTACTGGCGGGTGGTCGACACGTGGTAGATCTGCCCGAAGGGTTCGGTGTACCAGAGACTCCACGCCCACCCGTTGTTGAGGGTGATGCTCGCCCCTTGGTCGGAGGCCACGATCATGTGCGCGGGATCGCGGGGATCGATCCACATCGAGTGGTAATCCTCACCGCCCGGGGCCCCCTTGAAGGCGTGGAAGATCTTCCCCCCGTCGGTCGAACGGTAGAGGGCGGTCGCGACGGTGTAGACGATGTCGGGATTTTGGGGATCGATGAACACCCCGCAGCTGTAGGAGCCCTGGCCGTTGGCGATGCGCTTGTCGTGGACGGCCATGTGTTGCCAGGTCTTCCCGCCGTTATCGGAGCGGAAGAATCCCGAGCCCTGCTTGATGTTGTTGCCCACGATGTAGAGGAGACGGCCGTGATGGGCGACGGCCACCGACACCCGACCCGGGAAGGGCGGGATGGCGATGCGCTTCCAGCGGAGGCCGCCGTCGGTCGACTCGAAGAGGAGCGGGGGCCGAGGTTTCGCGTGGGGCTTGTGGGTGAAGGCGAAGAACGGTCCGCCGTTGCCCTCGGTCACGGCCAGAAGGATGTTCGGGTCGCCGGCGTCGGCCACGAGTCCGCGTGTGCCCTTGTAACCCTTGGGGTCGAGGACCCGCGTCCAGGTGTGTCCCCCGTTCGTGGTCCGCCACACGCCACCGCCGTGGTGCCGGGCGTCGCCGAGAGCGGAGACCAGGACGACGTTGGGGTTGGTGGGATCGACGACGATGTTGTCGATCATCACCGTGTCACGAAGGCCGATGTGGGTCCAGGTCTTCCCGCCGTTCGTCGATTTCCACATCCCGTCGCCCTGACTCCCGACGAAGGGATTGATGATCGTGGGATCGCCCGTTCCGACGTAGACGAGTTCGGGGTCGGAGGGCGCGACGGCCACGGCGCCCACGCTGTCCACCCGGCGGATCCTGTCGAAGACCGGAAACCAGGTGACGCCGGCGCTCGTCGTCTTCCAGACTCCTCCCTCGGGAAGGCCGACGTAGTACACGTTAGGTTCGCCCGGAACCCCGGTCACGGCGGCGATGCGCCCGCCGTGGAACGGGCCCACGTTGCGCCAATGAAGGCCGTCGTAGGCCCGCGTCGGAATCACGAGTGCGGCCCGGGACGGGGCGGGAAGGGCGAAGGCCCCGAAGGCAAGCGCGATCAGCGCCCAGGGGAGGAGTCGCTTCATGGGGTGGGTCTCCGGTAGATCCGTAAGGCGGCCGTCGGCCGTGTTCGATGCCGTCCCGTCTCCCCGGTGCTCGGTTCCCCTCGCGGGAGGCACGCGAACACCCGGTGCAGATTAGCACACCCGAGAGGAGGCGGGAGCGGCCCGCGACGGAGATGAGTCTTGGCCCGCCCGTCTCGGGCGCCTTCGGCTCTCGCCCGCCTCCCGCTCCGGACCCGTTCTTCAGGTTCCGGACGGATCGTCGGGATCGATCGTGAAGCCGTGATGTCGGAGTGCGGGGTGGGCGTCGACGAGGAAGCGGGCGTAGCGGTGCCAGCGGCCGACCGATCCCGTGTGGAGCGGCTGTCGGGCCTGCCAGGCGCTCGCGGTCGTGATCCGGCCTTCGTTCTCGAGGGCGGCCTTTTCTTTGCCGTTCGGGTGGGGTGCGGGACCGAGGATCTTCTCGGAGGGGCGAAGGGCCGCCAGGGGATCGCGCACGAAGGTTTCGTAGTCGAGCGGGAGAAGATGCGGGTCCCTTCCGGCGAGGATTGCCTCCTCGGCCCGGGCGGCGAGGAGGAGATGGCGATCGAGATCGGCGAGGTCGTAACTGAAGTCGAGGGCGGGATGGGCGAAGTTCTGGAAGTAGAGCGAGAGGAGGACGTCGCGGCGGTCGCGCCGGCACCAGAAGACGGGGGCCCGAGGAAAGAGGGTGCGCAGGAGGGGGAGGAACCAGACGTTGAGGGGGTTCTTGTCGAGGACCCAACGCGGGCGACGTCCGCCGATCCGGGCACGGAGCTCGTGGAGGTAGGCCTCCGCGAGGCCTTCGCGCTCGGAGGACGGGAGGGTCTCGAGCGCGCGACGAAGATCCCGAGGGCGTCCGTGGGGACCGGTGAGATGTCCCGCAAGACGCCCGAGGAGGTCGAGCTCGCCGGCGAGCGCCGCATCACCCCGGCGGAGGAGAAGACGGGCGAGAAGCGTCGTCCCCGAGCGGGGGAGGCCCACGACGAAGACGGGTTCGGGAAGAGGATCCCCGGCCCGCGGGGCATCTGTGGCCGCCGGAGCGGGCAGGGCGCCCTCGTGTCCGCCGGATCCCGGGAGGAACGTCTCGAGCCACTCTTCGTAGAACGCATGATCGAACGGAGGAAGCGTGCTCTTGCGGAGGGCGTTCGCCGCGTGGAGATTCGCAAAGGCCTCGCCCGTGCGTCCGAGATCGTCGGCAACCTTGGCGCGCGCGAACGAGATCGCGGAGAGGGTCTCGGGCGAAGAGGGCCCTGCGGTCGCACGGGTGAGGACCTCGAGAGCCTCGTCGCCCTCCCGTCCCGTCCAGCGCCGCGTCTGGACCCACTGGTAGTAGGCTCCGCCGTGGTGAGGGTCGCGTGCGAAGGCGCGGCGAAAGGCCTCCCGGGCCTCGTCGAACCGTCCCGTCTGGAAGAGGAGACGGCCGTGGGCGAAGAGGAGGGCGGGCGCCTCCCCACTCTCCGCCCGCGCCCGCTCGAGGGCTTCGAGGGCGAGATCGGTCTCGCCCGTCTCGGCCACGAACTCGGCGATCGCGGCGAGTTCCTGAGGTCGCGAGACCGGAGCCCGAACGAGGGGCCGAAGGGCTTCGGCGGCCTTCCCGCCCTCTCCCTCCTCGCGGAAGAGGAAGGCCAAGGCGAGAGCGGCGTTCCTGTGCGTGGGCTCGCGCGCGAGGGCGTCGAGAAAGAGTGTCCGGGCGAGATCGTTCCGGCCCTCTTGCCGGGCCTGTGCCCCGCGCGCGAAGAGAGTGTCGGCGTCCGACACGCGTCGTGTCCGCCCCCTCTCAGGAGGCGGGGACCGCGCTCCGCTCGCCCTCGCCCTCGAGGGCCCGTCGGAGCGGCTCGAGCCAAGGCCGGAACGGTGCCGAGCTCCCGACCCGCTCGGCGCTCAGCGGCCGACGCACCTGAGCGGCGCTCATCGTCGGGACGGGACGCCGGACCGCCTCGGGGTGGAGACAGGCGGGATCGAAGGGAAGATCAAGGGCGGTGAGGATCGTGCGGATCGTCCCCTCGGGATCGGCGACGAGCCTCTCGTAGGGAACGTCGAGGAGTCGGCCGGCGGGCAGGATACCCCGCCAGTGGTCCATGAGCGCGCGATAGGCTCGCCACGTGCGACCGAGGTCCGTGAGATCGTAGCTGTATTCATGTCCGTGAAAGGAGCGGCGGAAGATCCCCCAGCACTGGTCGAGTGCGTCCTCCTTGAACGTGTGGAGGAAGACGGCCCGGGGGAAGGCCGCGGCGAGGATGCCCACGTGCTCGAAGTTGGCGAGAGACTTGTCGACGAAGACCGGCCGTTCGGCCCGGAGCGCCCGGGTGGCTTCGGTGTAGCGGGCGGCGAGGGTCCCGAGCGCCCGGGCGGCCTCCTCGACGTCCTCGGGCGGGAACGTCCCCTGGGCGTACCAGGAGGCGAGAAGGGCCCGGGCGAGACGGAATCCGTAAGCGAGTTCACCGCCCGCGGCCACCTGGGGATGGGCGGCGAGCATCTGCTCGAGGAGAGTCGATCCTCCGCGCGGAAGACCCACGAGGAAGAGCGGGACGAACCCGGAAGAAGAGGAGGCGCTCGAGACGCGGGCCGCGACGGTCTCGAAGAACGTCCGCCCGAAGCGTTCGCGCAGAAGGGCGAGCCTCTCGAGGTGGCGGGTGACGATTTCGGAGGCGCGTGGCGAGCGCCGGAGTCGCGCTCCTTCGGCGTAGGCGGCGAAGGCCCGTGCGGGGTCTCGCGCCTCTTCGCAAGCGTGCCCCAAGGCGTAGGCGAGGTCGGCACGGACGGACACGGGGACCCTCTCATTGAGCGTGCGTTGCCGTTCCTCGAGATCGGCAAGGAAGGGGTCGTCCGTGCCCGAAATCGGTGTGAGTTCGGCAAGGGCCGTGTACCCGGGGTAGGTGGGGTCGCGTTCGAGCGCCCGGCGGTAGGTCTCGCGGGCGCCCTCGAGGTCGCCCTGGATGAGGGCGATGCGCGCGCGGAGACCCACGGTCTCGGCGTAACGGGAGGTTCGCGGTCCGAGCCGCGACTCGCACGTCTCAAGCGCCTCGAGGGCTTCGTCGTAGCGTCCGAGATCGGCGAGGGCCTGGGCGAGGAGCCCCCAGTGGACGGGTTGGGAGGAATCCATGCGAATCGTGCGCCTGAGGACCTCGACGGCGTCCTCGCGGCGTCCTTGCTCGAGAAACACTTCGGCCAGCGCGCGCAGGTGAGAAGGTTCGTCCGGCGCCTCGGAGGTGGCTTTCCGGAAAGCCTCTTCGGCTTCGAGGATCTCGTCGCGGCGTTGGTGGACGAGCCCCAGCCCGTGATGGGCGAGGGCGCGGAGCCGGGGGTCGCGGCTATGGAGGTGGACACGCCGGTAAGCGTCGAGGGCTTCGGCGTCCGCCCCGCGTTCGTAGGCGATGAGTCCCGCAAAGTACTCGGCGGTCGGATGTCCGGGCGAGGTCTCGAGGACTCCGCTGCAGAGACGGGCGGCCTCCTCGAGACGGCCCTCGACGAGGAGAGTGGGGAGGCGCGCGAGGCGTTCCTCGGGACTGGCGAAAGGAGGAAGCGCGCTCACGGTGTGGCCTGCGGGGCGGGGCCTCCCCGGCTCCGGCGGGCGTCCTCGAGCCGCTCGCGGAGTATGGCCACGAGCTCGGGGGCAAGACGGAAGTTCGGAGTCTGGTTGGGATTGACGATGATGCCGGCGTTTTCCGGCGTGCAGGCGAGGGCAAAGACGGCGTCGATCTCCGTCCGGTGGGGTTCGCCTCCGGTCGATTCCTGGAACAGGCGTGCACGCTCCGCGTTCGAGAAGACCGCGAGCATGGGTTGTGCGGTGTTCGGACCGTCCGAGACGAGGCTCATGCGCGCCTCGTAGAGGTCGTTCGTACCGGGGCGCACCTCACGGTCGGTGAGCACGTGGACGCGGGCGTGGATGAATGCCTGGAGAAGCGTTCGGCGACTCTCGAAGTCCTCGGCGGGTTGGGCAAGGAGCTCCTCGAAACTCGCGTCAGGAAATGGAGAGGGCGTCTTGGGTGTATCCACGGGAATCTCCGATGGTCAAAGCCGGACGTCGTCCGGGAGTTCGAAAGGAGGAGGAAGGGGGTGGTGGAGTCCGAGGGCTTCGTCGAGGGGGCCGAGCCAGCGGGCGAAGCGTTGGGCGCGTCCAACCGAGCGGCGGTTGAGGGGCTGGCGGACCTGCCAGACGCTCGCGGTCCGCACGGGCCGCTCGAGGCGGTGGAAGTCGAGGACGCGGGGGTCCCAGGGAAGAGCGAGGAATTCCAGGATGCGCCGGAGGGTGGGCTCGGGTTCGGCGACGAGGGTTTCGTAGTCGACGTCGAGGAAGAGGGCGGGGGGGAGATGTCGGCGCCAGAGGGCAAGGGTGGTCTCGTAGATGCGGTATTGCTGGCCGAGAGTGGTGAGGTCGTAGGAGAACTCGTGGCTCACGCGGAAGCCGGTGGTGTAGCAGGAGAAGCAGGTGTCCTGGGGGTTGCGGCGCATGTGGAGGATGCGGAGCGAGGGGACGAGGGTGCGGAGGAGGTTCAGGAAGACGTAGTTGCCGGGCATCTTGTCGGTGACGAAGGGCCGGCCGCGGGCGGTCTCGGCGAGGAGATCGGCCGTCTCTCGCCGAAGCCGTGCGATCTCCTCCGCCGTCGCGGTCTCGAGCCGGGCCGGGAGCTCGCCTATCCGGCGGAGGCCCAGGGTGCGGAGGAGGAGGGCGTGGAAGGCGACCATCTCGCCTCCCGGGCTCACCGCCGGGTGGGCGGCGAGCATTTCTTCCATGAGGGTGGTGCCCGAGCGGGGCATGCCGACGATGTAGACGGGGGTGAAAGGCAGGGTGGAGTCGGGAGGTGGGGCGTGGCGGCGGCGGAAAGCCTCGCCGGTGGCGAGGAGGAGCGAGCGGACGAAGTGGGCCTCGGCCCGGGCGTCGTAGCGCTCAGGATGGAAGAGGAGGCGATTTCCCCGCCGGTAGAACTCGAAGGCCTCCGCATACTCTCCGGTTTCCTCACAGGCCCCGCCAAGGGCGAGAAGAAAGGTGGCGGCGTGGGGGTCGTGATCCCAGGGGATGGTGGGGTCGGCGGCGAGACGGCGGGCTCGCTCGAGGTCGCGGGGCGTCTCGTCGTCTCCGCCTTTCAGGATGAGGAGAAGCCCCCAGGCACGGAAGGAGCGGGGATGGCGGGCAAGGACGTCGCGGAGAGCTTGGCGGGCTTCGGTGAAGCGTCCCTCCTGGATGAGGATGACGGCCAGTCCGGTCGCCGCCGGCTCGAGCGCGGGGGAGAGGCGGAGGGATTCTCCGAAGGCGCTCCTCGCCCGTTCGTACTCTCCCTGGTTGAGAGCGACCTCGCCGAGCTGGAAAAGAATCTCAGGATCGCCGGGAGCAAGGCGGTTCGCCTCGCGGAGTGCCTCCTCCGGGGAGAGGTTCATCGCCGAGAGGGCGACGGCGAGCCCGACATAGGCGTCGACCCGCTCGCGGGACGGAAGATTGCCGTGGGAGACGAGACGGGCGAAGAGATCTCGGGCGTCGGGCCAGCGTCCTCGCTCGAGCTCGAGCCGGGCGAGCTGGAGGAGGGTCCCGGTGTGTCCGGGCTCGAGCCCGAGGGCCTGCGCAAGCGTCCGGGCGCACTCGTCGAGATGTCCCTGATCGTGGAGCGCCCCGGCGAGGTTGCGCCAGAATCCCGCTTCGGCAGGGGCAAGGTCGGTCGAGCGGCGGAGGAGCGCGAGCCCCTCCTCGTGACGGCCCAAGAGGCGGAGGTTGAGGCCGGCACAGTGGACGACGAGGGGGTCGTGGGGATGGTCGCGGAGGAGTTGTTCGAAGCGCCTGCGCGCGCCTGCGGTGTCTCCGTGGCGCTGGGCGTCGATGGCCGCACGGAGTTCGAGAGCGGGGACGCCTCCGGGATGGAGGGCGCCCCCCGGGCGGGAAGAGAACGGCGTGCTCACCCGGCCATTATCCCACGGGGTGTGAGTCGGAGGACGTCCGCTCCATAGCGGTCTTCAGGTGTGCCTGCCGCTCAGAGTTTGGTTCCTTCCGGGAGTTCGAAAGGAGGAGGAAGGGGGTGGTGGAGTCCGAGGGCTTCGTCGAGGGGGCCGAGCCAGCGGGCGAAGCGTTGGGCGCGTCCAACCGAGCGGCGGTTGAGGGGCTGGCGGACCTGCCAGACGCTCGCGGTCCGCACGGGCCGCTCGAGGCGGTGGAAGTCGAGGACGCGGGGATCCCAGGGAAGAGCGAGGAATTCCAGGATGCGTCGGAGAGTGGGCTCGGGTTCGGCGACGAGGGTTTCGTAGTCGACGTCGAGGAAGAGGGCGGGGGGGAGATGTCGGCGCCAGAGGGCGACGGTGGTCTCGTAGATGCGGTAGTGCTGGCCGAGAGCGGTGAGGTCGTAGGAGAACTCGTGGCCGTAGCGGAAGGCGGTGGTGTAGCAGGAGAGGCAGGTGTCGCGGGCTTCGCGGCGCATGTGGAGGATGCGCAGATGCGGGGCGAGGGTGCGGAGGAGTCCGAGATAGAGGTAGTTGCCGGGCATCTTGTCGGTGACGAAGGGGCGACCCGCGGCGGTGCGCTCGAGAAGCTCGTAGGTCTTCGCGCGCAG
>JAKCBQ010000054.1 GCA_021839245.1 Pseudomonadota bacterium
ATGGAGACCGGGACTGTCGTCGTGGACCTCAAGCCATTCCTCGGCGACGAGGGCCCGCTTGGCAGCATCACCGCCCCCGAGTTCACTGTAACGACGCACGAGATCCTCGTCCCAGGCGCGCGCGAGGACCTCGGCGAGAAGCACCGAGGCGCGCTCGGGAGCTCCGGCGTCGAGCAGGGAACGGACGACCGCCCGCACGACGTCCGGGTGACGGCGGTTGGCGGCTCCAAGCCGCTCGTAGAGATCGAGGACGTCGCCCGCGCGGGGCCGCTCGCCGAGCGCCGCGAGACGGCCGAGAGCCGCCGTCCGCTCGAGCCGGGTGAGATCGGTCGATTCGAGTGCCCGGGAACGACGCAACGAGGGGAGAAGGGCCGCAAGGGCGGCGTAATCGCCGACTTCTTCGTAGGCCCGAGCCAGGAGGCGCCGGTGCTGAAGGTCCCGGGGCGCGATTTCCTCGAGCCTTTGCAGCGTGGCCAGGGCGTGTTCGTATCGGCGGCGGGCGATCTGGAATTCGGCCTGGGTCAGAAGCACGGCGAGCTGGGCCTCGGGCGTCGACTCGTAGGCGGCACGCAGGTAGCGGTCCCTGCGCTCGTCACTCCCGAGAAGCTGAGCGGCCCGGGCGGCCATCAAATAGTGCACGAGCGGGGTCTCGGCGTAGGCGGCGGTGCGGGAGAGTCGACGCTCGGCCCGTGCATAGCGGCCTTCGGAGAGCTCGACGAGACCGCGGACGAGCTGCGCGCGGGCGATGCGCCGCCGCCGCTCGGCTCCAACCCCCGAAAGCCAGCTGCCTCCGCGGAGAAGAGCGGCGATGAGAGACCAGAGGAGGAGGAGGACACCGCCGGCGGCGAGCCAGAGGAGCACCGCCGTCGGGAGGTCGGCCTGCACCAGGGTGTGACCGACACGCACGGCCACGTAGCCGTGCGCGTGCATCCCGAGAAGAAGGGCGAGGACGACCGCAGCGGCCAGAAGGACGAGAAACCCGAGAAGCGTCTTCATGCCTTGAGGAGAGCTTTCTCGGCAGAGGCGAGGGCGCGGCGGATCGGCGCGAGGGAGGGGGGGCGCGTCGGTAAAGGCCGCGCGACGAGAGCACGGAGGGTCTTGAGTGCCCGCGTGACCGCGGGGTTACGTGCGTCGTAGAGGAGGGGCACGCGACGCAGAACGGAGGTGGCGAGTGTGCGAAAGAGCTCGGGATCCCGCGCGTCGAGGGCCAGACGGGCCGTCGCAAGATCCAGCCTGAGACCTTCCCGAACACGCGCCCGCTCGGAACGGGACAGAAGGCGGGTTCTGTGCGCAGGAATCTTCTCGATGCGCACCGTCGAGTGAACGAAACGGACGACAGCGCTCCAGATCTTCGCCCAAAACCCGTGGACGGTGGTGGAGGGCGGGCGCGCGACGCGCGGACGGACGCTCGGGCTCGGGGGCCAGCGGTCGAGGCCGCGCCGCACCCGATCGAGCGCGGCGCGGGCACGGGCGTAGGGGTAGCCGGGCAGACGGGCGCGAAGCGCGGCCGCCTCGCGCAAACGCGCGGCCGCTGCGGTCAAGGCCGGATCCGAAACGGACGCGAGAAGACGGGCGGCGGCCACGAGCAGGGGAACGGTCGCCCGTGGCCGGGCGGCGATGCGATTCTCGTCCCGCGCAAAGGCGAGAAGTTCACGGGCTTCCGCCACGGCCACCACCTCGGCCCGCCGTCCGTGCCCGAGGGCACGCAGTTTGTCCACGGTCCGCGCGAGGCGCTTTTCGCGCGCGCTCAGGGTGGCGAGGTGCACGCTCCACGCTCCTTCGACGCGGGCCAGATCGCTGCGGGTCAGGCGACGGGCTTCGAGCCTCGCGAGCGCCAGGGTCGTGTGCTCCGAGGCCCGCTCGAGGCGACGAAGACGCGCGTGGAGCACGACGTAGCGGTCCGCCGCCACGGCGACAAAAACGACGAGAAGGACGAAAAGGACGACGACCGGAGACGGACGACGCGCGCGCGCGGGCTCGTTCACGGCTCATCCTCCGATCCGGCCCACCATTCCACGAGGGTGGCGAGCTGCGCTTCCTCGCTCGTCGAGGGGGCGAGGAGGCCGTCGTGCTGAAACCCCAGACGGCGGGCTTTCTCGAGGACACGGCGGCTCGCGCTCAGGAGCGCCAGGCGAAACAGCTGCTCGCGCGCCTCCGTCTCCACGTTCTCGACACGGTGCGCCAGCGCCTCGAGCACACTCTCGCTGCTCACGACGATGACGTCGAGTGTCCCTTCGACGAGCCAGTTGACGAGCCGCCCCTCGGGATCGGGATGCTCGACCCGTTCGTAGACCTCGATTTCTTCGACCACGGCCCCACGCTCGCGCAGTCTCTCCGTCAACCACGTGCGGCCGTCGCGCCCGCGGACGATGAGAAAGGACCGTCCCGACACGTGGGCGAGATCGGGGTGCGACGCCAGCGCCTCAGCCCCGGCACCGGTTTCGGGGGCCACGACCCCGCGGGCACCGGCTTCGCTGAGAACCTGGGCGGTGCCTTCGCCCACCGCGTAGTAGCGGACACCGCGCGGCCAGCCCCGGCCGAGCACCGCCCGACCGTGGCGAACGGCGTTGGGGCTCACGAAGATGATGCCGTCGAAACGGTTCGGGTGCGCGACCCGCAGCGGCTTCCCCCGGGGGGCCGTGAGCGGACGGATGTCGAAGAGGGGATAGAGGTAGGCGTGGCCGCCGAGATCTTGGACGCTCGCGGCAAAACTTTCGTTCTGGCCCGTCGGACGGGTCAGGAGGGTGCCGATGCCGGCCAGGGCTTTCATGCGGGAGAATCCTCGGTGAAGAGAGCGGGTGCACCGTCGTCCTGGAAGCGGCGGGCGAGAGCGAGGGCAAGCGTGTCGGGGTCCGTGCCCGCCACTTCCCCGGAAACGGAGCGTGTGCCGTCGGGGCTCGCGGCAAAAGCGACCAAGACCAGGCGGCCTTGGGCGTCCTCGCGCGCGTGGGCGGCCAGCGGCGTGGTGCAGTCCGCTCCGAGGGCACGCCCGAACGCCCGTTCGGCGCGCACCGCGCGGGCGGTCGTGGGGTCGTGGAGCGCGCCCCAGTGGGCGTCGAAACGGTGATCATCGGACCGCACCTCGACGGCGAGAGCCCCTTGGCCGATCGCGGGCACGAATTCGCCGACGGGAAGGAGCGCGCCCACACGCGCGCCCCAGCCGAGGCGCCAGAGTCCGGCGGCGGCCAGGACGAGAGCATCGCAGTCGCCGGACTCGAGCCGCTCGAGCCGTCGTCCGAGCCCCCCCCGGACCGGCACGATGCGCACATCGGGTCGGCGGCGGCGGAGCTGGCTCTCGCGTCGTCGCGAGGAGGTTCCGATCCGCGCCCCCGGCGGCAGCGCCTCAAGCCCGGGAGCGCCGAGAAGAGCATCTCGCGCTTCGTCGCGCGCAAGGACGGCGGCGATGCGAAAGCGCGAATCCACGACAGCGGGAACATCCTTGAGGGAGTGGACGGCCGCATCCGCCCGTCCGTCCACCAGCGCCCGCTCGAGCTCCTTGATGAAAAGACCCTTGCCGCCGTGGAGGTCGAGCCGCTCCTCGAGAAGCGTGTCCCCGCGTGTCGTCAGAGGAAGCGGGCTCGTGGCGATCCCCGGATCGAAAAGGGCGAGGCGGCGCATCACGACCGCCGTCTGGGCGAGGGCGAGTGGAGTCCGGCGCGTGGCGAGCCGCAGCCCCGCAGCCGCACCCCGCCCCCCCGTGGAGACCGTGGCGCCCACCCTCAGCGGGAGGCCTCCGTGATGAACGTGTTGATGTGCTCCACCAGAGGCGGGAGGGCCGCCGGATTGAGATAGAGCATGTGTCCGCTCCTGTTGTACTGGATCACCACGTGGGAGCGAAGCGCCCGGGGAAGACGCAGATGATGGAGCGTGTAGACGGTGGCGAAGAACGGCGTTGCCAAATCGAAGTAGCCGTTCTCCGAGAGCACGCGGAGGGCGGGATCGTTCACCATGGCCCGCGTGAGCGCGGGAGCGACGTTGACGTCGGCGAGCGTGCCCACGTCCTCGTCGGTCTCGTGCAGCGGCGGGACATAGGACCAGTTCCAGGCGCGGAAGACGCGGTTGCTGTCCTGCCGGTAGAGAAGATCCGTCCGGTAGTGGAGATCGCGACGCACGTAGGTCACGAACGTCGAGGTGAGCGCCCCCCAGATCGCGCTCGTCGTGGCCCCCTGGTTGCTGCCGCCGGGAATACCGAGCATGGGCTGAAGGATCGGCAACGAGAAACGCGCGTCGTAGCGGCCGGTCTGGCGTTCGCGGCGACCGAGCACCCGCCGCATGAAGACGGGGAGGGTCAGCCGAAGATGCGCCTTGAGCCAGATCCGTGGGGCAATCCCGGTGTCGTGGGCCAGCACGGCGGCCACACGCACGGCGGTGGCCCGGGGGAGTGTGTCGCCCGCAAAGAGCGCCCGCGCGTAGGGCCCCTCGGCGAACGCCTCGACACGCCGGACGAAGTCCGCGAGATTCTTCGGGCGCGGGTGGAGCCGGTGGTGGTACCAGGCCACCGCGGCGTACGAAGGCAAATAGAGCTCGTACGGCAGTTCGTTGCCAGGTGCGAAGTTGATGGTCGGGAAGTTGAGCACGGTCGAACAGAGGACGATACCGTTCAGGTAGACCCCGTCGTCGACCAGGTCGTTGCCGAGCACGGCCGAACGTGTCGTCCCGTAGCTCTCCCCCAGGAGGAACTTGGGCGAGTTCCAGCGTTCGGTCTTCGTGAGATAGCGGATCACGAACTGGGCGAAGGCCCGACCATCGGCGTTGACCCCGTAGAACATGGCGGGCTTGCCCGCGCCCACGATACGGCTGTAGCCGGTGCCCACGGCGTCCACGAAGACGAGATCCGTCGACGCGAGAAGTGTCGCGGGGTTGGGAACGAGGCGGTACGGAGGCGCGTACGCTCGGGTTTCGCCCGGGGCCGGCCAGACGATACGCCTCGGGCCGAAGCCGCCGATATCGACCAGCGCGGAGGCAAACCCCGGCCCGCCGTTGTAGGCGAAGGTGAGGGGCCGGTGGGACGGGTGGGGCACGCCTCGCTCGGTGTAGGCGATGTAGAACATCCGGGCCGTGGGCGCCCCCTTGCGGTCGCGCAGGAGGATGGTTCCCGCCGTCGCGTCGTAACGGATCGTGCGACCGTCGACGCGCACGCTGTGGACGGTTGTGACGGCATGCGGGTAGAGCGCGGAGAGGGGAAGACGGGCCCGGGAAGGATGCGAAGCGGCAAGGAGCGGAAGTGGAAACAACAGGGCAAGAGCGGCGAGACACGTGGCAAGACGGCGCATCGGAAGACCCTCGACGGCGGGGAACCGCCCGAGTATATGAAGAAAAGAGCGTCTCTGACAAGCCCCCCGGAGGAAAACGGCGCCATTCAGGACGCGATTCCACCCTGCCCCGCGCGTTCCTTCCCCCCTCCGGCTGCGGAGCACGAAGCCCCGTGCCCGGGGACGTTCTCCCAACCCGTGCGTCCTCAGTCCTCTCCGACACCCGACGGGGACCCGCGACCCCACGGAACCATCCGACGGACGACCGCGTGAGCGACGAACGCTCAGCTCCCGGTCTCTTGGGAAAACGCCGCCCGCACCGCGGGAAGATGCCGGCGGCTCACCGGGAGAGGGGCCTCGACACCCCGGAGAAACACCTGCGCCCGCCCGTCCCCTCCGCAGAGGAGACGCTCGAGGCGGGCGCGCAGCACGAGCGCGCGGCGGTGGACCCGCAGCAGTTCCGGTCCGTAGCGTTCTTCGAGTTCGCGCAGTGTGAGGTCGAGGACGTAGCGGCCATCACGGGCGACGGCGACGACGAATTTTTCCCGCGCTTCGAAGTAGCACAGACGGGCGAGAGGAAGACTCAACCGTTCGCCGCCCGTGCGGTGGACGATGAGACGCGGTCCGACGTCACCGGCCGAACCCGCGAGGTCGGCGAGACGGTGAAGCAGCACCCGCAGGCGCTCGTCGTCCACCGGTTTGAGGAGGTAACCCAAAGCGTGAACGTCGAAGGCGGGAAGCGCAAACTCGCTGTAGGCGGTGGTAAAGATGAGCGGCGTCCCGAGACCCTGGGCGCGCAGGAGGCGGGCGACCTCGAGACCGTCCGGAGGGGGCATGCGCACGTCGAGAAAGGCGGCGAGGGGACGGCGGCGGAGAATCTCCTCGAGCGCGTGCCGTCCGTCCTCCGCTTCGACGAGACGGGCGTCGGGGTGTGCGGCAAGCAAAAGATCGCGCAGGCGGCGGCGTGCCCAGGGCTCGTCATCGGCCACGACGAAGAGGGGAGCCTCCCCGAGATCCAGCCCCCCGGACGGGGAGTCCGTCCGTCCGTTCATTCGAGCCTCCCGACAGCGTTGGCCGCCTCTTGCCGAGCCTCCGTTCGATCATAGCCCCTCGTCGCGCACGTGGCCTCCCCCCCGCTCGGCCTGGGCGGGGCAGTACGGAAACCGCACGACGACCGTGTAGCGGTCGCTCTCGCGGCGCGTCTCGAGCGGGGGGGCCTCGGGGAAAAGAAGCGCGAGCCTCTCGGCCAGGGTCGCCTGGGCGAGTCCCCGTCCCCGTCCTCGTCCCCTCCCCGTTCCCAGGGTGTTCGAGACGGTGATCTCGAGGTCCCGAGCGGCACGGCGCCCCGAGATCTCGATCGTCCCTCCCTGCGGATTCGACTCGAGCCCGTGGTAGATGGCGTTCTCGACGAGCGGCTGGAGGAACAGGGCGGGTACAAGGGCGTCGTGGGGCAACTCCGCGCAGCGCCAGCACACGCGGAGGCGTTCGCCAAGACGCAGTTCCTCGAGCGCCAGGTAGCGTTCGGCGAGACGGATCTCCTCTCCCAGCGTGGCCACCCCCCCGGCCCGTTCGAGACTCGCGCGAAAGAGTTCCGCAAGATCCAGGATCGCCCGCTCGGCCCGCTCGGGCTCGTGGCGGGCGAGGGCGGCCAGGGTGTTCAGGGTGTTGAAGAGAAAATGCGGACGCAACCGGGCCTCGAGAGCCCGGAAACGCTCGCGGGCCTCACGCCGGGCGGCGCTCTTGCTCGCCTCCAGTGCCACGAGGTAGCGAAGGGCCAGCGCGTCCACGACGGCGGCGGCGAGAAGCGCGCGCGTCACGCCGTTCGGGCCGGGGCCGACCCCCGTCGGGAGGAAGAAGTGCGCCGCAAGCGCCACGGCGGCCGCGCAGACGACGAGACCGCCGTAGAGCACGAGGAGGGCCGTCCGCCGCGTGACCCCCACGAGACGGCGGCGGGCGGCGCACATCACCGCCGCCGAAAGAAGCGCGATCCAGAGGACAAACAAGGCGTTCGCCCCGAGGCTCACCCAGAACCCTGCGGCGAAGGGAGCACGGAGGAGTGTGACCACGATCGCCGTGAGGGCGGCGAGACTCACAAGACCGAGGACCTCGTGCCGCCCGCAGAGATCCGGGAGGAAAGCGAGAGCGTCCTCCTCCGCCCGAGCCTCCTCCCCGCGGACGCTCATCGGACTTCGCGGAAGAGCGCCTGCTTGAGGAGAAACAACGCCGAGACGTCTTCCTCGGCGTGGTCGGCCAGCCGACGGTAATGCAAGAGGGTCATCTCGGCGAGCGGCAGCTGCACCCCGCGAGCGGCGGC
>JAKCBQ010000055.1 GCA_021839245.1 Pseudomonadota bacterium
CGGACGGGCAGATAGACGGCGAACGCCTGGGCCACACGCTCGTACCAGCCGGCGCGACGCAACTCCTCAAGAAAGATCCGATCGGCGGCACGCACGATCGCGAGAGCCTCGGGGGTCACCTCACCGAGGACACGCACGGCGAGACCCGGGCCGGGAAAGGGGTGACGCCCGAGAAGCGCCGGAGGGATGCCGAGAAGAGCACCGAGCGCGCGCACCTCATCCTTGAAGAGTTCGCGCAGGGGCTCGACGAGCGGGAAGGGAAGAACATCGGGAAGACCGCCCACGTTATGGTGGGATTTGATGACGGCCTTCGCGCTCCCGGGACGGGTGCGTGCCGATTCGATCACATCGGGGTAGATCGTCCCTTGGGCGAACCAGCCGACACCCTGGATCGCTCGCGCCTCCTCGGCAAAGACATCGATGAAGAGGCGGCCGATGATCTTGCGTTTCGTCTCAGGATCCCCGACGCCGCGAAGGGCCTCAAGGAAGCGCGCCCCGGCGTCCACGACACGCAGACCGTCCGCCCCGAAGAGGGCCTCGACTTCCTCGCGTTCGCCCGCACGCAGAAGACCCGTGTCGACAAAGACCGGGACGAGACGGGCGCCCACGACCCGGCGCAGGAGAGCGGCACTCACCGTGGAATCGACCCCTCCGGACAGGGCCAGGAGCACCCGTCCGCCCTCGGCGAGGCGCACACCGAGATCCCGGGTGAGGCGCTCGAGGATCGCTTCCGGCGTCCAGCTCCTTCCGAGACCCGAGAGCGTCAGGAACGCGGTCAGGATCTCGGGGCCGCGCGGAGTGTGGCGGACTTCGGGATGGAACTGAAGTCCGTAGTAGCGACGGGCGGGATCCGCCATCGCGGCCACCGGTGCACCGCTGCTGGTGAGAAGGGGGCGAAAACCCGGCGGCAGGCGATCGACCCGATCGCCGTGCGACATCCAGACGTGCAGTCCCCGGCGTCCGTCGGGGAGGGTCTCGGCGGCCGGTGCGAGAAGCGGATCCTCGGCGGTGAGAAAGGCCTCGGCGTAGCCGAATTCGCGCGGCGTACCGGGCTCGACCGTCCCGCCGAGCTGGACGGCGAGGAGTTGCATCCCGTAGCAGATGCCGAGCACCGGCACCCCGAGAGCGAAGACGGCCTCGGGCGCGCGCGGGGAGCCCGCCTCGCAGACCGAGGAGGGTCCGCCCGAAAGGATCACCGCCCGCGGGGCGAAGGCCCGGATCTCCTCGGCGGAGGCGTCCCAAGGGAAGACGGCGGCGTAGACACCCAATTCCCGCACGCGTCGGGCGATGAGCTCGGTGTACTGGGAGCCGAAGTCGAGGACGAGGACCCGTTCGTCGGGGAGTGAAGGCGCGTCTCCAGCCACCGGCTCAGGACTCGAGACGGTAGTTGGGCGCTTCCTTCGTGACGAAGACGTCGTGCACATGGCTCTCGCGCTGACCGGCGGCGGTGATGCGCACCATGCGGGTGTGGGTGCGCAGGGTCTCGATGTCGGGGGAGCCGGTGTAGCCCATCGCCGCCCGGAGTCCGCCCATGAGTTGAGCGACCACCCCCGCAAGCGGACCCTTGTACGGAACCCGTCCCTCGATCCCCTCCGGCACGAGTTTCTCGACCGCGTCGGCGCCGTCCTGGAAGTAGCGGTCGCCCGACCCGTGCCGCTGCGCCATCGCCCCGAGCGACCCCATGCCGCGGTAGCCCTTGTACGTGCGGCCGCTGAAGAGTTCGACCTCCCCCGGCGACTCTTCGGTGCCCGCGAGGAGACCGCCCACCATCACCGTGTGCGCGCCGGCGGCGAGAGCCTTGGCGATGTCGCCCGAGTAGCGCACCCCCCCGTCGGCCACGAGGGGGACGCCCGTCCCCTCGAGGGCACGGGCCACCTCGAGGATGGCCGTGATCTGCGGGACGCCCACGCCGGCCACGACGCGGGTCGTGCAGATCGAACCCGGGCCGACCCCAACCTTGACGGCATCCGCCCCGGCCTCGACGAGCGCACGGGCGGCCTCACCGCTCACGACGTTGCCCGCCAGGATATCCATGTCCGGATACCGGCGGCGGAAGTGACGCAGGGCCTCGAGAACGCTCCGGCTGTGCCCGTGAGCCGTGTCGAGGACGAGAATGTCGACCCCGGCCTGCACCAGGGCCGCGGCCCGTGTCTCAGCGTCCGGTCCGGTGCCGACCGCGGCGCCCACGCGGAGACGACCAAGCGTGTCCTTGACGGCGTTCGGGTAGTCGCGGGCCTTCTGGATGTCTTTGACGGTGATCATCCCGCGAAGCTCGAAGGCGTCGTTGACGACGAGCACCTTCTCGATCCGGTGCGCGTGGAGAAGCGCGATCACTTCCTCGCGCGGGGCGCCCTCACGCACGGTCACCAGCCGCTCGCGCGGCGTCATGATGCTGCGCACGGGAGCGTCGTTGCGTTCCTCGAATCGAAGATCGCGGCTCGTGACGATGCCGACGAGCGTCCGGCCCTCGACGACCGGGACTCCCGAGATCGAGCGTGCGTGGGTGAGCGCGCGCACCTCGCCGATGCTCGCCGAGGGCGCAACCGTGATCGGGTCGGAAATAATCCCGCTCTCGAACTTCTTGACCCGGCGGACCTCGTCGGCCTGACGCTCGGGCGGCATGTTCTTGTGGATGACCCCGAGTCCGCCCTCCTGCGCGAGCGCGATGGCGAGGGCGGCTTCGGTCACGGTGTCCATGGCCGCGGCGAGCAGAGGGATGTTGAGCGTGATGCGTCGGCTGAGCCGCGTCCTGAGATCCGCCTCCCGCGGGAGGACCGAGGAGGAGGCGGGGACGAGAAGCACGTCGTCGAAGGTGAGGGCGGGGTCCGGGACGAGCGGCATGGGAAAGGGGACCGTACGGGCGGGGTCCCCGTGCATTTTACCCGCCCCGGGACCCCGTCCGCCCGGATGCTAAGATGGACACGCATGGATTTCCGTCCCCCGCCCGCCGAGGCCGCGATCCCCGAGGGGGCCGTCCTCCCCAGCCGCACGGCGCCGTGGAGCGTGAGCCGGCTCGTCGCCGTCCTCGACGGGCTCGCGCGCGCGGCCTGTCCCTCCCTCTGGGTCGAGGGCGAGGTCCTCGATCTGAGCACCCCCGCCTCGGGGCACCGTTACTTCACGCTTCGCGACGAACGGGCGATGATCCACTGTGTCCTTTTCGCGCGGAGCCTTGGCGCGTCGTCCTCGGCACTCCTCGCCCCCGGGCGAACGGTCCTCGTCCACGGCCGGGCGGCCGTCTATCAGGCACGCGGAACGCTTCAGCTCATCATTGATCACGTCGAGGAAGGCGGGGAAGGCGCGCGGCGGCGACAACTCGAGGAACTGCGCCGCGCCCTGGCCGCCGAAGGGCTCTTTCGCAGTCTCGAGGAGCGGCGCCCGCTCCCCGGTCTTCCCCGCCGCATTGCGGTCGTGACCTCGCCCAGCGGGGCCGCCGTGCGCGACGTGCTCCGGGTGCTCGGCCGGAGGCTTCCGCTCGTCCCGGTCCGACTCTACGCCACTTCCGTTCAGGGGGTTCACGCCCCGCTCGAAATTGCGCAAGCGTTCGCCCGCTTCGCCGAGCGGTGCGACGCCGATCTCGTCCTCCTCGTCCGCGGCGGCGGCTCGAGCGAAGACCTCTCCGCCTTCAATACCCGTGAGGTCGTGACCGCCGTTCGCCGCTGTCCGGTGCCCGTGATCACCGGCCTCGGGCACGAGGTCGACCGCACCCTCGCCGATCTCGCCGCGGACCTCGACGGGACCACGCCCAGCGGAGCCGCCGAGCGTGCCGTCCCGGACCGGAGCGAACTGGCCGCGCGGATCGGGGGATTGCGCGAGCGTCTTTTCGCTCACCACCCGCGTCGTCGGCTCGATGAGCGGCTCCTCCGACTCGACGAGCGCCAGGGGCAGCTCTCCGCCGCCGTCCGCCGCCGTCTCGAACGACCCGCTCTCGTCCTTGCCCGCTGGCGCGAGCTCACCCGCCGTCGGCCCGCCCCCTTGGCCGCCCTCCTCCGTCGGCTCGAGACGGCGCGTCCCGAGCGGATGGCTCCCCGGATCGAACTCCGTCTCGCCGGCGGGGAGCAGCGAATCACCGAGGCACGCGGGCGGCTTGCCACGGCGATGCGCGCTCGTCTCGAGGATCGCGCTGTCCGAACGGGCTCCCTCGCCGGCGCCCTTCGCGGTCTCGACCCTCACGCCGTCCTCGCCCGCGGCTACGCGCTCGTCTTCAACCGTGAAGGCGATCTCCTTCGCGACGCCGAAGGTCTTCCCCCCGGAACCCCTCTCGTCGTCGAGTGGAGCCGAAGCCGCGTCGAGGCCACGACGACCGCGCCCGCCGTCCCCATCGAACGGCGCGGGTCGTGAAACCGGCTTTCGTCTTCGGCGGAGGTCTCCTCCTCGCCGCTCTGGCGGTCGCGACCTCCGCCGCGGCCTCTCCTCCCGTCGGTCGCGATGCCCTCCTCCGGCTCACCGCCCGCGGTCTCCGCGTGAGCGCCGAACTCTACGATCTCGACCGGCACCGTCCCCTCGCCGCCTTCACCCCCGGCCAAAGACTCACCCCGGCCTCGCTCTCGAAGCTCTACGTCGCCGTCGCCGCCTTGCGTCGCTGGCCCGCCGACCACCGTTTCACCACCCGACTCTACGAGTTCGGGCCGCTCCGTCCCGGTGGAGTGCTCGAGGGCGGGCTCGTCCTCCGCGGAGGCGGCGACCCCACCCTCACCTACGCCCGCCTGGCGCGTCTCGCTCTCGCTGCGGCGGCCCTCGGAATCCGCCGCACGACTCTCCCGCTCGTCATCGTTCCCGGACGCCTCGTGCCGGTGCCTTGCGCACCCCGCGACCGCTGCCGCGCGCGGCAACGCGCACGGGCGGCCTACCTCGCTCCGCTCTCTCCGCTCGAGGTCGACTACGGAACATACGACCTCCTCGTCCGCCCGGGACGGCGAGCGGGTCTTCCCGCCGCGGTCACTCTTCTCCCCTTCCCGCTCCGCGGGGTGCGTCTCATCGACCGCGTGCGAACCGTCCGGGCGGGCGAGTCCGCGTTCCTCACCGCACACCGCGTGAGCGGGCGGCAGGGAACCCGCATCACCGTCAACGGCGCGATTGCCCGCCGATCCCCGCCCCACCACCTCTACGTCGCCGCGGGCCGCCCGGGCCGCCTCGCGGCACGACTCTTCCGCGGACTTCTCCGACGCGTGGGGGTGCACGTCCCAGCGGGTTTCGCCCGCCGTCCCCACCTTCCGCCCGGAGCGCGCCTCCTCGTCGCCGTTCGCGGCGAGAGCCTTGCCCGGATCCTCCACGCCATGGTCGCCTACAGCAACAACGTGATCGCCGATCTCCTCACCCTCGATTGGGCGCGTTCCGTACGCGGCCACCCGCCCGCGTCCCTGGACGAAGCCTCGCGCACGCTCGCGCGATCTCTCGCTCCCCTCCTGCTGCGCTACGGGGCGCGGCGGCCGCCGCGCCTTCTCAGCGGCAGCGGCCTCAGTGTCGGCAACCGCAGCTCCGCGCGCGAACTCGTCGCGCTGCTTCGCGCCGGCTACGCGCGGACCGCATCCTTCCCGACGCTCCTTGGGTCCCTGGCCCTGCCCGGGCAGACCCCCATGCGTTTCATCGACGATCCCACCGATACGGTCTGGGAGGATCGGGTGGCCGTCAAGACCGGGACCTTGACGACCCCCTACGCCGTCGTCGGTCTCGCCGGCTATCTGCGCCTCGCCCGGGGCGGCTGGGGCGCCTTCGCCGTCCTCGTCAACGGCACGCCCAGACACCCCTCCGTCTCCGTCGGAACGGTGCTCACGGCTGTGCGCCGCTTCCTCGCACCTGACCTCAAACGCACCGCAAGGCCCGTTCGCCCGTGATCCGCCCACTCCCTCGCCTCGCCCTCTGCGCCCTGCTCGCGTGGTCCCCGGCCGCCTGGGCCTCTTCTCGTCTTTTCGTGCCACCCTGGCGCTTTCCCCCACCGCCGAAATTGGCTACCGTCCGCGCCTATATCCTCGTCGACGCCGCCACGGGGAGCGTCATCGCCGCGCACGACGCGCACCGCCGTCTCCCGCCCGCGAGCCTGACCAAACTCATGACCGCCTGGCTGACCTACCGGGCACTCCGCCGCGGAACGATCCGCCCCGACGAAAACATTCCCGTGAGCGTGGCCGCGTGGCGGACGGGCGGATCGCGGATGTTCATTCAGCCGGGTCTCCCCGTCGACATCGAGCAGCTGCTCCACGGGCTCATCATCGACTCGGGGAACGACGCGGCCGTCGCCCTGGCGCAGGCGGTGGCCGGAAGTCGGAGCGGTTTCGTCGCACTCATGAACGCGGCCGCACGGCGACTCGGGCTTCGCGGCACCCACTACAGCGACGTCGACGGTCTTCCCGCCCCGGATCTTCATACGACGTCCTACGACATCGCCCTCCTGAGCCTCGACCTCCTCCGCCGCGATCCGGGCATTCTCCGCATCAGCGCGGAGAAATCCTACCGCTACAACCACATCACCCAAGCCAGCTGGAACCCCCTTCTCTTCCACGATCCCTGGGTCGACGGGCTCAAGACCGGCCACACCGCCGAAGCGGGCTACTGTATGGACGAGACGGCCGTCCACGACGGTCGGCGCCTCATCGCCGTGGTGATGGGCGGACGGAGCTGGAAAGGCGCCATGAACGCGGCCGACACACTCCTGCACTGGGGATTCCGCGCCACCCGCACCCTCACCTTGATGCCCGCGGGAGCCACCATCGGTTTCCTGCATCTTCCCGAAGACAATCCCGAGAATGTGCCCTACGGGATCGCCCGGCCGCTCCTCGCCACCGTCCCCAAAGCGTTCGTACGGTCCTCGCTCGTCCCGAGCCTCAGACCGGAGGTTCTCCGCCAGAGTCCGATCCGCAAAGGGATGACCGTGGGCGAGCTCATCCTGCACGTCAGAGGGCGGCCTGTCGCTCGGATCGTGGCCCTCGCCCGCGGGGATGCTCACCCCGCCTCCTGGTGGACCCTCCTCCTCCGGCGTCTCGGGGCGCTTTGAATCGCCAGCGCCTTCGCCAGGGTACAAAATGCCCCTAGATCCGGCAGCCACGGCAGCTAGGCTCCCCAACGTCCAAGGGAAGGCCAACGCTCACCCACCGCGTTTCCGTGATCCCTGCTCGTGATCCCGGCTCAAGCACAGATGAGAGACTCAGACCAACCGTCTTGGGTGCTTGATGTCCTCCGTCTCCATAGACGGTGGAGGGGGGTCCCAAGAAAGTCGAGTCGGCTCGACCGCACCGCATGGGTCTCCAAAGGACCCTTCCTCTGCGGCTCTTCCCCGAGGTGGGTGTGCGCCGCAATCCGGCGCACACCCACCCGGACTTCCCTTCAGATCCGCCCCGCCCGGCGCCGGCGCATCACCTCCGCCAGAGCCCCAAGACCCAGAAGCACAAGCGCCCACGGACCCATCGCCCCCGAACCGGACGACGTCCCCGTCCCCGCCGCTCGCACCACCACCTCAAACCGGCCACTCGCCGTCGCCCCCGCCGCCGTCCGCGCCAGAAGCGTCACCTCCGCCTCCCCGGGCGCTCCCCCACGCACC
>JAKCBQ010000056.1 GCA_021839245.1 Pseudomonadota bacterium
TCCGCCTTGAGCTCCGCGAGGGTCGCTTCTTCTCCTCCCTGCGCACGCTTCAGTGCGTGCTCCACCCACCTGGAGAGGTTGCAGTTCGACTTCGCCCATTTGACCAGCTCCACAGGGAGGGTTATCGTGACCTCCTTTCGACGCCCCTCCCATCGCTTCCAGTCGATCTCAGGCCCGTGGAGGTAGTGCGGAGAAAGGTCACTCTCTGGCATGCTACGGTTAGTTGCTCGCTTCCCTTTGGGAAGCACAACCCGGGTTGTTGCCCGTGTTTGGCCCTCCTCGAAGGACACAACCCGGGTTGTTACCCGGGTTGTTGGTTTTACCCCCCACAACCCGGGTTGTTGGCTGCTCGGGAGGGCCACCGTCAGAGGCTGGAGGGCCAGATCCTGCCGGTGCTGGACCGGGAGGGAGAGGGAGAGGGAGAGAGAGAGAGGCTAACCCGGGAAGGGAAGGGAAGGGTTGGGAAGGTGTAGCAGGGTTGGGTGTGAAGGTCTCAGATCTATGCATGGGTCAGAGCTCCCCTGTCAGGATCTCGGCGACCGTTTCGGGCCACCGAACCGTCCAAGAGCGGGGTTCGGGCGAGAAGTGGTAGTCCAGGATCAGGCGCAGGGCGTAGTCGTCGGTCTCCCGTTCCAAGACTGCCCGGAAGAGGGCACTTTTCCTGAGGGGATGGGCCCGGTCGGAATCGGGGTTCCCCAGGGTAGTGGCCGACGCCCCGATCATGGCCGCCTCCAGACCTGGTCCGAGACCGCCATCGCCCCACGTAGGTCGGCATCCTGGAGAGCCAGGTAACGGATGGTCATCCGAGTGTCTTCGTGCCCCAGGAGGCGGGCGATCACCTCCAGGGGCACGGACCTGGCCCAAAGGGAGCGACCAAAGGTCCTCCGGAGGGCATGGTGGAGGTTGTAGGGCGTCACGAGGCCTGCCTGGTCGTACAGATCCCTCAGGCCCCGATCCGCGACGGTCTTGATGATCGGGCGCCATGCCCCTCGGATCCACCTGCCGAGGAGGGTGCTGGAGGTCGACTCGAGCCTCCTCGCCTCCAGGAGACGAGGCAGCACCGAGGTGAACCGCTCCGACATGGGAACCGACCGCGCCTTCCCGCCCCAGCGGCCCTTCCCGACGAACGTAAGCACACCACGCGTGCGGTCCAGGTCCGAGGCCCTGAGCCTGAGCGCCTCCGACCTGCGAAGCCCCATCGTGGCCTCGAGGGCGACCATCCCAGTGAGCCAAGGTTCAGCGCCTTCCGCCAGCTCCAGCACTCGTGATGCCTCGGCTGCGTCGAGTGCCAGGATCGGTCGGACAGCGGTCTTGGGTCCCCTCGTCCGCCTGGCGGTCAGGAATGGGTTTCCCTCGTGGAGCAGGAACCCGCGAAGAATGCAGAGGACGTACGCCCGGGTGACCCCGCTCACCCTGGCGGGGCTCAGCGACCCCCGCAGGAGGGCAGAGAGCTGGGCCTCGCCGAACCCCGAGGGGGAAGTGGCTGACCCGCCCGCGGAGAGCTCCGCTCCCACGACCGTTAGGACCCTGCGGATCTCCTGGAGGTACCTCGGCGTGAGGACCTCGAGGCTTCTGGCTCGAACGTAGTCGTCCACCGCCTCGGACCACCTCCGCTCCGCAGTGGGGGTCACGGTCTGGGCCACCGCATCAGTCGTCACTCCTCCTCCTCTGAGACGAGCTCGTTCCTCGTGCCTACTTGCCCGAGAAGGTCGTCTTCGCTCTCTGACAGACCCTTGAAGCGCGGCCAGGGAGCCGTTCGGCACCAGTAGAGGTGGCCGTCCGGCGCTGTGATCGGCTCCACCGGCTGGCGTCCTCCCCGGGGGCCAATCGCGACCCAGCGTGTCACTGTCCCCGCACCTCCTGCGACCTCTCGAGGCCGTACGCCGCAAGGACGGCGGGATCCGACCCGGGATGGAACCGGCGCGCGTGCCTCTCCAGTATCCGGCGGAGGTGAGACCTGGCCGAGTGGTGGGCATGGTGCAGGGCCGTCCCGTACGGGCGCTCGCAATTCGGGCACCGTGTCGACAGCCTTCCGCCTGGACTGCGCACGACCAACCCCGACAACGTCACCACGTCCTCCTTCCGTGCGCCTGTCCGCAGACGCACCCCCTCCTGTGGCGAGGCTGGTACGTGACCACCCACCAGCGGGTCCCGAGCCCGCGAACTCGCACTATCCGCGCTCCCGGGCGCAGCTCCTCGGCTCGCTTCCTCGCGTCGTCCCGCGTCGGCGCAGCCAGTTCCAGCGTGGGCAGAATGCGCCTCACGCGCTGCCCTCCTGCTCACCGAAGTCGTAGAGCGTGGCCGAGGGCAGCGGTCGCCTCTTCCGTGCCTCCTCTCTCAGTCTCTCCCTCACCAGGCGAGAGGCCCGCTCGAACGCGGACTCATGGTCCTCGTGCTCGTCGAGCTCCAAGAGGACCTCCACGTGCACGTTGGCGAACTCGCCTGGGATGGACTCGGTGCGTCCGATCACCACGTGCTCGGTCAATGCCCCCCCTTGGTCTTGCCTTCTTTCGCCTTAGAGGAACGGAGACGCCAGACCACCTCGCGGAAAGCGTCCGTTCTCCCCAGCCAGTAATTCTCTTCGGCAATCGTCTCGCATTCAAACGCGGTGACGATGGACTGGTCACGCTCCTTCTTCGACCATGTGAGAAGTTCCCTGTCGGTCACGGCCCGCTCTCCTTGGGTCGGCGCGCCGCAAGGCCGACCAGTAAGGCCTTCACATCTATGAAGGCGGACTCCCGTCCATCGAAGTAGTCGGGCCTGAGCACGCGAAGGGAGCGCGTGTCCTTCAATGACCTGTCTATCCATTCGATGATGTCGACTTCGTTCAAGGCCTCGGCTCCTCCACGTTCATTCCACCATCTCCGGGTGCGCGCGCCTCTGGTCCAGTAGGCAATCCTTCTCCTCCTCCAAGAGCTCGTATTGAACGAGCTCTGCCGCGAGCTGCTTCAAGGTTCGGCGCGTGAACGGGCCGGTGAAGGCCGTTCCATCGTTCCACTTGATGGTCAGGAGGAGCCGCTCCGGATGGGACGAGTCGGAGAAGATGTTGACATACGTGGCGTCGACCTTGTTCATGTCCCTCGTTCCCCGTGGTATGCCGCCGTCTCACACCAGCGGCCGCAGACGCGACAGAGGGTCCTTCCTCGCTCAGAATAGCCGCCAGTGACCGTGCGGTGCTCGCTCAGGTCGTGGGCACAGAGCGGACAGCCCTCCGCGGGAGCGGGGTGCCGACTCTCGGGTCGCGCCACCGCGCTCACCGCCCGCACCCCTCACACGTACAGTCCTGGTGCCCCCGGACCCACCGCTCGAGCTGGTCGACACGCTGCTCGAGGTCACAGAGGCGCCGCTCGAGCTCTTCGGGGCTGGTTCTCTCGGCCAGGACCTCGGCGGCGGTCCGAAAGGCCCTGGGCTCGCCCGACAGCGTCACGCGTGGGCCTCCAGCCAGCCAGCGACCCAGCAGCCCTGAGCGATGGCCAACGAAAGGCCCCTGGTCTCCGGTTCCGGGTCGCGCAGCGACGCCCTGAGGGCGCCCTCTTCAACAGCGAGGCGCAGCTCCGCCAGGCCATCAGGTATCACGGGCGATCATCTCCCCACAGACCGCGCAAGCCCAATCCTTCCCCCTGGGCTCCGTCTCCACGTGCGGGCATTTGGGGGTCGGCGCCCACTCCCCCGGGAGGCCACAGACGGGGCAGTATGCCTCCGTGGACAGGGGGCCAAGGCTGAAGGCGCCCGGGTGACCCCTGGGGCAGTACCCCAGGAGGCTCCCACGGGGCCTCTGAGGTGGGACAAAAACGCGCGCGGGAGGGACCGCAGGCCCGCGCGCCTGGAACCTGGACGGATCCATCGTCCCAAGGCCTGCGAGGGGCACCGGCGGCGTCACCACTCCCCCTCCTCGTCCCAGAGTTCTACCGCGTGGATCTCCCAGGGACCAGAGGCAACCGCCGACAGGCCGGTGCGGATGGCCCACATCGGGGTGTCGTACGGAAGGAGCGACACCACGTCTCGACCCGCCGTCCTGACGACCAAGGGCAGGACAGGATCGGTCTTCATCAGCCCGCTCCTCGCACGGCTGTGTCGGCCAGGAGGGACCTCTCCCTGTCCCCCAGCTGGGCGTGGCGGAAAATCAGGTGCTGGTTGAGCGACTTCCTGGCGTCGTAGAGCGCCCTGCGGGCCTGTGAGCGATAGAGCCTCCCGCAGAGGGGGCAGACGAGGCTCACCACGGCATCCTCCCGACCACCTGGTCGGCCAGTAGCGAACGTTCCCGGTCCCCCAGTTGGGGATGGCATCCGGACACGTGCTGACGCACTGCCCTACGGATCCTGTCGGTCGCGCGCGAGAACCCTTGGAGGCGTTTTCTGCAGAGAGGACACGCGGTATCGTACTGCGCTGTCGCCGGGTGAGGTGGGAAGCCGCCGCTCCAGTTCCCCGCATGCCGACCAGGTGCCTGTCGAGGGCGGTGGACGCCGGGCTTGTCGTCTTCGCACGGCTGGACGAACTGATGCTGACCGAGGTGCCCTACTGGGCCGATGCAGCGGTGATCCCACAAGGGGGGCTGCGCGCGCGAACAGGTGGCTTTGCACCGGGGGTCCTTGGGCGAGGGAGGCTGAACGGCCGCGGCCTTCGGTCGTCGGCGGCTCTCGGCGAGAACAGAGAGCTGATCGACAGGCACGTGGAGCTCCACCCAGCTCGATGACCCTCCCGCGCCCCCGATCCTGACCTGCCTTCTGAGCAGGCCCTTGCTCTCGGCTCGGCGGACGAAGCTTCGACCTGACTCCATGGACAGCCCGAGCTCTGCGTAGAGGTCGTGGGTGGGAACCGCGGCTGTCAAGCAGCCACCTCCTGCGCCTCCTTCGGCGGTCCCCTCGTCACCCTCTCTCTGGACTGGTGCTCAGCGATCAACCTTGCAACGACGCTCCACTTTGGCTCGAATGGGCTTCCCTTCAGAAGGTCCAGTTGTACGAGGTCCTCCGCCCGAATGGAGACGGTCGTGAGTCCCCTGCCGCTCCTCTTGGGGGCAGGCTGGGTGCAGGTGTCTTCTTTTCGCTCTTTATCTCCATTCATGTCGCGTATGGGTAGACATGCCGAGACTGGTATTTAGAATTTATGGGATGACACCACTCCCTACCTCATGTCTGGAAAGCGCAGGACCGTTGCTGGCTACCAGAAGGTGGGAGTCACCCTCCCCGATGGCCTCTACGAGGAGATGATCCGAGTTATCGATAACGAGAGACGGTGGGTTGACAGGGTCGAGTTCATACGCGAGGCGATTAAGGAGAAGCTCGAGCGCTTGAAGAAAGAGCATCCGTTGGGGCCCCCTCCCTCTCAGAGGGAGCGGTGAAGGGGCCGCGCTACCGCGGTATAGGAGCTACGTCAAGCCGGACCAAGATGACGATTGTGGAGCCTGAGATCTCCTTTGACGCGATGCGGTACTCGGGCGTGTTGACCATGAGCGTTGATACGATCCCTGCAGTGACTCTCCTTGCCGCGTTGCCCAGAGAGAAAAGCACCGAGAGAACGGGCTTGTCCCTCCTGAGAGTCCGTACCAGGCGGCCGCCTATCTCGCTTGCGGAGTCTACTCCCTTCACGAAGAGGCAGAGCTGGTCCGAGGCGCGGAGAAACGTCTCGAGGGCGCGAGCTGTAAATTCCGCTGCTTTCTCGTCCTGGCTGGTCTCCTTAACTACCTCGTCCAGGATTCCTGACTGGATGACCTCTGCGATGTGCAGGCCCAGGTCTCCATACTTTGAGTGAATCTTGTTCCTCAGTTCGCCGATTGCCTTCTTCTTAAGGGGGCTCTGTTGCCACCTACGTAGTAGGACGCCGGCGCGAACTAGGATCCTGAGGTCGCGATCCTGGATGTATCGCTTGTATTGACGGAAACTGGGATCGGAGGAAACGGCCTTTGCTTCTCCAACGGTCTCCTCCGTCCCAAAGAACGCGAGCTCCCTGTTCCTGAGAGCAGCCGCGGTGGACTTGACCAGGTCTGCTCCCCACTCGAGTGTCCCTTTTAGGACCCCGGCTATCAGTTCGGAAAGGTCAGGGCTCACGGTCCCCCCGGCCTTTCAGAATGTCTCGCCGTATTCCTCGAAGTACGCAGACAGGCTGAACGGGTCGTCCTCGATGATCACTGGTGGACTGCGTCCTGGGAGGACCATCATCTTCTCCAGTTGGACCTCCCTGCCGGAGAAGGGATCCTTGTGCCGCTTCCCAGTCGAGTCAGTCACGTAGATACCATCGGTACCGTAACCCAGTTCCCGAAGGAGGGCGATCTTGAAGTCCTTTGGAACCTTCGTCAAGGAGACTGTCTGCACACGTGGCTCCCGAGCCCTACAGGTCCAAGGTCTCATATAATAGCTCGTGACACACTCTCTCGTCCCTTCCGCCGCCACTCGGGCCACGCCAGGGCTACCGGTGGCTCTCTAACCCGAGAGTCTCCAGGAGATCTTGCGCGTTGCGCTCACCAGCGGCCACCAGGATCTTCTTGGCCAGCCCCTTGGGGTCCTGGCTCCCGTAGATGGCGGCCGCCGCGTCCTTCGCTCCTCGCAGATACTCCCGTACGAACACCGTTTGGGCGCTCATGCCCGTTACGACGCTGGGAGCCCCTCTTGAACCCATGGGCGACGTGCTGAAACGGTGCGCTCGTGGTGGTGTTTCACCCTCGGCGTGAATCCCCTACCTCTGCACATCAGCTCCTGAGGTAGGTTTATACCACATGAGTAAGACTACGTTCGGGGGATGAGCGCGAAGTTCTGCCCCCGCTGTGGCCACCCTACGGATCCGAGTGGTGCCTTCTGCATCACCTGCGGCGCCCCTCTCCCGCAGTCCTCCCCGCCTTCTCAGATGGCCCCCAAGCCGGCTCCCCAGTCCTTCCCGGGTTACACCATGGGTTGGACGCCACCGCCAGCTGGCCCCACACGCCTTGTGAGCCGAGGGAAGAAGGGCGCGTCCATCGGGACCACCATCGGCCTGGGTCTGATCATTATTGGACTGGCCCTCATAGGGATCGGTTACACCTGGGGTGCCCTCGAGCAGCAGGCGTACTACGCCTCCTGCGGGAGCTCAGTAGCGAACCCCAATATCGACAATTGCACCCACCTGGCCAGCGCAGAGCAGAACGCCACGTGGATGGTGAACCTGATGGTTGGCATCGGCGTCTTCATCACCGGCGGGGGCTTCGTCCTCTACTTCACCTATCTACCCCGGCGCGTTGAGGCGGCACTCTCTGACGTGGAGTGGGAGCTGGGGCCCTGACGGCTC
>JAKCBQ010000057.1 GCA_021839245.1 Pseudomonadota bacterium
GGTCTCGAGCTCCTGGGGCGTGCAGTAGCAGCGGTAGGCTCGTCCGGCCTGCACGAGGGCTTCGGCCACGGCGCGGTAACGCTCGAGGCGCTGGCTCTGATAGATCGGGCCCTCGTCCCAGTCGAGTCCAAGCCAGCGCAGCGAATCGAGAATCGCCTCGCTGTAGCGGGCTTCGGAACGCTCGGGATCGGTGTCCTCGATGCGCAGGAGAAAGAGACCCTCCTCGCGTCGGGCGTAGAGCCAGGAGAAGAGGGCCGTGCGGGCTCCTCCGAGGTGGAGGTAGCCCGTCGGGCTTGGGGCGAAGCGGGTGCGGACCCTCATCGTTGGCGGGCGACGGCGTTCACCGGCGTCCCCGCACGTGGGCGAGCCGCCGCCGGATCTCTCGGGCGAGTGCGCGGTCCGGTCCGGTCGGTGCGGCGTCGGCCGCCTGGACGAGCCCGTAGAGATAGGCGAGTTCGCCGTTGAGGGAGACGAGCGTCGCCCTTTCCGCCTTGAGGCGCCGCACGAGAGTCGGGGCCGGGTGGGCGGCGAGGCGATGCTCGAGGGCACGCACGAGAAGCGTCGTCCGCCCGAGCGTGCGGGCGAGCCCGCGGGCGAAGCGGTACTCGACGTGGAGCGTGCCCCGGGGAACGGTGAGCCGGGGGTCACGGCGGACGGTGAGAATCCGGCTCGAGGTGGCTCCGGCGTAACGGATCACCACCCGGTAACGGCCGGGGGGCACGAGGACCCCGCGCGGAGTGATGGGGGTGTCGTGGTAAAGGCCGGGTCCCTGGTAGCCCTCGTGAAGCGTGGGCGGGGGTGTCGTCCGAAGATCCCAGACGAACGTGTTGAGACCCGGATGCGTGCTCGGCCGGTGTTGCCGTTCCACCCACAAGCGCGGGAAATGCGGCTTGGGCACGGGCCGTAGACGCATCGTGTTCGTGTAGGTGCGGAGCACACGACCGCGGAGCGTCTCGATGCGCAGCGTGAGCCGGGCACCGGCCTTCGGCCGCCCGATCACGTAATCGAGAACGGCCCCCGTCGGGGGGTTCGCGGCGTGCGGCGTCTCGGGCGGGAAGGGTTCGCCCCGGTAGAGCGTGCGGCGGAGCCGGTAGGCCACGGCCGGCCGGAGGAGACTCAGGCGACGCTCGAGGAGCGCGCGCCGCGCGGCGAGGAGCGGGGTCGTGTCGTCGAGCACCCAGAAGCCGCGACCGTGGGTGGCGACGACGAGCGAGCGGTCGTGGAAGGCGATGTCGCGCACCGACGTGGTGGGCAGGTTGAGTTGCAGGGACTGCCAGACCGCTCCGCGGTCGAACGAGACGTCGATGCCGTTCTCGGTCCCGGCGAAGAGGAGCCCGGAGCGCAGGGGATCGACACGCACGACGTGGACGTAGTTCGGAGCGGAGAGCCCGCGGGTGATTTTCGTCCAGTGCCGTCCGTCATCGTCCGTCCGGTAGACATAGGGCCGGAAGTCGTCGAGACGGTGGCGGTTGGCGGCAAGGTAGGCGACGCCCGGGTGACGCGGTGAGGGGCTGATCGATTCGATGCGGGTCCAGCGCGGAAGGCCGCGGGGCGTGACGAGACGCCAGTGGTGTCCACCGTCGAGGGTGAGCCAGACGCGACCGTTCGTGGTGCCCACCCAGATCTCGCCCCGGCGGACCGGGGAGGGGTCGATCGTGTTGATGACGCCGTAGCCACAGACGGTGGCGTCGGCCAACGTGACCGTCCCACGGCAGGGCCGGGGTCTCAGTGCGGAACCGGTCAGGACGGGGCTGATGACGTGCCAGTTCTCGCCCCGGTCGGCGGAGCGGAAGACGACCTCCGAGCCCACGTAGACCACGTGGGGGTTGCGGGGGGAGAGCGCCAGGGCGGTGTTGAAGGGATAACGGTAGAGGAGCTTTGAGGGCGGGACGCCGTAGGCGGAAACGGGCCAGGGCGAGATGTTCACGACCTCGTGCGTACGCAGGTTCTCGCGCGTGACGCTCCCCACGATGCTCGAGCCGTAGATGATGTCGGGGTTCCGCGGGTCCGGCAGCACGTAGCCGGCTTCCCCCCCGGCGGTGGTGAACCACGAGCGATTGCTGATGAAGCCGTCGTGGCTTCGGCTCGGGACCACGATGCTCCCCGAATCTTGCTGGGTGCCGTAGATCCGGTAGGGGAAGCGGTTGTCGACCGCCACGTGGTAGATCTGCGCCGTCGGCTGGTTGTACCAGCTCGACCAGGTCCGCCCGTCGTCGACACTGATCGAGGCGCCTTGGTCGGCGCCGACGATCATGCGGCGCGGGTTCCGCGGATCGATCCACATCGTGTGGAAGTCGTCGCCGCTCGGTGAGCCCTTGATCGAGGTGAAGCGCCGTCCCCCGTCCGTCGAACGGTACAGGGCGGTGTTGCAGACGTAGACGACGCGGGGGTTCTCGGGATCGACGAAGATTTCTCCGAAGTACCACGTGCCGGCCCAGAGTCGCGGGTCGCTGTCGAGCCGGCTCCAGTTCCGGCCGCCGTCGTGGGTGACAAAAATGCCCCCGCGGTGTGCGCCGACGAGCGCGTAGAGGCCGCGGCCCTTGCTTCCGGGGATCACGGCGAGACCGATCCGCCCGAGGTCCGTTCGGGGCAGCCCGCGGTCGGGGAGCTTCGTCCAGTGCACCCCACCGTCGTGCGAGACCCAGATGCCTCCCCCGGGGCCGTTCACGACGCCGTAGTGGCCGTAGAACGGGAAACGGAAATTCCAGAGGGCGGCGTAGACGACGGCGGGATGATGCGGGGCGCGGGCGAGGTCGATGGCGCCCAAGGGGCCGCCTCCGAGGACCCGTTTCCAGCTCCTCCCGCCGTTCGTCGTGAGATAGACCCCGCGGGTGCGGTTCGGCCCGAAGGCGTGGCCGAGGACGGCGACGAGCACGCGGTTCGGGTCGTGGGGCGAGACCAGGATCCAGGCGATGTGCTGACTCCCGTCAAGACCGACGTGGACCCAGGTGCGCCCGCCGTCGTCCGAGCGGTAGACGCCGTCGCCGAAAGACATGTCGGAGCGCAGGCCGGAGGCGCCGGTGCCGGCGTAGAGGATCTTCGGGTCGGACGGTGCGACGGCGACCGCTCCGATCGAGGCCACGGGTTCGTGCTGGAAGAGCGCTTGCCAGGTGCGCCCGCCGTCGTGGGTGACGAACACCCCGCCGTCGGCGGTGCCGATGAAGTACGTGTTGGGCCGCCCGACGATGCCGGTGACGGTGGTGGCCCAGCCGCCCCGGTACGGGCCCACGAAGCGCCAACGCAGGCGGGCGAAGAGGGCGGGAGGAAGCGGCCGCGGTGCGGCCCGGAGGGTCGTTCCCGCCGCAAGGACGGCGAGGACGGCGAAGAGCAGGCTGAGGCGGGGGAGAGGACGGTGTGGCATCGGGCCTCCTCGGACGCGGGCGAGCCCGCGAGATCTCGGACTTTCATCATAGCCTGAGGAGGCCCCTGGCTCCGGGGAGAGAAGGGCGGATTTGTCGCCGGGTTCCGAACCCCAGAGAGCCGAGGGCTTGGGCGTTCGCCGGGGATGTCGGTGTGGGCTCACCCGCCCGGCCTCGCAATTCCCCCTGCCTGAGCCGACCGCGGTGCCTCAGGCAAGGTTGGGGGGAGAAACCGTTCCTTAAACCATGGAATTCAATCCGTAGCGATCGGCCCAATGCCATCGACCCAATACCGATGTATAGGCCGGGTTCACCTTTTTGACCGCCACTCTATTGAGAGGCCACACCGCAGCTCACCGAGCGCCAACGTGACCCGATTGATGCGCTGATGAAAGCCGGTCCTCGCCAAAGCGAGACGGCGGCGGTTGTGGGTGTGCACAAGGCCACGATCGGCCGCGAACGGCGGCGCAACCGGGGCGCTCGTGGCTATCGGTCCCGCCCAGCTCAGCGCCTGGCTCGCAGGCGCCGCCGGGGCGTGCGCTTGAGCCTTGAGTGGATCTCCCGCCCTGTCCTTCGGAACCAGGCCGCGGGCGCTTCCCGCGTCGGCGCAGGAAGCGCTACGGCGCCCCTTCGCGGCGGGGCCAGCTCAAGGGGACGGTCTCGATCGAGGTGCGCCCCGCCGTCGTGGCCGCCAAGGGGGCATCGGCGACGGGGAGGTGGATACGCTCATCGGCGAGGGACATCGTCAGGCGCGGGTGACGCTCAATGAACGCCGTTCCATGCCCACGCTCATCGCCCACGTGAAAAGGCGCAGGGCCGAGGCCGTGGTACGTCGACTCTTCCCGTTCAAGCACTGTGTGTGGACGATCACCTCCGATCACGGCAAGGAATTCGCCGCCCATCACCGCATCGCCCGCCGGCTGAAAGCCGACTCCCATCCCTGCGCCTCCTGGGAGCGGGGGCAGAACGGGAACACCAACGGACGGATCCGCCTGTACGTCCCCAAGGGCATGGACTTCACCACCCTCACCGAACAGCAGCGAGAGCGTGTAATGGGTAAACTCAAACACCGGCCCCGAAAAACGCTGGATGTGAAAATATTCATGAAATATTTTTCGAGCATCCCCGTTACACTTGCGAGTCGAATCCGCGTATTGGACTTTGCACTGGCGGGTGCATATAAACCCTCACCTCGTGAGAGAACCTCCTATGACCAATTCAGAACATCTCATGCTTCCCGCGGTCGAGGCCCTATCGGCCCTATCCCGGATGAGCGATCTGCGTGACCCCTACCTCGCTTGGCATGAGAACCGTGTTGGACATCTGGCGGCTGCGATCGGCAGGAATATGGGACTCGACGAAGAGCGATGCCAAGGCTTGAGCATTTGTGGAAACGTTCACGACATCGGCAAGATAGCTCTCCCCTTCGAGATATTGGCCAAACCCGGAAAGCTGACCTCGCACGAGTTCGGAATCGTGAAAACCCATGCCTCGCTTGGAGGGGAGATACTGCGCAACCTGGATGTCCCGTGGCCGATCGTGACTGTTTGCCTTCAGCATCACGAGCGGATCGACGGCTCGGGTTATCCGCTGGGCATCAAGGGGGATGCGATCATCCTTGAGGCTCGCATCATCGCGGTCGCGGATACCGTCGATGCCATGACATCGCATCGCCCCTATCGGGCAGGCCTTGCGCTCGATAGAGCACTGGCTGAAGTTACGGCCCGAGCGGGCACACAGCTTGACGAGGCGGTTGTGGACGTATGTGTTCGGCTCTTTAGGGAACAACACTACACCTTTCCTCAGGGGAACAGCGGGTGAGGCTGCGCAGCCGTGTCCACGGCGGCATGAATACTGCTATCGCGTCCCCGTATCGCGTGTTATCCGATGGAGGCACTGACCAGCCTGAATTCTTTGTGTCAGGTTCAATGTCGTATTTCGGTCAATTCCTTCATGGCAACTGTTGGTTCTACGATTGAAGGAAGGGGTGTGCACGGCAGCACTGTTTCGGGTGTCGGTGGATGGTAACCGTGCGCACTGTACGGTCGGACGTGATTGTAGTAGTGGCGCCGGCGATTGGCACCTGGGATTCCTGGAGTGTGTCAAAGATCTCGCCATTCAGCCGTTCATCGTCTCGTTTCTCGTTGGCCGGCTTGGATGCAAGCGTACACAGGAGCCGTCGTTCCACCATGGTCGGGCGCGTTGGGGCTGTTCGTGCGGCGCTTTGAGTTCCTCTCGTTTCCAGATTCGCTCCATCCGGCGAAGCGCACCGACCCGCCGTGTTCCCAGAGTTGGCTGGTGATGCGTCGCTAGCCATAGCGTCCGTACGGGCAGGCTAGGTTCACGATGTCTCGAGTCAGTGGGGCTTCATCCTCGCGGGGTTGTGGGATATACCGCTGGGTCAAACGCGGTTGCCATAGTGTCCGGTATACGCGCCGCTCGGAGAAGCCGTAGTGGGTTCGCACCTCAGACGCGGCTTCCCGGCAACGGGCCGGGCTGACGGTTTTCCTCGCGCATCTCCCCCGGGATCGGTTTGTCGATGGTCAGGTCCGAGACTGCGCGGCGCAGCCGTGCAGTCTCCTGCTCCAGCTCCTTCAGACGCTTGGCTTGCTCCACCTTGAGTCCGCCGTACTCCTTGCGCCATCGGTAGTGCGTGACATCGGTCACGCCCAGTGCCCGACACGCATCTCCGCCACGGGCTGGCCTTGGGCCAGCAGCACGTCCGCTTCACGAAGTTTGTGGATGATCTCTTCGGTTTTGTAACGCCTCTTGGTCATGGTGGCTCCTCCAGGAGTTCATCAGTAAAACTCCGACATTCCACCTGGCACAGTTTTTGCCGTTCAGGTCACTGGCATCCTCAGGCATACCGTCATCCATGCGGAAATCAAGCCCGACGAGGTACGTTCCCGAGTTCCGCGAGGAACGCACGGGCCCACGTCCGTGCGTCGGCCGAGACGATCGCGCGGAGATTCGTCACGTGCCGCTCACGGCGCTCCTCAGGCGGCATGGCAAGGGCTCTGTCGAGCGCTTCGGCGACGCCTTCGGGATCGTAGGGGTTCACGACGAGAGCGCCGGCGAGCTCGTGGGCCGCCCCCGCGAATTCCGAGAGGACGAGAACGCCCGGGTCCTCCTCCGGTTGGGCCGCGACGTGCTCCTTGGCCACGAGGTTCATCCCGTCGCGCAGCGGTGTGACGAGCCCGACGCGGGCAAGGGAAAGAAAACCGAGCACCGTGTCGCGGCGGAAGCCGCGGATCATGTAACGGATGGGCAGCCAGTCGTAGTCGGCGAAGCGGCCGAGGATGCGGCCGACGATGCCGTCGAGTTCCGCGCGCAGATCGGCGTACTCGGGGATCTCGGAACGTGAGAGGGGGGCGATCTGGAAAAAGACGATCGAGCGGTGCCAACGCGGTTGGGTCTCGAGGAGGCGCTCGTAGGCCCGAAGCCGCTCGGGGAGCCCCTTGCTGTAGTCGAGGCGGTCCACGCCGAGGATGAGCCGGCGCCCGGTGAGGGATTGAAGCAGTCGTCGGCCATGCGTGCCACGCCGTCCACGCGCCGCCGCCCGTGCGCATTCCGCAGGGTCGATGCTCGCCGGAAACACGCCCGTGCGTGACGGGGTGGGGCCGTCCGGGAACTCGTGACGGACGGCTTCGCGGAACGCCTCCTCGTCGTCCGCCGTCTGGAACCCCACGAGATCGTAGTCGAGAAAACCGGCGAGAAGCCGCCGGTGCTCCGGGAGGATCCGGAGGGCCCCGTGGGGGGGAAAGGGAATGTGCAGAAAGAGGCCGATCGGATGCCGCACCCCGAGCGCGCGGAGCGCTTTCGCCAGCGGTATGAGGTGGTAATCGTGCACCCAGAGGACGTCG
>JAKCBQ010000002.1 GCA_021839245.1 Pseudomonadota bacterium
AGGCCCACGGCCGGGAGGGGGACTCGTGTTTGTTTCTCTGGAGTGTTCTCATGCCGCCTCCGCCTCCCGGCGGCTGGAGCGTCCCCTTGATTTGGGCCGCGCTCCTTGCCGTTCTCGTTCGTCGTCGGGCCCCTCGAGGGCGCCGCCCGGAGCGGCGGCACCTCCGCGGCCCGAAACCCGCCCGCTCGATCCTGAGGGCGCGGGCCGGAGAAACGCTCGCGGCGCTCCGTTCGTGGCGGCCGCGTTATGTCCTCCGCCCACGGATCCGCGTGGGTCACGTGCGTCTCGCTCCCGGGCTCGAACCCTACCACCTCCTGATCACCGGCAGTCCCGGGAGCGGCAAGAGCTCCGTCATCGAGGCTCTCCTCCGGACCCTTCGCCGGCGAGGTGATCGGGCGATCGTTTTCGATCTGGGCGGCGAAACCTGGGCGGCCCTGGCCCGAGCCGGGGATCGCCTCCTCAATCCTCTCGACACGCGAAGCGTCGCCTGGTCGCCGTTTGCCGAGATGCGGAGCGGGCACGACGCGGCCCGTCTCGCCCGCTCGCTCGTCCCCGCCGGGCACGGGGAAGGGCAGGAGTGGCATCACTACGCGCAGACGCTTCTCACCGCCGTCCTCGAACGACTGTGGAGCAGGGGGGAACGCACGAACGGCCGGCTCCTCGATCTTCTCCTCCGCGCGCCCGATGGGGATCTTCGGACGCTCACCGCCGGGACGCCCGCCGCCCGCTTCTTCGCGCCCGGCGCCGAGCGGATGGCCGCCTCGGTTCGGGCGATCCTGGGCTCGTATCTTCCGGCCCTGAGCGCCCTCGATCCGCAAAGCGGCGGAGACGCGTTCGGTTGTGGATCCTGGGTGCGGTCGGGTGAGGGGAGCGGGTGGCTGTTCCTCACGGTGCGCGACGATACCTTCACGCTTCTTCGTCCGCTCGTCTCCTCCTGGATCGATCTTTTGATCGGGGAGGCGCTCGCGCAGCGCCCCGATCCGAGGCGGCGCCTGTGGTTCATCCTCGACGAGTTCGATTCCCTGGGGGCGATTCCGAGTCTCCTCGATGCGCTCACCAAGGGCCGCAAGTACGGTCTTGCGCTCGTCGCGGGACTCCAGAGCGTCGCTCAGCTCGAACGCCGCTACGGCCACGACGGCGCACGGGTGATCCTGGCCTGTTTCGCGACCAAGGTCTTCCTGCGCTCTTCGGACGTGGCGACGGCGGAGTACGCCTCGCGGCAGCTCGGGGAACGTGAATGCCTCGTGACCGAGATCTCGCGCGGGCGCGGGGGCCGGAGCCGGGTCCGGCGTCTGCAGCGCGAGAGTCTCGTTCTGGCGGGCGAAATCGCGGGCTTGGCGGACCGTCGGGGCTGGATCCAGAGGCCCGGTCCCGTCCGTCCCGCCCGGGTGCGGGTGAGGCCGCCCCGTCGGGCCGCGACGGAAGAGCCTTTCCTTCCCCGCGCGACGATCGCGCCCGCCCCGGACGTGTTCCCCTCCGCGACGGGCCCGGATCCTTTTCTTTCTTGTCCCGAGGAGGGTTCCCAATCGTGCAGTACGTGATCGACATCGATGCCGCGCTCGGCGAACGTCTTGGGCCCGAGTTCCGCGAAGTCCCGCCCGACGAAGCCCGGGCGCGTCTTCGGGCGCTTCTCGAGCTCGCGCTGATGCGCGCCGACGAGGCCACGCTTCTCGGACTTCTCGAGGGGAGGGCGAGCGCGAAGCTCGACGCCCTGGCGGAGACGCTGCGCTCGCTCGAGGCGGTCCTGGACCGGGTGCTCTTTTACAGCGTGGCCTCCTACGCGCTCGCCCGCGCTCCCTACGACACGGGGGAAGCGAGGAGGATCTTTCGGACGAGTTACGAAGACGCGCGCGCCGAAATCGAGCGGCGGCTCCTGGGGTCGCCTTCCGCGGCGGAGACCTCACGGTGCTGAGCGCCTCGTTCCTCGGTCGGCCGGAACGTCTTCGCCACTATTTCCTCCGGGCGGAGCGCGAACCGGGGGCCTGCGGACCGGCGGGTCTTTGGTGGGGTGGGGGAGCGCGGCTCCTCGGTCTCGAGGGCGAGCCCGTCTCTCCTCGGCCGTTTCTCGATCTCCTCCACGGGCGTCTTCCGCCCGGGGGGGTTCCCGCCCGACGCCGCGGGCTCGATCTCACCTTCAGCGCCCCGAAGTCGGTGTCCGTCGCCGCGCTCGTCGAGGGCGACGGGCGCTGGATCGATTGGCACGAGGAGGCGGTCGAACGGGTGCTTCGCGCGATCGAAAGCCGCCACCTTTTCTCCTGCACCAAACATCCGGCACCGGGACTCGGGCTTCTCGTGGCGCGCTTCCGTCACGGGCTCGCGCGGAGCGGCGATCCCCAACTTCACACCCACGCGCTTCTTTTGAGCCGCGCTCCCTTTGCCCACGACGTCTGGCGTCCCTTCGATCCCTGGCCGATCCTTCGCCTGCAGAAGGTTCTGGGTCTGTATTACCGCCATCATCTGGCGCGGCGTGCGCGGGCGCTCGGGTGGGAGCTCCGTCCGCGCGGCTTGGCCTTCGAGTGCACCCGTTATCCCGAATCGCTCCTCGCCTCCTGGTCGCAGAGGGCACGGACGATCGAGGCGGATCTCGGGCGCCTGGGGCTCGACCGTACGACGGCGAGCGCCCGACGCAAGGCGGTGATCGCCCTGAAGACCCGCCGACCCAAGGACAGGTCCGCGGCCGTCGATTGTCGGGAGCGCTGGTGTCGCGAGGCGCGGGAGCGGGATCCGGATTGGACGGGGCATCGTCCCTCGGCCGCAGATCCCTTGGCCGAGCCGCGTGGTCGCGATCTTCTTCTCGAGGCGGTGCGGGCGGGTGTGGCCCTCGGGCGTGCGTCCGTGATGTTTGCGGATCGCGGTCTCGCGTTTCGTGAGCTCGAGATTCGTTACGCCGTCACCCGCGACGTCTTCGGGCGGAGCGGCGAGGACGCGCTCGAGCGCGCCTGGGTCCTTGCGCGACGCGCCGGGCTCTTTGTCCCGGCGGCGGAGCCTCCGGGGCCGGGCGCTCCACGGACGGGGTGGGACCGCTGGTACCGGCCGCGGGGAGCCGAACGCTGGTGCCTGCGCGTGGCCTCCCTCGTCTCGCGAGGCGGAACACGCGCGCCCGACGGCGGGGTGTTTGGGAAGACGTTCCCCGAGCTCGACGTCCGCGCCCACGGCTACTCCGCCCTCCTCCGGCGTCTGGGCGCCGCACGCGACCTCGGGATCGTCTGGGACGGCGCCGAGAGAAGCGAGCGCCTCGCGGCCCGCACGTGTCGGCCCGCCCGAGAACTCCTCGCCGCGGCCGGGCATGCTCGACCCGCGCCCCAAGCCGCTCGTGAGGAGTGGATGCGGGACACGCCGGGGGACGGGGCGACCCGCGCGTGGGGGGCCGGCCGCGAGATGAGCGGCGGGTGGGAACGCGCCTGAGCGTACGCCGCGGTGCGCGACCCGGGAACGTCAGGCGCTCATTTGATAGAGACGCGTGACTTCCGCGCTCGTTCCGCTGGCGCGGATCTCGCCGCCCTCGAGCCAGAGGGCCTTGTTGCACCACTCGCGGACGACCTCGTGCGAATGGATGGCGAGGACGACGATTTTCGACCGTCGCTGGAGCTCCTCGAGCCGCGCCTTGGCCTTGGCCTGGAAGCCCTGATCGCCGACGCCGACCACTTCGTCGAGGAGCAGGATGTCCGCGTCCACCGCGGTCGAGATGGCGAAGGCGAGTCGGAGTTTCATGCCCGAGGAATAGGTGCGCAGCGGAAGCTCGAGATACTCCCCGAGTTCGCTGAACCGCGCGATCTCCTCAATCCGTTCCTCGATGTCCCGGCGGGTCATGCCGAGGAGGAGTCCCCGGAGCATGATGTTCTGCCGCCCGGTCGAGTGTTCGTCCATGCCGAGCGCGATGTCGAGGAGCGGGACGACGCGCCCACGGGTCGTGATCCGCCCTGCGGTCGGTGCGTAGATCCCGGCGAGCACACGGAGAAGCGTGGATTTTCCTGCGCCGTTGACACCGAGGAGGCCGATCCGGTCCCCGGCGCGGAGGGAAAGGTTGAGCCCGTGGAGCACACGGACCGTCAGGTGATGGGCGTTGGTCTCGAGGCGGCCGCGTCGGCCGATTTTCATGAGGTTGAGCTTGAGTGAGCGCGCGCGGATGTCGTAGACGGGAAGCTCGAGGCCAACTCCTTCGAGATCGATCCCGACATCCTCCCCGCCCGGGGAAGGCGCCGGAGTCTTCATCGGGGCGGCGAGGGGCGGCACGATCCGCCCCTCAGAGCCAGTAACTCAGCCGCCGGTGGTAGCGGCCGGTGAGAGCGATCACGACGACCCAACCCACGACGGCCATGGCGGCCGCAATGAGCCAGTCGCGCGGGCTCGGATACTCGCCCAGGAACGGACGGCGCAGATCGGTCAGAAGATACGTGAAGGGGTTATAGAGCAGGAGGCCGGCGTGCGACTTGAGCATGGACCGCTCGTACATCACCGGCGTGACGTAGAAGCCGACGAGCATGAGGGAGGTGATGAGCTGGGGGACGTCCCGGTAGCGGGTCGAGACGAGACCCGCGAGGGCGCCCATCCAGCTCGCGTTGAGAAGGAGGAGAAGAAGGCCCGGCACGGCGAGAGCAATGGCCGCGGGATGGCGCACGCCGAAGATCGCCATGAGGCAGGCCACGATCACGAGATTGTGAAAGAAGATGATGAGGTTCCGCCAGACCGCCTGGAAGATGTAGATGAGCCGCGGCGAGTGGATCTGGCGCATGTAGCTCGCGGCGTTGACGTAGGCCGTGGCCCCCTCGTTGACGATGGTGGAGATGAGGGTCCAGACGATGAGACCGACTCCGAAGAGCGGAAGGTATTGCTGCATCGGCTGGTGGAAGAGAACCCCGAAGACGAGCCCAACGCAGAGGATCATGACGCCTGTGCTGATCGTGAGCCAAAAGGGACCGAGGCGCGAGCGTGCGTAACGCTGGCGGATCTCGGTCCAGCCGAGGAGGGTCCAGAGACGCCAGCGGCGGAGGCTCTCGACGAAGTCCCCGAGTCCGACGCGGAGGGCTCCCGTGGTCGGGGGAGCGATGTAGACGGGGGGGGCAGACGCCATGCGTTCCGTGGCCCGGGTGAAGGCGAGCTTATTCTAACAATGGGCGAGGCGGAGGCGCGGCGGCGGATCCCTCGCGAGGCGGCTGCGCGTCGAACATGAGTCCTCCCGCGGAGTCGTTCGCGAAGGAATCGGGAACACCCCTGAAATCCCAAAGCCCCCGGCCTGGCCTTGCATCCGCACTTGACAGAAGGTTGCGGGGGCAGCGACGTCCCGCGCGGCGGTGTGGGGTTTCGTCGCCGGATTCTCTGGTGGCCCCCGCGCGCGAGCGAGGTCGGCGTTCCGTTGGTGCCGGAGGGCAGACTCGAACTGCCGACCTACTGATTACGAATCAGTTGCTCTACCGGCTGAGCTACTCCGGCGTCCGTGCGCGGTGATTATAAGGGATGCCGTGTCTTTGCCCCTCTCGCCGCGGTGTCCTCTTCAGCGTCCGCGATCCCAAAGAACCGCGGCTCGCTGCGGTTCAGGTGGATTCAGGCGGACTTGCGGATCCGTATGAGGACTTCGACCTCGTCGGCGGTCATGTGCGCCGGCGGCGGGGGGAAACGTGTGACCGTCACTTCTTCCGCAGGGATATCGGTGAGCTCGCCCGTTTCGACGTCGTAGAAGTGGTGGTGGAGGTCGGTCGTCGAGTCGTAATAGACGCGCTCGGCGCTCACCACGATCTCGCGGAGCAGGCCCTTCTCGACGAAGAGCTTGAGTGTGTTGTAGATCGTCGCCCGCGATACGGGAAAGGAGGAGGCCTCGAGTTTTTGGTGGAGTTCGTCGGCCGAGATATGGATCGGTCCACGGAAGACGATGCGGCCGATCTCGAGCCGCTGGATCGTCGGGGCGACCCCGGCGTTGAGGAGACGGGCGCGCACCCGCTGCCGTTCGACGGCTTCGCTCGCGCCCAGGGAACGGGGCTCCCCCGTCGGACTCCTCCGTCTTGTCTCGGGCCTGGGGGGGGGTATCTTGATGTTGCTCATCGTGCGAGCCTCCACGTCCGGGGGCGGACGCTTCCGGGCGGTCAGGAATTCTCCCGGAAAAATCCCGAATATTCTAGCACGCGTCGTTGTCCGCCGGTTCAGTTCCGCCCCGCCCGGAGGTAGGCGAGGACGAGGAGGACGGCGCCGACGGTGAGCGCGGAATCGGCCAGGTTGAAGGCGGGGTAGTACCAGCCGTGGACGTGCACCTGGATGAAATCGACGACGTAGCCGCGGCGGACGCGGTCGACGGCGTTGCCGATCGTCCCGCCGAGGATGAGCGCGAGGGCCCCGAGGACGACGCCGGGCGAGCGGCGGGCCGCGCGCCAGATCCAGACCGTGAACAGCACGGTGGCCGCCGTCGCCAGTCCGAGAAAGAACGCGTTCGCCGCCGCCCCGCCGTCACCCAGGAGACTGAAGGCCGCTCCCCGGTTGTGAAGGCAGGTGATGTTGAGGACCGGAAGGAGGACGATGCGCGTGCCGAGCGGCACCGTGTGGGCGACGAGAGCCTTGCTCAGCTGATCGAGGACGACGACGAGCGCCGCAACCCCGTACGCCCCGAGGCGGCGGCGGGCGGCCGTCACGCGACGCTCCGCGGGGCTTCGTGCCCCGCGAGGTGGAGCTTGCAGCGCGGGCAGACGTCGCCCCCCTCGCGACCGATCTCCGGGTCGTGGAACCAGCAACGCGGGCACTTGGGATCGGACGAGACGCTCACCCGAGCGTGGACGGACGAGAATCCCCCGAGGGCCGGGGTCTCGGGCGGAGCCGATTCGGCCGTCTGGAGATCGACCCGCGAGACCATGAGAAGATCGCGCAGCCCCGCGCCAAAGGCGGCGAGAGTTCGGGCTTCGTCCTCTCCGGCGTAGAGGGTCACTTCCGCGTCGAGGCTCTTGCCGATGCCGCCCGCCGCCCGGAGCGACTCGAGGAGTTTCCCCAGCCCTTCCCGGAGACGAAAGAAGGCCACCCAGTCGAGCGCGTCGCCCTCGATCACGGGCAAGGAGGCGGGGTCGGTGAGGAGGATCGACTCCGCCCGTGCGCCCGGGAGATGTCCCCAGGCCTCCTCGGCGGTGAAGCAGAGGATCGGGGCGAGCCAGCGCAAGAGGGTCTCGAGGAGGACGAGGAGCGTCGTCTGCGCCGCCCTCCGGCCCCGCCCCCGCGCCGGGCTCGTGTAGAGCCGGTCCTTGAGGACGTCGAGATAAAAGCCCGCGAGGTCGACGACGCAGAACTGCGTGGCCTCCTGGACGACGAGATGGAATTCGAAATCCTCGTAGGCGCGGCGGACGCGCTCGTCCCGCGCCCGGGCCGCGGCGAGCGCCCAGCGGTCGATGGCGAGGAGATCCTCGACGGGAAGAGCGTCCGACGCGGGATCGAAATCGGCGACGTTGGCGAGCATGAATCTCAGGGTGTTGCGGATCTTGCGGTAGGTTTCCGCCCAGCGGTCGAGGATTTCGTCCGAGACCGAGAGTTCCGCCCGGTAGTCGCTTCCCGCCACCCACAGGCGAAGGACGTCGGCCCCGAGGCGCCGGATGACTTCCTGGGGCGAGACGACGTTGCCGAGCGATTTCGACATCTTGCGGCCTTCGGCGTCGACCACGAAGCCGTGGGTGAGCACCGCCCGGTAGGGGGCGATGCCGCGGGTGCCCACGGCGATGAGGAGCGAGGACTGGAACCAGCCGCGGTGCTGGTCCGAGCCCTCGAGATAGAGGTCGGCCGGCACTCCGATTTCGGGGCGCGTGGCGGCGAGTCCGGCGTGAAGCGCACCCGAGTCGAACCAGACGTCGAGGACGTCGGACGACTTGACGTAGCGGGCGGCCTCGTCCGCCGGAAGGAGATCCTCGGGCCGGAGCCGATCCCAGGCCTCGGGGCCGTCTCGTTCGACGCGTTGGGCGACCTCCTCGAGAAGCCGCACCGAGTCGGGGTGTGCCTCGCCGCTCGTGCGCTCGAGCAAGAGTGCGAGCGGGGTGCCCCAAAGCCGCTGGCGCGAGATGCACCAGTCCGGTCGACCGGCGACCATGCCCGCGATCCGCTCCCCGCCCCAGGCGGGGTGCCAGCCGACCTGCGGGATCGCCCGGAGAGCCGTGGCGCGCAGACCCTGGGCGTCCATGAGGACAAACCACTGCGGCGTGGCGCGGAAGAGAAGCGGTGTCTTGTGGCGCCAGCAATGGGGGTAGCTGTGTTCGTAGGCTTCGTCGTGGACGAGCGCGCCGCGTTCGCGGAGAAGCGCGATGATCCGCGGGTTGGCCTCCGCGAGATCGAGCCCGCCGACTTCGGGAACCTCCGGGAGGAAACGCCCGCCCTCGTCGACGAGGGCGGTGAGCGCGAGACCGTAACGGCGCCCGGCCTCAAAATCGTCGAGCCCGTGCGCCGGGGCGGTGTGGACGAGCCCGGTGCCGAGATCGAGCGTGACGTGGCGCCCGAGGATGACCGGCACCGTTTTCGCGAGCCACGGGTGGGCGAGAACGAGCCCCTCGAGCTCCGCCCCCTCGATCGTGGCAAGGAGCGTGACGTCCCCGACGCCGTAGCGCGCGAGACAGGTGTCGAGGAGGTCCGAGGCGAGGAGGAGGAGGCATGTTTGACCCCCCGGCGCGCGGCCGCGGACGAGAGCGTAGGCCGTCTCGGGGTGGATCGCCACGGCCTCATTGGCCGGGAGCGTCCAGGGCGTGGTCGTCCAGGCGACGGCGCGGGCGCCCAAAGCCTCCGCGGGTGGGATGCCCATCCGGCGGGCGAAGTCGTCGGTGTCGACGACGGGAAAGGCCACGTCGATCGCCCGCGAGACGTGTGTGCGGTATTCGACTTCGGCTTCGGCGAGAGCCGAACGGCAGCGTGGGCACCAGTGCACGGGTTTGGTCCCGCGTCCGAGGTGGCCGCGCTCGAGGAGACGGGCGAGAAGCCGGAGTTCCTCGGCGATGATGCCGGGCTCGATCGTGAGGTACGGGTGCGCCCAGTCCCCGAGCACCCCCAGGCGGACGAAATCCCGCTTTTGCCGCTCGACCTGCTCGAGGGCGTAGCGGCGGCAGGCCGCGCGGAAGCGGTCCGGGTCCTCCGCCGCCCGCTGCCCGAGCGTGCGTTCGACGACGAGTTCGATCGGCAGCCCGTGGCAGTCCCAACCGGGCACATAGACGGGATCGTGACCGTCGAGTGTGCGCGAACGCAGCACGATGTCCTTCAGAATCTTGTTGACCGCGTGGCCGATGTGGATGTCGCCGTTGGCGTAGGGCGGCCCGTCGAGGAGAACGAAGGGGGGGCGACCACGTGTGCGGCGGCGCAGCGCCGCGTCAAAGCCCGCGCGCTCCCAGCGGACGAGGAGTTCCGGTTCCCGGCGCGGAAGATCGGCCTTCATCGGGAAGTCCGTCTTCGGCATGTTGAGGGTCTCGCGGTAGTCACCCACCGGTCAGGGGTCCTCCATTGGAAGCGATCGGCACGGCGTCAAGGATCCGTCGGGCGTCCTCGACGTCGCGGGCGATTTGCCGCGCGAGAGCCTCGGTCGTCGCGAACGTCCACTCGTCGCGGAGGCGGGCGACAAAACTCACCTCGAGACGCCGCCCGTAGAACGGCTCGCCCTCGTAACCGAAGAGGTGGACCTCGACGAGTTCGCGTCCATCCCCAAATCCGGGGCGCACGCCCAGGCTCGCGACCCCATTGTACGGGTTCGCGCCGAGTCCCGAGACGCGGACGGCGAAGACCCCGCGGAGCGGAAGCCGTCGGCGGCCGGGGGAAAGGTTGGCGGTCGGCCAGCCGAGGCGGCGGGCGAGCTCGAGGCCGTGCGTCACCCGGCCCGAGAGCGTGTAGGGGCGTCCGAGGAGACGAGCGGCCTCCCCGAGTTCGCCGTGCGCAAGCCGGGTACGGATGCGGCTGCTGCTCACGGGCTCTCCATCCACAAGCACGGAGGGGACGGAAAGAAGAGTGATCCCGTGACGTGCGCCGCGGCTCCTCAGGAGCGCGAGATCGCCCCGGCGGTCGCGGCCGAAACGGAAGTTCTCGCCCACGGCGACAAGGCGGGCGCCGAGCCCTTCGACCAGAACCCGGTCGATGAAATCTTCGGCCGTCACGGCCGCGAGGCGCGGATCGAAACGAAGGACGATCGTCCGTGCGGCGCCGCGGGCGGCGAGAAGCGGGAGTTTTTCGCCAAGACGGCAGAGCCGTGCCGGCGGATCCTCCGGGCGGAAGTGCTCGCGGGGAAGGGGCTCGAAAGTGAGGACGGCCGGTTCGAGGTCCTCCATCCGGGCGGCGGCGGCGAGAGCGTCGAGAACGGCCGCGTGCCCGCGGTGCAGGCCGTCGAAAGCCCCGACGGCCAACGCCAGGGGGCGGGGGCCGCGCGCCGGGAGGTGGCGGCGGACGATCACGGCGCGGGTCCTTCGGCCGCGGTCTTCCCGCGCTCGAGGAGGTCGCGGACGTGGTGCGGCCGCAGACCCGCCGTGAAGAGCGCGAGGAGGTAGACGACGATCCCCGTCACGACGAGGCCGAGGAGGTTGCCGACACGCTGCCAAAGGCCCGCACGGAGCCACGCCGCGAAGGAGGGTGCGAGGACGAGAAGGACCGCGGCCATGGCCGCACTCGCAAGAGCGGTGCGGAGGAGAAGCGGCCCCCAGCCCGGCGCCGGGCTCCAGTGGCGGCGACGGCGAAGCCCACGGGCGAGGAGGGCGGCGTTGAGGAGAGCCGCAAGTGAGGTCGCCCAGGCGAGTGCGGCGTGCGGGGCGGGCCAGCCCGCGGCGAGCCAGAGCGGGACGAGGAGGGCCATGAGGAGGAGATTGGCGCCGACGGCCGCGATCCCGATGCGCACCGGTGTGCGTGTGTCCTGGCGGGCGTAATAGCCGGGGGCCAGAACCTTGATCGAGGTGAAGCCGAGGAGACCCGCCGCGTAGGCGACGAGGGCCCAGGCGGCCATGCGGGCGTCGAAGGCGCTGAAGGCCCCGCGGGTGAAGAGGGTGACGAGAAGAGGGCCGGCCAAAACCGCGAGACCCACCGCCGCCGGGAGGGCCACGAGGAGGATGAGGCGGAGGGCGTTGTCGAGCGTGCGCGAGAAATCGTCGGTTTCCCGCCGACTGTGCGCGCGGGTGAGGCGGGGGAGGACCACCGATCCCAGGGCAACGGCGAAGACCCCGAGAGGAAATTCCATCAGCCGATCGGCGTAGTAGAGCCAGCTCACGCTGCCCGGAGCGAGGAACGTGGCGACGGCCGTATCGATCAACAGGTTGACCTGCATGACCGAAGCGCCGAAGAGCGAGGGCAGCATGAGCGCCAGGATGCGGCGGACGGCGGGGTGGCGGAAGTTGACCCGTGGGCGCACGAGAAGCCCCCGGCGGGCGAGGAAGGGCAGTTGGAAAGCGAGCTGGAGCACACCTGCGGCGAGGACTCCGAAGGCGAGAGCCGTGATCGGGATCCGGAAGAGCCCGCGCAGTCCGAGGGCGGCGCCGATGAGCGCGAGATTGAGGAGGATGGGCGTTGCGGCCGGTGCGGCGTAATGCCCGTAGACGTTGAGCGCCCCGGCGCTCAACGCCACGAGGGCAATGAAGAAGAGGTAGGGGAAGGTCCAGCGCAGCATCGAGGCGGCGAGCGCGTGGGTTGCGGGGTGGGCGAGGAACCCCGGGGCGAAGACGTCGATGATCCAGGGCGCGGTCAGGACGCCGAGGGCGGTCACGAGGAGGAGGACGAGTCCGAGGCTCCCACTCGCGTGGGCGACGAGATCCCGGGCCGCTTCGTGCCCGTCTTTGTGGTGAAGATCTCCGAGGACCGGGACGAACGCCTGGGAGAAGGCCCCCTCGGCAAAAAGCCGGCGGAAGAAGTTCGGGATCTTGAAAGCGACCAGGAACGCGTCCATGGCCGGTCCGGCCCCGAAGAAGCGCGCGAAGAGAATGTCGCGGGCGAAACCAAGGATCCGCGAAAGGAAGGTAAAGCTTCCGATGAGGAGCGTCGTGCGGACGAGTCGGGGGGCTTGGCGCGCTTGAGGGGTCATCGGAGTCGGGACACTCGCCAACGCTGCATTGTACGTGCCGGCGGCGGGACGACGGGCGGAGGTTCGCGGCCGGCCCGGTCCCGGCGCTCCTCCCCCTTTTCCCCCGTATCGTGGATAATAGAGGCCGATTCCACACCGAATTCCCTGGAGACTTCACTCCGTGGCCAACACTCCTTCCGCCAAGAAGCGCGCCCGTCAGAGCGAGAAGCGCCGTGTCCTCAACCACGCGCAGCGTTCCGAGTTGCGCACCGCACTCAAGGGCGTGCGCACGGCCCTCACAGGCGGGGATCTGGAAAACGCCCGCACGGCCTACCGTCAGGCGACGTCCCTTCTCGACCGGGCGGCGCGCAAGAACCTGATTCACCGCAACACGGCCGCGCGCTACAAGAGCCGTCTGAACGCACGGCTGAAATCCCTCGCCCAGTCCGCCCCCACCGCATCGGCGGGCTGAGAGGCCTCACGCCGGACTCTCGGTCGGACTCCTCGGACTCTCGAGGCTCATGAGGTATCAAGGCCTCCGGGCCTAAACCGTGTCGAGGACTTCCCGCGCGGCGACGGCTTCGGGCCGGGCCGTGCGCGAGGGAACCCGCCCCGGGCGGACCTCGAGCCGTCGAAGCTCCTGGGCTCCCACCTCGGTCCACACGTACAGGTGGAGACACCCGTCTTCGTCCTCGGTGAGAAACGTCTGGCTCTCGACCCAGTCTCCGCAGTTCGCGTAGAGCGTCCCCTGTCCGTCGCGAAAGAGCCGGAGTTCGGCGCGGTGGATATGCCCGCAGACGACCCCCGTGCAGCCGTGCCTTCGTGCTTCCGACGCGAGCAGCGTCTCGAAGCGTGAGATGTGATTGACCGCGGACTTGACGCGCCCCTTGAGGTATTGCGACAGCGACCAGTAGGGACGTCCGGTGAGTGCTCGCAGGCGGTTCAACACGCGGTTGAGACGAAGAGAAGCCATGTAGAGTGTGTCGCCCAGTCGGGCGAGTCGGGGGGCGTGGAGAAGGACGGCGTCGAAGGCGTCGCCGTGCGTGATCCAGAGCTGCGCTCCGCCGGCCGTCGTGTGGACGATGTCCCGACGGAGCTCGACGGAGCCGAACATCAGGCCGGCGTAAGGGCGAAGGAACTCATCGTGGTTGCCCGGAATCAGGATGACCCGCGTTCCGTGACGGGCGAGATGCAGGAGGCGCTGAACGACGCGGTCATGGCTTGGGGGCCAGTACCACCGCTTGCGGAGCTGCCAGCCGTCGATGATGTCTCCAACGAGGTAGACCGTCCCCGCCTTGAGTGAGGCGAGCATCTCGAGGAGTGCGTCCGCCCGGGCGTCGCGGGTTCCGAGATGGACGTCGGAGATCCAGACGCTCCGAGCCTCGAGGACGGGTCGGAGGTGCGGGGGGAGGGGGGTGGTCGTCGGATCCACCCCCGTATGACATCACGCTTTCACGACAACGGCGTGACGCTCGGGGCGTCTCTCCCGGGCGGGACGGGAGTCGGGAGGTGGGCCAGGGCCTCGCCCACGGCGCCCGCGAGTTCCGGGAGACCTTCTCCCGTGAGCGCCGAGACGGTGAAGAGACGCGCGTGATCGGCGCAGGCGACGGCCAGACGTGCGCTGCGCGCGCGGGCCTCCTCCGGGGGGAGGAGATCGATCTTGTTGGCGACAAACCAGCGGGGCTTGGCCGCAAGCGCGGGATCGAAGGCTTCGAGTTCGGCGACGATCGCCCGCACACGTTCGAGGATGTCGTTCTCGTCCGAGCTCACGTCGACGACGTGAAGGAGGAGCCGTGTGCGCCGGAGGTGATTGAGAAACCGCAGCCCGAGGCCGGCGCCTTCCGCCGCTCCGCGGACGAGGCCCGGGACGTCGGCGACGACCCACCGGCGCCCGGCCTCTTCGGCCACACCGAGTTGGGGCGTGAGGGTGGTGAAAGGATAGTCGGCGATTTTCGGATGCGCGCGCGAGAGGCGGGCCAGGAGCGAGGATTTGCCGGCGTTCGGAAAGCCCAAGAGGCCGACGTCCGCGAGGAGACGGAGTTCCAGCCGGAGGCGGCGTTCCTCTCCGGGTTTCCCCGGCGTTGACCGCCGAGGGGCGCGGTCGACCGACGACTTGTAGTGGGTGTTGCCGAACCCGCCGTCGCCGCCCCGCGCCACGAGAAGGCGTTCCCCGTGCGCCGTGATCTCGCCGAGCAGGAGATCCATTCCGAGGTCGTGGACGAGGGTGCCGGGAGGGACGGGAATCGTGAGATCCTCGCCGCTCGCGCCCGTGCGGTTGGCGCCCGCACCCGAGCGTCCGTGCGGGGCGCGAAAGACGGTTCGACTGCGGAAATCGACGAGGGTCCCGAGACCTTCCTCACCGACGAGGTAGATGCTTCCACCGCGTCCACCGTCGCCGCCGTCGGGCCCCCCGCGCGGGACGAACTTCTCACGACGGAAACTCACGACACCGTTGCCGCCGTGGCCGGCCTGGACGGTGATCAGGGCTTCGTCAACGAATTTCATGGATCCGCGTCCCGCGTCCGCCGCGGCGGAGCCGAAAAAGGTGAAGCGGGGCGCCCGGGCAGCGAGGCTCAGCCCGCGGCTTCGGCTCCCGTGTCGGGCACGCGAACGTGCACGTAGGTCCGTTCCTCGCGCGCTTTACGCTGGAAGGCGACAACGCCGTCACGGAGGGCGTAGAGCGTGTGGTCGCGTCCGATCCCGACGTTGTCCCCGGGATGGAAGTGGGTGCCGCGCTGACGGACCAGGATGTGGCCGGCGCGGACCGACTCGCTGCCAAAGTGTTTGAGGCCAAGGCGCTTGGAGACGGAATCGCGTCCGTTGCGGCTTGATCCTCCGGCTTTCTTGTGGGCCATGGGGGTTCCTCGAGGCTCAGGTGTTCTGTGCGACGATCGCCTCGACGACGATCTCGGTGTACTGTTGTCGGTGTCCGCGACGGCGGCGATAGTGCTTGCGTCGGCGGAGCTTGATGATCTTGATTTTCTCGCCCTTGCCGTGTCGGCGGACCTGGACACGGATCGCGGCGCCTTGCACAAGGGGCTGGCCGAAGCGGGGTTCTTCGCCTTCGGCCCCGAGCATGAGCACCTCATCCAGGGTCAGAGCGCTGCCCTCGGCCGCTTCGAGCTTCTCGACGCGGAGGACGTCTCCCTCCTGGACACGGTACTGTTTCCCTCCGGTGCGGACGACGGCGTACATGGCGGATGTCTCGGGTGATGTGTAACCGAACGGCAATTATACAGGAGGAACGCGCTTGAGCGGCGTTCCAAGGAAGGCTTCGTGCCGTGGTCGGGACGGTTGGTTGGGCGCCGCTCCGAGGAAGGGGGGAGGCGGAGGTCGTTGCGGATGGGAGGGGATCGGGAGGCCGTTCGGGATGCCGCTCGGGCCGCTTCCTTCCTTTCGGATTCCGCCGCCCATCGGAACGGTGAAAACCGACCGAATGAGTGAAAACCGACCGGATAAGCCCGTTCGGGCCACGGCGGGAGAGTGGATCGCGATCCCGTCCGGCGTTTCCTCGATCGTTTCCGGCCGATCGGAACCCGTGGAGGACCAGGATGCTCCCGCGCGGTGGAGCACGCGCGTGGCCGATGCGCGGAGTGCGGGATGGGCGCTGCCCGTGGGGCCTGCACTATACTTGAGGGCACCCCGAGTCGAGGAGCAGTCAGCGCGTGTACCGATCCCCTCCTCGGTCTGCGTTCATCGTCCCCTGCCGGAATCCCCTTCGTGTCCGTGACCCGCTCTGACCTCGGCGCCCGCACCGACGTTGCCGTACCGGCTCCGAAACTCGAGGAGGTTGCGTGCCCCGTCCGCGCGCGCCTCGAGCGTGTGGAGGACTTGATCCGCCACTGGCTCGCCGTCGACGTCGATCTCATCGACCGCCTGGCCGGCCATATTCTTGGCGGGCGGGGCAAGCGCATCCGTCCCCTTCTTCTCCTGCTTGCCGCCCGTGCCGCGGATCCGCAGGCGGAGCCGCGTGAGCCCGAACTCCTCGCCGCGGTCGTCGAGTTCATTCACACCGCCACGCTCCTCCACGACGACGTGATCGACGAGGCCGACGAACGCCGGGGCCGTCCCGCTGCGCACCGTCTCTGGGGCAACGAAGCCGCCATCCTGGTTGGCGATTTCCTCTACTCGCGCGCCTTCCAGATGATGACCGCCTACGGGGATCCCCGGGTCATGGAAATTCTCTCGGAGACGACCAACGCCATCGCCGTCGGGGAGATCCTGCAGCTTCTTCATTGCCGCAACCCCGCGGTCGACGAGCGGGCCTACTTCGAGGCGATCGAACGCAAAACCGCCGTTCTCTTCGCCGCCAGCGCACGCCTGGGGGCGCTCACGGTCGGGCGCCGGGATCTCGAGGAGCCGCTTCGCCTCTACGGCCTTCATCTCGGGCGAACCTTCCAGCTCGTCGACGACGTTCTCGACTACCACCCGGAATCGGGCCGTGTCGGCAAGACGGCGGGGGCGGATCTGGCCGAAGGCAAACCGACCCTTCCCTTGATTTACGCCTTGGCCCGGGTCGAAGGGGAGGAACGCGAGCGCCTCGCGGGCATCCTCCGCCTTGCCGACGGTGGGCGACTTCCCGAAGTGACGGCGATTCTCGATCGTGTCCATGCCTTCGAGGACACGCTGAACCTTGCACGCGTGGAGCGCGACCGGGCGCTCGAGTGCCTCGAGGCCCTTCCCCCCTGCGACGAGCGGGAGGCCCTTCGGGGTCTTGCGCGGTTTGCCTGCGCGCGCGACTACTGAGGATACCAATCGCCGCGGCACGGGCCTCGTGTTAGGATGTTGCGCCTTCGGGGTGTAGCTCAGCCTGGTAGAGCACTACGTTCGGGACGTAGGGGCCGGAGGTTCAAATCCTCTCACCCCGACCATGGATCTCAAGCAATCGCGCCTGCCGAGCTCGAGGCCCCGAATCCACAAATCGTGAAGGTGTTGCCGGCCGGCAGGCCAACTCAAGGCGTTCCTGACATAACCGGCTCGAAACTCCTTGCTGATTGGGGTCATGTGCCGGAGAGGCGCGTATCGGGGTGGACGTGGAATCCGGCCGCGTTCATACGCTCCCGATCGCAGACGGTCAACCGATTTCCGGTGGCATCGTTGATGAACTTGTGAAGAGGCACGGCCTCCCCAGCGCCGTCACTGCAACTGATAGCCGCACACTCAACACTCAGGAGAGGGGACATGGGCAGAAATACGGCCCACGGGCGACCGCGCAACGACTTCCCCATACGCGGCCTGATCTTTTTAGTGATGGCCGCCTCGGTCGCACTGATCAGTGCATGTGGTGGCGGCGCGGCCTCGCCCGCACAGCCGACGGCGACGTCACCGCAGGCCTTCTCATTGATCGTCAGCGTCAGCGGAAACGGGAGCGTGACGTCCAGCCCGGGCGGGATCGAGTGCGGCAGCTCCTGCGATGGCGTGTTCAGCCCGGGCAGTCAGGTCACTCTCCAAGCCGTGCCCGCGGCGGGCTATCTCTTCATGGGCTGGAGTGGTGCATGCGGCGGATCGGCCGCGACCTGCACCGTGACGATGAGTCGGCCGCGGTCCGTCTCGGCCGCTTTTTCCACACAACCCGAGGGTGTCGCCGTCGTCGGCGGGCGACTCGTCGTCGCCGGCACCAGTACGCCCTTCATCCCCAAGGGCTTCAACACGACCGGCGTTCTCTATCCCGTTTCCTACGCGTCCACCCTGTGTCCCCTGGCCACTCCCCTGGATCCACAAGTGGTTCAATATCTTGAGGACGCCCAGGCCGCACTCACGGCTCCACCACCGCCGGGTCTGGCCTATAACGCCTCGTTCCAGGCCATGGTCCAAGACTGGCACGCCAACACGGTCCGCCTCAATGTCAGCCAAGGCGCCCTGCAATACGAATACGCACACGAGCTCTCGAGCTATACGGACATGGTGCGCAACGTCATCGCCCAAGCCCGCGCCGCCGGTCTCGTCGTCATCGTCGACATGCAGGCCGAGAAATACGGCTGCACCCCCGACGAAAACGGGAACACCCAAAAGCTTCCCGACATCAACACTGAAGAGGCTTGGCAGCAGCTTCTCGACCCGACCCTCACGAACGACAAAGGCGTGATCCTCGAGGTCTTCAACGAACCGGACGCGTCGATCGCCTGCGATCTCGGCACCTACGAACAGCCGGACTGGAACGCATGGGAAACGGGCTGCGGCTCGGAACCGGATCAGGGGATGCTCACCGTCGGGCAGTACCTTCGCGCGCTGGCTCCCAACAACGTTCTCTTCTTCAACGGGCAGGGGGTCGATTTCGGATTCAACGGATTTGTCGTTCCGGCCAACATGCCGTCCAACTCTGCCTACACGGTCCATCCTTTCGACTACGTCGTGAACGGCAGTGAGAGCGCAAGCATCAGCAGCTGGGATACCTGGTTTGGAAATTTCGAGCAAAGCGGCCACGCCGTGGCCGTCACGGCCTGGGACGAGGACTTTGAATGCCCCAACGATCCCAACCAGACCATCACGGACGAATTCGTTCTGACCTATCTCCCCCAGCACTCCATCGGGATCATCGGCTACGCGTGGGACGGGCCCTACTGGGGTTCCGGCTATCTGGTCAACAGCTACGACTACCCAGGGAACACTGCGAATTTTCAGTTGGTCGATCCCGATTCATCCGGGTGTTCCCAGAACGGCGGCCGGCAGTTGCAGCAACTGTTCCTGAGCAACTCGTAGCCCATTGAATCAAGCGGCCGCAGACCGAACTCTGCGGCCTTGCAACGAGCGGGAGGCTCTTCAGGGGTCATGCGGGGTTTGTCCGTGTGCACGTCGACTTTTGAGAATACGGATCGCTCTCGCATAAGCCTCATGCTAATATGTTGCGCCTTCGGGGTGTAGCTCAGCCTGGTAGAGCACTACGTTCGGGACGTAGGGGCCGGAGGTTCAAATCCTCTCACCCCGACCAGTCAGTAATTCAACCTTTCAGCTGACTTTTGGTTATGCTCCTTCGGCTCAATCTGCCTTGTGGGGCTGCCTTGTGGGGCGCTGCCTTGTGGGGCGCAGATGGACCACAAACCCAGCGCGTAATCGGTCGGGTATTCCGGTGCCGTCCCGGTCGCTAGTGCATGGAATCAGACAGAATCGGAATACACGCCGAGGCCGCATATCCGGCGCGCGGGGCGCTCATCACAAGGAGTGCACTGCCCAATGTTCACCGCACGAGATCGCTGAGTTGAATCGGACTCGCGAACATCACGAAACAGTCAGGGCAAGCGCAGAACCTCGTCCGCTTTGCTCGCGGCCAACAGTGCAGACCAATCATTCGGTGGATGGCCGCGTTTCAGCATCTTCGCGAAAACGATGTATGGATCGGATTTGCTGCCGGCCGATCGCAAGGTCTCTTCGTCGTTGACCCAAGCGTAGACGATCACTTTCGCCTTGGAATCATAACGGAAGAACAAGCGAAATCGTCGCCCGATCTTCGCTCGCCGCCAGTGTCGGCAGGCCGATCCCAGGCTGTTCCCCAGACGGTACTCCTCACGGCCCGGATCGCTTGGTACCGTCTCGAGCATCAGCTGGCTGAGAGCACGGAACAACCTGACGTTCGCATTGCCCCCAGACCGCTTCGGATCCTTTCGCTCCACCCGCTGCGCCGCGACGTGCAGTCTACGCAATTGTTCGACGAGGGCGTCGTGAAACAGCAGCGTCCAGCCATGACGCTGCATTAGAGGGTCACATCCCCCTCGATCTCTTCATCCAAATCGTTCGCGCGCCGGAGATTTGCCACCAGCGCTTTGGCGAGGGCATCAGGTAAGGAGCCAACATGACGACCTGACCGAATGTCAGCCTCGATCAAGTGAAGGAACGCGCCGATGACCTCGTCTTGGTGCTCGTCCCGAGTGTGCCTCACGATCACTTCGTTGTCGCGCACCTCGAATGTGAGCTTGCTGCCTGTATCGACTCCAAGGACTTGGCGGATGGACTTGGGCAACGTGATCTGCCCTTTCGAGGTGAGCGTAGCGGTTTCCTGGATACCGGCCATTCGAGAGTCCATCGGAGGAGGGTGAAAGGTGACTCTATAGTAAGGAATATTCCTTACATTGTCAATATGAGCCTTCATTGCGCTCCTCCCGCTCTATTACGGGAAGCCATCGGTGTGGCCGCCTGTGCCACAGCCATCCCTGGGAGCGGTCGGGAGGCAACCGTCAACGAGATACGAAACTGGTTTTCGCAGCGCGGCTTGTGCTTAAGGGCACGGGAAGTGAGGAAGAACCTGTGTGGAATGGTGAAAAACGCAGGGATGCCCTCGCGACTTTCCGCTTGCCTGGCGGAGATCACTCATCAGCGGCCACAGCTTCCAACGATGGATGCGCTTGGTGCGCTCGGTTTTACTCAGTCCTGATAGTCTTCGTTGCCCGGTGTCGGCACCGGGTTGAGTCGGCGGATCGCCCGCTGATTTTGGAAGCGCAGGACGTAGAAACCGCCGTGGCTCGAGGTGATCCAGAGATAAAGCTTCCCGTGGCGCCAGACGAAACGGCTGTGCGCCTTGGACCACGAGAAATTGATCGGGGGACGGACCCCCTGGAAGCGGTTCAGGAGGGATCCGGGATCGATCTCGTTCGGGTTCGGCGGAGCCGGGCCCACGAAGCGCCCATCCAGCTCTCGGCGGTGGCGAGGAGCGCGCGCTTGGGGTTGACCGAGGGGTCCTCCCAGTCGTAGAGCGCCGCCGGATCGTCGAGGTTGGTGACGTAGCGCGGGTGGTGGGGGTTGGCGACGTCGATGACCTGGATGCCCGGGTGACGGAGGGGCGGGACACCTTTCTGTCCGGCCTCGTACCCTTCGGTCGTCATGTACGCGCAGTGCCGGTACCAGAGGAGCTGGTGGCCGGCGCCCTGCCCCGCGTACTCGCCGACGACCACGAGGTTGCAGTTGAAAGCTTTCTTCGAGGCCCCGCTTTGGCGCTCCTCGAGGGTGAGCTGGCCGTCGACGCCGTTTTCCGTCCGGTCGCCCCGCGCGCAGTGGGGAGGTGGAAGAGGCCCGAGGAACGGTCGGGGCACAACAGCGGCACGCGCGCCCGGCGCTGCGGCCAGAAAACATCCCAGGAGAGCGGCAAGCCACGCCGATGGAAGGAGCCCACGGGCCGGTGACGGGAGGCGCGTCGGGCGAAAGAGAGCAGGCATGTCGGGCTTCTCCGGGAGGAGAGGCGGATCGTCGAAGGACAAACCCGCCGGAACGCAGGGAGGTGCCGTGATCCGTCTTGAGTCACGGGGGTGGGTTTTGCCGGGCACCCGCGTATGTGTTAGCTTCTTCGCTGCTCATCCCCCCATGTCCCCCCATGCGGGACCTCGGAGTGCCTTCGATGCCGACGCCGCCCCTCCCCACGACGAAACCGCTTGTCCTCCGTTTGTTGGGATTCTTCGGGTTTCTCTGTCTCACGCTCTCTCCCGCCTGGGGGCGACCCGTGCTCAAGCCCGCGCTTTACAAGAGCCTGCACTACCGCTTCATCGGCCCCCAGGGCGGGCGGGTGTCCGCTGTGGTCGGGATCCCCGGCAATTCGCGGGTCTACTACCTCGGGGCGGCCTCGGGCGGTGTCTGGAAAAGCACCGACGGCGGGGTCCGTTGGACGCCCGTCTTCGACCGCGAACCGGCCCAATCGATCGGGGCCCTCGCCCTGGATCCCGGCCGCCCGCAGGTGGTTTGGGTGGGGACGGGCGAGAGCTTCTACATTCGTCCGACGAACGGCATCGGCGACGGCGTCTACCGTTCGGACGACGGCGGCCGTACCTGGCGACACCTGGGTCTTCGCAAAACCGGGCGGATCGCGCGGATCGTGGTCGATCCGGACGATCTCGCGCGGGTCTATGTCTGCGCGACGGGTCGCGGTTTTGGACCCTCGCCCCACCGCGGCGTCTACGAGACCAACGACGACGGGCGCCACTGGAAGAAGATTCTTTTCGTCAATCCCCTGACCGGCTGCTCGGACCTCGCGATCGACCCGCAAAATCCGCGGGTTCTTCTCGCGGGCCTCTGGCAGTTCGATGTCCACCCGTGGAATCTCGACAGCGGCGGGCTCGGAAGCGGCGTCTACATCACGCGCAACGGCGGCCGGACCTGGACGCGTCTCGCGCACGACGGTTTGCCCTCCGGTCCGCTGGGGAAGGTGGCGGTCGCGATCGCGGGAAGCGATCCGCGGATCGACTACGCTCTCATCGAGGAGAAGTGGGGCCCGGGCCTTTATCGCTCCAACGACGGGGGACGTCACTGGGCGCTCGTCAGCCGCAACCACTCGATGGACGAACGCGCGCCCTACTACACGCGTTTTGCGGTCTCGCCCCGTAACCCGAACCGTCTCTATTTCGTCTCGACCAACTTCCTGACCTCCCGGACCGGGGGACAGCACATGCACTACGTGCGCTGTGGTTGCGGGGACAACCACGACATCTGGATTGATCCGCGGAACCCGAAGCGGATGGTGGTGACGTACGACGAGGGAGCCACCATCACCCTGAACGGCTGGAAAAGCTATCAGGAGGTCCTTCTTCCCGACGCCCAGCTCTACCACGTGGCGACCGATCGCGATGTGCCCTTCCACGTTTTCGTCAATCGCCAGGACGGCCACGCCTACCGCTTGCCCTCGAACACCCGTACCCCTTACGGCGTCATCCCGCCGGGGTACTGGACGGGACTCTGGGGCTGCGAGAGCGGATTCACCGTGCCGGAACCCAACAACAACATCGTTTGGTCCGGTTGTTACGACGGCTGGATCATGCGTTTCAACATCCGTCGCCGGGAAGGACGGGCGGTTTCGGTCTATCCGCTCTCGGGCTACGGTTGGCCGCCCGGCAAGCTGCCCAACAGCTGGGATTTCGTCTTCCCGATCGCGATTTCCCCCCAGAATCCCCATGTCGTCTATGCCGCAAGCCAGTACGTCTACAGGACCGACGACGGCGGTGCAAGCTGGCGGCGCATCAGCCCGAATCTCACCCTCAACATCAAGCGCGACGAAGGCTCGACCGGAGGGATCAGCCACGACAATCTCGGCACGTTCGACGCGATGTCCCTGTCGATCATCGCCCCTTCGCCCGTTCGTGCTCATATGATCTGGGTGGGCGGCTACGACGGTCAGGTGCACCTCACGCTCGACGGCGGACGTCACTGGATGAACGTGACGCCGCGGGGTCTTCAACCGTTTGGGGATGTGACGAGCATTTCCCCTTCGCCCGTCGATGCCGCGCGTGCCTATCTCTCCGTGGACCGGCAGCTCATGGGCGACAACCGGCCCTACATCTTCGTCACCAACGATGACGGACGGCATTGGCGGCGGATCACCCACGGCATTCCCCGAAGCGTCTTTTCCATCGTTCACTGCGTCAAGGTCGATCCTCTCGATCCCCATGTTCTTTTTGCGGGGACGGACAACGGCCTGTACTGGAGCCCGAACGGGGGCCGCCGATGGTATCCACTGCAAAACAATCTCCCTCACGCGCCGGTTTCTTGGGTCACCGTTCAGCCGGTCGCGAACGATCTCGTCGTCGCCACCTACGGGCGGGGCGCGTACATCCTCTCGGATCTCACCTCCCTCACCGCGCTTCCGCACGCGGTCGCCGGGGGGCGACCGTTCCTCTTCCGTCTGCGCCCCGCTTACCGCTTTCACAGTGTCGATCGCCGCCGCTCGGCGCCCAACGCCGTTGCTTACGGACTCAATCCCCCTTACGGAGCGGTGATGGATTTCTATCTTCCTCGCCTCCCGAGCGGACCCGTGCGTCTCGTCATCCGCGGTCCCGACGGTCGGGTGATCCGTGTCTTCTCCAATCGGCCGGGGACACCCAAAGCCAACCGATTGCCCGCGCTCCACACGGGCATCAACCGCTTTGTCTGGGATCTTCGCTACCCGCCGGTTCACCCGCTCGGGTACTGTCCGGGATCGGGCCGCTGTCCGGGCCGGGTCTTCATGCCACCGCCGCACGCCCCGTGGGTGCATGTGGGCCCTCACGGAAGTCGGCCGATCGAGATCTTCGATCTTCGACGCTCGGTGAGTGGGCCCTTGGCGGTCCCGGGACACGATACGGTGACGTTGGAGATCGGTCAGGAGCGCTTGAGCCGTCCTCTCCTCGTGCTCAAAGATCCGTATTCGGCCGGTACGCTCAAGGACATTCGGGCCCAGGTTGCACTGGCCCTCAAGATCCGGCACCGGATCGACGAAACACTCGCTCTCATCACCGAGATCGAATGGATGCGCCTGACGCTCGCGCACATCGACGCGCGGCTGCATGCACTCGGCGGGCATCCGCGGATGCGCGCGCATGCGCGAGCCCTCGGGCGGACGCTTCTCGGCATCGAAGGCCATCTCTTTGACGTCTATCTCACGGGAGCCCGCGAGGACGCCTTCCAGCATCCCGTGCGCATTCTCGGCCGTCTGTGCGTGCTCCTGCGTGTGGTGGAACACAGCTCCGACTACGCCCCGACGAGTCAGGACGTGGCGGTCTACCGCTATCTCGACGGAGAATTTGCCGCCGCCCGAAACCGTCTCCGCGAGGTGGTGCGGACCGAGGTCGCCGCGTTCAATCGGCGTCTCTCAAAGCGCGGACTCTCCGGGCTCGTCGTCATCCACCGCACGTAGGGGGGGCACGCTGTTCGCGATGGGCCCGGGCGCGTGCGCTCGGGCCGTCGCATCGGCGAGCACTCCCTTCCGCGGAGCCAGGGCAAGGTGTTGCACGCTCCCGCCTTCGTGAGCCTCTGGCGCTACCGGGTGGGCGACGACCGGCTGATTTGCGAGATCCAGGATACGACACTCATTGTGCTCGTGGTCCACATCGGACATTGAAAGGATGTCTATAGTGATGCGAAGATCTCAGCGTTGTGGCGGGCGGCCGTCGGCCTTGAGTTGATGGTTTGGTCTCGCCGGGCACGAAGTGCAGCATCAGGAGCTTGCGCACAGATCAGGCATAGCCGTATCCTGGCACGCAGCGGTAGGGTGGGTCACTTACGAAATGTCCAGTCCAAAGCGGCCGGATTTTTCTCCACTCGCCAGAGGCACGCCCCTGAACTCACGAGAAGAGCGCACCCACGTGCTCGGTCTGCACAAGGCCTGAAGAGGTGTCGCACAAAGGGTAGGTTCTGAAGCGCTCGTTGCCGCTGGGCTCTTTGATATTGACAATATATTTCACGAACTAATTTCATGGTACGATTCGTCTCATGAGACCTTCCGAAGCGCTCACCCTGCACCGCGTCGCCCTGCGGGAGCTTCTGCACCGTCATGGCTTCGGGCAGCCGCGCATCTTCGGCTCGGTGCTGACCCAGACAGACACCGAGAAAAGTGACCTCGATGTGCTCGTCGAGCCCGTGCGCGGCACGACGCTCTTCACCCTGGCGAACCTCGAGGACGAGGCCCAACAGCTGACAGGCGTGCGCGTCTCCGTCCTGACGCCGGGGTTCCTGTCGCCGAAGTTCCGAGACAAAGTCCTGCAGCACGCCGAGCCGCTATGAGTCACTCCGAGCGGGCCGAAGATTACCTTGAGCATATCGTCTAGGTCCCCGACTCTACGATCGGCGCAAGAGCCGGCCGGAGAATTCACCGACGTTCAAAGTGTCGTACTGACTTCCGGCACGGCACCCGCGCGGCGTTCTTCACAGCGGTTGTGATCCTGACCGCCAGCTTGGTTGCAGCCTCCGAACCTCCGAGTGCCTTGCGGGCTTCTTCCGAGCCGAACTGATAGCGTCCGCGAGAGGTGAGAGCCTCGATATAGCCCCTAGCGTTCAGGGGAGAGGAATCCATACTCATATGCTTAAAGTATCATTTTTTGATACTTTAAGTGATTGATTCGTGAATACCCAACTCGGTTGCTTTGCCGAACCACGCCTGGTTCCCGAGCATGCCTCAAGCGTCCGTGCCTAACCGATGACATATCAGAACGAGAATGTGGCTGTCGGCACGAAGAGATCAGGCGTTCCTTAACCGCTCAAGGGATTCGGGTGTTCCTGAAAGACCGGTGGCAATTGTGTCGGAGCCGTAATGCGCAGCTGTTTGTGGGCGCTCATTTTTCCAAAAACCACCTCGATCGCCGACGGCGAAACCCCGAACTCACGCGCCAAAAAACGCACCATGTGATCGGTGGCGCGACCGTTCTCTGGCGGAGCCGTGACAGTGACTTTGAGCTCTGTTCCCCTGGGTTGACCAATCGCATCTTTGGAAGCGCGGGCCTTGCCCAGGATGTTGACCACTAATGTCTTCCCTTCCCACCAGAAAAACGGGTTTTTCACCATCGACCTAGATCGTTCCCGCTTCATCTGCGTCTCCGGAAGCGCGAGGACTTTTGCGGTGTTGCTCCTGGAGGTAAGGGAGAAGATCTTTGCGGGGGAGACGCCGCTGCTCGCCGTTCTTGAGATCTTTGAGGCTCACGCTGGCCGTGGTTCGCTCCTCACCCCCGGTGAGGACGACCCAGCGGATTCCGAGCCGGTCGGCGCGCTTGAACTGCGCGGCGAGCTTGCCCGTTTCGAGCACGGTCTCGACACGCCAGCCGTGGGCCCGGAGCTCGCGAGCAATATCGAGGGCGTTCGCGCGATCTTCTTCCCCCGTGAGAGCGACGAGAACCTCGGTCGTGATCACCGGGAGCGCGGGCAGAAGTTTCGCCTCCCGAAGCTGCCAGTAAAGACGGGTGGCCCCGATCGAGAAGCCGACGCCGGGAAGATGCGAGCGGGTGTAGTGACCGGCCAGATTCTCGTAGCGGCCGCCGGAGGCGATCGATCCGATGCCCGGTTGATCGAGAAGCCGCGTCTCGAACACCGTGCCGGTGTAATAGTCGAGGCCGCGCGCGATGGCGAGATCCACGCCGACGGTTTCGGGGGGCACGCCGAGCGCGTGCGCCGTCGTGAGCACTGTCGTGAGCTCCTCCCGTCCCTCGTTCGCGAGGGGATTGTTGAGTCCAAGAGAAGCCAGAAGGGTGGTCGTCTCCGTGTATCCCGTCGATCGGGCGTCGAGGACGGTGAGAATCCCGCCTGCGGCCTGATCCCCAAGGGCGCAGTCTCCACCGCGGAGGGCTGCGCGCACCTCCTCCGGGCTCCGTTTGTCGAGCTTGTCGATCTCACGGAGAACGGCGGCTTGCCGCTCGTCCTCCGCAATTCCGAAGCCCGTGAGGATGCCGCGGAGAAGCTTTCGGTGGTTGAGCGTGACCCGAAAAGTGCCGAGACCGAGATCGCGGAGGACGGTGTGGATGACCGCGATCATCTCCGCGTCGTGGTGGAGGCCCAGGCGGTCCTTGCCGACGACGTCGGCGTCGCACTGATAGAACTCGCGAAAGCGTCCGCGCTGCGGGCGCTCGCCGCGGTAGACGCGCTGGATTTGGTAACGGCGGAACGGGAAGACGAGATCGTGCTCGTGTTCCGCCACGTAACGGGCCAGGGGAACGGTGAGGTCGAAACGCAGGGCGAGCTCAGGCAGAGCCCCGCCGCGGTCGAGCGCTCCCGTCGGGGTGACGAAATAGACCTGCCGTTCCGTCTCTCCCCCTTGCTTGGTGAGGAGGATGTCGCTGTACTCGATGGCGGGGGTCTCGATCGGGGCAAAGCCGAAGCGCTCGAAGCCCGCGCGGACGGTCGCGAGCATCGCCGCAAAGAGTCGCTGCTCCTCGGGCAGGAGTTCGAGGACGCCGGGCATGGTGCGGGGGCGAAGGACGGGCATACGGGCCGGGGAAGAAGGACCGGGCCCCAAGTCTAACGGATCGACGTGGGTCGTCCGGCGTGGTCTTCAGTGGAGGAGCCGGGCGAGTCGACGCCGCCAGGTGTTGCGGGCTTCTTCGTCCGCAAGCAGCCGCAGGGCGTCGAGAAACGCTTCACGCAGGCGCGGCTTTTCCGCCGCCGGGGCGGAGGCCAGGGCGCTCAGGAGTCCGTCGAGGGCCTCGTCGTACAGTCCGGCGAAGATGGCCCGGGCCGCTGTGGTGAGTGCCACGGGCACTCCCTCCGGATGCTCGAGGAGATCGGCAAAAGCCAGCCGGGTACGGAGTTGACTCAGCGCGTTTTCATCGACTTCATCCTGAACGAGCCGCGCGGCGATCTCCCGGGCTTCTCCACCCCGGCCCTGGTCGAGGAGGAGCGAGGCGAGCTCGAGCGCGAGCTTGCCGCTCGGGCGGCGTTCGGCCAGGGGCCGAAGACGGTCGATCGCTGCGCTGCGCTGCCCCTCACGCGCGAGCCGGCGTACCTCGTCGATCGTCGCTTGGTCGGGATCCGGAGCATGGCGATCGATGAAGCGGCGGATCTCGCGCTCGGGGATGACCCCGACGAAGCTGTCGACCTCACGGCCGTCACGGAAGGCCTTGACGTTAGGAATCCCTCGGATGTCGTATCGGGCCGCCAACTCCTGTTCGCGATCGGTTTCGACCTTGGCAAGGAGCACCCGCCCCTCATAGTCGCCGACGACGCGTTCGAGAATCGGGGCCAACATCCGGCATGGCTGGCACCAGCCGGCCCAGAAGTCGACGAGGACGAGTCGCGCGTGTGAGGCGTGGAGAACTTCGGCTTCGAAGTCGGCGAGACCGACGTTACGGACGAGGGGGGAGGACGATGGCACGGGGGATCTCTCTTGGCGGCACACGTGGAACAGTATGCGTTTGGGGGCCGGATTCAAGAGGGGGCGCGCCCGTCACGGTCCGTTTTCGCAAGGAATGGAATGTCGGGATCGGGGGGCGAGGCCTCATCCGAGGGCCAGACGTCGGTTGATCGGCTGGGGCTTGGGAGCGAGCGAATGTTCCCGTGGCTCGGAGCACGGCCGGGTCTGAAGCCTTCTCATCTCGTCCACAGATCCCCTGGCGGCGCTCGATCGGCCATGCAGTCTTCGTGCGCCCGGAGTCCGCCTCGGCGAACGTGGCTCGTTGGGGCTGGAAAAACCGCTTCAGCCGGTCTCGAATACGCCATCCCAGCCTCGAGCGGCCTTGGGCGGTTTGGGGTCGGTTTGAGGGAGAGCTCTCACCGCCTTCGCCCTCACAGGACGAGAGCCAAGAACGCTCGGTTCTCGGCACCTTGTCAGCCACGGAACGATTCCGCTATGGCGCTCCCTAGGGGATTCGAACCCCTGTCTACGCCGTGAGAGGGCGCTGTCCTGGGCCTCTAGACGAAGGGAGCCCTGCTTCTGGGCCCGCGGACGGTCGCTCGTTCGCGTGCTCGGCTATTATAGCGACTACTCGTCGTTTTCTTTTTCATTCCTCATTGAATCCCCCCCCTCCACGGAACGGCACCGAACCGCAAAGCGAACCGCGGATCATCCCCCGGACGGACCACGGTCTCGGCCGGGATGCCTTCCCGCCCCAGGCGCTCGAGATTCTTGGGCGTCTTGAGGAACGCGGTCACGCCGCCTATGTGGTCGGTGGCTCGCTCCGCGATCTTCTTCTTGGGCGGCATCCGAAAGACTTCGACATTGCCACCGGCGCGCATCCGGAAGAGGTGCGGCGCATCTTCCGCAACTCCCGTCTGATCGGGCGCCGTTTCCGGCTCGTGCACGTCTATTTCGGCCGCCACTACGTGGAGGTGGCCACGTTCCGCGCGACCCCGAGCGGCCGTGAAGCCGGTTCGGTGGTCTCCGACGAGGGCCGTCTTCTCCGTGACAACGTGTACGGGACGGAGCGCGACGACGCCTACCGACGTGACTTTACGGTCAACGCCCTTTACTACGACGCCCAGGACGAATCGCTCCGCGACTGGGTGAACGGACTCGCGGATCTGCGCGCCGGACGTCTTCGTCTCATCGGCGAGCCGACCCAGCGCTACCGGGAAGATCCGGTGCGTATGCTCCGCGCCGTCCGTTTCGAATCCAAGCTCGGCTTCCACATCGATGCCGAAACCGCAGCGCCCATGAAGGACCTCGGCCCTCTCCTCCGCACGGTCCCCCCGGCGCGTCTTTTCGAGGAGATCAACAAACTCTTTCTCAACGGGTACGCCGCCGCCGCGTTCGTGGGCCTACGCCGTCACGGGCTTCTCGCCGTTCTCTTTCCGTGGACCGAGGATGTGGTCGCGGCCGAGGCTTCCGGTGCCAGCCTTGCGTTCATCGAGCGCAGCCTGGCCGACACCGACGCCCGGGTCGCGGCCGATCTTCCGGTCACGCCCGCCTTTCTTTTGGCCTCTCTCCTCTGGCCTCCGACCCGTCGGCTGGCCGTCGCGTTTCACGAAGGCGACGGGCTCCCTTGGCACGAGGCCCACGTCCGTGCCGCCTCCGTCCTGATCGCCCGTCAACGCCGTCTCGTCGAGGTCCCCCGCCGCTTTGCCGAGCCCGCCCAGGAGATCCTGGGCGATCAGGCCCTTTTCGACGGGGATCCGAACGGTGCGAGCGAGCGCTATCTGCGCCGCAGCCGCTTTGCCGCATCTCTTGATCTCCTGCGCAACCGGGTGGGTCACGACGCCGAGGCCTCCCGTCACGCCCTCTGGCACGAGGCCTGGGAACGAAGCGGCGGCAGCCATCACACGGCGGGAGCGCGGTCGCGGGCACGCTTCTCCGGTCCCGGGGGTGGCGGGCAGAACGTCGCCCCCGACGGATCCCGGGGCGGGTAGCTCTTGGCGCCGAGAACCCGAGCTTACGTGGGGCTTGGCGCCAACATCGACGAGCCCCTCGAGCATCTCCGCCGCGCGCTTGCGGATCTCGACCACCCGTCCGGCGCCCGTCTCCTTCGTGTCTCGCGCCCCTGCCGGAGTCCACCCCTTGGGGGCAAAGACCAGCCCGCGTACTGGAACGCCGTGGCCGAAATCGAAACCGGACTCGAGCCCGGACGGCTCCTCTCGTGGTTTCACGCCGTTGAATACCGTCATGGTCGCCGCCGCGGTGCCGAGCACTGGGCGCCGCGCCCCCTCGATCTCGACCTTCTCCTCTACGGGACGCTCGTGCGCACCGGCCCGGATCCGGTGCTCCCGCACCCGGGGCTCGCCTCGCGAGCCTTCGTGCTATATCCTCTAAGGGAGATCGCCCCCGGGCTCGAGATCCCGGGGTTCGGTCCCCTCGAGGCGCTTTGCGCCCACTCTTCTCCGCACGACCTGGTGTTTCTCGATGACTGGCCCCGCTGAGACGCTCTCACCTCACCGCTTTCTCGTCGTCGAGGGGCCGATCGGTGTCGGCAAATCGAGCCTCGCGCGTCGGCTCTCGGAGACGTACGGCGCCTCGCTCCTCATGGAGAACGCGGCGGAAAACCCGTTTCTCGAGCGCTTTTATCGTGATCCCCGCGCTCTGGCGTTGCCGACGCAGCTCTCCTTCCTCTTCCAACGCGTGCGCCAGCTCCGCCGCCTCAAGCAGGGCGAGCTCTTCCGCCCCCACGCGGTGAGCGACTACCTCTTCGCCAAGGACCGCCTTTTCGCGCGGCTCAATCTCGACGACGACGAGTTTGAACTCTACGAGGAAATCTACCGGCGGTTTGTCGAAGATCTTCCCCGGCCGGATCTCGTCCTTTATCTCCAGGCTCCGGTCGATGTCCTCGCCCGGCGCATCAGCCGCCGCGGCGTTCCTTACGAGCAGTACATCCGCCGTTCGTATCTCGAGCAGGTCGCCGATGCGTACGCCGATTTCTTTCACCACTACGAGGAAGCTCCGCTTCTCATCGTGAATGCCGCTTCGATCAATCCGGTCGAGGACGACGAGGACTACGCGGCGCTTCTCGAGGAGATCGCCCGCGTCCGTCACGGGCGAAACTTCTTCAATCCCGCGGTCCGTTACGGCTGATGGACGGCTACGCCCACGTCGGGGACGACAGCCCCCTGCCGGCCGCCGCAGGGGGCGAAAGCCCCGGACCCCTTGGACTTGCGGACTTCCGGCGTCGCCGCCGGGAAGAGACGCCTCTCGTCTGCCTCACCGCGTACGACGCGACCTTCGCCCGACTCGTCGACGCGGCCGGGGCGGATCTCGTCCTTGTGGGCGATTCCCTGGGGATGGTTGTCCAGGGACACGATTCGACCGTGCCGGTGAGCATGGACGACATGGTCTACCACACCCGCCTCGTCGCCCGCGGACTCCGCCGTGCCTATCTCGTGGCCGACATGCCTTTTGCCTCCTACGACACGCCGGAGCGGGCCGTCCGCAACGCCGCACGTCTCCTCCAGGAAGGGGGAGCGCGCATGGTCAAGCTCGAGAGCACCCGCCGCCAGGAGGAGATCGTCCGCGTTCTCGGCGACGAAGGGATCCCGGTCTGTGCCCATCTCGGCCTGCGTCCCCAGTCGGTCTACAAGACCGGGGGGTTTCGTGTGGCGGGGCGCAAGGCGGAGGAGCGCCGCCGGATCGAGGAGGACGCCGCCCGCCTCGTCGAGGCCGGTGCGGACCTCTTGCTCCTCGAGTGCGTGCCCGCGGATCTCGCCGCGGCCGTCACCCGGGCTTCGTCCGTTCCGGTGATCGGCATCGGCGCCGGGCCGGGGGTCGACGGGCAGATCCTTGTCCTCTACGACGTCCTCGGGTTGAGTGCGGGACACCGGCCCCGCTTCGCCAAGGACTACCTGGCCCTCGCGGGGGGATCGGTGGCCCGAGCGCTCGACCTCTACGTTCGTGAAGTCCGGGGGCGGATCTATCCGGGGCCCGAACACATCTACGCCGACTGAGATGCGCGTTTCCTCGACCGTCGCGGATCTTCGCCGCTGGCTCGAGGGCTGGCGCACGGAGGGCTCTGTGATCGGGCTCGTCCCGACGATGGGCAACCTCCACGAAGGGCACGCGGCCCTCGTGCGCCGCGCCCAGGCTCTCTGCGACCGGGTGATCGTGAGCGTCTTCGTCAATCCCACCCAGTTCGGAGCCGGCGAGGATTTTGCGACCTATCCCCGCACCCCGCAGGACGACGAGCGGCTGCTGGCGCGTCTCGAGACCGATCTTCTTTTCCGTCCCGAAGCCGAGGAGATCTATCCGTTCGGCGCCGAAGAAGCCACGCGCGTCTCGGTTCCGGGGCTCTCCACCATCCTCTGCGGGGCGTCGCGTCCCGGCCATTTTGACGGGGTGGCCGGGGTCGTGCTGCGTCTGTTTACGATCGTCCGTCCGGACTACGCCGTCTTCGGTGAGAAGGACTATCAGCAGTGCCTTCTTGTCCGCCGTCTGGTGACGGATCTCCATCTTCCGCTCGAGATCGTCATGGTCCCCACCGTCCGTGAGCGGGACGGGCTGGCTCTGAGTTCGCGCAACCGTTACCTCACATCGACGGAGCGTCTGCGTGCTCCGCGCCTTGTCGCCGCGCTCCGCCGCCTGGGCGCGCGGATGGAAGCGGGAGAACGCGATTGGGCCACGCTGGAACAAGAGGCCGCCGCCGAACTCGAGGAGTACGGATTTCGGGTCGAGTACGTGCGCGTCCGTCGCACCGAGGATTTGGGCGCTCCTCGCCCGCAAGACCCTCCGGCGTCTCTTCGCATCCTCGCCGCCGCCCGGCTCGGTCGCACCCGCCTCATCGACAACCTTCCGGTCTTTTCAGCCGTAGAGCCTTCGGGATCCTGAACCGTCGACCTCCGCGGGGAGAGTATGATGGAGGGGTGCCGGCTCTGTCTCCCGCGCCCATGTATCTCACGTTCCTCAAAGCCAAACTCCATCGCGCCCGCGTCACGCAGGTCCTGCCCGACTACGAGGGTTCCTGCGCCATCGACGAGGCGCTGCTCGCCCGGGCCGGGATTCGGGAATTCGAGCAGGTCCATGTCTACAACGTCACCAACGGCCAGCGGCTCGTGACCTACGCCATCCGTGCGCCTGAAGGCTCGGGAACCGTCTCGCTCAACGGTTCGGCCGCCCGGGCCGCCGTGGTGGGCGACGTCGTCATCATTGCCGCCTACACCCTTCTCACCGAGGAGGAGGCCGCCCACCATCAGCCCCGGCTCGTCTATCTGGACGAGGCGAACCGCATCGTCCGCCACCGCGGTCCGGACAGGAGCGCCTGATCCGGTTTCAGGAGGCGACGAAGCGGCGGGCGAGGGGCGTGAGAAGAGCCGTCGACGTCCGCTCGGCCCAGGCCGGAAGCTCGAGAGGCTTGAGGGTCATGCGCACGGCCATCTCGAAGGGAAAGTGTTTCTGCAGAGCCTCGTCGAGGTTGCGGCGAAACGCCCGGTAGTCCTCGTCGACGTGCTCCGGACGGTGGGTGTGGAAGGCGTGGACGTGGCGGAAGGCGACGTAGGCGTCCTCGCCGTTGGCCTCACGGATTCGTCGCCACAGTGCGCCCATCGTTTGCCGTCGCGAACTCTTTTCTTCACGGGCGTAGTGGAGAAAGGCGTGATAGAAATATTTGTAGTGCCCGACTTCGTCGTTGCGAATGTGGCCGGCGATCGTTTTCAGCAGCGGCTCCGGGCTTCGTTCGCGGAGCATCGTGTAGTAGGACGAGGTTCCGGTTTCGACGATGCAGCGGGCCGCCATTTCCCCACTGTGTGAGGGCTCGAGCGCGGACTCGTTGCAAAGCGCTGCGTATTCGGCGAAGAAGGCGTTGTACGCCTCCTCCCACGGGAACGCGGGCCAGACGGTCTCGACGTAGCGGCGGAGGGCGACGCCGTGCTGAAGCTCCTCCGGTTGCCAATGACGGACGAGCCACTCGAGGAGCGGCGGGGCCCCGCGGTAGTGATCGAGGAGATTGTTCGTGTAAAGGTCGGTGGTGATCTCGACGAAGGAGGCCGTCGCGACCATGTAAAAGAGCATCTCGTCGTCGGCCACGGAGGTCCGCTCGAGTTCGTGCCAGGGCAGTCGGTCGACGGACCAGGTCGTCGGACGGGCGGGCGGCAACTCGAGCGGGGTCTTCGTGTCGCTCACGGGTGTGGCTCCCCAGTCTTGGCTCAAGGGGGCGGGCCGGTTGGGGCCGCTCGGTTTCTATGCTAGGGGTTCGGTGGCCTTTTCGCAAGAGACCGACTGTGGCGCGTTCGCCCGGGTGTTGAGCGCATCGAGCGCCCAGCGGACGTGCTCGCGCACGAGGGCCGAGGGATGAGTTTGCCGTCGGAGAAGGGCGCGACGTGCGGCCGGATGCGGCGGCCCGTTGCCGAGGGCGGTGGCCACGTTGCGCAGCCAGCGCTCGTGGCCCACGCGGCGAAGCGCGCTTCCTTCGGTGCGGGTGTCGAACGTGGCCTCGTCCCAGTCGAGAAGGGCCGAGAGTTCGGGCGCCCCGAGTCCGTGCCGCTCGTCGAAATCGGGCAGGGGGTGACGGCGGGCCCTCAGGTTCCAGGGGCAGACGAGCTGACAGTCGTCGCAACCGAAGATCCGGTTCCCGAGGAGGGGGCGGAGCTCGACGGGGATCGGCCCGTGGTGCTCGATCGTGAGATAGGAGATGCAGCGACGGGCGTCGAGGCGGTAGGGGGCGGTGAGCGCGCCCGTCGGACAAACCTCGAGGCAGGCCCGGCAACGCCCGCAGCCGTCCGGCGTGGGGGTCGCGTCGGCTGCGAGAGGGAGATCCGTCAGGATTTCGCCGAGCAGGCGGGCGGAACCGCCCTCGGGGTGAATGAGGCAGGTGTTTTTGCCGATCCAGCCGAGACCGGCTTTGACGGCGTAGGGTTTTTCCATGAGGGGGGCGCTGTCGGCCAGCGCCCGGAAACGGTAGGGAGGGCCGGCGAGAAGGGCGAGGGTGCGGGCGAGGCGGCGCAGACGGACACGGAGCGCCCGGTGGTAATCACGCCCGAGGGCGTAGCGGGCCACGTATCCCCGCGAGCCGTCGGACAGCACCCCGAGCGCCTCGCGCCGCTCGAGGGCATAGTCGGCGGTGAAGACGAGGACACGAAGAGAGCCGGGCTCGAGAGCCGCGGGGTCGAGGCGGTGGTGGGCGGTCCGCGCCATGTAGCCCATCGTCCCGTGGCAGCCCTCTTCGAGCCAGAGGAAGAGTCGACGGGCGGTTTCCTCGGTCAGCGGAGGCGCGCTCACCCCGACGCCCGTGAAGCCTTCGTTCCGGGCCAGGGTTTCGAGCTCGTTTCGGAGTGGGGCAAGCGCGGAGGCGGAGATGGGGGACGTTGGCGTGGATTCCTCGGGAGGCCTCCCTCCATTCTAGGAGTCCCGTTTCCCCCGCTCCGGGCCGGAGCCGGCGGCCCCTCCTTAGAATGGGCCTTCGGCCCCTACCGAGGACGACGATGATTTTGTCCCCCGACGCTTCCGGTCCACGGCGGGTCGATGCGGTGGCGACCCATCGGCGTCTCGAAGAGGAAGCCCAACGGCGTCTCGGGCTTGGACCCGAGACACTCATGGAGCGGGCCGGGGAGTCCGCACGAAAACTCCTGAGACGCCGTTGGCCCTGGGCGCGCCACCTCCTCGTCCTCTGCGGGACGGGCAACAACGGGGGCGACGGCTACACGCTCGCCCGCCGGGTGCTTGAATCGGGGGGGAATGCGGTCGTTCTCGCCTGGGGGGAACCCACCGCCGCCGCGGCCCGCGCCGCCTGCGAACGCTATGGCCAAGCGGGCGGGAGGGTCGTGCCGCGGGCGGAGGTGCCGTCGTTTCTTGCGTCCTGGTCGCCGTGGTCCGAGACGGTGCTCGCCGATGGTCTTTTCGGCATTGGCCTCTCGCGTCCGCTCGAGCGCGAGACGGCGGATCTCTTGAGTGCGGTTGGGGGCGCGGGACACGAGATTCTGGCGCTCGATATCCCCTCCGGACTCGACGCGGCAAGCGGGCAGCCGCGGCCCGTCGCTCTTCCCGCACGGGTGACGCTCGCCTTGATCAGCGCGGCTCCGGGCCATCTCACCGCCGCGGCTGCGCGTTACGTCGGCCACCTCGAAGTCGATCCGCTCGGTCTCGAGGAACTCCTGGCCGAGACTCCCGCCACGGCCGACGTCCTCGCGGCGGGCGATCTCGCCTCACTCGTTCCTCCGCGTCCCGCAGACGCCCACAAAGGTTTCGGGGGTCGCGTGCTGGTTGTCGGCGGGGATCTCGGCTACGGGGGAGCGGTGCGTCTCGCCGGCGAAGCCGCCCTGCGGGCGGGGGCGGGGCTCGTGAGTGTCGTGACCCGCCCCGAACATGTCGGGGGCGTCATTGCGGGTTCTCCTTCGCTCATGGTCCACGGTTTCCGCCGTCCCAGCGCTACCGCCCTCGGACGGATAGCGGCGGATGTCCTCGCCCTGGGTCCGGGCCTGGGTCAGGGTCCGTGGGGACGAGCCCTCTGGGAACTTCTCGTCCGCGATCCTCGGCCTCTCGTCCTCGATGCCGACGGGCTCAATCTGCTGGCCGCCACGCCCGTCTGCCGCACGGACTGGATTCTCACCCCGCACCCGGGCGAGGCCGCCCACCTTCTCGGAACGTCGATCGCCGCGGTCCAGGGCGACCGCCTGGAAGCGGCCCGTGCGCTCGCCCGTCGCTACGACGCGACCGTGATCCTCAAAGGCAGCGGGACCGTGGTGGCGGATCCCGACGAGACGCTCTCGCTGGCTCCCTACGCGCTTGCGGCCTTGGCGACGGCGGGCACGGGCGATCTCCTGACCGGCGTCGTGGCCGGTCTCAGGGCGCGGGGACTTCCGCCCGGTGTGTCCGCCCGTGCGGCGGTTCTCCTGCACGCTCGGGCGGGGCTCACGGTGGCCCGGGGGCGAAGCTGGGGTCCGATCTCGCAGGATCTCCTGCCGTTCATCGGGCCGTGAGCGCACCTCCTGCCCGCTGGCGGATCAGCCCGAGAGACTGGGTGCCTCTCGGCCGTCGGCTGCGGGCGGTCTGGCCGCGCGAAACGGGTCTCGTCGTCTACCTCGAGGGGCCGCTCGGCGCCGGCAAGACGAGTTTCGTTCGTGGTCTCGTTCGCGCGTGGGATCGCGGAGCGGACGTGACGAGCCCGACCTTCATCCTGCGTGAAGATCACGAGGGGGAAGGTTTCCATTTCGTCCACGTCGATCTCTACCGCCTTCGGGGGCCCGCCGAAGTCGAGGATCTCGCGCTTCGCGAACTCCCCGCAGGGGTGAGCCTCCTCGTCGAATGGCCCGAGCGTGGGCGCGGTCATCTTCCCTGCGCCGATCTCCACTGTGTCCTCGAGCCCGTCGAGGGCGCGCGCATCCTTGAGGCACGCGGGGAGAGCCCGCAGGGCATACGGGTGCTCGACGCCCTCGTGGACGATCCCTGGCTGCTCAGGCGGGCGACGGGGGAGGGTGCGGACTGATTCCCCTCTACCCGTGGCTTCCGCTCCTTTTCGTGCGCGGCTGGGGCAGGACGGCTGGGGATCACGCGTGGAGAGGGCGACGGTCGCGACAGCCAGGAGGCCGGACTCACCGGGGAGACGGGGTCCCCCGACGGGGTTCGGCCCGGCGGACGAGCCAGCGGAGGACGGCCGTGTTGAAACGCCGATCGAGAAGGAGAATGGCCCGCGCCTCGTCGCGGGCTCCGGGCCGTGTCTTGACGGTGAGGCGCCAAAGATGCACACGGGAGGGGACGCCGCGGCGGAGACTTGCGAGCCGGGTGCGGGCGACGAGGGCGACCCGGGCCGTCTGGGCCGAGACGGTCTCTTCGAGATCGAAGAGACGGACGTGGAGGGCGATCCGGGCCGCTCCCGCCCTCTCGTGCGGGATGAGAGTCGCCCGAAGGGCCTCGTCGAAGAGTCCGGGAAGCGGGGCAATCCAGACCGCGCGACGGTGTGCGGCGATCCGAAGACCGCCCGCGTGGCGGACGTAGAGGAGCCGTGTCGCGAGCCACGAGGGAGCGCGGACGGGGAAGAGCACGAGAGGTGGGATCGAGGGGCTGTGCGCCCGGGCGTGGACCCGGATGGGGAAAGCGAACGTCGCCGGGAGGGGGCGTTCGGGCGGCGTGATGGAGCAGGATCCGAGCGCGGCGAGGAGGGGGACGATGAGGAGAGCGGAAGGAAGGCTTCTCAAGGCTGTGGACCTCCTCGCTGCGGATGGGCCGCAGGTTTCGGGCGGGCGAAACGGCGCCCGTAGAGAAGGATCTGCGGGTCGTGATCGAGCTCAACGCCGAAGCGCGACCAGGAGCGGGCGGCGCGGGCGAGAGCCCGGAGGCTCGCGCCCGTCTCCGGCAGCGTGCGCAGGAGAAGGGTGGTTTCCAACCGGCGGGTGCCGCGGTGAAGGCTCTGCGTCTCGTTCCGGAGGGATCGGGTGAGGGCGCGGCTCGAGACGATCAGCCTGTTGACACGTGTGACGAGGAGCGGTAGAGCCCGATCGGCTTCAGCGCTGAGGCGGGCGAGATGACGACTCGTCCGGGCGCTTTCCCGGGCGAAGACGGACACGCTCCGCAGCGTTTGCGGATCGAGCAGGCGGTCGAGTCGGGCTCCGAGAAGGCGGAGTTCCGCGGCCGTGACGGCGAGATTGTGGATGAGGCGGGCGCGTGAGGATGCGACGAGCGGAATACGGGGGGGGTGACCCGAGGGGCCGGTGAGTGGCCGATACGGGCCGTGGGTGGGGGGAACGAGGGCGAGCGATCCTCCGCCGCCGAAGAGGGAGGTCGCGACGAGCGCCCGTGTCCCCACGCCCACGCGCACCCCGGGATGGAGACGGATTTTGACGACGACCGAAGGGGGATAGCCGCGGAGGCGGAGCGCCACGACGTCGCCCACGGTGAGCCCGCGCTCGGTGACCGGGGCTCCGGGGTAGAGCCCGGAAGCCGAGCCATGATGGCTCACGAGTTCGTAGACTCGCCCGCCGACGATTCCGCCGTGCAGCCAGAGGAATGCGACAAGCACCCCGGCGCCCAGGATCGCCAGGAAGACACCGGTTGCGAGCGCGTGCGTGCGCTGGGTCATGCGAGGGTCCTCCACCCCTGGAAGTAGTCGTGGACTACAGGGTGATCGTAGCGCGTTACCTCGTCCGGTGTTCCGATGGTGAGAAGTTTCCCCTCCCCGAGGACCGCGATGCGGTCGGCGAGCGCGCGGAGCGTCTCGAGATCGTGCGTGACCAGGAGCACGGTCGACGACGAACGGTGTCGTAGCTCGCGGAGCGCGGTGACGAAGGCGCGCGCGACCGGAGGATCGAGCCCTTGCGTGGGTTCGTCGAGGACGAGAAGCTCGGGCCCGAGGACGATTGCCCGGGCGAGCGCGGCGCGGGTCGCCATGCCGCCGGAGAGTTCGGCCGGCTTCTTGTGACCGGTCACGATGGGGTCGAGCCCGGCTTCGCTGAGGGCGACGCGCGCCATGGCGTTGGCCCAGTCCGTGGGGAGGTGCATCGCGCGGGGGGGAAGCGCAACGTTTTCGAGCACGTCGAGAGCGCTGAAGAGGGCGCCGCCCTGAAAGAGGATCCCGATCCGTCGGCGTAGGAGATGGAGCACCGGATCGTCGGGCCCGTCGATCCGGCGGCCGAAGAGACTCAGGTGGCCTCCGGCGGTCTGTTCGAGGGCCAGGAGGTGACGGAGAAGAGCACTCTTGCCCGTTCCCGAGGGCCCCACCAGGCCCAGGCATTCGCCCGCTTCGACCCGGAATGAGACATCGCGGAGAATCCACTGCGGGCCGTAGCGGACGCTCATCCCGTCGGCCTCGAGGATGGGGACGGCGGCGGTCGTCACGACAGACCGATCGAACGAAACGCGAGGGCGGCCAGCGCGTCCAGGAGAATGACGGTGGTGATCGCCGTCACCACGGAGCGCGTCGTCTTCTCACCGAGGCTTTGACTGTCGGCCTCGATCTCGAGGCCAAAGGTGGTGGCCACGATTCCGATCACGAGACCGAAGACCGCGGCCTTGCCGATGCCGATCCAGTAATCGCTCGAGGGGACCGTCTGCGGGATGAGATCGACCAGATGCCCGACGGGCAAATTGAGGGTGAGCGAGGCGGTGAGGAGTCCGCCCGCGAGCGCAAAGAAATCGCTCCACAGCGTGAGCAGCGGAAGCGCGACGACGAGCGCCACGATCTTGGGGTCGATCAGCCGGCCGCCTTCGTCGAGCCCCATCGCCCGAAGTGCGTCGAGTTCGCCCCGGATTCGCATCACGCCGATCTCGGCGGTGATGGCCGAGCCCGAACGGCCCGCCACGAGGAGCGCGGCGAGCACGGGGCCGAGCTCGCGCAGGATCGCCACGCCGAGAACGAAGATGAGGAGACCATAGGCCGAGTAGCCCCTCGCTTCGAGGGCGATGAGATAACTGATGACGATGCCGATCAGGAGGGAGACCAGCGCGACGATGAAAAGGGCCCGCACCCCCGTGGCGGTGATTTCGCGGCTGAGCGCGCCGAGATGCGGGCGTCGGCGTCCGGAAAGAACCGCCAGGGTCCTCAGGGCGAAGCCGCCCAGCACCTCGAGGGCGTGCAGGAGACTGCGTCCGCTGCCGAGGACGGAGGCACCGAGGGCCTCGAGCGGGGAGACACGGGGAGCGGGGGCTTCCTCGCCCTGGAGGGCGTTCCGACAGTGCTCGAGAAGCGCCCGTTGTTCTTCGTCGCCCTCGAGATCCGGGGGTAGGGTCCCGCTCCAGGCGGTCAAAAGAAAACAGGCTCCCGCCGCATCGAACTCCGCGGCCGACAACCGCCACGGCGCATTGCGCGCTCCGGTATGCAGACGGCGGAGGAGGGGACGGCGGACGTTTTTGGGGGCGAGCGTGTGCAGCGTCCAGGCGCCTTCCACAACGAGGAGATCCCGCCCCCCGTCGCGAAGAAGACGCACCCGCGGCGGCGGGAGGGCATTCGCCGGAGACGCTTCGTCCGTCACGGGGCCGCCCGTGACCCGTGCGGGTTGGCACAGCCCCGTGCGCCGCCGGGAACTTCCCCGCACGCGGGGAGCGTCGGCTGCGGCCCATCGCCGCCGGAATCGGTGAGGAAAACGAGCATATCTATAATATGGAGGACAGGGGCGGCCTGTCGGTTGTCCGCGTCTTCACTGAATTCCCGTGTTATCCCCCGCACGGGATCGTGTCATCGGTAGGGTTCATGAAACGATCGTCCCCGGATCATCGACGCTGCGGCCTTTTCCCGGTCGCTCTCTGTGTGTGCCTCGTGCTCGCCGCGGGGGTCCACGCCCGGGCGGGGAACCTCACCGAGGCTTTCCGGCAGGCGCTCACCACGAGCCCTCTTCTCCGCGCCGCGCGGGCACGCCTTCGGGCCATGTCCGCCGCTCTCTCGGTGGCGCGTTCCGGGGACAACCCCCGCATCGATATTACCGGCTTCGCCGGCCGTTCTCATTGGAGCGGTGCTTCTTTCCTCTTTCCGGTTTTTCCGACGCTCTCCGCCAACCAGTACAGCTACGGCGTCACCGTCGAGCAACCGCTCTATCAGGGCGGACGGGTGCAGGCTGCGGTGCGCGCGGCCCGGGATACCGTGGCCGCGACTCTGGCGTCCTATCGCGAGACAGAGGAGCGTTTGCTCTACGAGACAGCGAGTGTCTACGCACAGCTGTACCTTGCCAAAGCCGTGGTGAGCCTCGAGCAACACAACAGGATGACTCTCCTTCAGCACGTCCACGATGTGATGAACGAGCTCCGAAATGGTGAGGCCACCCGGACCGATCTTTCCGAGGCCCGGGCCCGTCTCGAGCAGGCGGACGCCCGCCTCATTGCCGCCCGCGCCGAGGTCCGGGAAGCCGCGGCGTCCTACCGGGCGGTCATCGGGGCCCCCCCGCCTCGTCACCTGGTCTCCCCGGTGGCTCTGGGAACGATTCCGAGCACGCTCGTCCAGGCTCGGGCACTGGCGGTGGAGAATTTCACCGTTCTGGCGGCGCGCTTTTCTCGGCGCGTGGCCCGCCACCGTGCAGGCGAAATCCGTTCGGGGTTTTACCCCCGGCTGCTCCTGAGCGGCAGTTACATACGGGCCCAATATCCCGAATACGGATTCACCAAATTCAACAGCGCCATGCTGGCCATCCAGTTTGATTACCCGATTTACTCTGGAGGGGAAACGAGCGCACGCGAGCGGGAGGCCCGCGAGGAGATTCGTGCGAGTCGGGCGGATCTCCGCGACTCTGTGCGCACCGCACGTGCTCGGGCGACGGAGGCGTGGATGGAGTACCAAAGCCGCCGCGCCGAGATTCGGGCCTACAGCGCCCAGGTCCGTGCCGAGGTCCGAGCGTATCGGGGTGTCGTGGTCGAGCATCGGGTCGGCACGCGCACATTCCTCGATGTCCTCAACGCCGAGCAGGAACTCCTGGGAGCCCGCGTGGCCCTTGTCCGCTCGCGGGTCGAAGCCACCCTTGCGCGTTTCCGGCTTCAGGAGAGCGTGGGACTTCTGACGCCGTACGTTCTCCTCGACGAAGGTCACCCGGGCAGCCTTCCCAAAGCCCCCAGCTCGAGTCAACGCGGCGCGCGGAACACCCGCGCCCGCCCCGCCCTCCTGATCAAAAGACGCCGTTGACGACAGTTGCCAGCACCTCAGCAATTTGAGGGGGCTCTTCGGAAAGAACAACAACGATGCCCCCCCGGGGATCCCCGGGGGTTCTCCTCCGTCAACAGTCCTAACCCCTTCCTAACGGCCCGCCGGGCGTCCAGCGAACTGAGTGGGTGAGCGTTTCTTGAGCCTTGTGGGCCTTACTGGCTCCGGAGATTCGCCATGAGGCGGAGGATCTCGAGGTAGAGCCAGACGAGCGTGACCGTGAGCGCGAAGGCCGAATACCACTCCATGTATTCCGGCCAGCCTTCCTGGCTTCCGCGGCGGATCGTTTCGAAGTCGAGCAGGAGATTGAAGGCGGCGATGGCCACGATGACCAGACTGATGACGATGCTGAGCTGGGTGCCGAAAAAGAGCGCGTTCGTGCTCACACCGAAAAACGAGAGCACCCACGTCACGAGATAGAAGAGGAACACACCGCCGGTCGCGGCCACGATGCCCGCCGTGAGCCGGGGCGTGACTTTGATGATGCCGGAACGATAGAGGAAGAGCATCACGGCCATCACCGCGAAGGTGAGAAGCACCGCTTGGATGACCACCCCCGGATAACTCGTGTTGAAGATGGCCGAGACGCCTCCCAGGAAAAGTCCTTCGGCCAGGGCGTAGAGGGGAGCCGTGATCGGCGACCAAGTCGGTTTGAAGGCCGTGGCGATCGCGAGCACGAGGCCGACGATCACGCCGGCCAGGATGAACCCGCTCACGGCGGCAGCGCCGGCCTGGCCGGCCTGAAGTGGGCTGGTGAGTCGGGCGGCGTCGTACGCGTTGACGTAGCGGTTCCAAGTAAAGAGGGCCGCCAGCACGACCAGCGCCAGGGAGACGGCGACCTTGTTCAAGGTGCCGCCCAAGGTCATGACTTTTCCGGTCTGGGTCGCGGGGAAATTCGACAGAAGCCGGGGGTTGAGGGTGGGGTTACCGCTTTGCTGGGGCATGGGATCACTCTCCGTGCGGATGAAAGGCCGAGGCGGAGGAGGACGGACCGTCCGCCGAATTGATTATAGGGATCGAAGCCGCGGATATCCAGGGGGTGTATAAGTCCACCACCTTTGGCACTCGGGTTGGTGGTGAAGGAGGAAGGATAGCGGAGATGGCTGGCCGTGTTCCTGGGGCGGGCGCTCGGTGTTGGTGAACACGAGTCCGTCGGCCAGTTTCCGGTTGAAGAGAGCGAGGTCGGTGAAGAGGAGATCCTCGTGGTCATCGACGAAGGACTCCTGGAGGGTGCGGTTGAAACGCTCGGCATGGGCGTTCATCTTGGACGTCTTCGGGTAGGTATACCAACGCCGGATCCCCCGCTCGCCCAGGGCCTCGGCAAAGCCCGCCTCAAACTCCGTGCCGTTGTCTGAAAGCACGACCTCAGGCGGCTTGGGGAAGAGACTCAACGTCCGATCCCGCGCCCGACGGGTATGGCGGGCGTGCTTGGTGGGAACCGCCCCGGCGAAGGTCCGGCGGCTCGCCGGATCGACGAAGCTCACGATGTCGCGTCGAAGACCGTCGCGAATGCGCTCGACGGTATCCACCGTCCGGCATTCGAGGGCCGCGGGGTGGGCTCCGGTGGGTTTCCGGGGCTTCGGGCGTCGCTTGAGGGGTAGGGGGCGGCCCCGAGAGTCCAGACGAGCCGGGACGAAGCGCCTCTTGTCGGGCGCACGGGCGAGGATCCGCCCGACCGTGGAGACCGAGGGCCGCGGAAGGCCGTGCTCCTCGCACCAGGGGCCCCGCAAGACGTGGAGCTTCTCCTTGCCCAGGTTGGGGTAAAGAGTGCGGAGGCGCTGGATCTCGGTCCCGAGGCACGGGTCGGTCCGGGGCCGGTGCCGGCGGGCGGAACTCTTGGCCGCGAGGCGGCCGCATTGCCGCCGCGGAGTTCGGCCTTCCAGCCGGTGAGGGTCCGGCGCGAGACCTCGAAGGCGTCGAGCGTGGCCAGAAGGCCGTGGGTGTCCCGGAATCGGAGGATTCGGAGATGTTCTTGAGCGTCTTTGGGAGTCATGTCCCAAAGATGCCATAAAGTCCCTACCCGGTCGAACCCCCGGATTCGGTATCCCACGTGCTTGATTTGCACGGCATCTCCCCGGACTCGAAGGAGTGCCAAAGGTTTCTGAACTTGTGCACCTTTAAAACTTGTCAAGAAGTCACGCAAAACATTAAATTTGCTGGACTAAATTGGAGACAGCGGTCCCAAGCTATGCCCTGATCAAAAAGGGATTAAGACGAGCCCCGCCGCCAGTCAAGTCAAATCACTGCTGTAAATTCGCTTCGGCTTCGACGTGCTCAACTCAATGACACCACCTGCTCCGAGGGGGGGCCCGCGGGGTGTCGGGCCGCGAGCCACTCGTGGAACTCATCCACATCAAGATAGCGCTGCCCGGCCCACGTCTCGTGCTGTTCGACCAAGAGAGACCCTATGAGACAGTGGGCCGACTCGACAGCGGGGAAGATCCGGATCACCCGCTCCTGCCGTTGGACGAATGACGACGTACCCACTTGCCCCAAATTGAGACATATCAAAAAAGAAGAATACCGAAGCAAAAGTGATTCTTCAGAGAGAGCCGAAAAGGCCAGAGTCTTGTGTTGCAAGCTTAGATGGCTCCCCGGCAACCAGCAAAAGCCGATTGACGGGGAAGCCGGTCAACGCCAAAACATTACTGCGTGAACAACGTACTGACGGACGCTCAGATGGGGTTCAAGTGTCCTATCTTCTTCATCCCTGGAGCAGGGTGTTTGGTCACTTTGATTAGCAAGTCGTCTTTCGTCAGCTTTTCGTTTACCGTTCTCGGTCTATAAGAATACATGTCTCCCGTGGATGCATCCACGACCATTCCGATCACGCCCCCGAGCAAGATATTGCCCCAAAACCACCCGTCTATTGTGCGTGTTAGGATTATTTTCTTGGTTTTGTACCTAGGCATAGAAATTGTTATCGTCTCAAGATGTCTTCCACGGCGGAGCTTGACTTTCGCCGGAGTCTTTCCAACTCTTATGCCGTTGACGAATATCACTGCACCCGGTGGTTCTGATGCCACCAATATTCTTTGATGTGAGCCTTCAATAATCGTTGCACAGCCTGCAATACCCAAAAGGATGGTAATAAACAAAGGAACCACAATCAGACGTTTATGCATAACACTCCCCTTATTAGATTAGAGTTGAGGATCAGGTGACGGACATTCTATATCCTTGGCATCAATACTGTCAACACAGTGTATAAGTCCACCACCTTTGGCACTCCGGCTGGTGGTGAAGGAGGAAGGATAGCGGAGACTGCTGGTCGAGTCCATGGTGCGGCCGCTCGGTGTTGGTGAACACGAGCCACTCGGTCGGCTTCCGGTTGAAAAGGGCAAGGTCGGTGAAGAGGAGATCCTCGTGGTAATCGACGAAGGACTCCTGGAGGGTGCGGTTGAAACGCTCGGCATGAGCGTTCATCTTGGGCGTCTTCGGGGAGGCTCAACACCAGATCCAGCGCGCCCGACGGGTCTGGCGGGCATGCTTGGTGGGGACCGCTCAGGCGAAGGCCAGGCGGCTCGCCGGATCGACGAAGCTCACGATGTCGCGGCGAAGACCGTCACGAATGCGCTCGACGGTGTCCACCGTCCGGCATTCGAGGGCCGCGGAAGGCCGTGCTCCTCGCACCAGGGGCCCCGCAAGACATGGAGCTTCTCCTTTTGCCCAAGTTGGGGTAAAGAGTGCGGAGGCGCCGGATCTCGGTTCCGAGGCACGGGTCGGTCCGGGGCCGGCGCCGGCGGGCGGAACTCTTGCCCGCGAGGGCGGCCGCATTCCGCCGCGGAGTTCGGCTTTCCAGCGGGTGAGGGTCCGGCGCGAGACCTCGAAGGCATCGAGCGTGGCCAGAAGGCCGTGGGTGTCCCAGAACCTTAGGATTCGGAGACGTTCGTGGGCCTCTTTGGGAGTCATCTCCTCAAGATGCCACAATCGGGCGACCCGGTCGAACCCCCGGATTCGGTCTCCCACGTGCTGGATTTGCACGGCGTCTCCCCGGACTCGAGGGAGTGCCAAAGGTTTCTGAACTTGTGCAGGGGGCTCAGCCGCTGTCGACGCCCGTCGCGAGGAGGGCGTTGTGCTCAGAGCTTCGGCAAGGACGTGGGGGGGGCCGCCAGGGCCTCGCGGAGCGCTCGGCGTAGGGATGTGAGGCCGATACCGAGGACGACCCCGACGACCAGGATGAAAGGGAGACCGATCGTGTGGAGGTTGTGGATCCGCAGTCCGGTGTCGATCCCCCGCGCGGCGAGGGAGGGGAAGAAGAGACCGAAGATGCCCGCGCCGACGAACGCGAGCCCTCCCAGTTCGAGCGTGCGACTGGCGGTCCTCAAACCGATACGGCGGATGAGCTCAGGGTCTACGATTTTCTTGCGCCGGGCCAGCCAGTAACCGAACCCCGCGCCGGCTCCGGCCTGCACCACGGTGGTTCCGAGGCCGAAGAAGGCTCCGGGGACCCAGCCCCAGGCCGCCGTGGGCATCGCTGGTGCCAGCACCGTGTAGATGATGATCGCGAAGGCGCCGAATCCCCAGCCGGCGATGAAGCCGTGCACTGCGGGCATCCACGGCCGCGGGTCGTTCCAGCGTTCACGGACCGGTGGGTGATAGAACGGGAGGGCTTTCCCGTGCGCAATGCTCCAACCTGCCCAGGCCATGACGCCGCCGACCACGATGTAGACCGCGTAGCCGAGCGCGGGGTTACCGACGAAGATGCGGGCAAAGCCGAGGTAGGCCAGCTCGCTTGCAAGGGCCCGCTGGAAAGTGAAGGCCAGAGAAAAGATGAGTCCGGCGCGGAGACCGCGGCGTGTTGAATAGCCCCCGATCGCGTAGGAGAAGGTGATCGGCCATGTGTGTTCGTCGGGCGTGACCCCGTGGATGACCCCGAGGAGGAAGGCCGTGAGCAGTACAAGCCCCAGGGAGGTGGCCTGCGGATCCCAGAGGTTGATCATGAGCAAGACCCTGTAACGCTGTCGGACGCGGGACTGGGGGGAACCGCCGCTCGACGTTTGCGCTGTGGGGTCGGGGAGGACGAGGACCGTGGACGGCTGCGACGGCAGCGGACGCATAACCCTTCGAGCACGAGTTCGTGCCGTTCGACGTGGTGTCCGATCGTGCGCTCGAGCTGTTCGGAGAGAGCCGGATCAAGAGGGCAGGGGATCGGGAACAGGCGCCGACACGAGCGACAGCGCAGGTGGTCGTGGTGGCCCCCCGCGAGTTCGTAACGCGGGCCGCGACCGTCCGGGTCGGTCAGTCGGACGAGGGCTCCCTGTTCGACGAGCCGGGCGACGGTGCGAAAGACGGTCGAAGGGTCGCATCCGGCGTCGTTCTGCCGCAGCCGCCGGGACATCTCGCTCAGGGTCCAGGCGTGCGGTGCACCTTCCCCCTTCATGAGGGCGAGGAGGGCGGGTGCGGTGTGGGCGGGACGGGCCATGGAGCTCAATATATCGCCCCGCAGTGCATTTTGCAAGTTTATTGCGTTATTCGCCGCCTCCTGCTGCTCGTGGGGGTGAAGACCAATGCGCGCTCTCGGGTATCAGAGGGAGCGTGATGACGACCTCGAGCCCGCCGCCCTCGGCGTTGCGGAGGGCGAGATGTCCCCTGTGTTGGGCGATGAGGCTCTGGGCGATGCTGAGACCGAGACCGAGATTGCGTGGCGTTCCGCCTCGGGCGGGATCCAGGCGGTAGTAGGGTTCGAGGAGGCGGGGCAGCTCGTTTTCGGGGACGCCCGGTCCGTGATCGCGCACGGAACAGACGACGTGATCGCCCGCCGAGTACAGCGTGACTTCGGGGTTGCGTCCGTAGGTGAACGCGTTGTCGAGAATGTTGTCGAGAACGCGGCGCAGCTGGAGGGGTGAACCCCAGACGGGCATACGCCCCTTCGGTCGGCGGAAACTGACCCGCTGCCCGAGTTCGCTTCGGTCGAGAACGAGAGTTTCCACGAGGCTGGCGAAATCGAGGCGCTCCAGGGGCGTTTCGACTTTGCCGGTGAGACCACGCAGATATTCGAGTGCCCCGTTGGTCATGGTTTCCATGTCCTGCAGGTCCTGGATGAACTTGCGTCGTGTGACCTCGTCCTCGAGCATTTCGGCACGCAGACGCATGCGGGTGATCGGGGTCCTCAGGTCGTGTGAGACCGCCGTGAGGAGGCGGAGGCGGCTGTCGAACATCCTCCGCAGGCGGTTTTGCATCCAGTTGAAGGCGTGCGCCGCGTGCGCGACCTCGCTCGGCCCGTCCTCCGGAAGGGGAGGGCGGTTCAGGTCCTTGCCGAGACTTTTGGCGGCCTCGGCCAGCTGGCCGAGGGGACGCAGGACGATGCGGACCGCGACGTAGGAGAGGATGATGACGGCGCCCAGGACCACCGCCAGGTAGGCGAGAAGCGGGTAGGGCCACTGATGCAATTCGAGGGGACGCAGGAAATTGAACGACACCCAGCGCCCGTTCCTCAGTTGCACCTCCACGATGCTTCGGGTGCGGTAGCCGAGACCGAAGAGACTGCGGGCCTTTTGTTTTGGGACGGGAAAGCGCAGGAGATAGCCGCGGATCCGGTGGCTCGGGAGCAGCTTGTGAAGCATGGCCTCGAAAACCCGTCCGTCGTGATCCTGGGGATGGGCCCCGCGTGGGATGGCCGTGTGCGGCGGAAGAACCGAGACGCTGAGCGCGGGGGTCATGCGGATCGCGGCGATGGCGTACTGCTCGCGCGCGGAGAGTGTGTCCATCAGCCGCACGACCTCGGCGTCGTGTTCCGCCCACTGCCGGTCGCTGGTGTAGATGAGCGCCTGGTCGCGCTCGTAGACACTCAGGGCGGCCCCGAGGAACTGCGCGAGGACGAGCCCGATGGCGAGGATGAGAACCAGTCGTCCGAAGAGGGACGCGGGAAGCAGAGCGGTCAGACGTTTCATGGACCGGGCTCCACAGTGGACGCCAGACGGTAGCCCTGCCCGCGCACGGCCTGCAGGAGGCGGGGATCACGGCCGCCGTCACCGAGGCGGCGGCGGAGGCGGCTGACCAGGACGTCAAGGTTCCGATCGTAAGGGGTAGGGGTGCGCGCGTAGACCATTTCTGAGAGTCTCTCACGTGTGAGGACCGCCCCGGGGTGCTCGAGGAAAGCCTGAAGAAGCCGGTACTCGGTCCCGGTGAGGCTGATCAAGGTCCCGTCGGGGCTGCGCAGCTCCCGGCGGACGGTGTCGAGCGTCCAGCCGGCAAAGCGGAAAATCTTCGCCGGCTCACCCGGTGCGGTTTCGGGGTAGGCGCGCGCGCGTCGGAGGATGCTCTGCACACGGGCCCTGAGCTCGTCGGGATGGAAGGGCTTGACGAGATAGTCGTCCGCTCCGAGGTCGAGGCCGCGGATGCGGTCCTCGTCCTCACCCCGAGCGGTGAGAATGAGAATGGGCAGACGCGAGCGGGCCCGGACGGCGCGGCAGAGACTGAAGCCGTCTTCACCGGGCAGCATGAGATCCAAGACGACGAGATCGATCTCGGGTCGCGCACCGCGGGCGAGGAGATCGTGGAGGATGTTGCCGTTCGCCGCCGTCGTCACCCGATAGCCGTGCCTCAGGAGATAGGCCTGGAGTAGAAGCCGGATGTCGGCGTCGTCATCGATCACCAGGATGTGATCGGCCCTGCTCACCCTTCCGGGACCTCCCGCGACGGGTGCGGCCCGCCGTATGTTCACGATCATTTGAGGATAGTGCAGACGCTCGTGGTTCGAGTGCTGCGTTACAAAATGTAACAGCCGTTTTCTTGGCGCCATGTCTCGGGCATACTAATCACTGTACCGCAGGGGCGGAGTCAACGTTGCCGTCCCAACGGGGCCCTTGTAGGGCCCATCCTCCCCCTCCGCTCCTGCCGGTACCTTTGAGCGGAAGACCTTCCCCCGCATGACTTCCGAGCGCTTCTCTCCTGTTTCCCGACCCCGCGCTCTCCTGATCGCCGGTCTTTTGATCGGACTCGCGGTCGGAGGCTATGTCGTCTTCACACGGGTCGATCCCACGATGCGGGGCGGGGCGCGCACGATGCCGCCTCCGGTTTACGTGATTGGCGCTCACGTCGTGCGCCGCGCGATGCCGTTTTGGATCAAGGCCGTCGGGCAAGTGGTCTCGCGGCACAGCGTCAGCATCACACCCCAGGTGAGCGGGCTTCTCACGCGGGTCTATTTCCATCAAGGCCAGTACGTGCATCGGGGCGAGCGGCTGTTCGAGATCAATCCCGCCCCCTATCGCGCCGCGGTCGCGCAGGCCCGGGCCGCCTATTTGGCCGCCGCCGCGCAGGCGCAGCGTGACGCCAAGCTCGTTCCCCAGGGGTTCATTGCTCCCCAGACCTACATCACCGCGAAAGCGACCGCCGCTCAGGACAAGGCGTTGCTCACCCAGGCCGAGATCAATCTCGGCTACACGCTCATTCGCTCGCCCATCGATGGACTGGCCGGAGAAATCATGGTGCGAGCGGGCAACGTGGTCAGTCCTTCGACGACCACGCCGCTCGTGACGATCAACCAGATGTCGCCGATCCTCGTCTCGTTCCAGCTACCCCAGCGCGATCTTGACACCGTGCTCGACAACCGCCGCACGCACGTGATTGAGGTCCAGGTTCTGCGCGAATCGGTCCAAGATCCCCTCGGAGCGGGCCCTTTGGTGTTCGTCGACAACACCGTGAACGCCACGACCGGTACCTTTCTGGCCATGGCCCGTGTGGCGAACGTCCCCGTGCGGCTGTGGCCCGGGGAGTACGTGGCCGTCCGTGTCGTTCTGGCCGTCCAGCCCGGTGCGCTCGTGGTTCGCCAAAGCGCGGTCCAGCCGGGACAAGGCGGCGATTTCGTCTATGTCGTCGCGCACGGACATGCCACGATCGTGCCGGTGACCGAAAGCCGTCAGATCGGCTCCTACGCCGTCTTGTCCCAGGGACCACCACCGGGCTCCGTCGTCGTGGCCCACGTGCCGCGGCGGATGCGCGACGGGGTGGCGGTCCATGTGGAAAAAATCGTGTCGGATCCTCCTCCACGTCCGTGGTCGTGACGGGATGAAGGGCGCTCCAGACGGCTTCCTCCCGCGGATCGTTTGCGGGAAACAGTGCGGGATCCACGCGGACCCGAGAGGGAGCGGCGCATGAAGAGCAATCCCTCGGCTCTGTTTATCCACCGTCCCGTCATGACGACGGTGGTGATGAGCGCACTCTTGGTCTTCGGGCTTGTCGCCTATCAATCCCTGCCGGTGAGCGAGCTCCCGAACGTCAACTTTCCCACCATTTACGTCAATGCGGGACTTCCCGGCGCCAGCCCGCAAACCATGGCTTCCACGGTGGCCACCCCGCTTGAGCGTCAGTTCTCGAGCATTCAGGGCCTGCGCTCGATGAGCTCGCAGAGCACGATGGGCAACACCAACGTGACGCTTCAGTTCAAGCTCTCGCGCAACATCAACAACGCCGCCATGGACGTCCAAGCCGCCATCTCTCAGGCGCTGGGCCGCCTTCCTCCGAATCTTCCTCAGCCGCCGACGCTCTTCAAAGCCAACCCGACCGCCTCGCCGATCGTCTTCCTTGGACTGACGGCCCGTCACATCCCGATGACGGTGCTCGACAAGTACGCCGAAACGCGGGTGGCGGAGCGGATCTCGATGATCTCCGGAGTCTCCAAAGTGGATGTCTTCGGGGGGCAAACCTACGCCGTACGGCTCGAGATGAACCCCTACGCGCTGGCGGCCCGCGGACTCACCCTGACCCAGGTGGCGAACGCCGTCAAGGCGGCCAACTCGAACCTGCCGGCCGGCACGCTCTACGGGCGCACCTCAACCTACACCGTCCTGGCCAACGGGCAGCTCCGTGTCGCGCCGCAGTACGGACGCATCATTGTGGCGTACCGCAACGGGGCTCCGGTGTATCTCTCGAGCATCGGGCGGGCCGTCGCCAGCGTGGCCGCCAACAAGCAGGTCACCCGTTTCTTCAACAAGAGTTACGATCACGGTCGGCTCCGTCCGGCGATTCTTCTCGCCGTTCAGCGGCAACCCAATTCCAACGCCGTGGCCATTTCCCGCGCGATCATCAAAATTCTGCCCACGCTCAGCCGTGAAGCTCCCGGTGGGGCGCGCCTTCAGATGTTTCACGACCACGCCGCGTACGTCCTGGCCTCGATTCACGAGGTGCAGAACACGCTCCTCATCGCCATGGTGCTGGTGGTGGCCGTGATTTTCCTCTTTCTCCGCGACATCCGCGCCACCCTGATTTCGGCATTGGCCCTCCCGCTCTCGATCATTGGGACCTTCGCGCTCATGAAGCTCGCGGGCTTCAGCCTCGACAATCTTTCGCTCATGGCCCTGACGCTGGCCGTCGGGTTCGTCGTGGACGACGCCGTGGTCGTTCTGGAAAATATTGTTCGCCATCGTGAGGCGGGCGAGCCCCGTCTGAAAGCCGCGCTGATGGGCAGTCGGGAAATTGCCTTTACCGTTGTCTCGATGACGCTCTCGCTCGTGGCGGTGTTTCTCCCCATTCTCCTTCTCGGCGGGATGCTCGGTCGACTCTTTCGCGAGTTCGCGCTCACCGTCGCGTTCGCCATCCTGATTTCGGGACTCGTCTCCCTCACGTTGACCCCCATGCTCTGCAGCCGGTTTCTCCGCGGGCCGGGTCGGCACGGGCGGCTCTACCAAATCCTGGAACGATCCTTCGACACGGTGCGGGATGCGTACGTGCAGAGTCTTCGTTGGGCGGTGACCCATTGGCGACTCATGCTCGCCGTGGGCACCGGGACCCTGGTCCTCACGATCTATCTCTTCCTGATCGTTCCCAAGGGATTCATCCCCACGGAGGACACCGGCCTCGTGATCGCTTCTGTCGAAGCGCCCGAAGGCATCACGTTTCACCAGCTTCGTCACCTTCAAGATCGAGTGGCCAAGATCGTGCGTGCCAACCCCGCCGTCGCCCGGGCGATCTCTTCGGTCGGTCAAGGTCGGGGCGGCGCCGCCGGGGGCAATGTCGGGCGGCTGTTCATCATGCTCAAGAGGATGAGCAAACGGAACGAAAGCGCCACACAAGTCGTCGACCAGCTCCGCCGTTCCCTCTCGGTTGTGCATCAGGTCAATGTGTACTTTCGTCTTCCGTCGGCCATCAACGTCGGTACCCTCGGCGGCAACGCCGGTTACGAATACGTGCTTCAGGGCGTCAGCCTTCGCAAGCTCGACCAGGCGGCCTCGACGTTTCTGCCGAAACTTCGCGCGCTTCCCGGCCTCGAAGACGTGAGCAGCGATCTCGAGATCGACAATCCCGAACTCAAGATCCACATTCTCCGGCGCCGGGCCGCCGCGCTCGGCGTGACGCCGCAGGCGATCCAGCAGACCCTCTACGAGGCCTACGGCGGCAACTACGTCAGCCTCATCTATGGAGCCACCAACGAGTACCAGGTCATCCTTGAGCTCGCTCCACGCTACCAGCGGAACCTCGACGCCTTGAATGCGCTCTATGTGCCGACCAGCGGCGGTGGCATCGTTCCGCTCACGAGCGTCGCGCGTGTTCGTCCGAGCGTGGGTCCGCTCCAGATCGACCACTACGAACAGCTTCCCTCGGTCACGTTCTCGTTCAACCTGGCTCCGGGCGTTTCGCTCGGACGGGCGACCGCGCGCATCAAGCGCCTGGCCGCCCGCGTCCTTCCGGCCGGTGTCGACGGCCGCTTCGCCGGCAACGCCAAAGCGTTCGAGAAATCCCTGGTGTCTCTTCCCCTTCTTCTCTTGGTCACGATCCTTGTGATCTACATGGTGCTGGCGATTCTCTACGAGCACTTTATTCATCCGCTGACCATCCTCTCGGCACTGCCGCTCGCGATCATGGGCGCGCTCCTCACACTTCTCGTTTTTCACGAGCACCTGGATATCTACAGTTTCGTGGGTCTCATCATGCTCGTCGGTCTCGTCAAGAAAAACGGCATCATCATGGTGGATTTCGCGATCGACCAGCGCCGCCAGGGTCAGAGCCCGATCGATGCCATCGTGGAGGCTTGCCGGGTGCGGTTTCGCCCGATCATGATGACGACGCTGGCCGCCATCCTTGGGGTGCTTCCGATCGCTGTGGCCAGCGGAACGGGTGCGGGGGCCCGCCGGCCGCTTGGCGTCGCCGTGGTGGGCGGGCTCATCTTTTCCCAGCTGCTGACGCTCTACATCACGCCGGCGTTTTACGTGGCGATGGAGGAGCTCACCCGCTGGCTGCGGCGGAGCCGAACGGTGCGTGTGCCGTCCCTGCCCGTCCCGACGCCGGAGCAGACGTGAACGAGCCTCGCTGCAAGGCGAAAGTGAAGACGGCCTCGATGCCGAAGGGAATCCGCTGTGCGCCGGCTTGGGCCGGTCCGAGTCGGTCTGATAGAACGGCGTTATACTCCCTCCGCGGGTGCGTCTCACGCGGTGGGCGGCTTTCCTTCGAGACGTGGAAACCACAACGATGAGGACAACCTCATGAACACGAAACTCACGAAAGCCCTGCTCTTCTTACTCTGCGCCGGTTTTCTGGCCGGGCCTGCCATGGCCGCCGGCCCGTTTCACGCGCTGCGCTTTCGCAACCTCGGCCCGGCTGTCGCCGGCGGGCGCGTGACGAGCGTGGTCGGCGTGGCCGGGAACCCGGGCCTCTACTATGTCGGGACCGCCGGCGGTGGTGTCTGGAAGACCACGGACGGCGGCATGAGTTGGCGCAACGTCTTCGATCACGGTCCGACGCTCTCGATCGGGGCCGTCGCGCTCGTGCCGGGCCATCCGGATTGGGTGTGGGTCGGCACCGGTGAAGACAATCCCCGCAACGACATGTTGAACGGCGATGGGATTTATTTCTCACCGGACGGCGGACGGACATGGGAGAAGAAGGGCCTGGCGCACCGCGGGCAGATTTCCGCTGTGCTCATCAACCCGGACAATCCCGACAACGTCTACGCCTGCGTCCTGGGCGACGTCTGGAAGCCCACGCCCTATCGCGGTGTCTACGAGACCACGAACAACGGCAAAACCTGGACCCGGATCCTCTACCTCAATCCCCACACCGGTTGCTCGACACTCGCGTTCGAGCCGGGGAACTCCAAGGTTCTCATCGCCGGGATGTGGCCGGTTCAACGTCACCCCTGGATCCTCGTGAGCGGTGGGCGCTCCGGCGGACTCTTCCGCAGCTTGGACGGCGGGGCGCATTGGACACGGCTGACGCAAGGACTGCCCCACGGACCGATTGGCCGGAGCGCCGTCGCCTTCGCACCCAGCCAACCGTCTACGGTCTACGCTGTCCTTCAGGCCCGCGGCGGCACCGTCTGGGTTTCGCACGATCTCGGGAGCCGCTGGCGGGAAGTCAGCAACGACCACAACGACGACGTGCGTCCGTTCTACTTCACGCAACTTGCCGTCTTTCCCAACAACCCGAACCGCCTGTTCTTTCTTTCCATGAAACTCATGGAGTCCATGAACGGGGGACGAACCTCTTTCTACGCCGACCCCGGCGTCCATGTCGATCACCACGCGATCTGGATCGATCCCCACAATCCGAACCGGATCATTCAGGGCAACGACGGTGGGGTGTACCTCAGCCTCGACGGGGGACGCCACTGGCGCTTTCTCGACAATTTGCCGATCGAACAGTTCTACCAGGTGGCGACGAACGATCGAGTCTTCCCTTTCCTCATCTGCGGCGGGCTCCAGGACAACAACGCCTGGTGCGGCGCCTCGAGCGATTACCGTCGGGGCGGGGTCGTCGGTTTCCAAGACTGGTTCCAGGTTTCCGGGGGCGACGGACAGTATGTGGTTCCCGCCCCGAGCGACGCGAACATCATTTACGCCACGACCGACGACGGTGACATCGTCCGCTACGACCGTCTCACACGGCGGGCGCGCAGCATCAATCCCTACCTTCGCGACATTCTGGTCGGGGATCTCCTCTCCGGGAAAGTCATGGCGAAGCAGAAATACCGCTTTGATTGGACCACCCCCATCGCCGTTTCACGCACCGACCCCAACGACGTCTACGTCGCGGCCGATGTCCTCTTTCACAGCCTGGACGGCGGCAAGCACTGGACCGTGGTGAGCCCTGACCTCACGCGCGACGTCAAGAGCAAGCAGGGGCCCACCGGGGGACCGATCGACAAGGATCTTTCCGGTGCTGAAACCTACGATACGATCCAGTCCGTGACCATCGCCCCTTCCAACCCCAAGGTCCTTTGGGTCGGGACGGACGACGGCTGGGTTTGGGTCACCCGCAACGGCGGCCGACACTGGTCGAACGTGACCCCGAGCGGCGCGCCGAAATGGGCCCGCGTCTGGCACGTGACGGTGTCCTGGCGGCATCCGGGAACGGCCTACGTCGTCTTTGACGCGCACATGCTGGGCAACGATCGCCCCTACGTTTATCGGACCACCGATTACGGGCGGAGCTGGCGGAAGATCACCCGCGGGCTTCCCGACCACTCCGTCCTGGTCGTCCGCTCGGATCCCAACGATCCGGATCTCCTCATGGCCGGGACGATGGACGGGCTCTACTATTCGCTCGACAACGGCGGGCGTTGGTTGCCGCTTCACGCCAATCTGCCTTCGGCGGCCGTCTTCGATCTCCAGTTTGTTCGCCGCACCCACAGTCTCGTTTTGGTGACGCACGGGCGGGGGGTGTGGGTGCTGGACAACCTGCGTCCTTTGGAGAACTGGAACGTCAAGGTGGCTCGCGAAGCGTTCCACCTCTTCCCCGCGGCTCCGGGTACGCTCGTCTATGCGAGCCACACGAACGGAGCCGGTCCGAGCAACTTCCGCGGACCGAATGCGGTGACGGGCGTGGTGATCACCTACAGCCTCCACCAGGCGCTCAAGCCGACCCCGGCTGAGGCGGCGGCCCACAAGACACCGGTGACGATCGTCGTCCGCAACAGCGCCGGGGGATTTGTCGACCGTTTCAACGGACCCGCAAAAGCCGGTGTCAACCAGGCGGTGTGGACACTGCAGTACCGCGGTCCGGCCCGGCTCAAGCTTGTCGGCGGCGGCCACGGCGGGTTCTTCAGCGGCGGCTTCGGTCCCCGCGTCCCCCCCGGGGTCTACCGGATCAGCGTGAGCGCCGACGGCATCACGCGTACGGTCACCGCTCGGGTGCACCGCGACCCGAACGACCGTGAGCCTCTTGCCGTCTACCGCGCCAACACGCAGCTCGCCCTCACCATGCGTTCGGTCCTTTCCGCCTTCAACCGTCTCCTCGACCGCACCGCCTTCTGGCGTCGTGATCTCGGAGTGGTCCTCGCGCGGGCTCAGCGGCACCCGGCCTTCGCCCGTCGTCACGCCGCTCTGATCACTCAAGCCAAGGCGCTGGCGAAGACCCTCAAGAGCTTCGAACATCCCCTGTGGGACGCGGATCTCCAGCACGGCGTCTCGGAGGATTTCCTCCGGCACTACTCGCGCACGCACACGCACGTGACGGTGCTCTACGGGTTCACGGCCTTCGGCGGCCTCACCATGCCGCGCGCGCAGGAGCGGGCGGCTGTGGTGCACGCTCGCCGTCGTGTCGAGGCTCTCCTGGCCCGGATCAACGGCACGATCCGTGACGCCGTCCGCCGCTACGACGCTCTGGCCTACGGGCAGAAGCTCGGCGTTCTGCCTCTCGGCAAGCCGATCAGGCTTCGTGAGCCGCCGAAACTCCCACCCGCGACACGGATGTGACCGACGGGCGGGTAACCCCCCTTCCGCAATCGTTCTCCGCGGAAGGGGGAGGGGACGCCGGCGCTGAGCCGGCGTCCTCGTATGGGCCGCCCGCGACCGGGGGGGCCGAGCCCGTGGGCGATAACGCCATCCGCCTGCGCGGCGTCCGTCAACACAATCTCAGGGACATCGATCTCGACATCCCCCTCGGACGGCTCACCGTGGTCTCCGGGGTCTCGGGTGCGGGAAAGTCTTCCCTCGTTTTCGACACACTCTACGCCGAAGCGCAGAGGCGTTACGTCGAAACCTTCTCGACCTACGTCCGCCAGTTTCTGGACCGGATGCCCCGGCCTGCCGTGCGCTCGCTCACAGGTGTCCCTCCGGGCGTCGCCATCCGTCCGTACAACCCCATGCACAACACGCGCTCGACGGTGGGAACGATGACCGAGCTCCTCGATCACCTGCGCGTTCTTTACACACATCTTGCACGGGGCTTCTGTCCGTCGTGTGGTGGCCCGATCCGTCGCGACGATCCCGAGTCCGTCGCTCGGCTCCTCCTCGCCGATCCCACCGTGCGGGACCACCGTGTGAGCGTGCTTTTCCGGATGCGTCGGCCGGAGAACTTCACGTTGGACGAGATGCGTGCGTCGCTCACCCGCCAGGGCTACGTGCGCGTCGACGACGTGGATGGCGAGACACTCGAGGTCGAGCAGGACCGCTTCCTCCTCGACGGTCAGGCGGGCGAGAGACTCGAGGAAGCGCTCCGCGCGGCGTTCCGTCACGGTGCGGAGGTCCGGGTGGTGGTGCGGATGCCGGAGAGTCTTCGGATTCTTCCGTTCGCCCCGCGCTACGGTTGTGCCGCCTGCGGGACCACGCACGTCGAGCCCCGGGCGCACCTCTTCTCGTTCAACCATCCTCTCGGGGCTTGCCCCACCTGCACCGGTTTCGGGCGGGTGAGCGGCATCGATCCTCACCGCGTCGTTCCCGATCCGACTCTTTCCCTGCGCGGCGGAGCGATCCGGCCCTGGCAGTCCGACGCTTACGGGCAGTGCCAGAAGGATCTTCTGCGGGCGGCGCGACGGCGAGGCATTGCCGTCGAGCGTCCCTGGGCGGAACTCGCGGCGGACGAGCGCCGCTGGATTTGGGAGGGGGAGGGGGAAAGCGCCTGGGAGGAGGGGCTCTGGTACGGGGTTCAGGGGTTCTTCCGCTGGCTCGAATCCCGTAGCTACAAGCGTCATGTTCGGATCTTCCTCGCCCAGTACCGATCTTATGTCCCGTGCCCGTCTTGCGCGGGCATGCGTCTTCGGCCGGAGGCCCTGGATTTCCGTCTGGGGGACGCTGATGCGACGGCACTCGGGTCGATGACGTTCCGCAAGCCTCCGTCGCACGTCCGTCTGGCGCCGGACGACTACGCGCGGCTTCCCGGGTTTCATCTCCACGAACTCGCGTCGATCCCGATCGAGACGCTTCAGACCTTTTTTGCCCGTCTTGAGGTTCCGGAGGGGTTCCTGCGCGCCGGCGGCAACGATCTCCTCGACGCCGTGCGTCACCGGCTGACTTATCTGGTCGAAGTCGGTTTGGGGTACCTCACGCTGGATCGGTCTTCGCGCACCCTCTCGGGTGGGGAGCTCCAGAGGATCAATCTCACCACCGCTCTTGGAACGGGTTTGGTGCGGACGCTCTTCGCTCTCGACGAGCCGTCGGTGGGACTCCATCCGCGCGACGTCGATCGCCTCGCCGGGGTGCTCCGGCGTCTCCGCGATGCGGGCAACACGGTGGTGGTCGTCGAGCACGATCCCGGGCTTCTCGCCGCGGCGGATCATCTGGTCGATCTCGGCCCGGGAGCGGGCGAGGAGGGGGGGCGGGTGGTCTTCGCGGGACCGCTTGCGGCGCTCCCCGAGGCCCGTGGCTCGAAGACCGCCGATTATCTCCTCGGACGTTTCGAGGTCGGGAAGAGAACGCTGCGCCCTCCGGGGGAGCGCACCTCCTGGCTGCGGGTGTCGAACATCGAGGCGCGCAATCTTCGTCACGTCGATGTGGCTCTCCCTCTCGGCCACTTCGTGGTCCTTTCGGGAGTGTCCGGAAGCGGCAAGAGCACGCTCGTCCACGACGTTCTGGCGCCCGCCCTCGGAAGCCATCGCCACGCCCACGGGACCGCGGAGGACATCGCCTGGGGCGAGATTCGGGGCTTCGAGCGGATCGCCGAAGCCGTCGTCGTCGATCAATCCCCACCCGTCCGCTCGAGCCGCAGCGTGCCTGCGAGCCACGTCGGTGCCTGGAATCTCATCCGGGAGATCTTCGCGTCCCTGCCGCTCGCCCTTGGCCGCGGCTACGGTCCCGGTCATTTCAGTTTCAACAGCCCGCTCGGTGCCTGTCCGCAGTGCGAGGGGAGTGGCCAGGAGACCGTGGACCTTCCGTACCTCGCGGATGTCGTCTTGCCCTGCACCGTCTGCGCGGGACGACGCTACCGGCCCGAAGTTCTCGAGGTGCAGCTCACAGAAGGAGGCGTCTCCCGTTCGATCGCCGATGTGCTTGCACTCACCGTGAGTGAGGCGCGAAAACTCTTCGCCGCGTGGCCCGAGATCGCGATGCGTCTCGGGGCCCTCGAGGACGTGGGTCTCGGCTACCTTCGCCTTGGGCAGTCTTTCAGTACGCTTTCGGGCGGTGAGGCCCAGCGCCTCAAACTGGCCGCCTATGTCGCACCAGCCTTCCTCCGCACGGAAGCGCCCGACGGTCCGCGCACGCTCTTTCTCTTCGATGAGCCGACCACCGGTCTTCACGCCGCGGACGTCGATACGCTCATGCACGTTTTCGACAGGCTGCTCGAAAGGGGGCACACGGTGCTTGTCGTCGAGCACAACCTCGACGTCATCGCCGCCGCCGATTGGGTCATCGATCTCGGCCCGGAAGGCGGCGAGGCGGGGGGCCGCGTCGTGGCCGCCACCACTCCGGAGCGCCTGGCCGACGTGGCCGAGAGCCACACGGGACGGGCTCTTCGCGCCCGCGGTCGCACGCTTTCTCTCGTCTCGCCCGCACCGCCACCACCTCCTCCTGCGATCGCCGTCCGCGGCGCCCGGGTGCACAACCTGACGGGGCTCACGGTCGATATCCCTCACGAGCGGCTCACGGTGCTCACCGGGGTGTCGGGGAGCGGCAAAAGCACCCTCGCCTTCGACGTCGTCTTCTCCGAAGGGCAGAGGCGCTTTCTCGAAACCCTCAACGCCTACGTTCGCCAGTACGTTCCCCGTCGCCCGCGTGCCGAGGTCGACGCGATCGAAGGCCTTCCGCCCACGGTGGCTATCGAGCAGCGGACGAGCCGGGGGGGCGTCAAGAGCACGGTGGCGACGCTCACCGAGATCCATCCGTTCCTCCGTCTTCTCTACGCCCACCTCGGGCAAGCGTTCTGTGTCGCCTGCGGCGAGCCCATCGTCTCGCGGGACCGCGCCTCGATCCTCGCCGAGATCGCCCGCGCGTTCGCGGGTCGCGAGATCGAGTTTCTGGCCCCCCTCGTTCGCGCCCGCAAGGGCCACTACCGGACGCTCGGCCCCTGGGCCCGGCGGCACGGATACGAGAAGCTCCGTGTGGACGGAACCGATGTCGCTGTCCGTGATTGGGAGCCTCTGAGCCGCTACCGCACGCACACGATTGAGATCGTGCTTGGCCCCTTGCGGGTCGGAAAGAACGCGGCAGACCTGGGCGAGATGTTCGACCGGGCTCAGGCCTTGGCCCACGGCACCGTGGCGGTGCGCGGCGGCGGAACCGAAAAGGTCTTTTCCCTTGCGCGCGGCTGTCCCGCCTGCGGGCGCGGAGTTCCGCCGCCGGATCCGTACCTCTTTTCGTTCAGTTCGCCTCTCGGCTGGTGCCCGGAGTGCACCGGGACGGGACTCGCCGGACCGCCCGGCGACGACGGCGACGAGATTGCCGTGTGCCCCGCTTGCCGCGGGCGACGTCTCCGCCCCGAAGCGTTGGTTGTGCGCTTGGGGGATCGGGATATCGGCACTCTTGTCGCCGGTACGGTCGAGGAGGTGCGCCGCTTTTTTGAGGGGCTCAAGCTCAAGGGTCGGGCGCGGGCGATCGGCGAGGATCTTCGGCGTGAGATTCTCCTTCGCCTCGGATTCCTGACCGAGGTCGGCCTCGGCTACCTCACCCTCGATCGGGCGGCTCCGACCCTCTCGGGCGGTGAGGCTCAACGGCTCCGGCTTGCAGCCCAGCTCGGAACCAGTCTCCGCGGCGTCTGCTACGTGCTCGATGAGCCTTCGATCGGACTCCATCCCGTTGATCAGCACCGCCTCGTCCACGCCCTTCACAGGCTCCGCGACGCCGGCAACACGGTCCTCGTCGTCGAGCACGACGAGGACACGATGCGCGCGAGCGACCGCATCATCGATCTCGGTCCCGGCGCCGGGCGCGAAGGCGGCCGTGTCGTCGCCGAGGGCACGTGGCGCGAAATCGCCGCCGCGCCCACCGCCACCGGGCGCGCGCTTGCCCGTCGGCCGACGCTGTCCCCCCGTCCCCTCCGGCCGTACCGCGAGGGGCGCGACCCCGCGCTACGCCTCGAGGGCATCCGCGCCCGCAACATCGACGGTCTTGACGTGAGCGTTCCGCTTGGCCGTCTCGTGGTCGTGACGGGCGTTTCCGGCAGCGGCAAGTCCACCCTCGTCCGAGGCGTTGTCCTGCGCGCGGTGCGCGAAGCCCTCGAAGGCCGCGCCCGTCGCGCCCCCCGCTCGGCACCGGCCCCTCTCTGGCACCGCTTCCACGGCGCCCGGGCGATCGCGCGCGTTCTCGAGATCGACCAAAGCCCGATCGGGAAGAACCCCCGTTCCTGCCCGGCCACTTACGTCGGTTTCTGGGACGACGTCCGCGGCCTCTACGCCCGCACGGTCGATGCCCGGGCGCTCGGTTTTGGGGCGACGCGGTTTTCCTTCAACACCAAGGCGGGAGCCTGCCCCCAATGCCAAGGACAGGGGGTCGTCCACCTCGAGATGCAGTTCCTTCCCGATGTTCACGTGCCCTGTGAGGCGTGCGGCGGACGGCGCTACGCCGAAGCCGTCGAGTCCGTTCGTTGGCAGGGCCGTACGGTCGGTGATCTCCTCACGCTCACCGTGGCCGAGGCCCGCCCGCTCTTTGCCGCCCATGCCCGGATCGACCGTGCTCTCGGCCTTCTCGAAGATGTCGGTCTCGGTTACCTCACGCTGGGGCAACCCTCGCCGACCCTCTCGGGCGGTGAGGCCCAGCGGCTCAAGCTCGTGAGCGAACTCGCCCGCACCGAGACGCGCCGTTCGCCTCCCACGCTCTACGTCCTCGACGAGCCTACGGTGGGGCTTCATCAGGAAGATGTGGCCCGGCTCCTGGCCACGCTCGAAAAGTTCGTTGCGGCCGGCCATTCCGTCGTTGTCATCGAGCACAATCTCGACGTCATGACGGCGGCCGACTGGATCATTGACCTGGGCCCGGGCGGTGGGCCCGCGGGAGGACGCCTCGTCGCAGCCGGCCCGCCGCAGCGCATCCGCCGCCGCCGCACAGCGACGGGGCGTGCCCTCGACGCGCATCTTCGCGGGACGGAAGCCGTAACGCCCGCCCCTGGCGCGGAAGGGTGTTCCCGTGATCGCGCCGGGCGGGACGAGGCAATCGCGTAAAATTCGCGGAGGCCCTTCCTTCGGGAGTTCGTACGTGTCCTATCAGGCTCCTCTGGCTGAATATCGCTTCCTTCTCGACGATGTCTTCGGACTGAGTGAAATCCCAATCTTGTCCCCGGAGGGGACGCTCGACCCCGGGACCGTTGACACCGTTCTCGAGGAGGGTGCCCGATTCGCGGAGGAACGCCTGGCGCCCACGAACCGCGACGGCGACACGGAGGGGGCGCGCCTGACCCCGACGGGGGTGGTCGCCCCGGCATCCTTCAAGGATGTCTACACCGATTTCGTGGCAGGGGGTTGGAACGGCGTCTCGTTCCCCGCCGAGTACGACGGCATGGGTTTGCCCGAGCTCCTGAGCGCCGTCCTCCAGGAGATGTGGCAGTCGGCGAACATGTCTTTTTCGCTTTGCCCGCTTCTGACTCAGGGGGCGGTCGAGCTTCTGCTCAGATTCGGAACGCCCGAACAGAAAGCGCTCTACGCGAAGCCGATGGTGAGCGGTCGCTGGACGGGGACCATGAACCTCACCGAGCCCCAGGCCGGAAGCGACCTTGGCGCCACCCGCGCGCTCGCCGAACCCACGGGCGCACCCGGCCGCTTTCGTCTGCGCGGTCAGAAGATCTACATCACCTGGGGGGAACACGATCTTGCCGAGAACATCGTGCACATGGTGCTTGCCCGCACCCCCGGCGCGCCGGAGGGAACCCGTGGCCTCTCCCTCTTCATCGTGCCTCGCCGTCGCCCCAAGGCAGACGGGACCCCGGGGGAGGAGAATGACCTGCGGGCCGTCTCCATCGAACATAAGCTCGGCATCCATGGAAGCCCCACCTGCGTGATGAGCTACGGGGACAAGGGCGGGGCCGACGCTTGGCTCATCGGGGAGCAGCATCAAGGGTTGGCGGCGATGTTTCTCATGATGAACCGGGCGCGGCTCTCCGTCGGCCAGCAGGGGGTGGCGGTTTCCGAAGCGGCGTTCCAGGCGGCGCGCCGCTACGCGCGCGAGCGGGTGCAGGGCGCGGACCCCTCAGGCGGGGGAGGGCGGGTCACGATCGCGCACCACCCCGACGTGCGCCGCATGCTCTGGCTCATGAAGTCCCAGATCGAGGCCATGCGTCTCGTGGCGCTCGACGCCTTCCGTTCCCTCGACCTCTCCGAACGCGGCCGCGGCGCGGAGAAAGATCGCCACGCTCGTCGGGTGGCGCTCCTCACGCCGATCGTGAAGGGCTGGTCCACCGAGACCGCGCAGGAGATAGTCTCGCTGGCACTCCAGGTTCACGGCGGCATGGGTTACGTCGAGGAGACAGGCGTGGCGCAGTACGTCCGCGACGCCCGCATCCTCACGATCTACGAAGGAACGACCGGGATCCAGGCGTTGGATTTCGTCGGGCGCAAGATCCTCCGCGACCGCGGTGTGACGCTTGGGGAACTCGCCGAGGAAGTGGCCGGCGATTGCGCGTCGGCTCCGCCCGCATTGCGCGCACGCGCGGAGACCGTTCGGCGCGTGCTCGACGATCTCCGGCGCGCTGTGGCCGATGTCCTCGGCGCCGCTTCCGGTGAGGCCCTCCTCGCGCCCAGCGTGGCCACCCCGCTTCTCATGGCGTGCGGCACTCTTCTCGGGGGCGCGATCCTCCTTCGCGCGTCCGCGCGCGCTGTGGCGCGGGGCGAGCGTTCGCCTGTGCCCACCGACGAAAAGATTGCGAGCGCCGCTTTCTATGTCGATCACGTGCTTCCGCGTGCCCAGGCGCATATCGCCGCGGCACGCAGCGGCGTCGGCGTCCTGGGCGAGGACGACACTCGTCTCGGTTGAGGCAGAACCACGAAGGGCCTTCGGAAGGCGGCATCGGCTAAAATAGCGCCGATGCCTCGTTTTTCTGCTTCGTTTCGCCGCACGGGCGCAGGGCGTGTTTCGGCCGCGGGGGAAGAGGCGGCGGCGTCATCGTGTGTGGGCAGAACATGCTCGATATCGAAGGGCTAGTCTTGCGACGGGGACGCCGTCTTCTTGCTCGCCGCATCGACCTCCGTGTGGACCGGGGGGCTTTTGCCTACATCGTCGGTCCCAACGGCTCGGGCAAGAGCACCTTGCTTCGTGTTCTCGCCGGCTTCGGAAGACCGGAAGAGGGCGTGATCCGATGGAGCGGGCGCACGATCGGAGAGTGGGGGGGGGCTTATCGCGGAGAGGTGGCGTTTCTCGGGCACCTCGAGGGAATCAAGCCGATGCTGACGCCTGAAGAAAACCTCGCGTACCGGAGACTCCTGGTCGGCCCGACGGGTTGGCGGGTTCCCACACCGTCTCCCTTCTTTGATGCCTCCGCGCTTCCCGATCTTCCTTGCCAGCGGCTCTCGGCCGGTCAGCGTCGGCGTGTGTCTCTCGCGTGCCTCGAACACAGCGCGGCGCCGCTTTGGTTGCTCGATGAGCCCCTGACCTCCCTCGACCATGACGGCGTTGCCGCTCTGGGTGGGCTCCTTGCCCGCCACCTCATGGCCGGAGGGACGGCCGTCGTGGCCAGCCACCAGCCGCTCCCTCCGACGCTCGTCCCCGCAACCGTGCTCGAACTCGGAACGAAGCGATGAATGGGCTTCTCGGCGCGCAGCTTCGCATGATCTACCGGGCCCGGGGCGATTACTTGGCGCCGGTCATTTTTTATGTCCTTGTGGCCTCGCTCTTTCCACTGGCGCTCGGCCCGAGCCCGCGCCTTCTCTCGCTCATCGCCCCGGGCGTCATCTGGATCGACGCCACGTTGGCGTCGGTGGTCGCCTTTGCCGGCCTCTTCCGGGACGATTACGACGACGGAAGCCTCGAACAGATGTTGTTGAGTCCACGTCCTCTGGAACTCATCGTGCTCGTGCGGGTCTTTGCAGGGTGGGTGTCGCTGAGCCTCCCCCTCGTCCTCCTGGCGCCTCTTTTGGCGTTGTGGTTCTCGTTTCCTCCGCCGATCCTGCCGGTTCTTCTCGTGTCGCTCGTTCTGACCACCGGTTGCCTCACGCTTCTCGGGGCTTTGGGATCGGCTCTCACCGTGGGTCTGCGTCATTCCCTCGTCCTTCTTCCGGTGCTTCTCCTTCCGTTGGCCACGCCGGTGCTCATCTTCGGAGCCCACGCCGTGCTCCTCGCCGAACGGGGCCTCGATCCGAGGACGCCGCTTTACGTGCTGGCCGCACTCTTCTTTCTGGCTCTGGCGCTCATCCCCAAAGCCACCGCCGCCGCCCTTCGGGTGGCCCTGGAGGTCTGAACCGTGAGCGGACGCTGGTCGCGCTGGATCCACCGCTGGGCTTCGCCCCCTTATTTCTACAGGGCGTCCCGACCCTGGGGACGCGTGTTTGCGGTCGTCTCCTTTGTCGCGATCGCGATCGGCCTTTATGGGGGCCTGTGGCTTGCGCCGCCGGATTTCCAGCAGGGCAACGGCTTTCGCATCATCTACGTGCACGTGCCGAGTGCGTGGATGTCGCTCTTCATTTTCGTCTTCCTGGCCGTCTGTGGTCTCATCGGCCTCATCTGGCGGATCAAGCTGGCGCACGCCATGGCGTCGGCGGCCGCACCGATCGGTGCGGCGTTCACCGCCATTACTCTCGTGACGGGATCGCTCTGGGCCAAGCCCATGTGGGGAACGTTCTGGGTCTGGGATGCACGCCTCACGTCGGAACTCATCCTGTTCTTCCTCTACCTCGGGGTCATCGCTCTTTCCCGTTCGTTCGAGAACCAGCAGACCGGTGATCGGGCGGCGGCGATCCTCGCGATCGTCGGGGCCGTCGACGTGCCGATCATTCATTACTCGGTGGACTGGTGGCAGACCCTTCACCAGGGGGCCATCTTCCGCGGCAATCCCTTCGACGGTCATCTGCACACGACAGTGGCGCCTTCGATGCTCTGGCCGCTTCTGGTCATGTGGCTCGGATTCATGTGTTATTTTGGGGCTCTCGTTCTGTGGCGGGCCCGCTCCGAGATCCTTCTCCGCCAGCTCGACACGGGTTGGGCGCGGGAAGCGGTGGGCGCGCCGTGACCTGGTCGACTTTTTGGAGTATGGGAGGGTTTGCCCTCTACGTCTGGCCGGCCTTCGGGTTCGGCTTCCTCGTGATGGTCGGCAACCTCGTGTCCGCCGCGCGCCTTGAGAAACGGGCGCGGCGCGAGGTGCGCGAAGCCCAAGAGACACAAGCCCTGGAGCCTTGAACGATGACACCCCGAAGACAACGTATGTTCATGCTCGCCGCGATGATCGTCGCGGTGGGTGCTTCCGTCTTTTTTGCCTTGCGGGCTCTTCACGGCGAACTCCTCTACTACCTCACACCGACCCAGGTCGCCGAGGGGCGGGCGCCGACGAGCGGGAACTTCCGGCTCGGGGGACTCGTCCTCCCGGGGAGCGTGCGGCGTCGGCCCGGCAGCATGACGGTCCGCTTTGTCCTCACCGACGGTCACCACAGCATCCCCGTGGTTTTCACCGGCGTCTTGCCGGATCTCTTCCGCCCCGGGCAGGGCGTCGTCGCGCGCGGTGATCTCGTGAAGGGCACATTCGTCGCCAATGAGATCCTGGCCAAGCACGGGCCCGGCTACCACCCTCCGGGGATTCACTCCCGCTACAACGCTCCGCACATTCCCGGCTCGCTTCCCGGCGGAACGACGGCCTTGGTGACCCGTCCGTGATCCCCCAGCTCGGTCTTCTGGCCCTCATCCTCGCGCTCTTTCTGTCCCTTCTCCTCTGTTACTGCGGACTTTGGGGGGCGCACCGTGATGATCCCCGGCTGATGGGCGCGGTTCGTCCGCTCACCGCGGGGCTCTTCGCCTTCACCCTCTTTGCCTACGGAGCGCTCACTTGGGCGTTCGTGACCAACGACTTCATGGTCCGTTACGTGGCCGAGAACTCGAGCACGCGCCTTCCGCTCTTTTACCGCATCACCGCTGTCTGGGGGGCCCACGAAGGCTCCATGCTGCTCTGGATTTTCATCCTCGTCGTGTGGACGGCGGCGGTCGCGTGGTTCAGCCGGGGGCTCCCCCGGCCGTTCGTGAGCCGCGTGCTCGGTGTCCTCGGGCTGGTGACGGCGGGATTCCTCGCCTTCTCACTCTTGACCTCGAACCCCTTCGTCCTCGTCTTCCCCGTTCCCCACCAGGGCGCCAATCTCGATCCTCTCCTCCAGGATCCGTTTCTGGCCATTCATCCCCCCATGCTCTACATGGGGTACGTCGGGATGTCCGTCGCCTTCGCTTTTGCCGTTGCCGCACTCCTCGGCGGAACGATGGACCAGCTCTGGGCACGCTGGACGCGGCCGTGGACGATCGCCGCCTGGATGTTCCTCACCGCCGGCATCGTCCTCGGGAGCTACTGGTCCTATTACGTGCTCGGTTGGGGCGGCTGGTGGTTTTGGGATCCCGTGGAGAACGCCTCGTTCATGCCCTGGCTCGTCGGGGCGGCGCTCATTCATTCACTCGCGGTGACCGAAAAGCGCGGGGTCTTCAAGAGCTGGACGGCGCTTCTCGCGATCACGGCTTTTTCGCTCTCGCTCCTCGGCACCTTCCTCGTCCGTTCGGGCGTGCTCATCTCCGTGCACGCTTTCGCCATGGATCCCCGGCGCGGGATGTTCGTTCTTGCGCTCCTCGCCTTCATGACGGGGGCGGCACTCACGATCTATCTCTGGCGCGCGCCCTACCTCATGCAGGATCGGGGCGGAGCCTTCCGGCTCTTCTCGCGTGAGACCTTTCTTCTCCTCAACAACGTCTTTCTTGTCGTCGGCGCGGCCACGGTGTTCATCGGCACGCTCTACCCCCTCTTTATCGAGGCGTTCGGGCTCCAGAAACTCTCGGTGGGCCCACCCTACTTTGACCACGTTTTCATCCCGGTCATCCTCCCCCTCTTCGTCCTCATCGGAGTCGGTCCCTTCGTCCCCTGGGTGAGCGGGCGAGTGGGGGATCTCCTTCGCCGCCTGCGCTGGCCGCTTCTTTTTTCGGCCGTCGGCTGGACGCTTGTCCTCGTCCTCGCGTTCGCGCGCTCTTGGCCCCCTCTCACGGCCGTGGGCGTCCTTCTCTCCGTCTGGGTCATGATCACCGCGCTCCGCGAACCCGCCGCCGCCGTCTGGAGACGCCTCAAGGGCAGGACGGCGGGGTGGAACGCGAGCACGATCGGCATGTCGATCGCCCATTTCGGTTTGGGCTTGGCCATTCTCGGGATTACGGTGAGCACGACGCTCTCCGTGTGGCGGGACGATCCGATGCATGTTGGGAAAGCCTTCCGTATGGCGGGCTTCACCTTCATCCTCCGCGGGTACGAACCGGCGCGCGGCCCCGATTGGCGGGGCACGGCCGCCCGCTTCCTGATTCTCCACCACGGTCGACCCTGGGCCCGTACCGTGAGCGTGAAGAAGAATTTTGGGCCTGGGCTCGGCAGCACCACAGGGGCCGGTATCGTGGGCGGAGGACTGCACGACGTCTTCGTCGCCCTCGGTAACAATCTCGGCGGCGGTCGCTGGAGCGTGCGTTTCCGCTACGAGCCGATGGTGATCTTCGTCTGGCTCGGGGGGCTGGTGATGGCGCTCGGAGCTTTCGTCGCCCTCTGGGATCGCCGCTACCGTTGGCGTCGCCTGCCGCCTCCGGGCCCCACCCCGGGCGGAGGGGAGGCCCCATGAGCGCTGTCCGCACCCGCCTTCTCTTCGCGCTCCCGCTCGCGCTCATCGGGACGCTCGTCCTCATCGGTTGGATCGGTCTCAAGCACAACCCTTCGCGAGTGCCCTCCCCACTCATCGGCAAACCTGCCCCCGTCTTCTCGTTGCCGCGGCTCAGACACCCTGCGCTCCGGCTCACGGAGAGGGTCTTCCGCGGGCGGCCGACCCTGTTCAATGTCTGGGCCAGCTGGTGCGTGACCTGCGTGGCCGAGCACCGTGTCCTCATGAGTCTCGCCGGCCGCGGTGTGCGCATCATCGGTCTCGATTATCAGGATCACCGCCGGGCGGCTTTGGCCTTCCTCCACCGCTACGGGAATCCTTACCGCGCAATCGCCTACGATCCACGGGGAATCAGTGCCATGAATTGGGGGGTGTACGGAACTCCCGAAACTTTCGTCCTCGGGCCGCACGGCGTCATCCGTGGCAAGATCATCGGCCCTCTCACCCGGCGGGTCGTCCGTCGGCGGCTTTTGCCGCTCCTCCGTCGGCTCTCCTCCAGCCGGGCCCGGGCATGACGGTGACGCGCGTTCTCCGGCCATTTTCGGCGTTGCTCGCGCTTCTTGCGCTCACGACCGTGCTCGCCCTTCCCCGGGCGAGAGCCGTCGGAAGTTCTCCTCCGCTGGCCAATCCCGTCCTCGAGGCCCGCTATCAGCACCTCATCGAGGAGGTGCGCTGCCTTCAGTGCCAGGATCTCAACATCGCCAATTCTCCGGCCCCCCTCGCGACCCTCATGCGCCAACAGATCCGTCGGATGCTCCTCAGGGGGGAGTCCAACCGGGCCATCAAGCACTATCTCGTCGCCCGCTATGGCGATTTCGTTCTCTTCAAGCCTCCGGTCGATCGCGAGACGTTCGCTCTCTGGTGGGGGCCTTTCGTCCTCCTCGTGCTGGGCGTCCTTGTGCTGCTCACGATCATCGTGAGGCGCGCTCGCCGTGACGCTAGGGATCCTCTCCGGAGTACCGAGTGATGAGTGCCGCCGTTTTCGTCGTGGGATCTCTTTTCCTTCTGGGGGCGGCCGCTGCCCTCGTGCTGCGTGCCCTTGGGCGGACGCCGACGGATCAGGATGCGGCTCCCGAACGCGTCCGGGGCTGGCTCAGCGCGTCGATCCGACGCGAACTCGAAGACGCCCGCGCCTCGGGGGATCTTCGTCCCGAGGATCTTCCCACGGCCGAATCCGACCTCGGCCGGATGGTCGAGGCCTATGGGCGGACGACCGCCTCTCCCCCACGGCGCGTGGGCCGGCCGTTGTCGCGGACCGCCGTCGTGGTGTTGATGGTCGTCCTCGCCCTGGGTCTTTACGGCTTCTATGGCGGTTGGCGCTACGTCTTCTTCGGTCCGCGTGCGGCGCAGCGCCACGATCTCCGGCTTGCACTTCACCGCTACCGCCGTCATCTCGCACGGCATCCGGGTGACGTCCGCGGCTGGCGCGCATTGGCGCGCGGTTACGAGCTTCTCGGTCGCGACCGTCGGGCCGCCGCGGCTTACCATCACCTCCTTCACCACGGAGGAGGGAAGAACCCCGCGATTCTTGCGGATTACGCCCAGGCCCTCATCCTTGCGCAGCACGGCCGGCTCGATGCGCGCGAGCTCGCCCTCACCAACCGGGCGCTCCGTCTCGATCCGGATCAACCGAAAGCGCTCTGGTGGGGAGGCCTTCTGGCACTCGCCGTCGCGCACGATCGCGCGCGTGCTCTCCGTCTCTGGAACCGCCTTCTCGAGAACCCCACGCTCCCGAGCTCGGTGCGCGGCATCGTCGCCTCGCGTGTGGTGGCGCTCGGGGGGACGCCGGCCAGGCCTCCGATCTCCGAGGAAGAGGAGAGCGGTGTGTGGCGGGTGCACGTGAGCGACGCGTTCGCGACCCAGACTACCCCCGTCCCGGCCGGGGCACGGCTCTACGTCTTCCTCCGCAACCCCTCGGCGCCCGAGAGTCCGCCGTACTATGTTCGGGTCCTTCCCCATCCCGTGTTCCCGCTCGTTGTGGCTCTCTCCCCCTCCGACAGCCCGATGGGGCCGCCGTCCCACCTCCCCCGTGAGGTCGAGCTCGTGGCTCTTCTCAGCATGAACGGTCTCGCCTCGCCCACGCCGGGGGATCTCGAGGGTCGGCGAATCTATGCCCGTTCCTACCTCCGCACGGCCCACCGTCTGCGGGTGCGGATCGACGAGCGTCTCGGGGATCGTACCCGCTCGCCCGATTCCCACCCGTGACGAGTGCGCCTCCGTCCTCTCGGGGCGGCGAAGCCCCCCCTCCCGCCGGGCTTCTCGCCCGCCTGGCGCTCCGCTCGCCCGGCTCCCTCCTCCTCGCGCTCGCGCTCGATCGCCGTCCTCGCTGGATCCTCCCGCATGAGCTCGAGCAGATCGCAATCGAGCGTGAACTCACGGTCTCTCGGGTCGATCCGGCGCGTCACGAGGCCTACAGGGTCCAGACCGGCTACGCCCCCGGAACGACACCCCCGACCTATCCCCATTTCCTGGCCGCACCGCTTCACGCTCTTCTGCTCTTCGATGCGCGCCTTCCTATCCGCGCCCGGGGGATCATCCAGACGGCGCTTCGCCTCCAGAGTTTCCGTCCCCTTGAGCTCGTGCCGCCGCTTAGCTACCGGGCGAGCCTGAAGGGGTTTACGCACACGGCCCGCGGCCTGGAATTCATCCTCACGACCGAACTCGGGCCCCGGGGTGACGAGATCTGGCGCGAGGAACTCGAGCTCCTCGTCCCGGAGCGCCGCCGGGCGTTCAAGAGGATCCGCGATCTGCAGCCTCTCGTGCCTCCCGAGGACTCCGTCCAGCGCGATTTCTCGCCCGAGGAGGGCATCGGCTGGCGCCATGCGCGCGTCTCAGGGGACTTGAATCCCATCCATCTCAACAACACCTTTGCTCGGATGCTGGGATTTCCCGCAGCGGTGGCGCCGGGCATGTGGCTGGTCTCGCGCACCCTCGCGGCCCTCAATCTCGACGGACGCTCCTCGCTTCGGGTCGAGGCCCGCTTCCGCCGCTTTGTGACCGGCCGCGACCGTCTCAGGCTGTCCTCGTGGTGGCGTGACCCGATGCTCTATTTCCAGCTTCAGGACCGGCTGCGCCGCACGGTCCACCTCGAGGGCAACGTCGAGACGCGCTGAGCGGCGGACGCCGACGGTGTTGGGAGGCAAGCGATGGAATACGAGGATTTCTACCAGACGCTCGGGGTCTCCCGGGACGCGCGTCCCGAGGAGATCAAAAAGGCTTACCGGCGCCTTGCGCGGACGTACCATCCGGACGTCTCGAAGGCTCCGGACGCGGAGGAGCGTTTCAAGAAGATTTCCCAGGCCTACGAGGTCTTGAGTGACCCCGAGAAGAGGCGCGCGTACGACGCCCTTGGATCGCGTCGGCCGGGGGAGCGCTTCGACCCTCCCCCCGAGTGGGCCTCGAGTTTCGGCTTTCAGCCCGCGGACGGGGCCGAGGGTCTGGACCTCGGGTCGTTCTTCGAGCTCTTCGGTTTCGGTTCCGGGGGACGGCGGCGAAGCGCCTTTCGTGAGGCTCCAGCGGCCGATGTCGACGCCGGCGAGATCGAGATCAGCCTCGAGGAGGCCCACCGTGGGGCGGCGCGCCGCCTCGCTCTCCCGCACGGAACGGTCCAGGTCAAGATCCCTCCCGGCGCGCAGGACGGACAGACGCTCCGCCTTCGTGGACAGGCGCCTTCGGGACTCGGGCGGGAGAAACGCGGCGATCTCATTCTGCGGGTCCGTGTTCGTCCGCATTCCCTCTTCGCCCTCGAGGGGCACGACCTTGTTCTCAGGCTCCCGGTCTACCCGTGGGAGCTCGCGCTTGGCACCGAGGTCGAAGTCCCCACCCTCGACGGCAAGGTCCGCCTCAAGATTCCGCCCGCAAGCCGGGCCGGGAGACGAATGAGGCTTTCGGGCCGTGGACTTCATAAACCCGGAGGTGGAGCGGGCGACCTGTACGTCGTTCCCGAGCCCGTTCTTCCCGAACACTGGAGCGAGGAGGGACAGGAACTCCTCCGGCGTCTTGCCGCGAGCGTCACCGAGGACCCGCGGCGGAGACTCGGTTGATCGTCGGGGTCGAGCGCCCGACGAGACGCAACCCCGGATCGTTTCCGCGGCGGAGCCGGCGGTGATCCGCTTTCTGATCACGGGCCACTCGCGCGGGCTCGGCGCCGCGCTCGCCCGCGAGGCCCTCGCGCGCGGTGGGGCGGTCTGGGGACTTGCGCGCCGGTCCCTGAACCCTCCGCCCGGCGTGGGGCCCGAACGCTTCCGAGAGACCGCGGTCGATCTTGGGGATCTCCCGCGTCTCGTGCGTGTGCTCGAGGATCTCGATCTCGAGACCTGGTTGGCCGGGAGCGCCATGGTCGTCCTCATCAACAACGCGGGGCTTCTCGGGCCGGTGGGTCCCCCGGAGCGTCTTGCGGCGACGGAGATCGTGCGCGCCGCGGCGGTCGATTTCGTCGCTCCGCTCGTTCTCACGAGCGTCTTTGCCCGCGCCACCGTAGGCCTCCCGGACCGCCGGGTGGTGCACGTCTCGAGCGGAGCGGCCCGTCGCCCGCTTGCAGGCTGGGGCGTCTACGGTGCGGTCAAGGCCGGGCTCGACCACCACGCGCGCACCGTGGCTGTGGACGCCCCCGCGGGATGGCGCATCGCGAGCGTGGCCCCGGGCGTGATCGACACGGACATGCAGACGGAGGTGCGTGGCCTCGATCCCGCCGTGTTCCCCGAGCGGCGCCGTTTTCTCGATCTCGCACGCGATGGTCTTCTCGTCCCCCCCGAAGCCGCAGCGCGACGGTTCCTCGACCACGTGACGTCCGATGTCTTCGGTCGTGAGCCGGTGATCGACCTGCGCTCCCTTGGGGACGACCCCCGCTCGTAGACCGGTTCTCATTGTCGGGTTCACCGTTTTTGCAACGGTCGAAGAGAGGCCGTGACCGAGCGTTCCCATTGTGCAAGGATTTGCAACGCGCAATCGATCGGGTCTCTCACGCGCGATAGGAATCTTTCCCCCCCGCGATTCGAAGACGCGAACGCACGGCGGGAGCGCGATTTGCCGAGTGATTCAATTTGCTCTTTTGTTCCCCTCGTCCTATAATCCTTTTGGGGGTTGCGGCCGGCTTGTGGGATGAAGACTTGAGCTTGAACGGCCAAGGATCATCAGCAATGGCCTCGGAGACGCAGAGGGTTTTGCCATGAACAAAATTGTTTCGATCGACGGTCGGGTGTGGCGACGGGTCACGCGGATCATCGACGAGCGCTATGAAGATCCCAAGAGACGCAAGGGGATTCAAAAGATCGCCCGGCGCTATCTTTCCGGGGGAACCTGTACCGCCATCGCCGATGAGGTGGGACTCACCGCCGAGCGGGTGCGTCAGATTCTGCGCGCTCTCGGCATCTCGCGTGTGCAGGGTGGTGTCTCGCTCCGCACCGCCCGCCGTCAACTCTTGCAGGACAAAGAACGTCTGCGCAAACTCGAGAGGACGGCGCGGCGCAATTACCGCTGTTCGCACGAGGAGGTCGAGAGGGTCCTCGCCGAGTGGCGGGCGATCTCGCCCGCTTACCGCCGACTTCCGCACTGGAGCCACCGCTCTCCGCTGCACCGGTTCCGGGTGTTCTATGCCTCGGCGACCCGAAACCGTCGCCGTCCGGTTGCCCTGACACTGCCCGAGTGGTGGTCGGTTTGGAAGGATTCGGGGCACTGGAAAAACTACGGCCGTGGACGTCGCCGGCACCACATGGAAGTGCGCAATCCGACCCGCCCGGTCGACATCCGTAACGTTCTCGTGACGTCGTCCTTCGAGACCGCCAACGAGACCGCGAAGAGCAGCGCCCGTCGTCCATCGACCCGACGCAAAGCGATCGCGAAGCCGGTGCGGAAAGTCAAGGTGACTTCGAGAAGAAAGGGGCGGATCGGACGCGGCCGGAGAGCCTGATTTCGGGACACGCAAAGACGTGAGCGGAGAGGGAATCACGCCGCCCGTACCGCGGCGTCCTTGCCCGACTCACTTGCGGACAGCGGACAGGCGCTGCCGTTCAGAGTCGAGGAGGACAGAGCGGGCCGTCTCGCCGTCCTGGCTCAGTCACCGCCGTACGCAACGCTGTAGGCCTCTTGGTCCTTTTCGGGATCGTGATCGTGCGCGAAACGTGAGAGTTTGCCCGACGTGATCGGGGTTGTGTGTCTTGTTGGTGCCGAGAAGAGGACTCGAACCTCCACGGATTGCTCCACTGGTACCTGAAACCAGCGCGTCTACCAGTTCCGCCATCTCGGCACGGTTGCTGGTTTAAGATAGCGATTTTAGGGGCCAGATAAAACGATGTCAACAGGTCGGCGCCGGAGCTCGACGAATCAGAAGCGCGCGGGGCGCGGGCGGGAACCGCAGGAAGGTTCTCTCCGCTGGCCTCGCGACGACCCCGACCATGCCGAGGAAAAGCGGCGTTACGAGAGGCCGATCCCCAGCCGGAGATTCCTCCAGGAGTGGTTCTTGGCACGGCAACAGCCGGCCGGCCTCGAGGAGATCGTCGCCGCCTGCGCCCTTGATCCCGCGAAGGACGCCGAGCCGCTTCGCCGCCGCCTGACCGCCATGGTGAGTCAGGGCGTTCTGATTCTCAACCGTGCCGGGCTCTGGTGTCTTACCGACCACCTTCCGTTCACGAGCGGCCTCGTGCAGGCGGCACGTGACGGTTTGGGCTACGTCCTCCCGCTGAACGGCGATCCCCCGATCACACTCGCGCCCGTCGAGATGGCGCGGGTGTTCGAAGGCGATCGCGTTCTGGTTCGCCCGCTCGAGCGGCCCGATGGGACCCGCATGGGTCAGATCGTCGAGATCCTCGAGCGGGCGCAGACCGTCTTTGCCGGCCGCTTCGTCCGCGAGCGTGGTGTGGCCCTGGTCCGTCCCATCCATCCCCGACTCACGCAGGACTTTCCCGTCGCCCCGGGCGAAGAACAGGGGGCGCGGGAGGGCGAGTATGTCCGCGCCGAGATCCTTCACGCCCCCGAGAGACCCGGCGAGGGGATCGTCCGTATCGTCGAGCGTTTCGGTGACGGCCGCGGCCCCGGGGCGCACACGAGTCTCGCGATCTCGACCTACGGTCTTCGTGACGGTTGGAGCGCCGAAGCGCTCGAGGAGGTCGCGGGGTTCGACGAACCTTCCGGCCGCTGCCCGGAGGGGCGACGCGATCTCGCGGAGTGGCCTCTCGTCACGATCGACGGGGCCGATGCCCGCGATTTCGACGACGCCGTCGCCGCCCGCCGCTTGCCCGGGGGCGGATGGAAACTTCTCGTCGCCATCGCGGACGTCTCGGCCTACGTGACCCCGGGGGGAGCGGTGGACCGCGAGGCCCGCGCGCGGACGACGTCCGTCTATTTCGTCGACCGGGTGCTCCCGATGCTCCCCGAGCGCCTCTCGAACGATCTTTGCTCGCTTCGTCCCGAGGTTCCGCGCTACTGCCTCTGGTGCGAGATGGACATCGACGGGGAGGGCGAGGTCAAGCGCAGCCGCTTTGGGCGTGGACTCATGCACTCGCGCGCCCGCCTCACCTACGACGAGGTGGCGGCGGCCTGCGAGGACCGTCATCTCTCGGCCCGCCGCGAGTTGGGCCCTCTCCTCGAGTCTCTCGAGGAGCTCTACGCGCTTTACGCCCGCCTTCGTCGCGCCCGCCATCGCCGCGGCGCTCTCGATTTCGAGAGCAGCGAGGTCAAGGTCCGTCTCGACCGCCAGGGGCGGGTGAGTGCGATCGAACCCGTCATGCGGCGCGATGCCCACCGGCTGATCGAGGAGTGCATGATCGCGGCCAACGGGGAGGCGGCGCGTTTTCTCGAACACCGCCGGCTGCACGGGTTTTACCGCATCCACGAGCCGCCCCCCGCGGACCGTCTGGACGCGGTCCGTGAGAACCTCGCCGCTTTTGGTCTCCGTCTGGGAGGCGGCGAGGCCCCACCCGTCACCGAGTATGCGCGGCTTCTCGAACGGGTGGCTTCCAAACCCGAGCGACGTCTGATCGAAATGCTCGTCCTGCGCTCACTCAACCGTGCGGTCTACGACCCCCGCCCCCTGGGGCACTTCGGTTTGGGTCTGCGCCACTATACCCACTTCACGTCCCCGATCCGCCGCTACCCCGACCTCGTCGTGCACCGAGCGATCGCCGGCTACATCGAGGAGAAGGACGAGGTCGAGACGGCCTCTTCGCTCCATGAGCTGGCCGTTCGCTGCTCGTTCCGCGAGCGCCTGGCCGATGAGGCGAGCCGCTTCGTGCTCCAGCGCTACATCCTCGCGCATCTCGAGAAGGAGATCGGCAGTGTTCACGCGGGTCTCGTGACCGGGGTCCTTCCCTTCGGTCTCTTCGTCGAGCTCGACGGGCTCTACGCCAACGGGCTCGTCCACGTCTCGTCGCTCCCGCCCGATTACTACCGGCACGACCCGCGCAGCCAGTCCCTGCACGGCGAACATCACGGAGCCACCTTCCGGCTGGGAAGCCGCATGAAGGTTCGCATCGTGCGCATCGACGTCGACGAACTCAAGATGGATCTGGCCTGCGAAGAGGCCTGAATGGCACGACCCGACCGTCCTTGCGACCGCGCTCTCGTCTACGGACGACACGCGGTGGCCTCCGCCCTCGCCTTTCCAGAGAGCGGGAGAGGGCTCCGTCTCTATCTCCTCGAAGGTCCACCCACGCCCTGGCGGCGGGAGATCGAGGCCCGGGCCCGTGCGTCCGGGATGACGGTCGAGTTCCGGCCACGGGCCGAGCTCGACCGCCTCGCCGGGGCCCGTCACCACCAGGGTTGTGTGCTTCTCGGGACGGGAGGAGAAGAGTCCGTTGGCCGTCGCCGGGTCGCTCTCGAGGATCTCGTGCCCGTGGAACCCGACGACGTTTCTTTGGTGCTCGTCCTCGACGGGCTCGAGGACCCGCGCAACTATGGGGCCTGCCTCCGGGCGGCCGCGGGCTTCGGCTGCGCCGCCGTCGTCGCCCCCGAGCGGCGGATGGCGCCCCTCTCCGCCGTGGCCCGCAAGGCGGCCGCCGGGAGCGAGCGGGAGCTCGATCTGATCGAGGTGCCCAACGTCTCTTCCGCGCTTGGGCGGCTCAAAGAAGGCGGCTACTGGACGGTCGGCCTTGACCCGCACGCCTCGCTTCCGCTCGCCCGGTGTGATCTTCATGGTCCACGTGTCTTCGTCGTCGGCCAGGAGGGACAGGGTCTTCGCCGTCTCGTCCGCGAACGCTGCGACTTTCTCGCCACGATTCCGCTGGCCACGGGCGTCGAGAGTCTCAACGTGGCGGTGGCCACGGGCGTGGCGCTCTACGAATACCGCCGGCAGAACCACTCCGTGCCCGGCGCTCAGGAGGAGAGGGGGACCGACGACCCCCAGGCGTGATCGCGAGATCACGGATGCCGCGAGGGATTTTTTCTTCTCGCCCCTCACCAGGCGTATGCCGCTGAACGGCCTGTCGGCCGGCACCGGCTCTCGAGGTTCGAGCCCGCGTCCGTGATCTCAGCGATCTCCTGGAGGATGGTGCAGGGACTTATACTTCACGCACTTGGATGAGGCATCGGGTAGAGCGCGTCATGGCTCGTGCGGACGGCTACGGCGAACGGGTGCGCGGGGCGTTCGCGGACGACGGGCCGATCGCGCGCGGACACGACGACTACCGTTCGCGGCCGCAGCAGGAAAAGCTCGCCCAAGCGATCGCCCGGGCGCTCGAGACGCGCGGGGAGACCCTCGTGGCCCACGCTCCCACGGGCATCGGGAAGACTCTGGCGTATCTCGTCCCGGCGCTCGAGAGCGGCGGGCGGGTCATCGTCTCCACGGGGACGGTGCCGCTTCAGGACCAGATCGCGCACCGCGATCTTCCGCGTCTTCAGAAGCTTCTCGACCGCCCGCGCACGATCGCCGTCCTCAAGGGGCGGACCCACTATCTCTGCCGTTTCCGTCTTGGGCGTCTCCTCGAGACACCCGATCTTCCGGGCTTTTCGGGCGCGGAGGTGGAGCGTCTTGATCTTTGGGCCCGGCACAGCGAGGAGGGTGATCTCGACCGCTACCCCGACTCCGGAGATCTCCCGTCTCTTCGTTCCCAGGTGGTGACGACCGCCGAGGCCTGCACCGGATCGGCTTGCCCCGCGTTTGCCGACTGCTTTGTCTACCGCGCCCGACGCCGGGCGCAAGAGGCGGACATCGTGGTGATCAACCACCATCTTCTGCTGACGGATCTCCTGCTCAAGCGGGAAGGGTTCGGGGCCCTCCTTCCCGAGGCCGACGCCTTCATCGTCGACGAAGCCCACCGTCTTGCGGATCTTTTGTTCACAGCGCTCGCCGAGAGCTACGGGGCGGGTCGACTCGAGGAGCTTCTGCACGATGCGCGGCGCGGGTTCGGACGCGCCCGAGCCCCGGAGCGCGGACGTGAGCTCGTCCTCCGCCTCGAGGACGCCCTCGGACAGCTGTTCCGGAACCGCTCGCACCGTTTCGAGACGCGGATCCTCCCCGAGGACCGCTCGCTCATGGGTACGCTCTCGTCACTCCTGGCCGAGATCGCGGATCTTCTCGATCGCACGACCCCAACCGTGGAAGAATCGGCGGAAGGAGCGTCTTTGCGGACACGCGCCCGGGCCGCATCCGATTTTTTCGCCCGCTGGCTCGACGCCGACGGCGAAGGGTCCGAGCGTGTCTCCGCGGAAGAACCCGCGGCCCGGGCGGAAGAGGCGTGGACGCGGGGGCTCGCCTGGGTCGAGGGAGAGGGGAGGCGCTCTGTCTTCCGTCTTCTCAGCGAAGATCCCCGTCGGACGTTCCGCGATCTCGTCCGTGCGACGGGCGCTTCCTGGGTCTTTCTTTCGGCCACGCTGGCCGTGGCGGGGCGGCTCGAACCCTTCACGCGCCAGATCGGGATCGAGGCCGACGAGGGCCTCGTCCTCGAGAGCCCCTTCGACTACGCCCGTCAGGGGCTCCTTTATCTTCCCGAGCGGCTCCCCGCAGTCAACGCGCCCACCTATCCCGAAGCGTACCTCGAGCTCCTCGCCGATCTCGTTCGCGAGACCGACGGGGGCGCATTCCTCCTCTTCACGAGCCGCCAGGCCCTCCTCACCGCGGCGGAGGGGCTCCGAAACCACCTGGGCGCGAGCCGCCGGCTCCTCGTCCAGGGCACGGGCTCACGCACGGGTCTTCTTGAGGAGTTTCGTCGTGACGGACGCGCGGTCCTGGTGGCCACGCAGACCTTCTGGGAGGGCGTCGATGTTCCCGGGGCGGCGCTCCGGCTCGTCGCCATCGACCGGCTTCCCTTTGCGTCGCCCGGGGATCCGCTGAGCCGCATCAAAGGGGAAGTCGCCCGCAGAGAAGGCGACGACCCCTTTCAGCGTTATGCCCTTCCTCAGGCTGTGGTGAGCCTCTGTCAAGGAGTCGGCCGACTCATCCGTCACGAGGACGACCGTGGACTCGTCGTTGTGGGCGACACACGCCTGCGGACGGCGAGCTACCGGCGCGCCTTTCTCGAGAGCCTTCCGCCCTTCCGCCGGACCGGCGAACGCGCTGTGGTCCGCGCTTTCCTCGAGGCCCTCCGTGCGTCTTCTGGCGCTTGAGCAATCGGCGACCGGGGTTTCGGCCGCCGTGGCGGACGGGGAGGAGCGGCGCGAGCTCCGCGCCCCACGCGAGGGAGGCGGGGAGGCTCTCCTCGAGCTCGTCGATCGGCTTCTTGCCGGGGCCGGCTGGAGAGGCGAGGATCTCGACGCTCTCGCTTGTGGGATCGGACCCGGTCCGTACACCGGGGTGCGGGTGGTCCTCGGACTCGCGCAGGGATTCGCGCGGGCCTGGAATCGGCCGCTTTACGGCCTGACCTCCACCGAGGTGCTGGGCGAGCGGGTGCGTGCGGTGGCCGGTTCCACGCTTGCGGTCCTCGTGGCCCTCGAGGCCGGACTCGGCGAGGTCGCCCGGCTTTGGTCCCGGCCCGGCGGGGCTGCCCGGGCCGAGGATCATGCGCTCCTTGCGGCGGAGGAGCTTCGTGTCGAGGGGGCGGCGTATCCCGAAGCGTTCGCCGCGGCCGGAAGCGGGCTGGGTCCCGTGCGGCCTCCCGAGTGGGAACGCTGCCGCCTCTATCTTCCGGGCGAGGAAGCGACGGCGGCCGATTTCCTGCCGCTCCTCACCCCGGAGCGGCTCGCAGGGGCCTCTCCTCCTGAAGAGGTCGCCCCCCTCTATCTCCGCCCCGCGGTCCGTCCGAAGGACTGACCGAGTGCGTCATCTTCGTGTCATACTTACAGTCTAGGATCCTGCCCGTGCCGCCGTGCCAGGAGTATCCGCCGTGGAGACCCCCGGTTCCCAACCGACCGTGCTCGTGGTGGAAGACGACGCCGGTGTTCGCACGCTGCTCGTCGCCACGCTGAATGACGCCGGCCTCACGGTGCGTGAGGCGGCCGACGTGCGCGCCGCCGAGTTCTCGTTGGCCTCTGGTGTGCCGGATCTCTTCGTGATCGACTGGATGCTGCCCGGCACGAGCGGGCTCGAGTACGTGCGTGAACTCCGTCGGCGTGAGCTCACGCGGCTCACACCCGTCCTCATGCTGACCGCCCGAGACGAGGAGGAATCCAAGATTCGCGGCCTCGAGAGCGGCGCCGACGATTACGTCACCAAACCTTTCTCACCCCGCGAACTCCAGGCGCGGGTCGCGGCGCTCCTCCGCCGCGCGAACGGCACGGACACCGAGGGGGTGCTCCACTGTGGTCCGCTGCGTCTCGATCTCCACGCCTGTGAGGTGCACGTCGGCGACGCGCCGGTCCGCCTCGGTCCGACCGAGTTTCGGCTTCTCCGGCTCCTTCTACGCCACAACGGCCGAGTGCTCAGCCGGAGCCAGATTCTCGACCAGCTCTGGGGCGTCGGCCGGGCGATCGACGAGCGGACGGTGGACGTCCACGTCGGGCGGTTGAGACGCGCGCTCGAGCCGCACGGATTCCACCGTCGTCTCGAGACCGTGCGCGGGACGGGATACCGCATCCGTCCGCCCGCGGCGGACGAGGCGGGTCCGTGAGCCGCCTCGCGCGGGAGATCCTCACCGCCCTCGTCGTCCTCGCCTTGGGTGCGGGCGTTGGCTGGTTCCTTGGGGCGCCTCTCGTCGGCCTTCTCGCCGCCGCCTTTCTCCTTTTGCTGCGCCTGTGGGTGGCGCTCGCGCGCGCCTCGGCCGTCCTCAAGGGCGGGCGGAGCCTGCCCTCTGGAGCGGGCCCGTGGGCCCCCTTCGCCGGCGAGATCCTCCGACTGCGCGCGGGGAGCGACGAGGCCCCAGCGGGCGGGGGGGCGCTCGCCGTCCCGGCGCTCCGCCGGCTTCTCGAGATGTTCCCCGATGCGGTCGTCGCCCTCGACGAAGACTCGCGCATCGTCGCCTTGAACGAAGGGGCCGGACGCTTGCTCCATCTCGATCTCGAGGAGGACCGCGGGCAGCGCATCGATCTTCTCGTCCGTCACCCGGATTTTCTTCGCCGTCTCCACGAACCGGCGGATGGGACACCGGTCGAGTTTCACCCCGGCGGGGCGGAGGACGCTCCGATCCGGGCCTGGATCCTCCCGCTCGACGGTGCACACCGCCTGCTGCTCCTCCGCCCCCTCCGCGAGGAGCGTCGGCAGGAAGAGCAGGGGAGGCTCTTTCTTTCGAACGCCTCCCATGAGCTCCGGACACCCGTGACGGTGCTCATGGGGCATCTCGAACTCCTGCGCGACCAGCCTGCGCTCGCTGCGAGCCTTCGTCCCTCGGTCGAGATCATGCACCGCGAGAGCGTGCGCATGAACCATCTTCTCCGCAACCTTCTCGAACTCCTCCGCCTCGATGCCGAGCTCGTGCGCCCGCGGCCCCCGACGCCGGTGGCGGTTGATGCCCTTCTCGAAACCCTCGTCGAGCGTTCCCGCGGTCGCGGACGCCTCGTCGTCGACGGCGGAGGAACGACGGATCGGATCCTCGGTCAGGAATTCGAGCTCGTCACCGCGTTCTGGAATCTCGTCGACAACGCCCTCAAGTTCGGCGGTGCGGCGGGCGAGGTGCGCGTGGCCTGGTCGGACGACGGGGAGGGCGGATGTTTCGCGGTCTCGGACGAGGGCCCCGGCATCGACCCCGTCGATCTCCCACGCCTCGGCGAGCGTTTCTATCGCGCGGCGGGCGCCCGCGCCGCGGGCGTCGAGGGTTCGGGTCTCGGTCTCGCGATCGTCGAGGCCGTTCTGGCCCGCCACGGTGCGTCGCTGCGCATCGAGAGCACGCCCGGACGCGGAACGTGTGTGCGCTGTCTCTTTCCCGCCGCCGCTCTTGTGCGTGATGCCGCGTCGCACGCGCACGGGGTTCCGCGGGGCGAGGGCGTGCTATGATGCCCCACGGGGTCAAAACGCGAGGACACCAGCGGAGGTGAGTGAGACACACGTGGCTGAGCGTGACGATGGGGCCGCCCGGCCGGTCGTCGCCGAGAGCACCCTCTACGTCGAGCGGGCGACGACGCCTCAAGCCGTGCGCGAGGCGCAGCGCCTGCGCTGGCAGGTCTTCGCCAAAGAAATGGGGGCACGGATCCACAGCCCCGAGCACGGCTACGACATCGACGCCTACGACGACTATTGTGTCCACATCCTGGTCCGCGACCGGATCACCGGCAGCGTCGTGGCCTGTGCCCGCATTCTCTACGACGACGTTGCCCGTGCGCACCAGGGCTTTTATTCAGAGAGCGAATTCGATCTTGGGCCCATCCTGCGCGCGCCCGGGCGGACGATGGAAATGGGGCGGACGTGCGTGCACGCCGACTACCGGCGCACGGTCACCATCGGTCTCCTCTGGACGGGCGTGGCCCGGTTCACCGACTTCCGGAACTTCAACCGCATCATCGGCTGTGCCAGCATCCCGCTCGAAGGCGCGGGTCACGCCGAGGCGTGGGCGGCCTACGACTATCTGGCCCGCCGTTGCGCCGCGCCGAACGAGTTCCGCGCGCAGACACGAAAACCCCTTCCGCGGCCGGCGGTTCCGGAGGTTGAGCCGCGTATCCCTCCGCTCCTCATGGCGTACATCCGTTACGGGGCCCTGCTTTGCAGCGAGCCCTACTGGGACGAAGATTTCGCGACGGCCGATCTCCTGATGATGCTTCCGGCCGAGAACGTGGGGCCGCGCTATCTACGGAGGTACGTCGGGACCACGCCATGAGCAAAAGGAGCAGAAGGTCCGTCGGGTTCGTGCTCCAGGCGCTCCGCCCACTCCTGCGCGTTCCTCCTCTTCTCGTGTGGGCGGTGATGGGCGCCCCGCTCTCCCTCCGGGCGGCGACCGTCCGCGGCACGCCGGAGCACCGCAACCGCGTCCGGGCACGGATCACCCGGATCTGGATGCGCGGTCTTCTCCTCATTCTTGGGATTCGCGTGCGTACACGGGGCGTCGAGACCCTTCCCGCCGGGGCGCTCCTCGCCGCCAACCATCTGTCCTGGCTCGACATCCTCGTTCTTTCGGCCGCCACCGGGAGCACGTTCGTCTCGAAAGCCGAAGTCGCGTCGTGGCCCGTCCTCGGGGCCTTCGCCCGTGCCGGCGGCACGGTCTTCGTCCGCCGCGGCGACGGGCGGAGTGCGGTTCTCGTGCGTGAGGCCATGGCGGCCCACCTGCGGGCCGGCGGCCGACTGGTCTTTTTCCCGGAAGGGACGACGGGCGACGGACGGGCGATCCGGCACTTTCGCCCCCGCCTCTTTGCGGCCGCGCTCGAGGCGGGGGTCCCCGTCTCTGCGGTGGCGCTCCATTACCGTACGCGCGGCGGCGAGAGTTGCGTGTCCGAAATCGCCTTTGTGGGTGAGGAGACGATCGTGGCCAATCTCTTCAAGCTTCTCGCCCGCCCGCGGCTCGACGCCGAAGTGGTGGTCGGCCCCGCCCATCGGCCCACGTCCGGGGAGGATCCCCGCGCCCTCGCCGCGGCCGCGGAGGCCTTCGTGCGCGCGGCCTACTCCCGCCTTCAGACGGGCGGCGCCCTCCCGCCCGGGGAGGAGCTCTTGGCTCTCGGAGATTTCCAGGAGGCGCCCGAATCGTGACCGACGTCTACCCGCTCGATCAACACATCTCGCGCGACTACAACACCGAAATCGTGGCGCTCCGGCGGCGGCTTCTCACGATGGGCGGGCTCGTCGAGAAACACATCGCCGACGCGCTCGCCGTGCTCCGCGAGGGCGACAGCGCCCTCGCCGAACGGCTCAACCAATCCGACCAGGAGGTCAACGCCTGCGAAGTCGAGATCGACGAAGCGGTGAACCACATCCTCGCCCGGCGCCAGCCGGCGGCGAGCGATCTCAGGCTCGTCTTCGCGATCCTCAAGACCAGCACGGACCTCGAGCGTGTCGGCGACGAGGCGGCCAAGATCGCGCGGCTCTTTCTTGCGATGCCGGTGCAGGAACGCGAAGTCTCGCGTCTCAAGGATCTCATGCGTCTCGGCGAGGCGGTCCAGGACATGATGCACCGCACGCTCGACGCGTTTGCGCGTTTTGACGCCGCCCGGGCTCTCGCGATCACGCGTGAGGACCACCGCATCGACGCCGACTACGAGGCCTTCCTGCGCCAGTCGATCACCTACATGATGGAAGATCCGCGCACGATTCGTCGCTTTCTCAACGCGATCTGGATCGCCCGCGCGATCGAGCGCATGGGCGACCACGCCAAGAACATCTGCGAATACGTGATCTATTTCGTCCACGGGAAAGACGTCCGGCACACGAGTCCCGAAAAAATGGCCCAGGTCGTCGACACCCCATCTCCGCCCGCCCGCCCGGAGTCGCTCTCATGAAACGCACCGCCAATCTCCTCGGTTTCCTGATCGTCGTCGCGATCTTCCTCTTCGTTCTCTACACCCAGTACGTCGAACACTACCAGCCCTGCCCGCTCTGTCTTCTCCAGCGGGCGTTTCTGCTCCTGCTCGGTGTCGGGTTCCTCGCCGCGGCGCTGGTCCGCGGCGGACGCTGGACGTCGCGCTTCTGGGCGCTGATTCTCTTCGTCTTCGCCGCCCTCGGCCTCACGGTGGCCTTGCGTCAGATCTGGCTCCAGTATTTCGCCCCACCCCAGCTCGCCTCCTGCGGGGCGCATCTCGATTGGATGCTCCGCCACCTCCCCTTTACCGAAACGCTCGAACTCGTCTTCCGCGGAAGCGGCAATTGCGCCGCGATCAACTGGACGTTCGAGGGTCTCAGCATGCCGGTCTGGTCGGCCATCGCCTTCGTCCTCCTCGGGGCTTGGGGGGCCTGGGTCAACCTCCGCGCGGCGCGGCGCTGAAGGGGAGCGGGCGGGCCCTCACCCCGTTCCTGCGGCGGTGAAGAATCGTTCGATCACGGCGCCGTAGAGGGCGCGCAGTTCCTCGAGCTCATCGACACCCACCCGCTCGTCCGCTTCGTGGATCCCCGAGCCGCGCAAACCGAGTTCGACGACCTCGGCCCCGTGTTCGGCGAAGAAACGCCCGTCGGAAGTCCCCCCGTCGGCCGTCTCCTCGGCCGGCCTCTCGCGGTGGAGGCGGCAGGCCTCGAGGACCGCGGCGCGGAGGGGGCCCCGGCCGGAGAGGTAGGGACGGGCGCCCTCACGCCACTCGAGACGGAAGGGAAGGGAACAGACGTCCCCGATCCGGTTCTCCATGCGTCGGCGGGGATCCTCGTTCGCGGCCGCCGGTCCGTAACGGAGGTTGAAGACGAGGTGGGCCTCGCTCGGGGTGACGTTGCTCACGCCGCCGGAGGCCTCGAGGCGGCTCACCTGGAACGTCGCCCGCGGGAAGGGGGTCGGTTCCTCCGGCCAGGCGAGCGAGGCGAGCGTGTCCACGACACGGACCAGGGAGGCCACGGGATTGGTCGCGTAGGGGGCGTAGGCCACGTGCCCGCTTCGCCCGAGGATGGTGAGACGTCCGGTGAGCGAGCCGCGTCGGCCGATGCGGATCGTATCGCCGATCCGTTCCCGGCTGGAGGGTTCGCCGACGAGGACGTGGTCGATGCGGACCCCCTCGGCCGCGAGGTCCGCGAGCGCCCGCCGGGTGCCGTTCTCGGCGGGACCTTCCTCGTCGCTCGTCACGAGGAACGCGAGGCGTCCCGGATGTTCGGGTCGGCGCGCCACGAAGTCCACCGCGGCTGCGGCAAAAGCCGCGATCCCTCCCTTCATGTCGGCCGCTCCGCGACCGTAGAGCACACCGTCGCGGACCGTCCCCTCGAAGGGGGGGCAAGACCAGTTTTCCACGGGCCCGGGCGGCACGACGTCCGTGTGCCCGGCGAAACAGAGGAGCGGCCCTCCGCGGCCGTGCTCGGCCCAGAGGTTGCGCACGGGCGGATGGTCGAGGCGCCGGATCCGGAAACCCTGCGTCTCGAGGGTCTCGGCCAGGAGGTCCTGGCAGCCGGCGTCGTCGGGCGTGACGGACGCGCGGCGGAGGAGTGCGCGGGCGAGAGCGACGGTGGGGGAATCGCCGACCGTCACGTGCGCAGGAGTTCGTTGATCGCGGTCCGCTCGCGTGTTTTGGCGTCGACCCTCTTCACGATCACGGCGCAGGCGAGCTGGCAACCGCCGGTGGAGGGGAGCGTCCCGGGGACGACGACCGCGTACTCGGGAATCTCCCCGTAGCTCACCGTGCCCGTCGCCCGGTCATAGATCTTGGTGCTGGCGCCGAGGAAGACGCCCATGCCGACGACCGCCCCGCGCCGCACCCGAACGCCGTCGACGATCTCGGAGCGGGCGCCGATGAAGCAGTCGTCCTCGACGATGACCGGACGGGCCTGGAGCGGTTCGAGCACCCCGCCGATGCCGACGCCGCCGGAGAGGTGGACACGGGCGCCGATCTGGGCACAGGAGCCGACGGTGGCCCAGGTGTCGACGAGGGTTGCCTCGCCGATGTGGGCGCCGATGTTGATGTAGGAGGGCATGAGCACCGCGCGTGCCCCGATGTACGCTCCGCGGCGGACGATGGCCGGAGGGACCAGTCGGATCCCGCGTCCGGCGAGGCGGTGGACACCGTCCGGGGTGATCTGGAGGTCGATCTTGTCGTGCCAGCTCCACCCTCCGAGCTCGAGCGGGCGGGCCGGCCGCGTGCGGAACAGGAGGAGGATCGCCGCGCGGAGCCAGCCGTCGACCACCCAGCCCGTGGGCGTCGGGCGGGCCACCCGGAGGCGTCCGTCTTCGAGTCCCTCGAGGACGTGATCGAGTGCGGAGGCCAGTTCCTCCTGCCCGTCCGCCGCCTCGGGGAAGCTTCGTGTCGCCTCCTCGATCAGGCCGCGCGCGCGTTCGTCGTCCATTCCGGGTGATGCTCAAGAAAACGCGAGAGACGCTCGGCGAGATCCCGCGTGCGTGCGAGGTCGCTCACGAGCGACACGCGCAGATGGCCCACACCGGGATCGCCCGTCGGGGTCGGCCGCGAAAGGTAGGAGCCGGGGAGCACGAGCAGGTGTTCCTCACGGTAGAGGGCGCGCGTGATCTCCTCGGCATCGCCCGCGACCCGCCACCAGAAATAGAACCCTCCCTCGGGGAGGCGGACCTCCGTCCGGCTCCCGATCCGCTTCGCCAGGAGCGCGAACTTCTCGCGATAGAGCGCGCGGTTCTCGCGCACGTGTTCTTCGTCGCTCCAGGCGAAGGTGCTCGCCGCCTGAAGAGGCGGGGGCATCGCAACCCCGTGGTAGGTGCGGTAGCGGCCGAGGGGCGCGATGAGCGCAGGGTCGCCGGCGATGAAACCCGAACGCAACCCCGGGACGCTCGAGCGTTTCGAGAGCGAGTGGACGACGAGGAGCCCGTGGTAGTCGTCCCGCCCGAGACGCAGGGCCGCCTCGAGAAGTCCCAGCGGCGGCGCCGCGGAAAAATAGATCTCGCTGTAGCATTCATCCGCGACGATGGGAAAACCGTAGCGGTCGGATTTCTCGAGGAGGAAACGGTAGGTCTCGAGATCGTGGGTGATCCCGGTCGGATTGGCGGGCGAGCAGACGAGGAGCAGGCGGCAGCGTGCCCAGACGTCGTCGGGGACCGCCCGCCAGTCGGGCTGGTAGCCGCGCCGGGCCTCCTCGTTGATGTGGTAGGGGGCGGCTCCGGCGAGAAGCGCCGCCCCTTCGTAGATCTGGTAGAAAGGGTTGGGCATGACGACGAGGGCGCGCGCGTCGCCGGGGTCGACCAGAGCCTGAACGATGGAGAAGAGTCCTTCGCGCGTTCCGCACACCGGAAGCACGTGACGTTCGGGATCGAGCGGATGCGCTTCGAGGCCGAAGCGGCGCGTGGCCCACGAAGCGCAGGCCGTGCGGAGCTCGGGTTCGCCGCGCGCGGTGGGATAGCGCCCGAGCCGGTCCGCGGCGGCGCGGAGCGTCTCGACGAGGGCGGAGGGGGGCGGGTGTTCGGGCTCGCCGATCGAGAGCCGCAGAAGCGGCCGATCGCGCGGGGGCTCGAGGTCGGAGACGAGTGCGGCCAGGCGCTCGAAAGGGTAGGGCTGGAGACGTTCGATGCGGGGGTTCAGGTGGATCACGAGGGCAACCGCGGGTGGGGGCGGAGAATCAGGGGACGCCGGAGGCGCCGAGGGTCAGGATTTCGTAACCCGTCTCGGTCACGGCCACGGTGTGTTCCCACTGGGCGGAGAGCGAGCGGTCGCGGGTGACGACGGTCCAACCGTCGGGCAGGGTCTTGACGTGCCGTCGGCCGGCGTTGATCATGGGTTCGACCGTGAAGACGAAGCCCGGGATGAGTTCGAGGCCCTCGCCGCGCCGTCCGTAGTGGAGGACCTGCGGTTCTTCGTGGAACCCCCGCCCGATGCCGTGCCCGCAGTACTCACGGACGACCGAGAACCCCTCGGCCTCGACGTAAGTCTGAACGGTCTCCCCGATGTCGCCGAGATGCCCTCCGGGGCGGACGGCCTCGATGCCCAGGAGGAGGGCCCGGTGCGTGGTCTCGATCAGCCGACGGGCGAGGACACTGGGAGCCCCGGCCGTGTACATGCGGCTCGCGTCCCCGTGCCAGCCGTCCTTGATGACAGTGACGTCGATGTTGATGATGTCCCCCTCACGCAGGGTCTTCGCGCCGGGAATCCCGTGGCAGACCACGTGGTTCACGGACGTGCAGATCGATTTCGGGAACCCCCGGTAGTGGAGGGGAGCGGGCACGACCCCGAGCTCTTCGACCATGTAGCGGTGACAGATCCCGTCGAGTTCCTCGGTGCTCACGCCGGGGCGGACGTGCGGCTCGATCATATCGAGGACACGGGCGGCGAGACGGCCGGCCACACGCATGGCGTCGATCTCACTCGGGGTTTTGGGTCGGACGGGCATCGCGTCTCGCAGGCGCTCGAAAGGGGGCCGCGGCGAAGGCGGGCCGGGACCGGGAGAGGCCGTTCCCTTCCCTTGGTATAGAATACACAAGCTGTGCGCAAAGGTTCGTCCTGCGTCCGGCCGGCGACGTCACCGCCCGCGCGGTTCGTTTCCGAACGACACACACGCATCGTCACGGCCCGTGGGGTGCCCCTCGGGGTCGCGGTGCCGGGATGCGTGGAGGCTCAACCCAACCGGAGTTTTTGCATCCATGACCGAAATCACCATGCGTCGCATGCTCGAAGCGGGGGTCCATTTCGGACACCAGACCCGCTTCCGGCACCCCAAGATGGCCCCCTACATCTTTGGGGAACGCAGCAAAATCCACATCGTCAACCTCGAAAAAACGTTGCCTCTTTTCCGGGCGGCGATCGAGTACCTCGAGCAGCTCGCGACCCGCGACGGCGTCATTCTGTTCGTCGGGACCAAGCGAGCGGCGCGCGAGGCCGTCGCCCGTGGGGCGCAGATGGCCGGCATGCCTTACGTCAACCACCGCTGGCTCGGGGGCACGCTCACCAACTTTGAGACCCTCCGTCAGTCTGTGCGCAAGCTTCAGGACCTCGAAGGGCGCCTCGACACGGACGTCGAGCGGTTGCCGAAGAGCGAGATGGCGAAGCTCCTCCGTCAGCGGGAGAAACTCCGCCGCACGCTCGGCGGTCTCGTGACCATGGATCGCCTTCCCGACGCTCTCTTCGTCGTGGACGTCGGTCGCGAGAGCATCGCGGTCCACGAGGCCAAGCGTCTCAAGATTCCCGTGGTGGGTGTCGTCGACACGAACAACTCTCCCGACGGGGTGGACTACATGATTCCGGGCAACGACGACGCCATGAGCGCCATCGAGCTCTACGTCCAGGCCGCGGCCGAAGCCATCGCCACGGGTCGCGCCCGCCGCGGGCCGGAGGGCGAGGGCACCGAAGAGTTCGTCGAGATGCCGGCGCAGGAACGCCCCAAGGCGCCCCCCCGCCGCCGTTCGGGAGGGCGAACGACCGGCTCGCGGCGCGCGCCGGCGAGTCCTCCCTCCCCGCCGGAGGAGACCGCGGCCACGGCCGAGACGAGTGATGCCGAGCCCACCGCTGCTCCGCGCGCTCGCGCCCGCACGCCCCGCCCGCGGCGGGCGGAGAGCGGTGGAGACAGCGAATGAACCGCGTCATGAACGGCATGAGGAAAGACACGTGACAGAGATTCGAGCGAACCTGGTCAAGGAACTGCGCGAGCGCACCGGTGCGGGCATGATGGAGTGCAAGCAAGCCTTGGTGCGGACGGGCGGAGATCTCGAGGCGGCGATCGAGGATCTGCGCACCTCGGGGATGGCCAAAGCGGACAAGAAAGCGGGGCGGCAGGCGGCCGAAGGGCGCATCGCCGCGGGTCGGGCGGGCGAGACCCTGGCCCTCGTCGAGGTCAATTGCGAGACCGATTTCGTGGGCAAGGACGAGCACTTCGCCGCCTTCGCCGATCGCCTGGCCGAGCTGGCCGCCGCGCGTGGGGTGACGGACGTCGCGGCCCTAGCGGCTCTTCCTTGGCCTGACGGTGGGACGGTCGAGGACGCGCGCCGTCTTCTCGTTTCGCGACTCGGCGAGAACATCAGCGTGCGCCGTCTGAGTTTGAGTCGCTGGAGCCGCGGACCGCACGACGTCTATCTCCACGGCCACAGAATCGGGGTCCTCGTCGAGCTCACGGGCGGCGACGAGACTCTCGCCCACGACATCGCCATGCACGTCGCCGCCGCACGTCCGGTCTGTGTGCGGGCGGAGGATGTGCCCGCCGAGCGGGTCGAAGCCGAGCGTCGCATCTTCTCGGCGCAGGCCGCGGAATCGGGCAAGCCCCCGGCGATCGTCCAGAAGATGGTCGAGGGCCGCGTGCACAAATTCCTCGCCGAGATCACGCTTCTCGGCCAGCCCTTTGTCAAGGATCCGCAGACGAGCGTCGGCGATCTTCTCCGCGCCCGCGGGGCCGAGGTTCACGCCTTCGTTCGCCTGGAGCTCGGCGAAGGCCTCGAGCGGCACGCCAGCGATTTTGCCGAGGACGTGCGGGCGCAGCTCCGGTCATGAACGCCGCGCGGGGCCCTCGTTCCGCCCTCCGCCCGCTCGGGCTGCGCGGGGCGGGCCCGTGAGTCCAGAGCTCCGCTACCGGCGCATTCTGCTCAAGCTGAGTGGCGAGGCCTTTGCCGCAACGGCCGAGCAGGCGCTCGACTCGCGGCTTCTCACCGCGATGGCCGGGGAAATCGCCGAAACCGTGCGCCTGGGCGTCGAACTCGGGATCGTGGTCGGCGGCGGCAACATCATCCGCGGCCGCGAGGAGCAGCAACGCGGGCTCGACCGCGTCACCCTTGACCAGATGGGCATGCTGGCCACGGTCATCAACGCCCTCGCTCTGCAGAATGCTCTCGAACAGAAGGGACTTACGGTCCGCGTCATGTCCGCGGTCCGCATCAACCAGGTCTGCGAGGATTTCATCCACCGCCGCGCTCTTCGCCATCTCGAGAAAGGTCGCGTGGTCGTCTTCGCCGGGGGCACCGGCAATCCCTTCTTCACCACCGACACGGCCGCGGCTCTGCGCGCCATCGAAATTCGCGCCCAGCTCGTCCTCAAGGCGACCAAAGTCGACGGCATCTACGACCACGACCCTGCGACCGACAAGCACGCGGCGCGCTACGACCGCCTCGACTACGACCGCATCCTGCGCGATCGTCTCGCGGTGATGGACGACACGGCCATCGTTCTCTGCCGCGACAACCGCATTCCCCTGCGCGTCTTCGATTTCCAGGTCCCCCACGCGCTGGCCGCGATCGCCCGTGGGGACGAGGACATCGGGACGTTCGTCGATTTCCAAGAGGAGCGGACATGATTCCGGAACTCAAGCCATCCACCGAAGCCCGGATGCAGAAATCCTTGGCCGGCCTCAAGGACGCCTTCAGCAAAATCCGCACCGGCCGCGCGCACACGAGTCTTCTCGACCACGTCCGCGTCTCCTGCTACGGCCAGGATCTCCCGCTCCGCCAGGTGGCGACCGTCGCCGCCTCCGACGCCCGCACCCTGAGCGTCACGCTTTGGGACAAAAACCTCGTCGGCCCCACCGAAAAAGCTCTTCTCGCCGCCAATCTCGGGGTGACGCCGGTGACGGCGGGAACAACCATCCGGATCCCGCTTCCGCCGCTCACTCAGGAGCGACGCCTCGAGCTCGTGAAGCTGGTCCGCCAGGAGGCCGAGCAGGCGCGCGTCTCGATTCGCAACGTTCGCCGTGAGGCGCTCAACCGCCTCAAGCAGGGCCTCAAGGACAAGGAGATCGGTGAGGACGAGGAGCGCCACGGAGCGACCATCGTCCAGCAGCTCACGGACGCTTACGTCGCTCAGGTCGACAAGGAGCTTGCGGCGAAAGAAGCCGAACTCATGGAAGTGTGACGGTGGGTGAAGGCCCCCTTTCCCCGCGGCACGTGGCCGTCATCATGGACGGCAACGGCCGCTGGGCCGCCGTCCGGGGGCTTCCCCGTAGCGCCGGGCACCGGCGGGGGTTCGAGGCCGCCCGACGGCTCGTCGAGGACGCGCTTCGCCGCGGCGTCGAGGTGCTCACCCTTTACGCTTTCTCCACCGAGAACTGGGAGCGCCCGCGTGCCGAGGTCGAGGTCCTCCTCGACCTCTTTGCCGACGTGCTCGCACGCGAAGAGGAGCGTTTCGACGAAGAACGGCTTCGTCTCCGGTTCCTCGGTCGTCTCGAGCGGTTTCCCGATGCACTCGTCGACGCCATGCGTCGCGTCGAGCGGCGGACGGCGGCTCACGACCGCATGACGATCCAGGTGGGTGTGAACTACGGCGGGCGGGCCGACATCGTCCAAGCCGCGCGGCGCCTGGCCGAGCGGGTCCGCGCGGGGGAACTCGCGCCCGAGGCCATCGACGAACGTCTCTTTGCCGATCAGCTCTTCACGGGGGGCCTTTCCGATCCCGATCTTCTCATCCGCACCGGCAACGAGCTCCGCTTGAGCAACTTCCTCCTCTGGAACCTCGCCTACACGGAACTCTATTTCACCGAGACTCTGTGGCCGGATTTCTCGAGCGAAGAGTTCGAGCGCGCGTTGGTCGCTTTCGAGGGGAGAGAGCGCCGCTACGGTCGGGTGACGGCCGATCCGGTGGAGGCTTAGGACCCGTGCGCACGCGTCTTCTGAGTGCCCTCGTCCTCGTTCCGCTCATCCTGGCCCTGGTGTTCTTCGCCCCACCCGAGCTGGGGGCGGGCCTGCTCCTCCTTCCCGTCTTCGTGGCCGCCGGCGAATGGGCGGGTCTCTGCGGTCTCACCCGGGGCGGCAAGGGGGTTGCGGTCGCTCTCTTCGCGGTCGTCCTCGTCCTCTCCTGGGGCAGCCTCGAGCCCCGCGCCGGGAGTTTGGGAATAGGCGCCGCAGGGTTCTTCGCCGTTGGGATCCTCGGTCTTCTCCTCCTTTACCGCGGTTCCGTCCGCGCCCGAGTGTGGCTCGAGCTGGCCACGGGGTTCACGGCTCTCGCGGCTCTCTGGTGGACGGCCTGGGCCCTTCTCGAGGAACACACCCCCGGACGCGAGGCCCTCCTGAGCCTTCTCGTCCTGGTCTGGGTGGCCGATACGGCGGCCTACCTCGTCGGCTCCCTCTGGGGCCGCCGCCCGCTGGCTCCCCGGGTGAGCCCGCGCAAAACCTGGGAAGGGGCGTTCGGGGGACTGGGTGCAACCCTTCTTGCCGGGCTCATCCTTCGTTTCGGGGGGGCGCTCGGTCCGATCGGTCTCCTCTTCACCCTCCTTGGGGCCGCCGCCGTCTGGGCCGCGGCGCTCCTCGGCGATCTCGCCGAGAGTCGTCTCAAGCGCCTCTGCGGTGTCAAGGACAGCGGGACGCTCATCCCGGGGCATGGAGGTCTCCTCGACCGTATCGACGGACTCATGGTCGCCGCCCCGGTGTTCTACTGTTTCTGGTGTCTCAGGGGAGGCGGGGGATGGTAGGCTCAACACGCGGCCGTTGCGTTCTTCGAGGATTGTGGGTGTGATCGTCCTTCTCTCCATTCTGGGCTTCGCGTTGGCCGTGGGGGTCATCGTGACCATCCACGAGTTCAGCCATTTCGCCGTCGCACGTCTTCTCGGAATCAAGGTTGAGCGTTTCTCGATCGGGTTCGGTCGCCCGCTTTGGCGGCGACGGATGGGGTCGGACGGCTGGGAGCTGGTCGTTGCCGCCGTCCCCCTCGGAGGCTACGTCAAGATGCTCGACGGTCGTGAGGGCCCCATTCCGCCCGGGCTCGAGCACCGCGCCTTCGACCGCCAGAGCGTCGCCCGCCGCGCCGCGGTGGTGGCGGCGGGCCCGCTGTCCAACTTTGCCTTGGCCGTCTTCCTCCTCTGGATTGTGTTCATGGCAGGGACGGTGGGGCTCAAATCGTTCGTGGGCGCGGTGCGACCCGGGACTCCTGCCGCGCGCGCCGGTCTCGTTCGCGGTGACCGCATCCTCGCAGTGGGCTCGACGCCGACGCCCATCTGGAGCGAGCTCGATCTCGCCCTGTTCAACGCCGTCCTCGTCCGCAAGACCATTCCGCTCGAGGTCCGCAGCGGTCGCGGCACCGTCCGAACGCTCCGCCTGAAGGTGAGCGATCCGCGCGCGCTCACGGCTCCCCACGCACTTCTCGCCGGTCTCGGGTTCGCGCCCGCGTACCCCCGTCTCCGCCCGGTGGTGGCTCGGGTCGAGCTCCACTCGCCCGCCGCCCGGGCGGGACTCCGTTCCGGCGACCGCATTCTTTCTCTGGACGGGAAACCTGTGCGTTCCTGGGCCGCCCTCGTCCGTTTCGTTTCGGCACGGCCGGGCAAGTCCGTTCGCCTCTTCTACACGACGCCCCAGGGGATCGAGCGCTCGGCGTCCGTCACGCTCGGCCGTGCGCGCGTGGCCGGTCGTCCGGTCGGGAGGCTCGGGATTTACGTGCGCGTTCCCAAGAACTTTGGACGCTCCTTCTTCGAGCGGGTGCGGGCCGGTCCGCTCGCGGCGTTTGGCGGTGCGCTTCGCGACACCTGGTCGATCACCACCCTGACGTTGCGTGTCCTCGTCGGCATGATCGACGGGACCGCCTCGCTTCGCAACCTGAGCGGCCCGATCCGCATTGCGGACTACGCCGGCCGCTCGCTGCGCACGGGGATTTTCTCGTTCCTGTCCTTCATCGGTCTGATCAGCATCAGCATCGGCCTCCTCAACATCCTGCCGATTCCTCTTCTGGACGGAGGGCACCTGTTGTATTATGCAGTGGAAAGCGTACGGGGGCGCCCGCTTCCCGAGCAAGTGCAAGCGATCGGCCAACGCGTGGGTCTCGCGCTTTTGACCGTGCTTGTGGGTCTTGCCCTGTACAACGATTTCGTTCATTTCTTCTGAGGAGATTCGAGCCCGTGCCATCGGACCCGAGCGGGAAGCGGAGAGGTTTGTTCGGACAAGGGATAGCGACGACGTGCGCCGTCGTCCTCATCCTTTTGGCGGGCGCGTGGGGCGCCGCGCGGGCCACCCCGGCCCCGTCGGCAAGCCCCCCCCCGTCGCGGTTCGTCGTCCGTCACATCGTCATCCGCGGGCTTCAGAAAATTACGCGTGGGACGGTGCTCGACTATCTCCCGATCGAGGTCGGCTCGCGGGTTGACGCGGCGCGGATCCGTCAAGCCTTGCGCGCCCTTTACCGGACCGGATTCTTCTCGGACGTGGCCCTCCGGCGCGCGGGCCACACCCTGATTGTCGTGGTGCACGAGCGACCGTCGATCGCGCAGATCAAGTTCCGTGGCAATCACTCGGTCTCGAAAAAGACGCTCAAGCACGTCCTGCGTCGGGCCGGACTCGTCAAGGGGCGCATCTTCAATCGCACGGTGCTCGAGGAGATCGACCACTCTCTCTACGACCAGTACTACAGCCACGGCAAGTACGGGGCCATCATCCACCCCCACGTCAAGACGCTTCCCCGAAACCGCGTCGCCATCCTGGTCCGCATCCACGAGGGCAGCCCGGCGCGGGTGCGCACGATCAATTTCGTCGGCAACAAGCGCTTTTCGAGCTCGACGCTCCGCGGGATGTTCAAGATCTCGACCCCGGGGCTCCTCACCTGGATCAACGGGCGTGACCGCTACGTGCGCAAAAAGCTGTCGACCTCGATCAAACGCGTCCGGGCGTTCTACATGGATCAGGGGTACGCGAACTTCCACTATCGATCCATTGTCGTCGCCCTCTCGCCCACGAAGCGCGGCGTTTACCTCACGATCAATGTCCACGAGGGGAGTGTCTACCACGTCGGGCGGGTGTTTCTCAACGGACGTTTCGTCCTGCCGCGGGCCCGTCTCGAACGCGCCGTCCGCATTCACCGGGGGCAGATCTACTCTCGGGCCCGCGCCAAAGAGACCGCCGCGCTCCTCAAGGCGATGCTCGAGGACCGCGGCTACGCTTTTGCGCACGTCGAGATCATCCCGCAGCTCAACCGCAAGTCGCACATCGTCTCGCTCGATTTCTTCCTCGATCCGGGTGAGCGTGTCTACGTCCGTCGCATCCTCTTTCACGGTATTCACGGGACGGATGAGACCGTCTACCGACGCGCGATGTTGCAGCTCGAGGGCGCCTGGCTCTCCCCCGAGCTCGTCCGCCTCTCGAAGTTTCAGCTCAAGCGCATTTCCTTCGTCAAGCTGGTGCACATCCGTACCGTTCCGATTCCGGGCTCCCCGGATCGTGTGGATCTCGTCGTGCACATCGTGCAGCGTCGTGAGGGTGACGCCAACGTCTCGCTGGGCTACGCCCAAGGCTACGGATTCATCGTCGGGGGACAAATCGGCATCGGCAACTTCCGCGACCAGGGTGATCTTCTCTCCCTCAACGCTCAGCGTTCGGTTTACCAGACGAGCTACTCCCTCAACTACACCAATCCGTACTACACGCTCAACGGGGTGAGTGAGAATCTCTCGTTTTTCTACACCCGAAGCACGAGCTTCGTGAGTTACACGCAGGCTTTCAACACCCGCACGTACGGGCTCACACTCAACTACGGGTTCCCCCTCTCGACGTTCGCGAACTACACCCTCGGCGCCACCCTGAGCCACACCAACTTTCTCACCAACTGCAGCAGTCCGCCGATTTATTTCGCCTTCGCCTTGAACCCCAACAACGGATCGACCTACACGGAGGAGGCGCAGTGCTCGAGCCCCGACGGGACGAGCATCAACGTCGCGCTGCCGGGGATCTCCTACAACGATCTCGCGCTCAATATGGGCTTGAGTTACGACACCCGGAACCGCGTCATCCTGGCCAGCCGGGGGGGACTCCAGGCCTTCAACGCGAGCGTGGGTGTTCCGCCGGGAGCCCAGGATTACTACACGCTCACCTACACTTCGACCGACTATCTCCCGCTTTGGGCCGGCTTCACCTACGAGTTCAACGGCGAGGTGGGTGTGGGCAACGGCTACGGGAAGACCAACGCGCTCCCTCCGCTTCTCGACTTCTTTGCCGGTGGACCGTATTCCGTTCGTGGTTACCAGACCGATTCTCTCGGGCCGAAAACAGTGAACGGTATCCCGGTGGGTGGCGCCATGCTGTTCTACGGGCAGGACGCGATTCTTCTCCCGCAGCTTTTCGGGCACAAGTACCCCGGAGAGGCCCCCGATTATCGGGTCTCGCTCTTCGTCGACGCGGGTAACGTCTTCGCCCAACCGGGGGATTTCCGGATCAACGATCTCCGTTATTCGGCCGGCATCGGCGTCACGTGGCTCACTCCGCTCGGAGCGATTCGCCTGAGTTGGGCCAAGCCGCTCAACCCCAGGCCGCAGGATATACTCAGCTACTTCCAGTTCACGCTGGCCTCTTATTATTGATTATTGAGACCCCGCCCCATGCTCCGCTTTCCCCTTGCGTCCCGTCTCCTTCCTCTCCCCTTGCGGCGCGCCCTCCCGGCCGTCGCGATGGCGGCCCTCGCGGGCCTCACCGTCGGGGTCCCGACGGCGCAGGCCGATCCTCTCCGGGTGGGCTACGTCAACAGCCTCGTGCTCCTGAAGAAGATGCCTCAGTCGCTCGCCGCCCGAAAGAGCCTCGAAGACGAGTTCGGCCCGCAGATCGCCCGCATCCATAAAGAGGAAGCGCGTCTCGCGTCGGCCGAAAAAACCTACAAAGCCGAGCGGGCTTCGCTCACGCTGCTCAAGCAGACCGAGGAGCGTCAGAAACTCGCTTCTCTCGTCCGCCGCCTCCGGCGTCACCAGCGCGCGTACTTCGAGGACCTCGAGCTCGCCCGCGATCAGGTTCTCGCGAATCTGCAGCATCTCATGATCCACGCCATCCACGAGTACGCGCGTCTGCACCACTACGATCTTATCGTGGGGCAGGGCGTGTTTTACGCCGGGTCCCGCGTCGACATCACCCGCAAGGTTCTGGCTTACCTGGCATCCCTCGACCGCAAACCCTCGGGTTGAGGACATGGCCGCGCAACGGTTCTCTGTGACCGCCGGGGAGCTGGCGCGCTTCCTCGGGGCCGAACTCCGGGGCGACGCCGAGGAAACCGTGACGCATGTCGCCCCGCTCGAGCGGGCGGAGAAAGGTGCGCTCAGCTTTGCGGATGCGGCCCACGCCCGTCATCTCCCGTCCACGCGGGCCTCGGTCGTCATTCTCTCAGAGGCCGACGCCGCCCGCTGTGCGTGCACGAGGCTCGTCACCGACCGTCCGCTCCTGGCCTACGCCCGCGCGACCGCCCGTCTCCGCCCCGACCCCCCTGCCGTTCCTGGGGTGCACCCGACAGCGATCGTGCACCCGACGGCCCGCCTGGCCCCCGACGCCGCGGTCGGCCCGTACTGCATTCTTGAAGAGGACTGCCTCGTCGAGGCCGGAGCGGTGCTCGGCCCCCACTGTCGCCTCGGGGCGAGGAGTCGCCTCGGGGCGGGCAGCCGGCTCGTCGCCTCGGTCGACGTCGGCGCAGACGTGACGATCGGCCGGCGGGTCGTGGTTCACCCGGGCGCCGTCCTCGGAGCCGAGGGGTTCGGCTACGCCCACGACGGGACGCGCTGGCACCACATCGCCCAGCTCGGCGGCGTGCGTATCGGCGACGACGTCGAGATCGGGGCCAATACCTGCATCGACCGCGGCGCGATGGAGGACACGGTCGTCGAAGACGGGGTCAAGCTCGACAACCTCATCCAGATCGGGCACAACGTCCGCATCGGCGCCCACACGATCGTGGCGGCTCTCACCGGCGTTGCGGGGAGCACCACCGTGGGGGGGCACTGCCAGATCGGCGGGATGGTGGGCATCACCGGCCACGTGCACGTGGCGGACGGCACGATCCTCGCCGCCCGCAGTTCGGTCACCGGCACGATCGCCCGCCCCGGCGTCTACTCGTCCGTCTTGCCCGTCGTCGAGGTCCGCCGCTGGCGGCGCCTCGTCGCCCTCATCCACCGCCTCGACCGCCGCCGTGCGGGTGAGGCCCCCGACGATTCCGTTTCCGGAGAACCGCATGACCGCCCCGCCCCTTGACGGGTCTCACGACATCCGAGCCCTCATGGGCCATCTTCCCCACCGCTATCCGTTTCTCCTCGTCGACCGCATCCTCGAATGCCGCGAGCAGAAAACGGTGGTGGCCCTCAAAAACGTCACCTACAACGAGTGGTTCTTCCCCGGGCATTTCCCGGACGATCCCGTCATGCCCGGCGTCCTGATCCTCGAGGCCATGGCTCAGGCGTCCTCGGTTGTGGTCAACGCCATTCTGGGAGGACGAGGCGAGGAGATCTCCTACTATCTGGCCGGCATCGAGAAAGCCCGCTTTCGCGGGATCGTCCGGCCGGGGGACTCTCTTCGCCTCACCTCGACCCTGATCCGCCGTGTGCACGACATCTGGAAGTTCGAGGCGACGGCCCACGTCGCCGACGAGATCGTCGTGGAGGCTGTATTTCTATGCGCGACGAAGACGCAGTTTCCCCGCTGATCGACCCACGGGCCGTCGTGAGTCCCGAGGCCGATCTCGCCGCGGACGTGCGCGTCGGTCCCTTCGCGGTCATCGGCCCGCACGTGCGGATCGGATCCGGGAGCGTGATCGGTCCGCACACGGTCGTGTACGGGCCGACCCGGATCGGCGCCCACAACCGCATCTTCCCGTTCTGCTCGATCGGTGACGAGCCCCAGGACAAGAAGTACCACGGGGAGGAGACCGTCCTCGAGATCGGCGAGCGCAACACGATCCGCGAGTACACGACCATCAATCGGGGAACGGTTCAGGGCGGAGGGGTAACCCGCCTCGGCCACGACAACTGGATCATGGCCTACGTCCACATCGCCCACGACTGCATCCTGGGGGATCACACCATCCTCGCCAACGGTGTTGCGCTCGCCGGCCACGTCACCGTCGGCGATTGGGTCATCCTGAGCGCTTCGGCCAAGGTCCACCAGTTCTGCCGGCTGGGGGCACACGCCTTCGTCGGGCACGACTGCGGTCTCGTCCAGGACGTTCCCCCGTACGTTCTCGTCGCCGTGCGTGGGGCGGGCGAAGCGCCGCGCCCCTACGGGATCAACAGCGAAGGTCTCGAGCGGCGCGGGTTCAGCCCCGCGACGATCGCCCGCCTCAAGGAGGCGTACCGCATCCTCTACCGCAAGAATCTCAGGCTCGAGGAGGCGATTGTGGCCCTCGAGGAACAGAGCGCCGAGACGCCCGAGATCGGTTGCCTCGTCGAGTTCCTCCGGGGGACCAGCCGGGGTATCGTCCGCGGTCCATGACACGTGCGATCCTCTCCGCCCTCGAGCCTTCGGCCGACGCTCTCGCCGCCGGCCTCCTGAGCGAGGCGGCGCGGCGGGGCGCACCTTGGGAGAGCGACGGCGTGGCGGGTCTTCGTGCCCGCGAGGCGGGGTTTTCCGGCGCCTGTGAGCCGGAGCGCTACGCGGTGATGGGCCTCATGCAATCGCTACGGGCGCTTCCCGCCTTCCTCGCGCTGCGCCGCCGTCTCCTCGCTCTCGCCGCCGCCCGCCCGCCCGACGTCTTCGTCGGCATCGACGCCCCCGATTTCCATCTCCCGCTCTCGCGGCGGCTGCGCGCCCGCGGCATCGCCTGCGTCCAATACGTGAGCCCCACCGTTTGGGCGTGGCGGGAGGGACGGGTCGCGGACGTCGTGGCGGGCGTCGATCTTGTGCTCTGTCTTTTTCCCTTTGAGCCGGCGTATTACGAAAACCGCGGGGTCGCGAGCGTCTTCGTGGGCCATCCGCTCGCCGACCGGCTCGAGGCGGCAGAGGATCGCACGCCGCTCCGCGCCGCCCTCGGTTGGCCCGTCGGCGTCCCGTACGTCGTCCTCGCCCCCGGCAGTCGCCCGCAGGAGATCCGCCGCCACGCGCCGCTCTTTCTCGCCGCGGCCGCCGAGGTTCACCGACGCAGCGGCGCGCGTTTCGTGCTCGCCGCGCCTCAGGGCCGGAGCACGGACGGATGGCGCGACGAGGCCCGGCGCTCGGGTCTTCCGCCCGAGGCCTTCGAGGTGCGCACGGGGACGGCTCGGCTCCTCGCCGCCGCGGACGCCGCGCTCCTCAAGTCGGGGACGGTCACCCTCGAGGCGACGCTCGTCGGTTGCCCCTCCGTCGTCGCCTACCGGACGGGTGGGCTCAACGCCTCCTTCGTTCTCGCGAGGGGCTTCCGCACGCCCTACATCGCGCTCCCGAACATCCTCGCGGGCCGCCCGATCGTGCCCGAGTTTCTCCAAAGCCTCGTCCGGCCCGGGATCCTCGCGGGGGCTCTTCTCTCACTCCTCCGCCCGGACGTGAACGGAGCGGTCCGTCGCGCGCTTCTCGAGACCGCCAAACCCCTCCGCCGCGGCGCCGACGCCCGGGCCTGGGAGGCCATCGACGCCCATCTCGCCGCCCGGGGCGGGACGCGATGAGCGGAGGGAGCCCCCGTGCTCGGGAGGGCGAAGCCGGTGTCGATGAGGTGGGCCGAGGGGCTCTGGCCGGCCCGGTGGTCGTGGCCGCCGTCGTCCTCGATCCCGACGACGTCCCCGAGGGGCTCCGGGACTCGAAACTCTTGCCTCCCCAACGCCGGGAAGTGCTCGCGCGCGAGATCCGCCGCCGCGCGCGCGCGTTCGCCGTCGTTGAGCTTCCGGCCGCTTTGGTCGATCTCTGGGACATCCGGCGGGCGACGCTCCTCGCCATGAGCTGGGTCATCGCCCGCCTCGATCCCGCGCCCACCCGGGTGATCGTCGACGGCCGAGATCGCCCCTACGCGCGCCTTCCGCTCGAGGCCCGTGTGGGTGCCGACCGCACGGTGCCCGCGGTGAGTGCGGCTTCGATCGTGGCGAAAGTGCACCGCGACGCCCGCATGGGCGAATACGCACGCCTCTACCCGGGCTACGGCTTCGAGCGGCACAAGGGGTACCCGACGGCCGACCACCGGGGGTGTCTCGTCCGCCGCGGTCCGTGCCCGATCCACCGGCGGAGCTACGCGCCCGTCGCGCGCGCGGAGGAGGGCGCCCGGTGAGCGTCTACGTTCCCCTCGACGTGCACAGCGAGTACTCGCTCCGCGACAGCATCATCCGTCTCGACCGGCTCGTCGAGGCGGCCCTCGCGTGCGGGATCCCCGCCGTGGGCCTCGCCGACGACGGCAACATGTTCGCCGCCGTGAAGTTCGTCCGCGCGGCCGAGGCCCGGGGTCTCAAGCCGCTCCTCGGGGTCGATCTCGCACTCGTCGAGGGGACGGATGGGCGTCGTGACGAGACGGCCGATCTGCCCCGTGTGCTCCTCTACGTTCAAGACCTCGAGGGCTATCGGCGCCTGTGTGCGCTTCTCAGCCGGCGCTACGCCTTGGGTCCGTCCACCGCAGGGGTCCCCGTCGCCTGGCTCGAGGAGTCCGCGGAGGGGCTCATCGCCGTCCTCGGGCGCGGGAGCGACGTCGGCCACGACCTCGCGCACGCGCGCGAGAAAGAGGCCGAAGAGCGTCTCGAGCGCTGGCTGCGTTGGTTCCCCGATCGTCTCTACCTCGGGGTGACACGTCTTCCCCGTCCCCTCGAGAGCGTGCACCTTCAGGCTGCGGTCGATCTCGCCGCCCGCCGCGGTCTTCCGCTCGTCGCGCTGAACGAGGTCCGCTTTCTTCACGCGGACGACTACGAGGCCCACGAGGCGCGGGTCTCGATCCAGGAGGGGCGCACGCTCGACGACCCGCGCCGCCGCCGCCGGTTCGTCGAGCAGCAGTACCTCCGCCGCCCGGAGGAGATGGCGGCGCTCTTCCACGATCTTCCCGAAGCGCTCGAGAACACGGTCGAACTGGCGCGTCGGATCAACTTTGCGCCCGCGCTGGGGGGGATTCACCTCCCGTCCTACCCACTCACGGAGGGCGAGGACGCGGAGACGGCGCTCCGCCGACGGGCGCGCGAGGGTCTCGCGCGCAGGCTCGCGAGCACCCGCCCGTCGGCCGACGCCCGCCGCTACGAGGAGCGGCTCGAGGAGGAGCTCGGGGTCATCGCCCAGATGGCGTTCTCCGGCTATTTCCTCATCGTGGCCGATTTCACCTCATGGGCCCGCACTCACGGGGTGCCCGTCGGGCCCGGACGCGGTTCGGGGGCGGGCTCGCTCGTCGCCTACGCGCTCGAAATCACCGATCTTGATCCGTTGGTGCACGACCTTCTCTTTGAGCGGTTTCTCAACCCCGAGCGGGTCTCGATGCCCGACTTCGATATCGATTTCTGTGTCGACGGCCGCGATCGGGTCATCGCCTACGTGGTCGAACGCTACGGAGCCGACAAGGTCGCCCAGATCGCGACGTTCGGGACGATGGCGGCCCGCGCCGTCGTTCGCGACGTCACCCGCACACTCGGTCTGCCCTACGGTCTCGGCGACCGGGTGGCCAAGCTCGTTCCGTTCGAACTCGAGATGACCCTCGAGAAGGCGCTCGAGAAGGAGCCCGAACTGCGTCGGCTCCGCGACGAGGACGAGCAGATTCGGAGCATCCTCGATCTCGGCGCCCGCCTCGAGGGTCTCGTGCGCAGCGTCGGCCGGCACGCCGGCGGCGTCGTCATCGCCCCCACGTGCCTGACGGACTTCGTCCCCCTCTACGGGGTCGACGAGGAGGGACTCGTCACCCAGTTCGACAAGGACGACCTCGAAGCGGTGGGACTCGTCAAGTTCGACTTCCTCGGGCTCCGCACCCTCACCATCATCGAGCGGGCCTTCGCGACGATCAACGCCGAGCGCCGCGCCCGGGGTGAGCCGCCCTGCGGGGCCTCCGACATTCCCCTCGATGATCCCGCGACCTACGCGCTTCTCAACCGGCTCGAGACCACCGCCGTCTTCCAGCTCGAATCCTCCGGTATGCGCGATCTCATTCGCCGGCTCGGACCGGACCGCTTCGACGACGTGGTGGCGCTCGTCGCCCTCTTTCGGCCCGGGCCGCTCCAGTCGGGCATGGTCGACGAGTTCATCGAGCGCAAGAAGGGCAAGCGCAGCGTGCGTTACCCGCACCCGGCGCTCGCCGCCATCCTGCGTCCGACCTACGGCGTCATCGTCTACCAGGAGCAGGTCATGGAGATCGCCCGCGTCCTCGCCGGCTACAGCCTCGGGCAGGCCGATCTTCTGCGCCGGGCGATGGGCAAGAAAAAACCCGAGGAAATGGCCAAGGAACGCACGCGCTTCATGGCCGGGGCCCTCGAGAAAAACGTGCCCCACGCCGTCGCCGAGGAAATCTTCGACGTGATGGAGAAGTTCGCCGGCTACGGCTTCAACAAGTCGCATTCGGTGGCCTACGCGCTCCTCGCCTACCAGACCGCGTGGCTCAAGGCGCACCATCCGGCGGCGTTCATGGCCGCGGTTCTCACCTGCGAAATGGGGCACACGGACAAGCTGCCGCCGCTCGTCGCCGACGTCCGCGCCCAGGGCCTCGAACTGCGGCCGCCCGACGTCACCCGCTCCGATTACGGGTTTCTCGTCGAGGACGGGGCTCTGCGTTACGGTCTCGGGGCGATCAAGGGACTCGGACGGGCGGCCGTCGAGGCCCTTCTCGAGCAGCGTGCGGCGCAGCCCTTCGGGTCGTTCGACGATTTCGTCCGCCGCCTTCTCGGGCGGCTCAACCGCCGCACCCTCGAGATCCTGGTGAAATCCGGGGCCTGCGACGCCTTCGGCGCGAGCCGTGCGGAGCTTCTCGCCTGGCTCGAAGTGCTCACGCAGGGCGAGGCGATGCGTCTCGCCGAGGGTCAGGGCGATCTCTTCGCCGCCGTCGGCGGGGACGGCGTCGCGCCTCTCCCGCGGCCTCCCGCCGCGCGTCCGTGGAGCCCGCGCGAGCGGCTCGAGCACGAAAAAGACGTCCTCGGGCTCTACCTGAGCGGGCATCCGCTGGACGAGGTGCGCGACGATCTCCTCGTGTTCGGCGCCCGCCGTCTCTCCTCCGTGCCGGAGGGGCGACCGGGTGAGCAGATGCCCTTCGTGATGGGCGGTCTCGTCGAACGGGTCCGCCGCCGCCAGGGCCGGGTGTTCCTCGAGATCGACGAGGGCGAGCGGGTGATGGACGTCCTCGTCCAGGACAACGCGCGGATCGAGCCTCCCGGCGACCCCCCGGTCGGAAGCGTCGTTCTTCTCGAGGGGCAACTGCAGTACAGCGCTTTTCTTAACGGTTGGAGGTTCTGGGCAACGCGCATCCGGAGCCTCGACGTCGTGCGGGCGGCCTCCGCCCGGCGGATCGTCCTCACCTGTCGCGTGGGGTCCGAAGGGGACGCGGGCGGGCGCCTCGCGCGTCTTCGCGCCTATCTCGAGGGGGCGCCCCGCGGGCGGACCTCGATCAGCCTCGAGATTGCCGGCTCCCGGGCCGCGGGGATCGTCGATCTTCCGGACGCGCGCTTCGCCGTCGCCGCGAGCGCCGAGGTGTTGCGCGCGCTCGAGGGGCTGTCCGACGGGGCGCCCCTTCGGATCCACTACGATCCGCCGACGAAGAACGGCACGCCCGCGAACGGGGCGCCGTCCGGAGTGGCCTCCGGATGAGGGGCGACGGAGCTCGGCTACAATGCCCGGACCAGTGCGGGCGGAAGGAGCGATGAGCGAGCGGCGACTCCAATTCCTGGGGTTCGAACAACCCATCGCCGAGGCCGAGGCGGGACGCAAGGAGCTTCTCGCGGCGGCGGACGGCGGGGAGGAAAAAGCGCGTGAGCTCGCCCGGCTCGACGAGCGCATCGAGAGCCTCACGCGCTCGATCTACGCCGATCTCGACCCGTGGCGCATCACCCAGGTCTCGCGCCATCCGCAGCGCCCCTACACGCTCGATTACATCGAGCGGATCATGACCGACTTCGAGCCTCTCGCCGGGGACCGCTCGACCGCCGATGATCAGGCGATCGTGGGCGGGCTCGCCCGCTTCCGCGGGCGCGCCCTCGTCGTCCTCGGCCACCAGAAGGGTCGGGACACGAAAGAGAAGATCGCCCGCAACTTCGGCATGCCGAAGCCCGAGGGCTATCGCAAAGCGTTACGCCTCATGCAGCTCGCCGAGCGCTTCCGTCTTCCCGTCGTCACCTTCATCGACACCCCGGGCGCTTATCCGGGCGTCGAGGCCGAGGAACGCAACCAGAGCGAGGCGATCGCACGCAACCTCGCCGTCATGTCGCAGCTCGCCGTCCCGATCGTCTCCTTCGTCATCGGCGAGGGCGGTTCGGGAGGGGCACTCGCGATCGGCGTCGCCGACCGCCTGGTCATGCTCCAGTACAGCATCTATTCGGTCATTTCGCCCGAGGGCTGCGCCTCGATCCTGTGGAAATCGGCGGAATACGCCGCGACGGCCGCCGCCGCCCTGGGTCTCACCGCCGAGCGCCTGCATGAACTCGGGCTCGTCGACCGGGTGATCGAGGAGCCCCTCGGTGGGGCGCACCGCGCGCCGGACGAAGCCGCCCGCCGCATCGGTGAAGTCCTGGCCGAGGAACTCGACGCTCTCCTCGCTCTTCCGACCGAGCGCCTCCTCGCCGCGCGTTACGAGAAGATCATGCGCTACGGCGTCTACACGAGCGGTTGAGACGACGGACGGGAAGCGGCGCCGTCTCGTCGATCTGGGCGTCGAGCGCTTCCGCCGGCCGCTTGCCGCGGCGGAGGGCCGTCCCCTCCGGGTGGCCGTCTCCGGCGGGCGCGATTCGCTCGTCCTTCTCGATCTTCTCCTCCACCTGGTGCACCCGAAGGATCGCTCTCTGGCGGTTCTGCACTTTCACCACGGGAGCGGGGAACACGCGGATCGGGCGCTCGCGGCGGTCACCGCCCTCTGCCGGGAACACGGCCTGGCGCTCGAGGTGGGACGCTTCGCCGAGGATCGGGCCCCGCGCGCGGGCGGGATCGAAGCGCGCTGGCGGGAGGCCCGTTACGCCTGGTTCGCGGCGTGTCTCGATCCCGAGGGGGTTCTCCTGACCGCCCACCACGCCGACGATCGTCTCGAGAGTCTCGTGCTCTCCCTCCTCCGCGGCGGGGGAGGGGACGGGTGGACGGCGATGGGTCGCACGGGGGTGATGAGACCCTTTGCTTCGGGCTACCTTTTGCGTCCCCTTCTCGACTGGAGACGCGCCGAGATCCATGCCTACGCGCGGGCGCGCAGGCTTTCGTGGGTCGAGGATCCCGGCAACAGCGACGAGGCCCGGGCGCGTGTCTTCGTCCGCCGCCGTGTGCTCGGGCCGCTCGCCCGACGCTGGCCGTCGGCGGCGGCGACGGCCGCCCGGGGTCTCGATGCCCTGGCCGAAGACGAGGAGAGGCTCCGGAGGCTCACGGCCGAGAAGTACGCCGAAGTGGTGCGTAGCCACGTTCTCGAGGTGGCGAGGATCCACGCATTCCCCCCCTCCGAGCGGCGTGCACTCCTCCGTCTCTGGCTCGTGCAGCACGGCGGGGCGAAACTTCCCCGTCCGCGCTTTGCGCTTCTCGAGGAGGCGTGCGGCGGGGGCGGGGCGAGGACGCTCGAGGTGCGTGGGGAGGAGGGACGGCGGTACGCACTCTTCGCCGGCGGACTCTACGCTCTTCTCCCGCTTCCCACCGTTCCTCCGGCGGATTGGGAAGGGGAAGCCGACGAGCGTGGAGTCGTGACGCTCCCCTCGGGCTATGGGACGCTTTTCCTCCGCGGGGAGGGGAGGGGGCATGTCCGCTTCCGCCGAGGCGGGGAGTCTCTCGCCTGGGGGCGCGAGGGGACGCGCCTTCAGGAGTTTCTCCGCCGTCGCCGTGTGCCGCCCTGGTTGCGTTCGCGTCTTCCGCTGGTTTTTGTCGATGGGAGAATCCGTGCCGTCGCCCCCCGGTGGGTTGAAGAGAGCTGGCGGGCCCAAGGTGGAGGCGTCGTCTGGATTCCGGATTCGGTGGGGCTGATCCAGGCGCTTCAGGATGTCGAAGAGCGGAAGGAATCTTCCGCGAGAGGATCCTCTTCCTGAGGATCGTCGCCTCGTTCCCGCCTGTCGTCAATCTCCCTGAACGGGACTTTTGAGACCCGGCTCGGGTGCCGGGCGATCACCCGAGCGCCTCGATTCGGTGGGGAGTGCATAAGTTCAGAAACCTTTGGCACTTCTTCGAGTGTGGAGGAGAGCATCGAGTCCAAGGTCGACGTCATGATGGACGTCTTGCTCAATCAATCAGAGGTTCCTTGGTTTTTGGCTTGTCGTATCGGCTCAGGCGGGGCTGTCGTCGCCCCCGTCTTTCCCGTCGTGACCGGGCGACTCGACGCGTTAGGGCTTGAAGCTGTTCCGGCAGCTCTCCCTTCCACTGCTGTTTGTGGCGCCGCTCTATGGGGTTGCGGGAGCGAATGAGCCTTTGTTGCGTAAGGACTGAATAAAGACTATATTAAGTCCTCCTTGTGCCAAGGCGTCAACTCATGCGCTACTCAACGCAAGTCAAACCCATCAGTTACCTCAAGGCGAACGCGGCCGAAGTTTTGGCCCAATTGACCGAGAAGCGGGAGCCTCTTGTCATTACCCAGAACGGGGAAGCCAAGGCGGTTATTCAAGATATCGCCTCCTTTGAGGAAACACAGGAAACACTGGCGCTGCTAAAAATTCTCGCGCTCGGCAATGCGGAGATTGAGGCTGGCAAGGTCAAGCCCGTGGCCGAGGTTGTCGCAAGATTGCGGGCCAAACAGGCCGCCAAGTAATGGGGGGGCGAAAATACGAGATTTTGCTGACCGAAGGGGCCGAGAAGGATCTGGAGTCGATCTACGGCTACATCGCCGAATTTGATTGCAAGGCCAACGCCGACCACGTGCTGGATCGGCTGTTGGAGGTCGTCGAGAGCCTGTCAACTTTTCCTGAGCGCGGCGCCTGCCCCAAGGAACTGATGGTCCTTGGCATTCGGGAATATCGGCAAGTCTCTTTCAAGCCCTATCGAGTGATCTACCGTGTCACGGCGCAGAAGGTTTACGTTTATGCGATCGCCGACAGTCGGCGGGATATGCCGTCGCTCTTGGTGCGGCGCCTGCTTGGGGCTTGACTGCCGAACGTGCGGAGATGACCACATCAAGTCGATGGCGTACTTCCATCGCCAACGTACGGCCGTTCCGAGCCAGTAGAAGGCTTTCCAAAAGTAGCAAGTCTTCTATCAGAAAGACTCCGTATCCAATTCAAATACGTGATCATCGTAATCGAAGAAGTACAAAGCCCTGTCGGAACGAGCCCTTATGAACTCGCGCCCCATGGCTTGAAGTTTGGCGGCGGTAGCCTCGAGAATTTCCGGTGTGGTGTGAAAGGCAATATGGTCCCCGGTCCGGACACGTTGAACAGGTGCGCCGACCAGAACAATCCATGTGCCTGCCGGTTTGAAGAATGTTTCGAGATGTCCCTCTTCGTTCTCACGCTCGACCGTCCGGGCGTCGAAGAGCTCACGAAACAGCGCGGCTGTCCGTGCAGGGTTCTTCACTACGAGGGCAATGTGGCTAATGGCATCGAGCATGCGTCACCTCGGCAAAAATTCTACTGTGCAAGACTCAGTGAGGAGAGCGTCCGCTCATCGGAAGTCCGTCTGGCAAGCTCGAATGTCAAATTCGGGCCACTCCAGCCCGGCCGCCGCCGCCCTTGCGTCCTCCTTGTCCAAGCCTTTCACGCCCTCACAATCGCCAGCTCGCTCCACCGCGTCGTGTACGCCGGTGTCATCGTCTCGCGCTTCATGGCCCAGCGCCGCGGCTTCTGGAGCCCGGCACTAGGTATCCCTACCTGCTATGCGGCGTGACCATCGACCATCCCCATCCGGTCTGGTTTGCGGATGTGACCTACCTGCCATGGCGCGGGGATTTCAGGACCTCGTCGTCCCGGTGGACTGGTTCGGCCGCAAGGTCCTCTCCTGGCGGGTTTTGAACAGTTTGGATGCGGGATTCTGTGCCGAGGCCTTGGGCGAAGCCCTGCGCCGGTACGGCGCGCCCGAGATCTTCAACAGTGATCAAGACGCGCAGTTCACTTCGGAAGGCTTCCTCACGGTACTCGAACAGCACGGCATCCGCATCAGTATGGATGGCAAGAGCCGAGCTTTGGACAACGTCTTTGTGGAGAGGCTCTGGCGCACGGTCAAGGATGAGCACGTCTATCTGCAGCTGGCGGACAGCGGTGAGGAACTGAAGGCTGGTCTCCGGGCCTATTTCGCCTGGTACAATGCCGCACGACCGCATTCCTCCCTCGGCGGGAAAACCCCGGACGCGATCTACGCGGAAGGGCTGTTACGGCAGGCGGCCTGACCTGCCATGAGAACCGTCCAGAGCTTAATCACCCCTTCAGGCTGTCTAAACCAGGGGAACCACCTCACTCGCGATCCGCTCGGTCTCCACCCTCGGCAGGATCCTCACCCGCGCGCCCGACAAGAGTCGCGTTGCCACTGCCAGACTCGACTCCCAAGGCTGCCCAAGCTCCTGCGCCGTCCTCCGAAGCCCCGAAAGCCCAAGGGCGTGAAGACCGGCCCGCTCCCGTGCTTGGCCGTCGATACCATCTGGCGCGCCTGGGACGGCATCCGGCGCTCCACCCTCACCTTCATCGATCCCGTCCGGCTTCTTCGCCTGTGCCTTGGTCATCCCCGGCAAATCCACCCGTCCCACCCAAGCGGCCCGGGATGAGGTCCTCGCGCGGCTGCCTCAACCGCTCCAAGTCCTGCTGTCCGACAACGGCCGTGAGTTCGAGGTACGCTTGGCTCGAAGCCTCGAGCGCCACGACATCCAGCGCAGGGACACAGACCCCAGGACGCCCCAAATGAACGCCCACGCCGAGCGTTTCAACCGCACCCTTCAGGAATCCTTCGTCGACGACCACAAGGATCTCTTGTTCACCGACCTCGCTCTCTTCAACCGGAAGCCGACCGAGTGGCTCGTGTTCACCAACACCGAGCGCCCGCCCCAGGGACTCGACCAGCCATCTCCGTTATCCTTTCTCCTTCACCACCAACCCGAGTGCCAAAGGTGGTGGACTTATACAGGGAGTTGACCCGCGCGTTACACTGAGGCACAATAGCCGCGCCCTGCCTGTGCCCTGACGAGTGCCATGCCGAAAGAAGAGAGTCTGCAGATGGAGGGGACGGTCGTCGAGACCCTCCCCAACACCAGTTTCCGTGTGCGGCTCGACAACGGGCACGTGGTGCTCGCGCACATCTCCGGCAAGATGCGCAAGAACTACATCCGTATCCTCACGGGCGACAAGGTCACGGTGGAACTCACGCCCTACGATCTCACGAAGGGGCGGATCATTTACCGCAATCGCTGATCGGCGCGCGGCTCCTCTTCGCGGGCGAGCCAGCCTGCGAGCGCACGGGGCTCGACATTTCCGCCGCTCAAGAGAAGACCGATCGTGCGTCCGCGTCGCTCCTTTTCGGGGAGCGCCAGAAGCGCGGCCACGACCGTGGCCGACGAAGGCTCGATGACCGCGTGCGTCTCGCGTACGAAAAGACGGAGAGCGGTGATCGTCTCCTCATCCGTCACCGTGAGAACGCCGTCCACCGCACGGCGGATGATCGCGAACGGGAGCACTCCCACGAGCGCCCGAAGGCCGTCCGCGATCGTCTCGGGTTGATGCCGCGTGAGGCGGTTTCCCGTCATCAAGGACTCCCGGGTGTCGGCCGCCCCGGCGGGTTCGACGCCGAGAAGGCGTGCTTGGGGACGGCGGGCGCGGAGCGCGAGTGCACTTCCGGCGATGAGGCCCCCGCCGCCCATGGGGACGAGGAGCGTGTCGAGATCGGGCGCCTGGTCGAGGAATTCGTCGCAGGCGGTTCCCTGCCCGGCGATGACGCGCCGGTCGTCGTAGGGGGGGATGGCCACCAAGCCCTCGGTGGCCACAAGGCGTGCGAGCGTGGCTTCGCGCGCTTCCTGCGTGGGGGCGCAGGGGACGATGCGCGCACCTTCCTCTTCGAGGAGACGGATCTTGGCGGGACTCGATCCCTCGGGGAGGGCGACCGTGACCGACACGCCGAGACGCCGGCCGGCGTAGGCGAGGGCCGCGCCGTGGTTGCCGGAACTGTGGGTGACGACGCCGCGGCGGCGCTCTTCTTCACTGAGGCTGAGGAGGGCGTTCGTGGCCCCGCGGATCTTGAAGGCTCCGGTCGGCTGGAACTGTTCGCACTTGAGGAGGATGCGGCAGTCGAGCCGTTCTCCGAGCCGCGTCCACGGGAGGACGGGGGTGGGAGGGATGAGGCCGGCGAGGCGTTCCCGGGCGGCGCGTACGTCTTCGTAGGATGGGGGCTCGGCGAGAGGGACGGAGGTCATCACACGCTCCTGTGCACACCGCGCGGCCGCCAGGCCGGGGCGATCACATCGGGGGAAGGGCTCCGTTCGAGGAGTGCGGCCGGGTGGACCGACCAGGGGCCGAAACGGTGGTTGATGGCGTCGACCGCGGCGTTGAGACGCGCCCGGCGGGGATCGGGGGCGTTCCAGAGATCCGCTTGCCGCCCGCACGCGCGGGGGTCGAGGGCAAGGACGTGGATGCGGTCGACCCCTTGTCCGGTCCAGACGTCGTTCAGGAACCTAGTGACGTAGGGACGGAGCACCGAGGCGTCGTTCGTGGCCACGGCCAGGCGGTGGACGGCCTCGCAGGTTGTCGTGCGGCTGTAAGTGGCGAAGCGGAAATTCTGGGCCTCGAGGTTGTGGGCGCGCAGGCGGGCGGCGAGTTTCTCGATCATGTGGAGGAAATAGACCGCGAGGAGTTCGCGCTCGGTGGTCCCCGGAGGTGTGACTTTGCCGTGGCCGAGGGTGCGGGGAGGGCGCGGATCGCTCGGCTGGACGGGGTCGGGGTCGGCGCCCTGGGCCATGAGCCAGTAGCGAAGACCCGGAGGGCCGAAGCGGCGGGTGAGTACGCTCGGAGGGAGTCGGGCCATCTCCCCGCAGGTGTGCACGCCGCGGGCGGCCAGAAACGATCCGATCCCGTTCTTGATCCCGCAGAGTTCGGTGACGGGCACCGGACTCAGGCGGATGCGGGCTTCCCACGGGGGGATCACGACGAACCCCCGAGGCTTCTTGAGCTTGGCCGCGTACTTGGCCGTCGTCTTGTCGCCCGAGAGGCCGACGCTACACGGAAGCCCCGTCTCGCGCAGGATGAGATCCTGGGCGCGGCGGGCGAGGGCCACCGGGGAGCCGAGTTCCTGGCAGTGGGTGAAATCGAGAAAGGCTTCGTCGACCGAGAAGACCTCGAGATCCGGGGTGATCGTCGTGAGGAGATCCATGATCCGCGTCGAGATCTCGGCGTAGCGTTGCGGGCGGGCCGAACGCTGCACGAGGCCGGGGCAAAGCCTGCGGGCCTCGCGCAGACGCATGCCGGTGTGCACGCCGAAGCGGCGGGCCTCGTAGGAACAGGTGATGATGCAGGTCCCGAGCGCGCCGTTCGTGACCGCCACGGGCCGGTCGCGGAGTTCCGGAAAGTCGAGCTGCTCGATGCTGGCGAAGAAGGCGTTCATGTCGACGAGCGCGATGGCGCGCGACCAGCGGACACGAAAACGCCAGGAATCGCTCACGCTGCTCCTCAACGACCCCAGGTGGCGGCGGGACGGAACGGGGGAAGGAGTGTAGCACGCCGACCTTGGCCTCGGACCGGCCCTCGAGAGATCCGAATCAACTCCCCTGGCCGTGGTTTCCGGGATCGCGTGCGAGAGAGACATGAGAGGGCGAAAAGAATGAGAAGAAATCGAGAATAAATATTTATTCTATTGATATCATTTATAATAATATATTGCTGAGCTCTGGGTCGCCATGATAGGGGCTGGTGTGTCCTGAGGCATATTCGAGAGCCGTTATGTGGGCAGGGCGGGGGTGCGTTGTCCCTGCTGTCCCCGTGGCGGGCAAGCCCTCCTCAGGTCTTGAGGAGCGGTACAGGTGTTGCAGGGAACCCACCAACGCGCTTTCATCCTTCCGCATCCTCATCGATCGCCGCAAGACCTCTCGGCGTGAGCGCATGCGATCCGTATCCGGAGGTTATGATTCCGCGCCGCGATGTGGGGGACCGGCGAGCGGTCCGATGCGTGCCTTCCTGCCTCCTCTTTCCCGTACGTGGTCAATGCCGGTAAGGTAGGGCGGCGTAAAGGACGGGGGCGACCCAGAGGGTCATGAAAGTTGCGAGCAGGAGCCCTCCCATGACGGAGAGGGCGAGGGGTTGCAGAAGGTTCGTGCCGTGACCTACACCCACCGCTAAAGGCAGAAAGCCAAAGACGTCGGCCAGCATGGTCATCAGGATGGGGCGGAGTCGTTCACGGGCCGCCAACACGACCGAAGAGGGACGAGGAGGGTGGCCCCCCAACTGTCGGGCGCGCGCAAAGATCAGAATGACATTGTTCACGGCCACGGCGAACACGAGAAGAACGCCGAGAAACGCCGTGCTGTCGAGATCCGTGCCGGTCAGCAGGAGGAGGAGCAACGCCCCCGGCGCGGCCAAGGCCACGGACACGAGTGCGACGACGGCCGCGCGTTGGCTCCCGAATTGCAGCCCCAGCAAGATGAGCAGGATCAACAAGGCCGCGGCCAGGATGATCAGCATGTGACGGAAACTGGTTTGCTGCTCGCGATAGTAGCCCGCGATGCGGCTGGTGACGCCCGCGGGCAAATGAGCTTGGGCGATGAGGGATTGTGCGTGCGCCGCAGCGACCGATAATCCTTCCCCGCTCCGCGGGCTCAGTCTGATTTCGGCGTCGGGGGCAAGGTTTTGGTAAGTGACGTAAGGCACGACCCCCTGAAGACGCATCCCGGCGTTCAGGGACAAGGGCGCGCGTGTCCCGTTGGGAAGGGCGAGGAGGGTCCGACCGAGATTTTGCGGGGTGACGTCGGGAGGATTGGTGACGTGGACGTCGATCGGCAGGATCTGCTCGCCGCGCAGCAGGAAGCCCGCGGTCTCTCCCCAGAAACGGGCTTTCAAACCGTCCGCGATCGCCTGCGGCGCGAATCCCTCCATGACCGCCTGGGCGTTGGGCTGGATTTGGATTTCCGGTCCGATGGACGGCGCTTTGAGGACGATCGAATGGAAATCGTGACTGGCCTCGAGCCTCCGCGTCAGTCCGGCCGCCAGCGCTTGCAGTTCGTGGGAGCTCTTTCCGAACAACTGGATCACCAAGGGGGCATGGGAGCCGGACATGTTTCCCAGACGGTTGACCATGATCTGCTGGGTTTCGAGGGTCGTGAGGTCGGGGACGGCGCGCCGAAAGAGACGGCGCAGGTTCCGCATCACCCGCTCCGTCGATTCGCTGTGTCGGCTCTTGAGCTGGACGGTCAAGGCCCCCTTGTTGGGGGTGGCGTAGGCGTTACCCAATCCCCGCCCGACGACGAGCGAGACGTGTTTCACCTCGGGGTCGTGCCGGGCGATCGCCATGAGTCGGCGACCGACGTGCATGGTCTCTCTCGGGCCGCTTCCGGCCGGCGTGCGAAAGGGAACGACGAACAGCCCTTCGTCCCAATGCGGGAGAAACGCGGTTGGCAGTTGCACGGCGGCCACGACCGCGATCAGGAGAAGGACAACGAGCAAGGGGGCCACGAGCCAGGGGCGGCGCACGCCGCCGATCAGCCAGCGCCCGTAACGCCGACGCAACCAGCGTTCGCCCCAAAGACGGTAGTGTCCCGGAGTGTGTCCGGCGACCCACAAGGCCAACACCGGGGTGATCGTCAAGGCGATGAGTTGTGAGGTGACGAGAGCGATCACGATGGCGAGCGCCATACTGCGGAAGAGCAGCCCTACCGTGCCGGACAGAAAGACGAGGGGGAGAAAGACGACGACGGCGGTGAGTGTGGCGAGCGTCATGAGTGTGAGGATGTGTCGGAGGCGCTGGAGCGCCTGTTCCCGACGGGCTTCCACGCTTTCTTTGTCGAGGCCGTGGATGCCGCGCTCGACGATCACGATGGCGTGGTCCACCAACGCGCCGACGGCTGCGGTGAGGCCCCCCAGGGTCATGATGTCCACACCGAAGCCCAAGGCGTGGAGCGTGAGCAGGGTGGCGCCCAGGGCCAGCGGCACCACCGTCAAGGTCGAGAGTGCGGCGTCGAGGCGGCCGAGAAAAAGCAGGATCACGAGGAAGGTGAGCGCGGTGCCCAGTCCAAGAGCGGTCCAGACGTCGCTCAGACTCGAGCGGATGAGACGACTGAGGTCGTAGACCGACACGATGTGCATGTGTGGCGGCAGACGGCGGGACAGGCGTCGCAGTTCCCGGGTCACGGCGGCCGCAACGCGGGTCTGGTTGGTCCCCTGTTGTGCCGAGATGTCAAGGACGAGGGCGTGCGGCCAACCGGCCACGGCCGCCTCCCGAACGAGAGGCGGAGGGGCAATGCGGAGAGTCCCGAGCGTGCCGAGCGGGATCGGTGTCCGCAGGCCCCGTGCATCGGGCGGCCCGAGGGGGAGCTCGAGTGTAGCCAGAGCACGAACGCTCCGCGGACGGGCGGTCGTCGCGATCAGGAATTGCTCGTGGTAGGCGTTCAGAACACCGGAAAAAAAAGGGCCTTGATAGGCCTGAAGCGCCCTCACCACATCCGCGGCGCTCAGGTGGTACTGAGCCAGCCGTCGCGCGTGGAGCATGACCCGGACTTCCGGCTCGCCGCGCCCGGTCGCGCGGACATGGTAGACCCCCGGGAGCGACAAGAGCGCCGGCCGGATGGTGAAGGCAAACGTCGCCATCATCGCGGAGCTGTTCAGGCGGCGCGAGACCAGCGCGGATTCCACCAGGGGGTAGATGTTCGGGGTCATCAGCCTGACCCTCATGGTGGCGCCGGGCGGGAGCAGAACATGAGACAGGCGGGCCTGAAGGAGGAGATAGTCTTGTTCGGCCGAGGTTCCGTGGCGGAAATAGACGTGCAGCTTGCTCAACCCGTTGCCCGTTTGAGCACGCACCAACGTGACGCCGGGTTCGCCCTTCGCGATGTCTTCGAGGGGACGCGTGACCGCGAGCAACATGTAGCGGACCGGGAGATTCTCGGTGTGCACCAGGACGGCGACTTTGGGGAAATTGATCGGAGGGAAGACGCTCTCGGGCATGGTGAGGAAGGCGTAGACGCCCGAGGCCAACAAGAGCGCGGCGAGAAGGATGAGGGTGCTGCGGGTTTCCCAGAGAAAGCGCAGGTAGCGCGTGATCACGGCCGGACGGTCACCCGTGTTCCGGGGCGCAAGCGGGTCACGCCTTCGGTGATCACCTTCGCACCGATCCGAAGCGGTCCCTGAATGGCCGCCACCCCGCGGGCGCGATAGACGATACGGACGCGGACCCTTTGCGCCCGCCCCCGGCGAACCACCCAAACGAACGCTTGTCCGCCCCGCATGACGACGGCGGACTGCGGAACTTGATCGAGATGGCGGGTCCGGATCTCGAGAGGAATTCGGAGGACCACCCATTCCCCCGGGAGAAGAGGGCTTGGGGGCGCGATACGGACAATGATCGGCACGAGACCGAACGGGCGAGCGCTCGTCCCCCGGCTTTGCACGATCCCGCGACCGCGCCAACGGCCCTTCCGGATGGCGACGACGGTTCCGTCTCGGAAGCGGGGGAGATCCGCGGGCGGGAGAAGCGCGTGGATCCAGGGGCGCCCGCGGCCCTGCAAGCGGGCGATCACAGTACCCGCCTCGACCACGGCCCCGGAGGCCACCCGATAGCGGATCATGCCCGAAAATGGTGCGGTGAGAACCGTCTCTTGCTCCTCGGCCTCGAGGCTTCGCAAGGAGGCGCGATCTTCACTGAGGAGCAGGCGACGGCGCTCGAGCGTTTCTCGGGCGATGACTCCGTCGCGGAACAATCGGCGGCTCCGCCGATACTCGAGAAGTGCGTACGTGACTTGGGCGCGTGCAGCGCGGAGCCGCGCCGCAAGACCCGGGGGGACGACGCGGACGATCCGCTCTCCCCGCCGGACGTCCCCGGCCGGAGGCAGGGGTCCTTGCAGGCGTCCCGTGACAGGCGCCGTGAGCGTGAGCGATGCCATGCTGCTCACCTCGCCGAGGGCGTCGAGGACGGGGCGCTTCGAGACGGCCCGGATCGTGGCCACCCGGATGACGAGGCCTGTTCCCAGGGCCGGCGTCGAGGCCAGGAACGTGGCGAGAAGCACGAGAGGCAAGAGCCGCGACGGAGACCACATCGAGCGAAGAGTCCTCATCGGGGAAGTCGACCTTCATCGAGCAGGAGTTGCACGCCCGCCATGCGCTCTTCGATCCGTGCGTTCGCGCCCGCGAGCTCGGCCTGGATCAGATCCGTCTGGGCCTGGCTCAGCACGAGCGCGTTCAGGGCTCCGTTCCGGAAGCCGTGGAGTGTCATCCAATAAACCCGACGCGCTTCCCGAGCGACCTCGGCGCTCCGGTGCGAGGACTCGAGCGCCCGACGAAAAAGACCGTAATCGCGATTGATGCGCTGCCGAATCTGAAGAACCAGGGCGTTTTTGGCTTGACGGAGCGCGGAGAGATGCGCGTGGGCCGCGGCCAGGCGCTCTCGATAACGCCCAAACCCGAAAAGAGGCAGACTCAGATCGACGCCCGCCTGCCAGCCGAGGTCACGGGCCTCGGGAGCGGTGGCCGTATCGACGCCGTAGGCGACGTAGCCCTGGACCGTGGGCAGTGTTGCGGAGCGTTGCACCCGCACTTCGGACCGTCCCTGCAGGACCCGTCTCCGAGCCGCGCGGATCAAAGGCTGAAAACGAACGGCGTTTCGCCACAGTTGCCGGAGTGGGGACGGAACGAGCGGCTTTGCCGGCCACAGGACGGAGATGGAGGCCGAGGCGGGCATGCCCAGTTCCAGGTTCAACGCCCGTCTTGCGGTGGCTTCGGCGGTGCGGTTCTGTGCGTAACGCGCACCCGCCTCGATGAGAAGCAGGTGGGTTTGGACCACGTTGAGACGTGCGCTCGCCCCCGCGCGATACGCCCGACGCGTCCGTTCGTAGAGGCTCCGATCGTAGGCGACGGTTTGGCGCCAGATCGCAACGTGATTCTCGGCCAGAGCCAGTCGGAACCAGGCGTTCACAATCCGGGCCGCCACCTGCAGGCGGGCCAGACGAAGCTCGCTTCGCGCCACGGCGGCACGGTTGCGCGCCAAACGGGAGAGAGCTCGGAGTTCTGGGGCGTATAAAGGGACGTCGACGGCGACTTCGCCAATCACCTCACGGGCCCCGTTCGCCGCGACGTAGAGTGGCTGGCCGTCCCGGCTTTGCGTCCAGATGCTCGCGCTCTGCAGGAAAAGCTCCGGCAGCCGATCGGCGCGAGCCCCGCGGGCCAGGTCGCTTGCGGCACGCAAATCTTCCCTGGAAGAAGCCACGGCGGCTTGCACTTTGAGCCCTCGTCGCACGGCCCGCGAGAGCGTCCACCCGGTGGCCCAGAGAGGGGCGCCGATGAGCGCGGAAGCCAGCAAGGCAAAAATCAAAAAGCGAAACGAAGTCAATATCGAGCGATGGGTTTTGAGGTGCGATCACAATCTTCGTGGCTACTATACCGTACCGTGCGTTTGGCATCCGGACGAACTGTCGTCGAAAGGGTGGGTGATCGGCGGCCCGTTTCGGGATGGAGTCGCGTCCCCCAAAAAAAAACCGGCCACGGGGATCGTGGCCGGAAGAAGAGTCCTAGATTTTGGGATGAGAGCCGGCCCGAGCTCGCCGGGGCTGTCAGCCGAGACGCACGGCCATGCGCAGGGCGGTGAGGGTGTCCTGGGTGCTGTTGAATCCACCCTGAGCCCAGAAGGATTTGACTTCGGCTCCACCGCTGAGACGCATCCCGAGATCGCTCACGAAACCCGCGAAGGTCCGGTGCAGCGTGAGTGTGCCGCTTTGACGGATGAGATAGGCGCCCGTTGCGGCGGGTTCGATTGTGGGGGCTGAGGCGAGGCTGGTGAGGGCCACCGGGACGTCGCCGCGCTTGAGGACGTCGATCGTCGGATTCGACGAGAGATTGGGAACGATCTCCCCATCGTTCAGGGCCGTGAAGGCCGCGTTCGTTTCGCCCGGGAACCAGCTCAAAAAGACGACCGCACGGGCGTTCGCGTAGTCGGCGACGCTCACGGCATTGAAGTCGGGCGGGGCGGATCCGTAAGGCGTCACGAATCCGGCGACCCGGACGGGATCGTTGGTCGCGAGCCCGGCCAGTCCCAGAGCCCCTGTGGCCGCCACGTAATCGGACGGATTCGCATCAAGGGCGGAGGAGGATCCCGTACCCGCGAAGTTGAAGAGGCTCACCGGGCGGTGATCGATCGAGAGGAGATCGAGGGTGAGGTCCCCGCTGCCGGTGGTCACCACCGTCCCGCGGAGCACGCTGAACCCGAGCCGGATCTCGCCGGGATCGGCGTCGAGCACCAGGGACGAAGGCGCCGTGCCCGAGACCGTCCCGAGGGCGGTGATTCGCTGCCCGACCGAGATGGTGTTGAGCGCCAGTGTGCCCATCGTCCCGTCCTGGTGGACGATCGTCCCCGGTCCGGTCGTCACGGTGAAGAGGGTGTTGTAGGTCACGGTTCCGGTGCTCCGGACGAGAACCGCGCCGAGCACGGTCAGGGACGAGCCCGAGACGGCGGTCACCGTTCCGCGCACCGCATCGAGGGTCCCGCCCGGGACGCTCGATCCGGCGTAGACGGCCGTGGCCGTGAGGGCGCCGGTCGAGGCGTCCATGGTGACCCGTGAGGAGACGGCCGCGAGCGGGGGAAGAGCGCTCAGGGCCACGAGTCCCGCGTTCCCCTCGTACGTCGTGCCGTTCACGTCGTAGACGGTCGTGGGTGTGGTGCCGATCGTTGCGCGTCCGCCGTCCGGTCCGGTGAAGAAGGGGCGGATGCCGACCGTGTAGGTTTCGTTCCCAAGATTGACCGCATCGAGGGGACCGCGCAGACGCACCGGCTGGGAGGTGACCCCGATCGAGGCGTCGAGGAACGGCGCGACGACGACAGTGGGCGGGTTCGACGTGAGATTCACGGTGTTCGAGGCGTCGAGAGAAAAGTCGAGCGTCAGGAAGCGGGGCTCGCCCGGTTGCACGACGAGGTCGGCGTCGTTTCCGAACTCAATCGGGACCGAGACTGTTCCGAGCGCCTGACCCTGGCTGTTCACCGGTTCGAGGGTCACCGGTTGGCCGCTGCTCGAGACGGCCTCGATCGTGGCCTGGCTGTAGTCGAGGGTGGCCACCATCGAGGTGTAGGTGCCGGCCGGAACGGTGACCGCATTCAAGAGGTCCGTGAGCCCGTCGTCTTCCGCAAGATTGAGGGTGGCCGACATCGGGAGGAGGTTCACGACGGTGCCGTCGCGGCGGGTGAGCGTGAGGGACTGGATCGTCACCGTGTAATCGACGAAGTCGCCGGGGGCGTCCGTCCCGCCGACGTAGACGGTCCCGGAGGAGGTGCTCGACGACGACCCGCCGCCGCAGGCCGCAAGCGTGAGGAGCAGAGTCAGGAAAAGAAGCACAGGGGCGTGCTTCCGGAGGGAGGTCTTCATGTGGAGGTTCCCCGGAGGGTTGTTCGTTACGCCTTAAAACGCTCGTCCGCGCGCGACGTTGACACGCCCGCCGTCGACTCCCCCCGCACTCTCGTCCATTGAGAAGCGGATGCAGTGTTTCTCCCCGGGTCCGTTCGTGTACGCGTCTTCACGAGCTTCACGCCCGGGAGCCGGGGCTTGATACACAGAGCTGTGGAGCGGTCGAGGCGGCCGAGGCGGTCGAGACGGCCGTCAGATCACGCGCGAATAGCGCGCGCGTTTCTCCACAAGATAAGCATCGAAGACCATGCAGACGTGACGGACCAGGAAGCGGCCGCGGTCGGTCACGCGGAGGATCGGCCCGTTCCACTCGATGAGGCCGTCGGCGCGCAGGGTCTCGAGGGCTGGACGACAATCGGCGAAATGCTCTTCGAAGTCGATCCCCGAGAGGCGTGCGAGGGCCTCGGTGTCGAGCCGGAAGTCGCAGATGAGACGGGTGATGATGTGCCGGCGGAGCTTGTCCTCCGCATCGAGTCTGAGCCCGCGCTCGACGGGGAGTTTCCCGGCGTCGAGAGCCGCGTTCCACGCCTCGAGATCCTTCCGGTTCTGGCTGTAGACGTTCCCGACGCTCCCGATGGCGCTCATGCCGAACCCCACGAGATCGGCTTCGCCGTGCGTCGTGTACCCCTGGAAGTTCCGGTGGAGCGTTCCCGTCGCCTGCGCGCGGACGAGATCGTCCGTGGGGTGGGCGAAGTGATCCATGCCGATGTGGACGTAGCCCGCCTCCTCGAGGGCGGCGATGCTCGTGCTCAGGATCTCGAGTTTGGTTTCGGGCGACGGGAGTTCGGCGGTGGAGAGCCGGCGTTGGGCCGGAAAGAGCTCGGGTAGATGAGCGTAGTTGAAAAGGGCCATGCGGTCGGGGCGAAGGGCGACGGCGGTCGCGAGGGTTCTCGCAAAACTCTCCGGCGTCTGCCTCGGGAGTCCGTAGATGAGATCGAGGCTGAGCGAACGGAATCCGAGGCTCCGCGCCCGGGTGAGGAGTGTGGCCACGAGTTCCGGAGGCTGGATGCGGTGCACCGCCTGTTGCACCTCGGGGTCGAAGTCCTGGACGCCCAGGCTCAGGCGGTTGAACCCCAAGGAGCGGAGGAGGGCGAGCCCCTCGGGCTCCACGGTGCGCGGGTCGATCTCGATGCCGTACTCGCCCTCGTCGTCGGCGAGGAGCGTGAAGTGCCGGCGGATCGCCGCCATGAGACGGGTGAGGTCCGCCGCTTCGAGAAAGGTGGGGGTGCCGCCCCCGAAGTGGAGCTGCACGACCGGACGGTCTTCGAGCGAGCGGCGCACGAGAGCCATCTCGCGCTCGAGCCGCCGCACGTAATCCGTTCCCCACTCGTGGTGGCGGGTGAGCACCTTCGTGCAGGCGCAGTAAAAACACAGATGCTCGCAGAACGGAATGTGGACGTAGAGCGAAAGAGGCCGCCCCGAGCCGTTGCTCTCGAGCAGAGCGCGGCGGTAGGAGGCCTCGTCGAAATCGGTCCGGAAATGAGGCGCCGTTGGGTAGGACGTGTAACGCGGGCCCGGGCGATCGTAACGCCGGACGAGTTCGGGATCGAAGTGCGCCGTTCCGGTGAGTCGCGTTGGGGACACATTCCGCTCCGGAGGGAGACGGAAGAATTCTACTCCTCGCACTCGCTTCGGACCGGATCTCAGGCGCGAGAGCCGCGAGCGTCGGCGTGACGAGACGCCCGCTGTGAGGCGTGCGTGAAGCTCGCGCAGGCTTGCCCGAACGAGGCGAAGAGTTCTCGCGCGAGGCGGTCCTCGTGGCTTTCCCACTCGGGGTGCCACTGGACGCCCAAGATCCAGCGCCGGGGCTCGGCGTCGCGCACGGCTTCGATGAGGCCGTCCGGGGAGTGCGCCTCGCTCACGAGTCCCGGCCCGAGGCTGCGGATCCCTTGTCCGTGCAGGCTGTTGACCGTCCAGGTGTCCTCTTCGGCCATCCGGTTGAGCCAACCGTCCGCCTCGAGCGCGACCTCGTGCGCCGGCCGGTAGCGCACACGGGGATCCGGGGAGTCCGGCTCGCGGTGATCGCGGAATCCTTCTTCGTGAAGGGCGGTCCAGAGGGTTCCGCCGTAGGCGACGTTGATCTCCTCGCAGCCGCGGCAGATCCCGAGGAGGGGAATCCCCCGCCGACGGGCTTCCACGACGAGTGCAAGGGCCAGAGCGTCGCGCTGGGTGTCGTACGGGCCGCGGCCTTTCTCCACAGCCGTTCCGTAACGCCAGGGTTCGATGTTGGAGCTGTCGCCCGTGAGCAGAAGGCCGTCGATCCGCTCGATCCACTCGCCGAGGCTCTCGATGGGGAGCGCGCGTGGGACGAGGACGGGGAGGACCTCCGCGAGATCGATGAGGGAGCGGGTGTAGGGGGTCCCGAGGGCATCGAAGCCCACGCCGGCTTCTTCTCCGCCCTGGCCGACCACGGCCACGAGCGGCCGCGTGGGGTGCGTTCTCACCTCAAGCCCCGTTTCGTGAGACGCTCGTCGACGAAAGTGCGGATGCGCCGCGCGGCCTCGTCGAGGAGGGTCTCGCTCACCGCGGTCGAAAGCCGGAGACATCCCGGCGCACCGAAGGCCTCCCCAGGGACGACCGCCACGCCGGCGTGTTCGAGGAGGAGCGAGGCGAGCTCGAGGCTGTCGCGGAGGCCCGCTTCGGCGAGGAACGACCGGACGTCGACGAAGAGATAGAACGTCCCCTGCGCGCGTCGGAGCCGCCAGCCCCCGAGTCCGTCGAGGGCATGTGCGAGTTGTTCGTGGCGTCGGCGGTAGGCCTCACGCATCGTGCGCACACAATCCTGGGGCCCGAGGAGAGCGGCTTCGGCGGCCTTCTGGGCGATGCTGTTCGGATTCGACGTGCTGTGCGAGGCGAGGTCCGCCATCGCTCGGAGAATCGGCGCGGGGCCGGCGGCGTAGCCGATGCGCCAGCCGGTCATGGCGTAGGTCTTCGAGACGCCGTTGACGACGATCGTGCGTGCGCGGCACTCGGGACCGAGCATCGCGAAGTTGACGAACGGACCGCCGTCCCAGAGCAGACGGTCGTAGAGATCGTCGCTCACCACGAAAAGACGCGGATGCTCGAGGACCATCGTGGCGATCGCTTCGAGGAGAGAACGGGGGTAAAAGGCCCCCGTGGGGTTGTTCGGGCTGTTGAGGAAGAGAAGGCGCGTGCGCGGACTCAGGGCGGCGCGGAGCGCCTCGGGATCGGGCCGGTAGCCGTCCTCAACCCGCGTCTCGACGAGACGGACGGTGCCCTCGGCGAGATGGACGATGTCGGGATACGAGACCCAGTAGGGGGCGACGAGCACCACCTCGTCGCCGGGATCGACGAGGACCTGGACGAGGTTGTAGAGCGCCTGTTTCGCGCCCGCCGTGACGACGATCTCCCGCGGTTCATAGTCGAGTCCGTTCGTCTCCGACCAGAAGCGGCGGACCGCTTCCTTGAGTGAGGGAAGGCCGTCGGCGGGCGTGTAGCGGGTATACCCTTCCGCAAGGGCGCGGGCGGCGGCTTCGCGGATGTGCTTCGGTGTGTCGAAGTCGGGTTCGCCCGCAGCGAGCGGGAGGATGTTCTTTCCCTCCGCCTGGAGCGCCGCCGCCTGTGCGCTGATGCGCAGGGTCGGCGAGGCCGTCAGTCGGGCCACACGGCGGGCAAGATCCGAAGTCATGACGAAGTCGTCGGGGGCCTGGGCGGAGCGTCCGCTTATCATATACGGCTTGGCTTGATCTTCCCGCGCCGCGTCGTTTTTTCCCGTGCCTTTTCGCCTTCATGCCCCTTATGAGCCCGCGGGCGATCAGCCCGAAGCCATCGCCGCGCTCACCGAAGGCGTCCTCCAGGGGATCCCCCGTCAGGTGCTTCTCGGGGTGACCGGCTCGGGGAAGACGTTCACCCTGGCCAACGTTGTCGCGCGCCTACAGCGTCCCGCGCTCGTCCTCGCGCCCAACAAGACCCTGGCCGCGCAGCTCTACGGGGAGCTCCGGTCGTTCTTCCCGGAGAACGCCGTCGAGTATTTCGTCTCTTATTACGACTACTACCAGCCCGAGGCCTACGTCCCGCAAAGCGACACGTACATCGAAAAGGACGCGACCGTGAACGAGCAGATCGAGCAGATGCGCCTTTCGGCGACAAGGGCGCTCTTCGAGCGCGACCATGTCGTGATCGTGGCCACGGTCTCGGCGATCTACGGACTCGGCGACCCCGGATCGTACCAGGCCATGACGCTCCCGCTCGGGGTCGGAGACACGCTCGATCAACGGCGCATCCTCCGCCGCATGGCCGAGATGCAGTACAACCGCAACGACTATGAGCTCAAGCCGGGAACGTTCCGCGTGCGCGGCGAGATCGTGGACATCCATCCCAAGGAGTCCGACAACCAGGCGCTCCGCGTGGAGCTCGACGACGAGAGGATTGCCTCGCTCACGCTCTTCGATCCGCTCACCGGCCGCCTGGGCCGCCGTCTCGAGCGCTATACCCTCTATCCCGGCACGCACTATGTGACGCCGCGCGAGCGGGTGCGTGCCGCGGTCGATGCGATCCGCGAGGAACTCGCCTCCCGTCTCGAGGAGCTCCGCCGTGCGGGCCGACTGCTCGAAGCCGAGCGACTCGAGCAACGCACGCGTTTCGATCTCGAGATGCTGATCGAGCTCGGTTACTGCACCGGGATCGAGAATTACTCACGTCACCTCTCGGGCCGTGCCGCGGGGCAACCCCCACCCACGCTCTTCGACTATCTTCCGGGCAACGCGATCCTCTTCATCGACGAGAGCCACATCACGATCCCCCAGCTCCACGGGATGTACCGGGG
>JAKCBQ010000058.1 GCA_021839245.1 Pseudomonadota bacterium
CTTCGCGGAAGAGCGCCTGCTTGAGGAGAAACAACGCCGAGACGTCTTCCTCGGCGTGGTCGGCCAGCCGACGGTAATGCAAGAGGGTCATCTCGGCGAGCGGCAGCTGCACCCCGCGAGCGGCGGCCATCCGCCGGCAGATCTCGAGATCCTTGGCGTGCAGACGCATGCGAAAACCGAGAGGGAAGCGTCGGGCGATCATGTTCGGGGAGCGGTGTTCGAGGAACCAGCTCCCGGCCGCGCCGTGAGCCAAGGCCGGCACGAGAGCCTCGAGATCCAGCCCCTCGGCCTGGGCGAAGGCCAAGGCTTCACTCACGGCCTGGTTCACCCCGGCGAGCATGAGTTGGTTGACGGCTTTCGCCGCCTGCCCGCTCCCGACCGGCCCGAGAGGCGTGATGCGGCTTCCGAGATGGCGGAGCACGGGTTCGGCCCGTGCCCGATCCTCATCGCGACCGCCGAGAAAGACACTGAGCGTTCCGCGCTCCGCCCCTTCGGTCCCTCCGGAGACGGGGGCGTCGACGTAGCCCGCCCCCGCCTCGCCGGCGAGCGCTGCGGCGCGCCGCGAGGTCTCGGGAGCGACCGTCGAACAGTCGACGAGGAGATGTTCCGCCGTGAGCGCCGGTCGCAGCGTCTCCACCACGGCGAGGACATCCTCGTCGGCGGTCACGCAGAGAACCACCGTCCGTGCCGAGCGCGCCAGGGTCTCGGGGTCGGGCGCCTCCTCGATCCCCGGATGGGCGGCCACGAAGCTCTGCCGACGTGCGGGATCACGGTTCCAGACCGCCCGGAGAAGCCCCGCGCGGGCGAGGCGTGCGGCCATCGGCCGGCCCATGGCCCCGAGGCCGAGGAATCCCACCTCGGAGGCTGAGGTGGAGGCGGCGGTGGTGGCATCGTTCATGACGAAGAACCCTCGAGATACGTCGAACCGTCGAGCCCCGCGCGCAGAAACGCCAGAAGTTCCTCGGCGTCCCCCGAAGACAGGCGGGCGGCCGCCATTTTGTCCCGGTAGGCGGCCAGGAGCCGCTCGGGCTCGCAGTGCACGCGGCGCAGAACATCGCCCGCCGACTGGCGGGGGGCGAGCACCGTCACCCGCGGGGCGGCACCGGCCACGGCCTCAAGACCCAGCGTCGGTGTCGCCCCGAAGAGATTGTGGACATCGCCGAGAATTTCCTGGTAGGCCCCGACAAGGCAGAAGGCGAGCACGCGTCCCGTGCCCTCCCGGGGCGGCAGGGGGAGAGTCGGCGCCGGACCGTCCCGGGTGACGTAGCGGTCGATGCGTCCGTCCGAATCGCAGGTGAGGTCACGGACGACCGCGCGGGTCGTGGGCTCCTCGTCCAGACCTTCGAGCGGCACGATCGGAAAGATCTGTTCGAGGGCCCAGACGTCGGGCAGCGATTGGAAGACCGAGAAGTTGCAGAAGAGACGCTCGGCCAACCGCTCCTCGAGTTCGGCGGCGAGATCGGCCGGGAGGGGCCGCCGGCCGACCAGGAGGCGACGAGCGAGCGACGCGAAGCGGGCTTCGGCCGCCGCGCGCTCCTCAAGCCCGAGTGCACCGTGGAGAAAGCGGCCGTGGACGTCCTGAAGCCAATAGAGCGCCTCCTGGTACGCCTCCTCGGGAATGAGGCTCTCGAGGCGTCCGGCGAGCTCCTCGAGATCGGCGAGCGCCGGGTCCTCGGCCGCACCCGGCGGCGGGGGGGAGAGGTTCGGCGTTTCCCGTTCGACGACATCGGCGAGAAGAAGCGCGTGGTGCGCGGTGAGCGCCCGGCCCGACTCGCTCACGATCTCGGGCACGGGTTCGCCCGTCTCGCGGCAAACCTCGACGAGTGTGCGCACGATCACTTCCGCGTACTGCCCGAGGGTGTAGTTCATCGAGCAGTCGTGACGGGAGCGTGTGCCTTCGTAATCGACCCCGAGCCCCCCGCCGACGTCGAGCGTGCGCACCGGGAAGCCCTGTCGGCGCAGCGCGACGTAGACCCGCGCGGCCTCGTGGACACCGGCCTGGATGTCGCGCAGATTCGCCAGCTGCGAACCCAGGTGAACGTGAAGAAGATCCAGCCAGTCCGTGGCCCCCTCCGCCCGGAGCTTCGCGCACAGCGCCAGGAGTTCTCCCGCCGCGAGACCAAACTTGGATTTGGCCCCGCCCGTGTTCTGCCACTTCCCGGCGGCCACCGACGCGAGACGCGCCCGCACCCCCAGCCGGGGCCGCACGCCCGCCGCCCGCGCTTCGGCGAGGAGCAACTCGAGTTCGCTCAGCTTCTCGACGACGACCACGACCTCGTGGCCGAGACGGACGCCGGCGAGGGCCGTGCGGAGAAATTCCCGGTCCTTGTAACCGTTCACCACGATGAGGCGCCCCGCGGGGGCGAGAGCGAGAACCGCCAGGAGTTCGGGCTTGCTTCCCGCCTCGAGGCCGAGCCACGAGTCCGTAGCGCCGAGCGCCTCCTCGATGACCCAGCGCTCCTGGTTGACCTTGACCGGGTAGACGGGACGGTACGAAGCGGACGAGCGGTGACGTCGGGCGGCGTCGGCGAAGGATTGCGCCAGATCCCGAAGGCGCGTGCCGATGATCCCGTGGACACGCAAAAGAAGCGGCGGACGGAGACCGCAGCGGCGGAGATCGCCGAGAAGACAGGCGAGGTCGATCGCCTCCTCGCCGCGGCGGGGACGGACGAGCAGGTGGCCTTCGCGGGAGACGTCAAAGAACCCTTCCCCCCAGTTCCCGAGGCCGTAGGGAAGGGCGTCCGGGTCGGGCATCACGGGTGGGCCCGAGACGGCGCACGCCGTTTCCGTGCGGGCGGCGCGCGAAGCGGTAATGATGAGAGCGGCATGGGCGCATCATAGCCGAGCCCCGACGGCGTGAGGCGCCCGCCCCTACAATGCGCGGGACCCCCGTCCGGAGTCCGCGATGCCCACCGCTTCTCCCCCCGCCTGGTTCGTCGAGGTCGCCCCGGAGCGCCGCTGCTCGATCGGCCTCGAAATCCGCCGTATCGTGCACCACGAACGCTCGTCGTACCAGGACATCACCGTTTACGAGACGGCCGATCACGGCCGTCTGCTCGTGCTCGACGGCTGCATCATGCTCACCGAGCGGGACGAGTTCGTCTACCACGAAATGCTCGCGCACCCGGCGCTGATGAGCCACACGGCGCCCGCACGGGTGGTGATCGTGGGCGGCGGAGACGGGGGCACGCTGCGCGAGGTCGCGCGTCACACGGCGGTCGACTCGATCGTCCAGGTGGAGATCGACGAGCGGGTGAGCGCCGTCGCGCGCACACACCTTCCGGCTCTCGCGTCGGCCTTCGACGATCCACGCGTGCGGCTCGTATTCGCCGACGCCGTGGCCTGGATGCGCGCCGCTCCCCGGGCCTCCGCCGATGTGATCCTCATCGACAGCACGGATCCCGTCGGCCCTGCGGCGGGTCTTTTCGCCAGCGAATTCCTCGGCGACTGCCGCCGCGTTCTCGCCCCCGACGGGATTTTGGCGATGCAGAGCGAATCGCCGATCCTTTACCCCGAGCTCGTGCGCCTCGTGCACCGCCATCTCGCCGAAGCGGGCTTCGCGGGCCGCGCGCTCCTCCCGTTCAGCCAGCCAACCTACCCTTCCGGCACCTGGTCCGTGAGTCTCGCACGCACGCAAGGCTCGCCCGTGCGGCGGCGCGCTGTGCCCGAGCTCCCCACCCGCTACTACAGCCCGGAGCACCACGACGCGCTTCTCGCGGGTCTCCCCCGTTGCTACCGGGAGCTCCTCGAGAACGGTGGGGAAGAGGGGTATTCGTAAAAGTGGGTTGGTTGGGGAAGTCCGTAACGAACGCAGAGCGCAGGTGACTCACAATCGCAAAACCGTGTTGCTTTGGTCTCCCCGTTTACGTAGGATACAGTTATCGACAATCGTAAAATCGTGTTGTTCGCCATGCTTCATCGCCACCTCAATCATCAACGCTTCACTCTCGCCGCTATCGACGACGTGATTTCACGCGGGCGGTGGAGTGACTGGGCGGAACTGCGCCGGGCCGTTTTGTCCGACCGTGCCCTGCTGGACAAGGTGGAGCGCGTGTGCCGTCCTTACGCTTCTAATCCCTACGCTCAACGCCATCACTTCTGGCTGCACTATGCCGAAGAACACCGCGAACACCGCACCGCTGCCTGACTGGGAACTTGTCTTGTCTTCTGCTGCACGGCTCCAGCACATCCTGCCGGATGCCGTGCTGGTCGGAGGAACCGCCTCGGCAATCCATGCAGGGCATCGCTTCTCGCGTGACGCCGACCATGTCCTGACCGATCTGCGCCATCGTTACGATGAAGTGTTGGCCGCACTTGAGTCGGTCGCAGGCTGGAAAACGGCTCGGGTGCAGCGCCCCGTGCAAATCCTTGGCAGTCTCGACGGCATCGAAACCGGCGTTCGTCAGCTTCTCCGCGACGAGCCGCTGGAAACGACAGTGGTGGACTATCACGGTACGCGAATCACCGTTCCGACCGAAGATGAGATTTTGCGCATCAAGGGGATGCTGATTCTCAAGCGTAACGCCACGCGAGACTATCTCGACTTCGTAGCCTTGGCCGACCACATGGGCGATGAGAGCGTGGCCCGTGCACTGCAATCATTCGACCGCCTCTACCCGCAGGCGAGTGGTGAATCTCCGCTACAGCAGTTGCAAGTCCAGCTTGCCAACGCGCTGCCTTATGACTTGGAAGAAACTGAACTCAGCGAGTACAAGAACCTCGATCCTCGCTGGCACGACTGGCCGGCGGTTAAAGCGGCTTGTTCGCACCTTGCGACCGTGATTTTCGACCGGGTGTGCGAGAGGGATGCCGATCGCTCTGACGACGATGGACGAGCGTGACCTGAACGATGAAGAACAGCTGAATCACGATGGATGGACGAAGAACTAGCCGGCGTTGGGTGAGGCATACAGGCTCACGGAGGACTTCTACGGCATCCTGAGGCTGAGTCGCCAGAAGACGCCGTGCGGCGCTATGAAGCGTGGGACAGGGACATTTCGACCGAGATCAAACCCTACTTCGCCGACTTGATCCGTGCTTTCACCAACCGGCAGCCGTTCATTCTCAACCACTTCAACCACCCGGTCACGAATGCCTACACCGAGAGCCTGAACAGTCTGATCCGGGTGATGAACCGGCTGGGACGCGTCGACTCGTTCGAGGCGCTACGAGTCAAAATAAATTCTGTTCACCGAGGGCATCCACAGCCACAAGCAGAAGCGACCACGGTTCGAGCACAAGCGCGAGGTGGAGCCGGTCGAATGGGGTATGGGCGGCGGACGGAGTAGTTCCGCGGCCGAAGCCGGCTCAACCTCGCGGCGCGCGCCCTTCCGAAAGGCGCACGAGCCCGCGCACGACGCGGTAGATGTACCAGATCCACAGGGGGATCAGAATCAGCCAGCCGATCATGACGAGCACGAGGAGCCCGCCCACAATCCCGAGGACGAGCGTGACCCAAAAGGTCTCGATGATCCACTCGTCGTGCGCACGCAGCAGCGGGGCGTGTTCTCCGCGCTTGACATAGGCCAGGATCACCCCGACGAGCGGCGCGACGAGCGGGAAGAGAAACCAGCCCAGGGCGAGACACCCATAGGCGATGAAGACGGGCGTCTTGTCCTCGGCGAGCACCGGAGAGGACGGCGGGACGATGCTCTCGCCCATCAGGCCCCCCTCAGCCATGCGAACCTCCGGCGGTGCTTGCGCAGAACCGCTCCATGAGGAGCTTCGCCCGCTGCTTGTAGAGCACAAGATTCTGCCCGCTCAGGTAACGGGCTTTCCCGTTGGGTTCGTAAAGACGCAAGCGCCGGACCGGGCGGAGCGACTCGTAGCGCGCGCGCGTCGCGCGGCAGAGGGCTTGCGCCTGGGCGGGAGTGAGTCCCGGCACCTTCTTGGCCGGAGGCGGCGTCCGGCGCGGGGGGGACACCGGGGCGGGCTTGGCTTTCGTTTGCCGGGGAACGGGGAAGGAACTTGCGCCCAAAGCGGGGTTCACGCGCCGAGCACCGGGCACCCTCGGAACATCGGCGTAGTGCACCGTCCCGTGCGGGCCCACCCAGGAATAGATCGGCTGGGCCCCAGCCGCCGCGGCGAAGCTCGAGAGGACGAGCACCGCCCCCCAAGCCCACTCAAAGCGCCGCTTCACCGCGCTCGCCGGTGCGGATCCGCACCGCCTCTTCGAGGTTCGTGACAAAGATCTTGCCGTCGCCCACGGCCCCGGTGCGGGCGGCGGCGACGATGCTCGTGATGACCGCCTCGAGTTCCTCGTCGCGGACGGCGACGTCGATGCGGATCTTGGGAAGAAAGTCCACCACATACTCGACCCCCCGGTAGAGTTCCGTGTGCCCCTTCTGGCGGCCGAAACCCTTGACCTCGGCGACCGTGAGCCCGTGCACACCGACCTGCTCGAGGGCTTCGCGCACGGCGTCCAACTTGAACGGCTTGATCACGACGGTCACGAGTTTCACGGCACCGGGCGGAGCCAGGAAGACGATCGCAGTCTAGCACCGTTTCGGAGGGTCGGCGGGCGCCTATAATCGGTCCGGACCCGCCTCCGAGGTGCGGACATCCCTTCCTCTCATCCCCCCACGCGTCCCCACACCCGGCCCGCCCTCTACCTCGGTCTCCTCTCGGGGACGAGCCTCGACGGCATCGACGCGGCCCTCGTCGCCCTGGACGAGGAAACGCCCCGGGTTCTCGCCGCCCGGACGGTGCCTTACCCCGAAGAGCTCGGCGCCCGTGTGGCCGCCCTCGCCCGCGGGGACTACGGCGCGGAGGATCCCCTCGCTCTTCTCGGCCGTCTCGACGCGGAAATCGGCGAGGCGTTCGCCCAGGCCGCCCTCACGCTCCTCGCCACGGTGAAGATCCCGCCGAGGCGCGTGCGCGCCATCGGCAGCCACGGGCAGACGGTGCGCCACGCTCCGGACGATCGCCCACCCTTCACGCTCCAGATCGGCGATCCCGGACGTATCGCGGTGCGCACCGGAATCACCACCGTCGGAGACTTCCGTCGCCAGGACGTCGCACTCGGCGGCCAAGGCGCCCCTCTCGTGCCGCTCTTTCACCGCGAAGTGTTCGGCGATCCGCTCGAAACCCGGGCCGTCCTCAATCTAGATCGG
>JAKCBQ010000014.1 GCA_021839245.1 Pseudomonadota bacterium
CCGATCTTCACCGTGCTCGAAGAGCGCGGCGTAGGCCGGGACTTCGGGGCGCGCGCCGACGAATGTCATGCGCCCCACGAGGACATCGATGAGCTGCGGCCATTCGTCGATCTTGGTGCGCCGAAACCAGGATCCGATCCGGGTGACTCGGGGGTCCCCCCCGACCGTGAGGGCAGCCCCCCCCATCTCCGCTCGCATGGTGCGGAATTTGTGAAGCGTGAAGCGACGGCCGCCGCGTCCGAGCCGCTCTTGCCGGTAGAGAACCGGGCGTCCGTCCACGCAGAGGATGACGAGAGAGACGACGAGGGCCGGCAACGCCAAGACGATCAGCAGGATGCACGCCAGGACGATGTCACGTCCCCGGGTACGCCTCACCGGCGGTGACGCCCCAGCACGTCCCAGACGACCGCCACCACATCCTCGGCGTCCTCGTCCGCGAGCCCGGGATGAAACGGGAGACTCAGGAGCCTCCGGCCTGCCTCGTGGGTCCTGGGCAGATCGCCCGGCTGGTAACCGTAACGCTCTCGGTAGTACGGCTGCTCGTGAAGCGGGAGGAAATGTACCGAAGCGCCGATCCCCCGCTCTTGGAGCTCCTCGAGAATCGTCCCCCGCTCGGCGGCGAGCGCCTCGAGAACGAGACGGACAGGGTAGAGATGGTGGGCGCTCTCCACCCCCGGGCGTGTCACAGGCCGAAGAAGCCAGGGGCACTCGGCAAACCCGGCGTGGTAGAGAGCGGCGAGTTGCCGCCGCCGTTCCTGGAAGCGGGCAAAGCGCTTGAGTTGCACGAGGCCGAGGGCCGCCGCCATATCGGTCATGTTGTACTTGTAGCCCGGGGCCAGCACGGCGTACGACCACGGACCCCCGCGTTCGTAGCGACGATATGCGTCGCGGCTGAGACCGTGCAGGGCCAACGGACGGGCTTTCTCGAGGAAAGCCGGATCGGCGACGAGAAGACCCCCCTCGCCGGTGGTGAGGTTTTTGGTCGCGTAGAAACTGAAAGCCACCGGATGACCTCCGGTCCCCACCGACCGCCCGCCGCTCGAAGCGCCCAGGGAATGGGCGGCGTCCTCGACAAAAAGGAGACCGCGGGCGGCGCAGAGGGCACGCAGTGCGTCGAGCTCGGCCGGGTGGCCGGCGTAGTCGACCGCAATCACGGCCCGCGTGCGCGGGCCGATGCGACGGGCGACATCGTCGGGATCGAGAGTGAGCACATCGTCGAGCACGTCGGCAAACACCGGCCGCGCCCCAAGATGCTCCACGACGTTGGCGGTCGCCGCAAACGTGAGCGAAGGCACAATCACCTCGTCACCGGGGCCGATCGCGGCGACGGCGAGGGAGAGATGCAGGGCGGCCGTGCACGAACTCAGGGCCAGCGTCTCGGTCACGCCAATCGCCTCGGCCATCGCCCGTTCGAAGGCGACCACACGCGGACCCGTGGTCAGCCAACCGGAACGCAAAACCTCGACGACGGCGTTGACCTCATCCTCCCCGAGACACGGAGGAGCGAGGGGAAGATAGCCGCGGCGTGGACGCGGCGGAGACGAAGCGGGCGTGTTCACGACGAAGATTCGATACGGGGATCGACCGCGCGGGCGAAGAGGGCACGCGTCGCACGGTAACCGATCGACCGAGCATACCAGCAACGGGCCGCTTCCGCCAGGGGGCGGAGTCGTTCGGGCTCATCCACGAGGAGCCGACGAAGAGCGCCCACGAACGCCGCGCGATCCCCGGCCGGAACACTCACACCCGCCCCGCTCCGTGCGAGAAGATCGGCGGTGTCGCCCGTCCCCGCAAAGAGCACGGGGCAGCCTTGCGCCAGATAATCGTAGACCTTGCTTGGCAGAGCCTCGGCAAAGAAAGGAATGGGGACATAGGCGTGCAACCCCAGGGCGCAATGCGCAAGCACCGCCCGGCAGACCCGCCTCGGGAGCGCCCCGAGTGCGTGGACGTTCGCGCCACGGGCTCGGGCCCGCGCGACGAGCGGCGCTTTTTCCCCCGCTCCGATCATGAGCAGCCCCACCTCGGGACAATCGGCGAGCGCAGCAAAGGCGTCCAGGAGAAACTCAACGTCGTTGGCGCGACCGTAACCCCCGGCGTACACCGCCCAGCGACGGACTCCCTCGGGCAGGGGCGGCAGAGGGGCGTCCCCCGCGGACGTGGACGGTGGAGCATCCGGAGCAAGGTAGACGTCGGCGTTCGGGAGCAGCGTGAGCTTCTCCTCGGGCACGCCCTCGGCACGCAAGCGGCGCCGTTGTCCCGGCGTCGCGACGAGAAGGTGATCGGCACGCCGACGCAGACGTCGGGCCAGCGCACCGAGAAGACGGCTCACGGCTCCCGGGCGCAGTACCCCCAGGGCCAGGGCCGTCTCGGGGTAAAGATCGCGCTCGTCGAGCACGAGCCGAGCGCGCTTGAGACGCGCCAACCCGGAAGCCAGAGGCACAAGGGGGAAGGGATCGGTGCCGACGAAGACCACCGAACAGGAACCCGTCGCGACGCCGGCGAGCACGAAAGCACCGACAGAAAAAAGCCCGTAATGCAGGACGCGGCGGAGCAGGTTCCGACGGTGGTCGACGAGCCCCGGGGCTCTGAGGATCCGCAGATCCGGGTCCGCCGGCCGCCGGTCCAGCGCACGGCCCGTCATGTAATTCGTGCGGGCGGTGACGACCGTGACCCGCCAGCCCAGATCGCGCAGGAGACGAACCTCCATCCACGGCCGAAAGGCCCCCACGTCCTCATCGTCCGGGAGGTGATAGCTCAAAACCAGGACGCGCGGACGACTCACCGTCCGGCCAAGACCTCGCGGACGGCGGCCACAATGCGGGCCACATCCTCGTCCGTCAGTCCGTGGTGAACGGGAAGCGACAGGACACGGGAGGCCAGAGTCTCGGTCACCGGGCAGGGGAGGGTGGCGGGACCCAGCGCGGCAAACGCGGGCTGTTGGTGCACACCGCGCGGGTAATGAACGGCGCTTGGGACACCCCGTGCGGCGAGACGACGGGCGAGTTCGTCGCGGTCCATCCCCGCGGCGTCGGGGTCGACGACGATCGTGTACTGGTGCCAGGCGTGCGACCCTCCCGCGGTCACCGTCGGCAACCGCAGTCCCGCAAGGCCCGCCAGGCCTTCGCCGAGCAGTTGGGCGTTCCGTGCCCGCCGCTCGAGCATCGCGGGGAGACGGCGAAGCTGACTGCGGCCGATCGCCGCTTCGACGTCGGTCATGCGGTAGTTGTAGCCGAGAACGGTGTGGAGATATTTGCCGGACTGACCGTGGCTGCGCAGAAGGCGCAGACGCTGGGCCAATTCCTCGTCGCCGGTGGTGATGATCCCCCCTTCACCGACGAACAGGTTTTTCGACGGGTAGAAGGAATAGCAGACGGCATCACCGAGGGCCCCCACGTCGCGTCCGTGGCATTGGGCCCCGTGCGCCTGAGCGGCGTCGTAGATCAGGAAAAGACCGTGCTCGCGGGCGAAGGCTGCGTAGTTCTCATGCACACAGGGGTTGCCGTAAAGATGAACGGGAGCGATCGCCCGTGCACGGGGACCGAGACGGCGGCGGGCATCATCAAGATCGAGATGGAACGTGACCGGATCGACATCGCAGGCGACGACTTTCGCTCCGACAAGCGCCGCCATGGACGCCGTGGCGACGAACGTAAACGAGGGGACGAGGATCTCGTCGCCCGGCCGGAGGAGGGCGTGGTAAACGAGGTGGAGCGCAGCCGACCCGTTCGCACAGCTCACGGCGTGTGCGGCGCCGGTGGCGGCGGCGAATTCCTTCTCGAAGGCGGCGCACTCGGGTCCTTCGCGCAACGCACCGGAACGTAGAACAGCGACAGCCGCCGCAATGTCCTCTTCGGAGAGGACGATCTGGGCCATGGACAGGGGACGGGTCAGATTCACGAAAGAGCCTCGAGTTGATCGAGCAGGGAATGAAGGGGAACCGATTCATCGAAACCCGCGACGGGCGGAGGCGTTCGGGCCCGCGCCGCGTCGAGGAACACGCGGGCCTGGCGGAGATAGAGGTCGTCGCCGGGCGGGGGGAGCACCGTGCGGCCGGCGCTGTAGTTCCCGCCCCCACCCAGACTGTGGACATACGAGGGACGGTCGGCTTCGATCGAACCCCAAAATGTCCCGCGCTCACCCTCGAGCTCGACGAACTGAACGAACCCGGGACTCAGGAGATCACACGCCACGTGGAACGGGCGTCCCTCCTGGTCCACGTAGAGGAGGAGCACGGCGTCTTCGGCGTCGGCCGCCACGTCTTCGCCATCGATCCGACGCCGTCCTCGGAGCAGACGGCGATCCAACAGGCGGACTTCGCGCGGAGGGCCAACGTACCAGAGCAGAAGGTCGAGCATGTGGACCGCCATCTCGCGCAGAGCCCCACCTCCCTCATCCCGCCGGTGCTTCCACGCGCGGTGCGAACCCCGCCCGCCGAGACGGAACCAGCCGTGGACGAGTCCGCCGAGAGGGCCTGCTCCGGGATCATCCTGTGCCAGCCGGCAAAGGCGCTGTCCTTCAGCGAACACAGCGGCGTGACGGTAGAGATAGCCCACCATCCCCACGAGACGGCGCTTTCGGGCCTCGTCAGCCAAAGACGCCGCTTCGGCGGCGTTCCCTGCAAGAGGCTTTTCACACAAGCAGTGTTTGCCAGCGGCCAGAGCCTGGGCCACCAGATCGGCGTGGCTCGGCGTTGGAGCGGCCACAACCACAGCTTGGGCGCGATCGCTCCACACCGCCGCGATATCCAGGAGGTCGAGACCGAGATTCTGGGCCAGATCCCGCGCCCGCCCCGGATCGACGTCGGCGACAGCGATGCGCTCGACACCGGCGGCACGGAACGCCCGCGCGTGCTTTTCCGCCTGTTTCCCCGCTCCAAGGATAGCGATGTCCATCAGGTCTCAGCCTCATCCTTGAGCCAGCGGTCCCAGGAACGCGCGCGGTTGGGTTCGCGCAGGGACGCGGGCAACGGAACCCAGCGGGCCGGAACACCGCGGACAAGCATCCCCGGCGGTACGTCCTTGGTCACGACGGCTCCGGCCGCGACAAAGCTTCCCGCACCGATGCGGACGCCCGGGCAGATCACCACACCGGCGCCCAGCGTGACGTCGTCCTCGAGAACGGGCCCTTCGGGCCGGTAGGTCGCCCGGCGCCGCAGCGGGTAGCGATCGTTGGTGAGCGTCGCGTGAGGGCCGAGAAACACACGACTCCCGATCGTGGTGTCGGTGGGAATGTAGCAGCCCGTCTCGATTTTGACGAAATCGCCGATGCGGGTGCGTCCGTCGAGGACACTTGCCGTCCCCACCATGACGTGGGCCCCAAGAACCGTTTCTTCACGGATGAGCACGTTGTGACCGGTGGCAAAATCTTCACCCACACGAACATCGCCGTAGATGATGGTCCCGGAACGGATGCGGGCACCGCCCTCAAGAACGAGGGGACCGCAATCGGGACGGTAACGCACGCCGAGGCGACAGCCTGGATCCACCTCGGGGGGGAGGGCGGCCTGAAGATAATGCTCGTCACCCACCGCTCAGATCCTCGAAACACCACGCCGAGAGACGGCGGAGACGGGTGCAATTTTACACGTCCGACGCGAGCCCCTCACAGGGAAGTTCGGCACGCAGTGCGGCGAGGACCTCGCGCGCACGGGCCCCGGGCGGTCGCCTGGGGTCATCGAGCACGGATTCGAGATCCTCGACGGCGCGCTCGAGCTCGTCGTTCACCACGAGGTGGTCGTACTCCGGGGCGTGCTCAAGGACGGTCCGGGCGTCCCTGAAACGGCGCGCGAGCGCCTGGGGGTCATCGGTCCCCCGCGCGCGTAGGCGTCGCTCGAGCTCGGCGCAGGAAGGGGGAAGAACGAGGATCGAGATGGCCTCCGGAAGCACCGCCCGCACCTGTCGGGCGCCTTGCCAATCGATATCGAGCAGGACGTCATCGCCCCGCGCCCGAGCCAGGGCGACGGGCCGAGCCGGGGTTCCGTAGCCGTTGCCAAACACCCAGGCGTGCTCGAGAAGATCCCCAGCCTCGGCGAGGCGCCGGAATTCCTCTTCCGACACGAAGTGGTAATCCCTCCCCTCCACCTCGCCCGAGCGCGGCGGCCGCGTGGTGCATGAGACCGAGAAACGTAGAGACGGACGCCGGGCCAGAAGGGCGCGGACAAGCGTGGTTTTCCCAGCTCCCGAAGGGGCGCTCAGGATGAAGACCTGACCACTCACGGCCGGCCGCCTTCCCGAATCCGTGACGAGACCGTGCGCACCGTCTCCACGAGGACAGCCACGCGCGCCGGATCGACGTCCGGGAGGATGCCCTGCGCCAAATTGAAAACATGCCCCGCTCGCGGGCCGTAGGCTTCGAGCAGCCGTGACACCTCACGCCGAACGTGCTCGTCCGCGCCGTAGAGAACGTAGGGATCGAGATTCCCCTGGAGGGCGCAGCACCCTCCGAGAGCATCGTGGATGTCGGCGAGATTGTGACTTCCGTCGACCCCCAGAGCGTCGAATCCACGATCGGCGAGGGCACGGAAGCGATTGAGCCCACCCCCTCGGGTATAAAACACGAGAGGAACCGCCCGCGCCTCGGGATGCGCGCGGAATTCCTCGATGAGAAGGTCCAGAACGGGGACGATGAGGCGCTCGTGCGTGGCGTGGTCAAGGAGCCCACCCCAGGTGTCAAAGATCATCGCCACGCGGGCTCCCGCCTGCACCTGCAGCGCGGTGTGATGCGCGATGTCGCGGGCGAAGCGTTCGAGAAGCCTCCTCAGGAAGTCCGGCTCGCGGTGAACGAGTGTCCGGGCCAGAGCGAATTCCCTATCTCCGCCGCCCCCGAGGGCGTAACACGCCAGCGTCCAGGGTGAGGCGGCAAACCCGATGAGAGGGACGGACGGCGGCAATTCCCGCACCACAAGGCGGACGGTCTCGTAGACGTAGGAGAGCGAGGCGTCAAGGCTCTCGCGGCCCGGGAGAGCCTTGAGGTCATGTTCCGCCGCGATCGGCCGTTCGAGTCGCGGTCCCTCCCCTTCCCGAAAGTGGAACCCGAGCCCCCAGGCGTCGGCAAGAGCCAAAATGTCGGAAAAAACCACCGCTGCATCCAGAGCAAACCGCCGCAGTGGCTGGAGCGTGACTTCGACCGCCCGTTCAGGCGTTCGGAGCAAGTTCAAGAAACTCCCGGCCGCACGCCGCGCCTCGCGGTATTCGGGAAGGTAACGCCCGGCCTGACGCATGATCCAAAGCGGGGTGCGCGGAACGGGTTCACGCCGCAAAGCGCGCAACAAAAGCGGCTCGTCGGCTGCCGTCATGACGTCTCCCGCCGCGCTGCGCGCCAAACACTGTTGATGGTAGCCAGCGCACTCTTCGGATCAGCCGCGTCGCGCACCGGCCGCCCAACCACGATGTGGTCCGCTCCCGCGCGGGCCGCATCCTCCACACTCGCGGTCCTTTTCTGGTCGTCGATCGGCTCCTCGCGGTTGAGCACGGGGCGCACGCCCGGCGTCACCACGAGAAGACGGGAGCCAAGGGTGGCACGGATCTGAGCGGCTTCCCGAACCGAGGCCACGACGCCATCGGCGCCTGCCTCAAGCGCGCGTCGCGCCCGAGAGAGGACGAGACTCGGAATATCGCAGTCAAACCCAAGGTCACGCACGTCCCCCTCGTCAAGGCAGGTGAGCACGGTCACCGCCAGCACCCGACTCCGACCGCGCGCGGCGGTGACGGCGGCCTCAAGAATAGCCTGATTCCCGTGCACGGTCAGGAAATCAACACCACGAGCGACCAAACCGGTGACGGCCCGCGCCACGGTCGCCGGAATGTCGAAAAGCTTGACGTCGGCGAAGATCGCCTTGCCCCTTGCCCGCAACGTGTCGGCCACAACCCAGAAGTCGCCTCCGACCAGGAGCTCCAGTCCAAGCTTATAGATTTGAGCTTCGTCGCCCAAGCGATCCGCCAAATCGAGTGCCCGTGCCGCGTCGGGCACGTCGAGCGCAACAATCACGGATCCCTGCGTCGCGCCGCTCACACTTCACTCTCCGTGCGTCGCACGCCGAAAGCCTCGGCAAGAACAGCACCGAGAAGCTGCTCGTCGTACTCCGCGGTCATCACCGCACGTCCCAGCGCTTCAAGAAGGATGAGCCGTAGTTTACCCGCTCGCACTTTCTTGTCCCTCGCCATGAGGGCGCGAATCTCCCTCGGATCGGCCGGAGGCGGTACGGTCGGAAGCCCCAAAACCTCAAGAAGGGCTGACACCCGCGCCCGTTCCGCCGCTCCGAGCCACCCCACACGTCGCGAGCACTCGGCCGCGAGATCGAGTCCCACGGCGACCGCTTCCCCGTGGAGCCAGTGGGCATAGCCGTCGTGGGTTTCGATAGCGTGGGCGAACGTGTGCCCAAGGTTGAGAAGAGCCCGGCGGTCCTCCTCGTAGGGATCTTGGGTGACGACCGTCACCTTGTGATGAATCGAACGTGTCACGGCCTCGTTCACGTCCTCGGGCCGGCGTTGCACAAGAAACACCGCGTGATCCTCGAGCCAAGAGAAAAAGTCGGCGTCGAAGGCCAGGGCGTATTTGAGAACCTCCGCGAGCCCGGCGCGGTACTGCCGATCCAAAAGCGTGGTGAGAAGACCAGCGTCGACGACGACGAGCGTCGGAAAGAAGAAGGTTCCAAGGGCGTTTTTGGCCAACGGATGATCGACCCCGGTTTTGCCGCCGAGCGCGGCGTCGACCTGTGCCAAAAGTGTCGTCGGCACGAGAGCGTATTCGACACCCCTCAGGTAGATCGAGGCGACGAAGCCGGTGAGATCGCCCACCATGCCGCCCCCCAACCCGATGAGCAGGACGTCACGCCCGAAGCCTTCGCGCAAGAGTCGCCCGGCCACCGCATGAGCGGTGCGGGCGGTCTTGGTGCGCTCACCGTCCGGTAGAACGATCGATAGCCGCCGCCGCAGACACAACGCCGTCTCGAGTCTCGAAAGATGATGTTTTGCCACCTCCCGGTCGCTCACGATGACGACATCACGCCCCTCCGCAAGCGCGTTCAAGGGGCCATCCACGGCAAAGGCGTCAGCAACGAGCATGATCTCCGAGCGGGCGCGCGGCGGGGGCGGAGCGATCACCCAGTTTGTGTGCACGGCACCTTCCATCCTCGCTCGGCCAGATCTTCAAGAACCCGCACCATCACTTCCTCAGGGGTGCGACCGGTGGTGTCCACAACCAAGTGAGCAAGCGCTTCGTAGTGAGGAACGCGCGCGGCGTTAATCAGGGCCAGCGCATCCAGCCCACTGGAAAGCAAAGGGCGTACGGCGTCTCCGGCCAACCTCTTCCGTTGTTCCTCCTCCGTGACCGCGCAATAGACCACTGTTGTCTTCCGGGTGAGAAGAAGGCGGTTTCGGGCGCGGAGCACAACCCCTGCCCCGGGCGTCAGAACGCAGGGTGAGGCCTCAAGAGCGGTTCTCAAAAGCCGGCTTTCCCAACGACGAAATTCTCGCTCCATGCCCGAGGCAAAGAACGACGTGATGGGCATCCCGAGGCGCTCCTCGAGAAGACGATCAAGATCCACATGTGAGCGCCCCAAGCGACGGGCCAGAAGTCCACCTACAGTGGTCTTCCCGGCCCCCATCGGGCCGATCAAACAGAGCGTCGTGTCCCGGGCGGAGCGCAGCGACTCCGTCACGGACGCGGGTTGGGCGTCCCGTCCGTCACCCGTTCGCTCAGAATCCCCCCGGGTGTATTGCTCAGAACCTCAAGACGGGCGTCCCGACCATAGACTTGGACGGTGTAGCACCCTCGCTCGGCATCGGCGCCGAAGGGGCAGGATCCGCTAGGCGCCAGAACGTTCGGAACGACAGCGACCTGAGGGGCCGCAACGCGCCCTCCAATAGCCCGGAACTCGAGACGGGTCCCGGCCGGGAGAGAATGCCCGCCTGCAGAGGTGACCGAAACAAGAGCGCTGTATCCCCCGAGCAACGGACGGCGTGAGACGACACTAATATGAACTCTGTTCCCGACGACGGCGAAAGCGGCATGGCCCCGCAGAGGAGACCCAGCCTCCTCGGTACGTGCACGAACCGCAACCGTCCCGTATCCCTCTGAAGCAAGCGTCGATGCGCTCTCCTTCCAGAGGACACGGCATTGCCCATCGCGGAGAATGCAGCTCCGAGGGAGAGTCCCGCGGCTGGTTCTCAGGGCGATTACCGTCCCGTCGGCAAGAGGGGTGCCCTGTCTCCCGTTGGCAACAATGAGGAGGGATTCGGACGCTCGACCGTCCAGCGTCCCGAGGTTCAAAACGGTCGGGACCACGGCGAGAGAGGCCGTACGGGTGGAGGCAGCAGCATGAAAGGCTTCCGACACACTTCCGACACCAAGCCCGTTTCCACCGACCAACCGGGCCAGGATCCGAACCGACCCGCCGACGGCGGGGACGGTCAGCGCCGCAAAAACTGTTCCTCCCGGGCCGCTGCGCACAAAGTGGGTGCTCAGCAGGCTCTGTGGCCCACCAAGTACGGAGAGCGTAACAGAGCGCCCGGGTTCGGGTATTCCTTGCGGACTGCGGACAACGAAGCCGACACGGACGGACGTACCGGGGCTTATGAAATTCGGCGGAGCATCGACCCGTGGCACAACCGCATCGACCACGGCGGTCGACGACGAGGAGATAGTGATGGTTCCGATCGCGATGAGATTGGAGCCGTTCACCTGGGCTGTGGCTTGAATGGTGTCGGTCCCGCTGCACTTGGTTCCAGCGTTATACGTGGCCACCGCTTCGCCCGAGGCATTGGTCGTCACGCTAGAGGTGATTGTTGCCTCCTTGTTAAGTACACAGTTCGAGCTGAAGTTCACCGTCGTGGGGACCGTGTATGCCGTCCCGGTGCTGTACTGGAGCACGGCGGTCACGGTGGCCGTTCCTCCAGGGGCGATCGTCGACGGACTCACGTCAAGGGCGCCACTGGTGAAGGCCCCGTTCACCACGCTGCCCATCTCGAGCTGACCCGCGGCTTGGGAGGTCGAAGTAAAACCCTGGCTCCCGCCACAGGCGGCCAACAGAAGGAGCAGTCCTGAGGCAAGGAAGAGACGGAGAGCGGGACGGGACGTTGTGGCGTTCATGGGAGCTTCTCCGGAACGAGAACGGCGCGGGACAAAATCAGTGGACGGCGTGCAGGCTGGAACTCAAAATTTTCGGGGTCACGAAAACGAGCAGTTCCGCCTTGTCGTTTTGCACCTGGACACTGCGGAACAACCAGCCGAGGAGAGGAATATCACCCAGCAGCGGAACCTTGTTGACCGTGCGATTGCGAGTGGTCTCGTAAATGCCGCCAAGGACAACCGTGTCGCCGTTGTCAACAAGCACTTGGGTGTGGACCGAGCGCGTGTCGATGGCAGGCACTTCGCCTCCTGTCCCTGTCGGAACCTCCTGCCCGACCGTGTCGTTGCGGACCTCAATGGCCATAACGATACGGTTGTCCGGGGTGATTTGCGGAGTCACCTCGAGTCGAAGAACAGCTTTTTTGAACGCCACAGCGGTCGCTCCGCTTGAGGCAGCTTCCTGATAGGGAATCTCGACACCTTGCTCAATCAGCGCCTTTTGCTGATCCGCGGTGATCACTTTTGGGCTCGAAACGACTTCCCCAAGCCCCTGCGACTGCAGGGCCGAAAGTTCCAGATTGACGAGGTAATCCGAGTTCAGAATGCCCACGGCGAGCGTTCCCACGGGATTGGTGGCCGGAACGTTGACGCTCAGTTGATCGTTGAGCGCCGGAGGCGTGAGGGGGAAAAACGATCCCGTGCTGTTGTAGTTGGTCAGGGCGGACTGCTGGATCGTATTGTTGCCGTTGAGATCACCGGACATGCTGAGCAGGCTCTGTGACCCAAGCTGGTGCACGCCGGCGAGACCAATCTGGGCACCCAGTGCCCGTGTGAAGGTGTCGTTCGCCACGACGATCCGGGAAGAGATGAGAACCTGTTTCACAGGAATGTCGAGCGCACGCACCATGCGGCGGACCGCGTGCAAACGCTCGCGCGTGTCGCGCACGATCAGCATGTTGGTTCGAGGATCAACGGAGACGGTGCCGCGGTGACCCAGAAGATTTTTCTCGCCCTGAATGAGCGAGGCCAGGGCGCTCGCCTTGGCATAGTTAATGGGGATGAAGGTAGTGTGCAACGGGCTTAACGCGGCCAGAGTGCTCGCCGACTGGGCTTCGAGTCTGGCTCGCTGGGCCAACACCGCTGCCGGTCCGACCATGACTACGTTGCCCTGGCGAATCATTGTGAGTCCTTCGGTCTCCAGAATGATGTGAAGAGCTTGATCCCACGGAACATCGTGCAGGCGCAGCGTGATGTGGCCGTGCACGTCGTCCGCAACCACCATATTCAGCTTGCTGACATCAGCCAAAATCTGCAGCACTGCACGGACGGGAATGCTCTGGAAGTCGAGGCTGATCCGCCGCCCGGTAAACACGCTCTGGCGGAGACGGGCCAAAGCCGCCGTCGTGAGCGGCTTCAGCTCCACCGCAAAAACACGGTTGGTTTGGAAGGCCAGCTGTTGAAAATGACCGACACCCCGGATTTGGATCTCGGCCGCTCCGTCCGGCAGCTCTTGGGCGCTGAAAGAGCGAACAGGCGTAGCAAAATCCGTCACGAGATAGCGCCGACGGAGATTGCGCCTGAGACGCGTGTGTGGAAAGAGGACGGTCAGCCGATTCCCAACTTGGTGGACGAGACCCGTCACGGACGACGAGCTGAGACGAACATAGATCCGCCCCGCACCGTAGGCCGTGCGGCGGAACCGGAGACTCAAGATTCGGGAGATTAGGGACGGGACCGTTGGCGATACGGCGGAAGGTTGAGACGCGGCGAGAGCGGCGACCCGGACGCGGGACGCGCGTCCGAGCGTAAGATCGATGTCTTGCCCGTGCACAGACAAACGGTAGGGCACCATCCGCCTGAGATTCACCACGACACGTGTACGCAACCCCTGCACGGCCAGCATGACATTCCGCACCACCCCAATGTGGATCGGTTCAATTTCGTGGTGAACCGCAAGGTGCATCGCCGATAGATCCAGCGCCACGTATGGAGGGTTGATCACCGAAAAGGCAAAGGGACGAGACAGCCTGCCTTTCACATGGAGCACAATGCGCACCCGGTTGCCGCTCAGACCGAAAGCGTGGACCGCAGTCAAGGTCCCAGCGGGGGGGACCGCCCACGCAGGCGCGGTCACAAGAGCCGAGGAAAGAAGCAGTGAACCGCCGATCGTCCACCACCCTCGTGCCGAAAAAATGCGAAGCGCCATGGCCGGTTATCCTCCTGACGTGGTCGATAAGGGCATAAAGACGCGTGTCACGACCCATCCTCCCGTCCCGTTGGCGAGAATCTCTCTCAGCACAAGGCCGTTGGGATGGATGGCGACAATCTTGCCGTCGTTCTGCCCGAGGTAGTTGCCGTAGGTCACACGATGGACGATCCCGTGCGGATCCTGCACAAGCGCGTAGACGTCTTTCCCCAAACGAAGCGTCCCGACGAGCTTGAGACTGTCAAGCGGGAAGCGCTCAAGATACTGACGGGGCCGGTCCGGGTTGGGGCGCACCGCCGAGGGCAACGCACGGATGCTGGGGACAAACGGCGAGCGCAAGAGCTCGGCAGAGAACGCCGGTGGGTGATACGGTGCCGGCTGTGGCACGGGTGCGAGAGGAGCGGGCGGAGCGTTTTCGACACGATGCACCCAGGCGTGCAAACTCTCCCCACCGCCTCCGCAGGCGGCCAGAGGCAGTACCAAGGCGAAAATCATCGCCGCCCGAGCGCCGAGTGCGCGGAAACGTCTTACGTTCACGGCCGTCTCCCGGGAACGGGGCGACGCAAGGACGCGTGATGGAGATAACGGTACGTCAAAGCAAGAACGCGCATGTGAAGGAGTTCAGCATCGCCGTGAACAGGGGCGAGGTGAAGATCCGCGAGCGTGACTACGCGCGGCAGTGCCGCCACGTCGGACACGAACTTGCCAATCTCTTGGTAAGTTCCGGTGTACTCCATGGCGATCGGTTGCTCTGCATAAAACGCTTTGCGTACCTGATGCTCCGGCTTGAAGAGTTTCTGATTGAGACCGTCGAGCTGGGCAGTCGTCGAAATATCGCGCAACAGCGTCGGGATCTGATTCCGGCTGGGCAACTGGGCCAGAAGTACGCCGTAGGTCCGGCGCATCGCCTCGAGCTGCCTGCGGTAAGCGGGCAATTCACGAGCGAGCTGTGCTTTGGACACGAAGGTCTTCCGCAGCGCCAGCTCTTCACGCCGTGCGGCGTGCAGGCGGGTGAGTTCCCCGTGAACAATGAAGAAATATCCGAGGAGCAAAACCACGACAAACATCAGAACGAGTGAAACCAAGCGGACCGCCGGCGGCCAGGACGCCAGATCCCTTGGGTTGAGCTCACGAAGGTCAAGCGCTTTGAGTTCATCCCAAAACTCACGCATGTTCATGGTTCGCGTCCTCCCGGCCCGTGCCCCCCATTTCGGGACGTCTTTTGCACGAACGCCTTGTTGATCAGTTTGGTGCTGACCACGAAACGGCTACGGCGAACCCCCGAAGCACCGTAGGTCGCCACAATGCTCAATCGCGGACGGCCAAACCACGTCGATCGAGCAATGCGACGCATGTAGGTGGAAACCCGCGCCGGAGACTGGGCGACACCGTGTATCACCACCACACCCGCCGGAGTTTCATCCACTTTCTCGATGAAGACGCCGGAAGGCAGTGTCTTCACAAGCTGATTCATCAGATGAACCATGAGCGGTCGATTCGCCTGAAGTCGCTCAATGACGCGGATGCGGTTGACGAGCCGCTCCCGCTCCTGACGAAGATGGTTGACCATGCCGATCTTTTGCACCAGAAGCCCCGTCTGCGTTTTGAGATAACGATTCCGCGCATTCTGGCTCGACACCATGCCGGCGACTTCAAGACGCAGGAGGAAAGCCAGTCCCACGGCCACCACCGCTACGCCGACGAGGATGCGTTGGAAGCGTCGCGCTTCTTCTAGGCGCTGTTTTTCACGGTACGGGAGAAGATTGATCCGCGGCACGAGGGTCACTCAAAGGGTAGGAGCGAAAGACCACAAGCGACGACCAGCGTCGACGCCTCGCGCTCCACGAGGTTGTTCCGGGCCTGGGCCGAGACATTCAGGCCGCTTAGGAGATCAATGATGGAAACCGGCAGTTCCAGCCTCGCGGTGAGCAGGCGATCTATGCCCTCAATCTGAGCCGAACCACCGCAGAGAAGCAGCTGATCGAGCGCGGGAAGATCGGCAACCGCGCTGCGCGCGAACTGATAGGCCTGCTGAATCTGATGCGCAAGCTCATCCACGAACGGGCCCACGAGTTCGTTGAGGTGATGTCCGTCCCCTCCCCCCTGGCGTTTCAGGCGACCCGCCTCTTCGTAGCTCAGGTTGTAGCGCCTCATGATTTCTTCGGTCAAGAATTTGCCACCAAAGTTCTGGTCGCGCGTATAGGTGATGCGTCCGTCTTGCAGAATGTTGAACGTGGTGCTCGTCGCACCGCAATCGACCACAGCAAGAGTCCGGCCACGGCCCTCGTCCCGCATCTGCCGACGAAAGAGGACCGACGCCCGATCGAGCGCGTAGGGCTCAATCTCGACCGCCACAGGCTCGAGCCCTGCTACTTCAAAGACGGCCTCCCTCTTCTCCACGTACACACGTCGTGTCGCCACAACGAGAATATCGTGGTGCGCCGGATCGCCCGAGCGCGGGCCGAGAATCTCGTAATCAAAGCTCGTCTCGTTGATGGGGGCTGAAACAAAATCACCGACCTGTAACTCGATCTGATCGTATCTCTGCTCATCGGTCAGATCGGCCGGCAGTACAATGGTACGGACGATGGCGTGCGCCCCCGAGATGGCCGTGGCACCCTTGCGTAGGCGTGTGCCCGAACGTCGGACGGCCCGCCGGACGATCTCCCCGACCTGCTCGGCGTCCTCGATGACTTTATCGTTGATAAGCTGGGGGGGCATGGCTTCGGCAGCGTAGTGTTCGAGACGGTAGCTACGGCCATCACGGACCACGACCGCAACCTTGACGGAGGATGTGCTGATGTCGATCCCGAGGATGGGTGAGTTCGATTTTTTGCGGAACACGGTCGTGGGCTCTTGGTCCTATCTCTATGAATACCCTAAGGTTGGACGAATGAGTTTTCTCTTTCCCTTAACATCTCGGCCTTAACTATAGCGCATTCCATGGCTTTGTCAAACCGCCGCCCACACGACCCACCCCGGAGGGGACTGGGCCCCCAACTTCGCCAGGGACTCCTCGCCGGCGCCCTGTCGTTCCTGTTGCTCGCTTTCGTCGGCGTCGTCGCCACCGCCTCGGTTTATTTCTGGGTGGCCCCCAGTCTGCCCTCCCTAGCGCTCCTCCGCCACATCGAGCTTCAGGCTCCGCTGCGAATCTACTCACGACACGGAGGGCTCATCGCCGAGTTCGGCAACGAGCGTCGCCGTCCGCTCGCTTACCACCAGTTGCCGCCACTTCTGATCGACGCTTTTCTGGCGGCGGAAGACGCCCGATTTTTCGCACACCCCGGGATCAGCGTGCTCGGCCTCACACGGGCGGCCATTCATCTCGTGCTCACCGGACACAAGACTCAAGGGGGGGGTACCATCAGCATGCAGGTGGCCCGCAACTATTTTCTCGGCCACCAGAAAACCTACATCCGCAAGATCCGTGAGGTGTTCCTCTCGCTGCGACTGGCCCACGACTTCAGCAAAGAAGAAGTGCTCCGGCTTTACCTCAACAAAATCTATTTCGGCAATCACGCCTACGGCATCGGTGCGGCGGCGGACGTCTACTACGGAACTCGCGTGAGCCGTCTCACCCTGCCCGAAATGGCCTTGCTCGCCGGATTGCCGCAGGCCCCTTCGCTGGACAACCCCGTGGCCAGCCCCCGGCGGGCCCGGGCCCGTCGGGCTTACGTCCTTGGACGCATGCTCAAGCTCGGCTACATCAACCGCGCGATGTACCGAGCCGCCATGAACGCTCCGATCCGGGTGCATCTGCACGGTCCGCACAGCGTTGTCCATGCTCCCTATGTCGCCGCCATGGTTCTTCAGTACATGGATCACCGGTTCGGCAAAGCGGCCACCACCCTCGGCTACGATGTCGTGACCACACTGTCCGCGCGCCTTCAGCACGACGCCAACGTAGCCTACAGGCGCGACCTCGAGGCGTATGGACGGGTCTACGGTTACCGAGGGCCATCGGGTGTGGTAGGCGATCCGCGTACACTCTCTGCCCGCGCGCGTCGACAAGCACTACGACGCATGACCCACATCCACGGCTTACACCGGGCTTTGGTTGTCAACGTCTCCCGCCACTCCGCATCGGCAGTAACCCGCCGTGGCCTTGTCCATCTCGATTGGGCCGCCCTGTCTTGGGCCCGTCCGTTCCGCGGGGTCTCACACGTTTCCCCCCCCCTCACGAGCGCGCGCCAAGCCCTCACCTCCGGTGATCTGATTTATGTCATGCGCAACGGGGCCGGCCACTGGATCCTGGCCCAAATCCCCTGGGCTGAAGGGGGGCTCGTCTCCCTCGATCCGAAAGACGGAGCTGTGAGGGCCCTGGTCGGAGGGTTCTCCTACCGCCTCAGCAACTTCAACCGTGTCACCGAAGCCTATCGCCAGCCGGGATCTTCGTTCAAACCGTTCGTCTACTCGGCGGCACTGCATTGGGGCATGACCCCGGCCACAGTCATCAACGACGCGCCCATCGTCGTCGCGAACGCTCGGCGTGAGAACATCTGGAAGCCGGGCAACTACACCGGACGCTTCTTTGGGCCAACCCGCCTGCGCGTCGCTTTGGCCCGCTCGCGGAATCTCGTGTCCGTACGCCTGCTGGACGACATTGGCGTGGGCTACGCCCTGAACTACATCCGCCGCTTCGGCTTCAACCCCGATCGTCTCCCGCACGATCTCACACTCGTCCTCGGGAGCGCCGATGTCACCCCGTGGGCCATGGCTCGAGGATACGCTGTATTTGCCAACGGGGGTTTCCTTGTGGCTCCCTACTTCATCAGGGCCGTAAGAACCGCAACCGGGGTTCCGGTCCTCCTTGCCGACCCACAGCAGGCCTGCCCACGTTGCGCTCTCCACGCTCCCCACGCGGCTACCGCAAAACAACAGAAGGGCTCCATCAAAATCGACGCCATCAATCCCGATCCTCCACGGCATCCCCACGTCCTCGTGCTCCCGTCCGCGTTCCATCCCCGCATTGCTCCGCGCGTAATCACGCCTCAGAATGCTTATCTCATTACCAGCATGATGCAATCGGTGATCCAGTTCGGCACAGGCGTTGGGGCTCAATCCCTCCATCGCGTCGACCTGGCGGGCAAGACCGGGACGACCAACAACTACGTGGATGCCTGGTTCGGAGGATTCGATCCTTATTTGGTCACGCTGGTCTATGTGGGCCGAGACGATAACAAAACCTTAGGCTACGGTCAGGTTGGGGCTTTCGCCGCCCTCCCGATGTGGGTTGATTTCATGGGACCGGCCCTGGCGAACCGACCCGACCTGCCCTACGCGCCCCCACCGGGAATCGTCGTTGCGCGCATCGACACGCGGACGGGCCTCCGCTGCGGCCCGAGCGACCCACACACGATGTTCGAGGTCTTTGAAGCCGGAAAACTCCCTTCGCTTTGTTCCAGCCCTCACCGTCACCGACACCACCATATTTTTTGACTTTCGTCTCGCCATCGCTCATCACGAGTAAAATGCAGGAATCGTGAGACGAGGGAGCCTTTCCATTCCAATGAGTCGTCGGCGCTTGCAGCGCGCCACGAGCGCCCGTCGTCAGGCCATCGCCGACGAAGCAGCGCGCCTCATGCTCGACCACGGGATCGCCGACTACGGGTTGGCAAAACGTAAGGCCGCGGTGGCGTTTGGCGAGCCTCCTCACGGGATTCACCTCCCCACAAACGAAGAAATCGAATCCGCCCGCCACCTGCGTCAGAGTCTCTACACTCCGGACGCTTCCGTCAGGGTCGAACAGCTACGTCGCCTTGCTCTCCGGGTGATGAATTTTTTGCACCCTCTCAAGAGCGTCCTCACAGGGGACGCGCTGCGCGGTATCGTGACGGCTCAAAGCAGACTCGAGTTGCACGTTTTTTGCCAAACGCCGGAAGAAGTGGCCTTGCACCTGCTCGACAAAGGTCTTCCTTACGAGCTTCAGAACCGTCGCTACCGTTTCCCTCGTTACGAGACATCGCTCACCGCGTTCGTTTTTGCTTACGACGGCTGTCCTGTTGTGCTCACACCGTTCACGGAAGAAGAGCGTCAACCGCCGCTCTCCCCTCTCGACGGGCAACCCTACCCGCGTGCGGACCGACGGGCCCTTCTTCTGCTCCTCGAGCGCGGCGCCTAACTTTATCGAACCCCCGCCTCATCCGGAACAAAGCAACGCTCCGAATCAGTTCTTTGCCTCCCGCGCTTCGAGCGGACGGTAGCTGCGCGGGCCTGAGCCGATGTAAATCTGTCGTGGGCGACCGATACGTTGCTCGGGGTCCCGGATCATCTCTTGCCAATGAGCCACCCAGCCGACAGTCCGGGCGACGGCGAACATGGCCGTAAACATGCTGGTCGGGATGCCAAGCGCACGATAGATAATCCCCGAATAAAAATCGACGTTCGGGTAGAGTTTGCGTTCGATGAAGTAGTCGTCCTTGAGAGCTATCTCCTCAAGCCTCTGGGCCAGCTCAAGCAGAGGATCGTGATCGTCACCCAGCCGGGTCAAGACACGATGAGCGACCTCGCGAATAATCCGCGCGCGTGGGTCGTAGTTCTTATAGACACGATGACCAAAGCCCATCAACCGGAAGGGATCGTTCTTGTCTTTGGCCCGCCCCAAAAACTTGGGGATATTCGCCACGGTACCGATGTCCTGAAGCATGTTGATCACAGCTTCGTTGGCGCCTCCGTGCGCAGGTCCCCACAGGCAGGCGATCCCGGCGGCAATGGCCGCGTAAGGATTGGTCCCTGAGCTTCCGGCCAGGCGTACCGTCGAAGTGCTGGCGTTCTGTTCGTGGTCGGCGTGGAGGACGAACAAGAGATCAAGAGCCTGAGCCGCCACCGGATCGACGCTGTAGGACTCACTGGGGACCGCGAAGAACATGTGCAGCAGATTCTCGGCGTACCCGAGATCGTTCCGCGGATAGACAAAAGGTTGCCCGACCATATGTTTGTAGGCGGCCGCGGCGATGGTGGGGATCTTGGCCAAGATGCGGGTGGCAAAAAGGTGCTGCTTGGCCGGATCACGATAGTCGCCATCGCCGGGGTAGAACGCCGATAGCGAACCCACCGCCCCGGTCAACATCGCCATGGGATGGGCGTCGTGATGAAAACCGTTGAAGAAGCGAAGAAGGCTCTCGTTGATCAGTGTATGGTGAACGATTTCGTGCTCGAACTCTCGAAGCTGCGAAGCCGTTGGCAGATCCCCGTTGAGGATGAGGTAGGCCACTTCCAGGAAGTGGCTTCGTTCGGCCAGCTCTTCCACCGGATATCCCCGGTACAGAAGAACCCCCTGGTCACCATCGATATAGGTGATGGCGCTCGTACACGAGGCCGTCGATCCAAAACCCGGATCGTAAGTGAATAGCCCATGATCGGCGTAAAGCCTGCCGATTTCAAGCGCGGAGGGGCCGAGTGTGCCATGACGCAGAGGGAGATCAATCACCCCACTCCCACCCACAGGCTTGAGGGATTGTGTCTCGGATTTTCTGTCGACCATCTCACGATCCTCCGGTGTGTCACAACCGTCTCAACCGCCCCGCGTCACTCTCCCAAAGGCGATGCCCCAGTAGACATCGCAAACCGACTGCAGCGCTGGGCTCAGCCAGCGCCGCGTGCATACTTGCGACGAAACTTGTCAACGCGTCCAGCGGTGTCGACAAGTTTCTGTTTCCCGGTATAAAAAGGATGGCAATTCGCACAAACTTCGATATGGAGATCGTCTTTCTCGACGGTCGAGCGGGTCAAGAAGCGCGCACCGCAACTGCAGGTTACGTTGATATCGTGATAAGTGGGATGGATACCGTCTTTCATGAATTGGGCCTCAACCTTTGGTGCACCAGAGTACCCTCTGGCGTCCGACGTAAACAGGAAGATCTTCAACGATCGCTGTGGGTTATTCTACCATGACCATGCTGGGGATTGAAGCGGCTTGGGGCATCCAATAATGACCGGCTTCAAACGGGAGGCCGAGCAGCAACCATATAAAATAGGGGCTTCGTAGCTTCCCCTCCCACAGGCCTCCCATTCCATCATGACCAAAGCATTCCTGCATTCTTCTTCTCCCGTCGGGCTTGAAGCCACTGATCCCGATCAACTACGAACCCTCGTAATCGAGGAGTCTCTTACCGCCGTTGAGCGAATTAACCGCTATCTTCTGCAACTCCTCCATGAGGATCACGCCCGCAAGGGGTTGCTGACGTCATTGACTGGCCTCAGTGACGCGTCACGTCAAGCTCTCTTGACTCTTCTCGACCGTCCTTGGGCCGAAGTGGAAGCGCAGGTCGCCCGTCTGTCTTCCCCCTTGTGGCGCCTGACGGATCATCCCGGATGTTGGCAAAGACTAGCCACGGGGTGCGGCGACCCCCAAGAAATGGCTTGCGTAGACGGTGGCCTCTGGCCACACTCAGCTTCAGCACAGTAAGCACTGAATCTCCCCATGGCTTAAAGCTAGGGGGTTGCGCGGCTTATTTGGTCAGCTATCAGATACGAACGACGGCCGCCAACGGCACCGTAGGCGTCGACGTGTCTCTTGGCTTGGAGAGACCTGCCGCCGACTCGAAGCCCGTTCTCACCGCTCTGCAGAGCGGTGAGAACGGGCTCGGTGAGTCGGCGGGAAAGAAGCTACGACGGCGATTCAGACGGCGTCTTTGAGCTTTTTCAGGGCTTGAATTTTCACGACACGACGCGCCGGCTTGGCCTTGAATACCGCAGGCTCACCGGTGAAGGGATTGACGCCGTGGCGGGCCTTGGTGGCCGGTTTGTGCTGAATCTTGATTTTGAGAACACCAGGGAGCACGAAAAGACCGCTGCCACGCCGCCCGAGGCTCTTGTGGATCAGAACCTCAAGGCCATCGAAGACAGAGGCAACTTGTTTGCGGCTGAGCCCTGTTTCTTCCGCGAGAACACGCAAAATCTCGCTCTTGCTCATGGCTTTGGGCTTCTCGTTGGTATTTTTGCGATCGGTAGGTGTCATGAAGGATCCTCGATTGAATGGAATGAAATGAACAAACTGACGACCGGCAAGTTCTGTCACGACCGGGCGTCTTGCGCGACGCCGAACGGCGCTCCGGGAACGCGGACGTGCATGAATCTAGCACAAAAACTTTGGCCGCGTTCGCCCTCCGACACCTCCCCCGCCTCAGAAAGCGGGCAGAAAGATGAGAAGGGCGCCGATGATGAGGAGCACCACAAGGGGAGTGAAGTCGACGTTCCCTCGGGGAGGGAAGAGCCGACGTAACGGCCCCAGAAGCGGCGCCACCAGAGCGGCCGCGGCACCGGTCAGACCCGGCGGAAGAGCTATAAATCCCGCCAGAATGTAGATGATGAGGATAAAGGCGTAGAGGACGAGAGTCAGATCAATTGTTCCCAAGACGGCTTCCAGGGCAAGGACGGGAATTCCCGGCTCCGGAGCACCCAAGACGAGTGGTCGCAGCAACACTTGGAGCAAGATGATCCCCAGGGCCGCAACCCAAGCTTGCAGGTTGACCGACCGACGTCGCCCCCCGAATCTCAGGCGGGTGTCACGTCGTGGCGGTGTCCAACGCAGGAGCAACTGCATCAGGGGCTGGGCGTAGGAAAGGCGAGCGGCATCCGCGGCAGCACGAAGGAGAGCCAAAAGCGCACAAAAGGTCAACGCGGTCGATATGAGGAACCAGAGCGCCTGCGCGGGATGGAACGTCACGACACCACCTCGTCGCCTCTGAGCGAGAGTGCACGGGTCCACGCGGCACGAACCGCCGAACGCACGAGGGGGGAGAAGCCTCCCTCAGAAAGGACCCGCAGAGCCGCCTCGGTGGTTCCGCCCGGAGACGCCACCCGCGCGCACAGCGCCGCAGCGTCCCCTCCCGTGGCAGCAAGCAGTGCGGGGGTCGCCGCAACCGTCCCGGCCACCAACTGCTCGGCCAAGGGCTGCGATAGGCCGAGTGCCATACCTTCCTCGATCATTGACTCCATCAGGGCAAGCACGTAAGCAATACCGCTTCCAGAGAGGGCTGTGACCGCGTCGAGATCCTCTTCACGGGCACACCAGTGCACGTCTCCGACGGCCGCGAGGAGGCTCGCGGCCCAAGACCGGGCCTTCTCGTCGCTTGCCGGTGTGGCGTAAAGCGCGCTGACTGCGCGTCCGATCGTTGCGGCGAGGTTGGGCATGGCACGGGCGAGCGGTCGCGTTTCCCAGTGGACGGCCAAGCGTTTGGTAGAAACACCTGCCGCCAGACTAAGCAGAAGACTTCCATCCGGCCATTGAAACGGGCTCAGGGCATTGAGGGCCGCGTCAGCGTCCTTGGGCTTGACGGCAAGCACCACGACATCGGTCCGTGCGGTTGCCGTCGGGGACGCAAGAACCTCAATCCGGAGCGTCTCCCGGGCGCGCTCACGGGCGTGCGAATCGGTCTCGACGGCCCGTAAACACGACCGCGACCAGCCGGCTTTAAGCAGCCCGTGAACAAGCGCCGTGCCCATCCGCCCGAGCCCAAGAACCGTGACCGAGGGTCTAGAGAATCTTTCCGTCATGAGCACCCCACACGCAGGCTTGCTAGTCTATAGCCAGGTAACCCTTGAACAAGTATAGGGAACCGGTGAGGCCTCATGAACTCGGATTCACCCAAAACCTTTGACATCGGACAGCTTCTGGCGTTCAGCGTCCGACAAAAAGCGTCCGATCTGCACCTTTCGGCCGGCGAGCCTCCCATGATCCGGGTTGACGGCGACATCCGCCGCATCAATCTCCCGGCTCTCGCCCACAAGGAAGTGCGCGACATGGTCTACGACATCATGAACGACAAGCAGAGAAAGCAATACGAGGAGTTTCTCGAGTGTGACTTCTCTTTCGAAGTCGAGTCTCTCGCCCGGTTCCGGGTTAACGCCTTCAACCAGAGGCGCGGTGCGGGGGTGGTGTTCCGCACTATTCCTTCCGTCGTTCAGAATCTCGAAGAACTCGGCTCTCCCAAAACCTTTGCACAGCTGACCAGCGCCCCTCGGGGCCTCGTCCTTGTCACGGGACCGACCGGTTCGGGGAAATCGACGACGCTCGCGGCGATGATTGATCATGTCAACGAAACACGCATGTCTCACATTCTCACGGTCGAGGACCCGATCGAGTTCGTACACGGTTCCAAAAAATGCCTGATCAACCAGCGTGAAGTCCACAGCCACACGCTCGGATTCGCCGAGGCCCTCCGCTCGGCCCTACGCGAAGATCCAGACATCATCCTCGTCGGCGAGATGCGCGACCTCGAAACCATACGGCTGGCTTTGACCGCCGCCGAAACCGGGCACCTCGTCTTCGCCACGCTCCACACCAGTTCAGCCGCCAAAACCATCGACCGTATCGTTGACGTCTTCCCGGCTGCGGAGAAAGACATGGTTCGCACGATGCTGTCGGAATCCCTCAACGCCGTCATTGCCCAACGCCTCCTCAAGCGTCCGGGCGGTGGACGGATCGCCGCATACGAGATAATGATCGCCACCCCCGCCATACGAAATCTGATTCGCGAAAACAAGGTGGCCCAGATGTATTCCATGATTCAGACCGGGCAGTCCGTCGGCATGATGACTCTCGACCAGTGTCTTGCCGACTATCTTCGCCGCGGCTTGATCTCACGCGACCAAGCCCTTGAAGCGGCTACCAGCAAAGATCTCGTGGCACGCTGAGGAAGCCAACCATGGAACGCGAACAAGCCGTCAAATTCATGCAGGATCTCCTGCGTATCATGGTCCAGCGCCAAGCTTCCGATCTCTTCATTACCGCCCAGTTCCCGCCTGCACTCAAGATTGACGGCGAGATCCAAGCCGTTACCGACCGACCCTTCAACGAAGAACAGACCGCGGTTCTTGTGCGCGCCATCATGAACGACCGTCAAAGCCGCGAGTTCGACGCCACCAAGGAACTCAGTTTTGCCATCAGCCCGCGGGGCATCGGCCGTTTTCGTGTCAGTGCCTATCTTGAGCAAGGCCGAGTCGGCGCGGTCCTACGCGTGATCAACACCGACGTACCGACACTCGAAAAACTTGGTTTGCCCCCGATCACCCGCGACATTGCCATGTCCAAGCGCGGACTCGTGCTCGTCGTCGGTGCCACAGGTTCGGGGAAGTCCACAACCCTCGCGGCCATGGTCCGCCAGCGCAACGAAAACAGCCGCGGTCACATTGTGACGATCGAAGACCCGATCGAGTATGTGCACCGCCACATGGGATGCATCGTCACTCAGCGCGAGCTCGGGGTCGACACCGAGTCGTGGGAGAACGCCCTCAAAAACACGCTCCGTCAAGCCCCCGATGTCATTCTCATCGGCGAAATCCGCGAGCAGACGACAATGCAGTACGCGGTCGAATTTGCCGAAACCGGTCATCTCTGCCTGAGCACGCTTCACGCCAACAGCGCCAATCAGGCGCTTGATCGCATCATTAATCTCTATCCCAAAGAGAAACGGCAACAACTGCTCATGGATCTCTCCCTCAACCTCCGAGGCATGATCTCACAACGACTTCTGCGCAAGGCAAGCGGCGAGGGACGCATCGCCGCCATGGAGATTCTCATCAACACACCCTACGTCGCCGATCTGATTTTCAAGGGGGAGGTGGCTCAGCTCAAGGAGGTCATGGCACGCTCCCGGCAAGCCGGCATGCAGACCTTTGATCAACATCTCTTCGATCTTTACGAGGAGAAAGCCATCACCTACGAAGAGGCGCTACGAAACGCCGATTCGCAAAACGAGCTCCGTCTTCGCATCAAACTCGAAAGCAAACGCACCCCGCAATCGTTCGACCAGGAAATCGAGGCCCTGCATCTGCAGGACGTCGATTCCGGTCGCCCGCTGTGAGACGACGGCCTTGAACCTCGAACCTTATCTGCGCCTCATGGCGGAACACAAAGCCTCGGATCTTTATCTCTCGGTCGGCGCCACAATCAAGATCCGTGTCGAAGGCCGTCTGGGATCCATCGGGAAAACGGCTCTCGACGATGCCTTGCTCAAAAACGTTCTGGAATACCACCTGACCGAAGAGCAGAGAGCATTTTTCGCCAAGCAGGGGCAAGTGGACATGGCTCTGCAGCTTGATGGGCTTGGACGCTACCGCCTGAACGTCTTCCGCCAACGTGGTCAACCCGCCATGGCCGTGCGCTTCATCCCGGAGTCAATCCCGGATCTCGACACACTAGGTCTTCCGGAAATCATCAGCGACCTGGCTCAACTTCGGCGGGGGTTGATTCTGGTGGTCGGGTCGACCGGCGCCGGCAAATCCACCACTCTGGCCTCCCTACTCGACTGGCGCAATGCACACCACGCCGAGCATATTCTCACGGTTGAGGATCCGATTGAGTACACCTTCATCAACAAGAAGTCGGTCGTTAACCAGAGGGAAATCGGAACGGACGTCGCCTCTTACGAGAAGGCCCTACTGAGCGCGCTTCGCGCCAGCCCCGACGTGGTGATGATCGGCGAGATCCGCGACCGGGCAACCATGAGTTCCGTGCTTGAGCTTGCCACGACGGGGCACGTGGTGTTCGCCACCCTGCACACGGGCAACGCCTACCAAGCTCTGGAGCGGATCCTCAATCTCTACCCCGTCGACGCGCACCGTCAAATCGTGACGGATCTCGGCGAGGTCTTGCGGGCCGTCATCGCACAGCGTCTCGTGCCCAATAAAGAGGAACGGCTTGTGGCGGCTGTCGAGATCATGCTTAATACGCCTCATATTGCCGATCTCATCCGCAAGGGGGAGATCGGCCAACTTCACGAGGCGATGGAAAACAGCCGCGAGCAGGGCATGCAAACCTTCGACCGCGCCCTAGCCCGCCTTTATGAGCAGGGGACCATCAGCCTCGAAACCGCACTCACCCACGCCGACTCGCGGACCAATCTCGAATCCATCCTGCGTTTCGGCTGACAAGACCGAGGGCACGTGCCGCCGGACCCTCTGTCTCCGCCCCGACGTGCGCGCCGTCCCGGCGCAACGGACGTGTCAGCCACCCGTACCGACGTTCTCTTCCAACTCCCGTTGCGCTATGAGGACTGGACCGCCCCGCTCTCGGACGCCGCCCGACAACCCGGTACCAGCGGGCTTGTCGAAGGGACGGTCATGCGGGTTTTCGAGACAGCCCGACCGCGCCGAGCCTTTGTCGCCGTCCTGGCCGACGGGACCGGTCGGGAAATCCTGTCCTTGCGCTTTCTGCATGTTTTCCCAGGACTCCGCAGCCGGTTCGCGCCAGGCCAACGAATCGCCGCTTACGGGCGACTGCGTCAAGGTCCGCACGGGCTCGAGATGGTCCACCCCCGATGCCGTCGCGCGCCCGCAGCGGGGGCTCCCCGACCACAAAGCCTCGAGCCGGTCTATTCCGCACGGGGGGCGATACCGCCTCGGGCTCGGGCGCGTCTCGTTCAGGACGGACTCGCGCACCTCGCGTACGACCCGTCCTGGACCGATACGCTCACACCGCTTTTTCACCGCTCGGGTCTCGATGTCCCTTCCTTGACCGAATCTCTCAGCATCCTCCACGCTCCACCCGCCGAAGACAACGTCGAGCACATTCTGGAACAAGCCCGACGACGACTCGCCGCAGAGGAGCTGACCGCCCACATCCTCCGGACACGTCTTTGGCGCCGCGGCCTCAACGACCGGCCGGCCTCGCCTCTCGTTTGCTCCAGCCATCTCGTCAACCGCTACCTGGCACGGCTGCCGTGGCGCCCCACCGAGGGGCAACGGCGGGCATTTGAGGAAATCCGCGACGATCTGCGGCGTGCACAACCCATGATTCGTGTCCTCCAGGGCGATGTCGGCTGCGGCAAGACGCTCGTCGCCACCTTGGCTGCCCTTCACACTCTGGAAGCCGGAGAGCAAGTGGCCCTCCTCGCTCCCACCGAGATTCTGGCCCGTCAGCACCGCGATCGTCTTGCCGCCGAGCTGGCCCCTCTTGGCATCGCCGTGCTTGGACTCTGGGGCGCCATCCCTGCCGCAGAACGGCGTGCACACGAGGCCAGGATCGCCGCTCGCGACCCCTGTCTCACTGTCGGTACGCATGCTCTCCTTCACAGCAAACTCCGTTTCGGCTCGCTCGGACTTGTGATCGTGGACGAGCAACACCGCTTTGGCGTCGTGCAACGCCAAACCCTCAACAGCGCACGCAGCGATGCACTCCAGCCGCACCAACTCATCATGACCGCAACCCCGATCCCGCGGACGCTTGCACTCGCGCTTTACGGCGGCATCGATCTCACGACCATTCACGAGCTCCCTCCGGGACGGACCCCGGTCCGGACGACGGTGCTCCTCGACACCCGTCGGAGAGAACTCATGGCACGGCTTCGCCACCGCTGCCTCGAGGGGCCCGAGCAGGCCTACTGGATCTGCCCGTGGATCGGAGACGAAGACGACACCGCCGAAGACGAGGGCCCGGGCGTCGCGCGCACTTACCATGAGCTCCTGACCCACTTCCCCCCCGACTCTGTGGCTCTGGTCCACGGACGGATGCCGGCGCGTGCGCGCGAGGAAGCCATGCGATTATTCCACGAGGGACGGGCGCGCATCCTCGTTGCCACCACCGTCGTCGAAGTCGGTGTCGATGTTCCCGCGGCAACCATCATGGTGATTGAAGAAGCCGACCGTCTGGGACTGCTGCAGCTCCATCAGCTGCGTGGGCGTGTCGGGCGAGGCCCCCTCCCCTCGCACTGTGTTCTGCTCCATAAAGGCTTGCGGGCCGAAGCGGGTGCAAGGCTCGAATCCCTCACACGACTGAGCGACGGCCTCGACGTGGCGCGCCAAGATCTCGAAACACGTGGTCCCGGTGACGCCACAGGCACACGCCAGTCCGGCGTTCCCGGGTTTCGCTTTGTGGATCTCGCGCGCGATCTTGCTCTCGTTCCCTTCGCCCGTCAGATCGCCGACGCCCTCATGCCCGAAGGAGTGCTGACACCCCACGGCGAGGCCGAGAGGCTTCTGGCCCGCTGGCCGGGCCCCGGGGAAACACTCTCGCGAACGGTTTGAGGGGACGCGGGGCTACAATGGATCCCGTTCCTCCGGCCGATCGCGTCGGACCATTATTCTCGTGCCCGCAAAGTCCGCCTGCTGGTTTCCCCCGTCCGATGTGCCCACCGCAGAACGCCCCGATGGGTACTGGGCATGGCTCATTGACCCGGCGCCTCTTACGCCCAAACTGCGCGCCCACGCCGGCGAGGACCTTGATCTGACACTGCTTCAGTCCGGCCCGGCACATCCGTGGCCCGATGAGTGGCCCGTCCTTGACATGACACCACGCCAACGCATCCTGCGCCGCGAAATTCTCTTTACCGTGTGCGATGATCCTTGGGTGTACGCCACAACGACGGTCAGCGAAACGGACGTCAGTGCGCTTCCCTGGTTGACCCAGCTCGGAAACGAAGCACTCGGAGATCGGGTTTTTGCACGGCATGGAGGGAGGCGGCTGTGGCTTGAGGTTGGCCGCCTCGGGTACGGCGCTCCTCTCGCCCGCCAAGCCCGAGTACTTCTGCACCCCAACCGTTTGCCCGATCCCTTATGGGCCCGCCGATCGCTTCTCCAGTGCGGTCGGGCCCGTTTGCTCGTGCACGAAATCTTCCTGCGCGGGGCAACCCCGTGGCGACGCAGTTGAACGCCAAGGTCTTCCGTGTCCGCACAGGCCTCGAGGCCACGAGTAAACGCCTCGAACTCTACGCTCGGCTCGTCCGTTTGGACCGGCCGATCGGGGCTCTTCTGCTGCTCTGGCCAACGCTCTGGGCTCTTTGGCTGGCGGGGAAGGGGCATCCCGACCCCTGGATCCTTTTCGTCTTTGTCGTGGGCGTCTGGCTGATGCGCGGTGCGGGGTGTGCTGTCAACGATTTTGCGGACCGCAATTTTGATCCGTACGTGGTGCGGACCCGCCACCGTCCGCTCGCGCAACGCAACCTCAAGGGATGGGAAGCCTGGGCGATCGCCTTGGTCTTGGCGGGCATCGCCGCTCTTCTCGTCTCCACACTCAATCTGCTCACCGTCCTGCTCGCGGCCGTGGCCCTCCTGCTTGCGATCAGTTATCCCTTCCTCAAGCGATACACCCACCTTCCCCAGCCGTACCTCGGTGTCGCCTTCGGTTGGGGGATCCCTATGGCCTGGGCGGCTGAAACCGGACGGATTCCCACGGTTGCCTGGCTGCTTCTCCTCGCCAACGTTCTTTGGACCACCGTTTACGACACGTTCTACGCCATGGCCGATCGGCCTTGGGACAGGCAACTCGGCATCAAATCGACAGCGCTCCTTTTTGGAGACTACGACCTCATCGTCATCGCGGGCCTGCAAGCGCTCACACTGCTGGCTCTCCTCCTCGTCGGTCACCGCCTGCATCTCAACGGGTTTTACGATGCGGGGGTCGCAACCGCCGGGGTGCTCTTTTTGGCCCAACTCAACCGTGCCCGCGAGCGGAACCCCGAACAATGCTTCCGCTCGTTCTTGAACAACAATTGGGTTGGGCTCAGCGTTTTTCTCGGTATTGCCCTCAACTACATCCTTCGCCTCACCCCTGTACGCTAAGCCCTGATTACAGGGCCGGGGGTTCGCGACCGACAGCGTTGGTTTGACCGGCACGCGCCACGACCTCGCGCGGCGTCCGGGCGAGCCACCACCAGACATAGAGACACGGAACGAGGATCAGAGCAGGAGCCAGCCACAACGGGAATGTCAGAGGCAGAAGTGTAGCGACGAGCACGATAAGCACAAGAAGGTTGGCCACCTGGGGGACGAGGACGTGGCGCGCACGCCCGCGCAAACGCTGGTCGCGGGCGTAGAAAGCCAAGGCCGTATTCGCCAAAATATGGCCGAGGAATAGCGCGATACTGCTCGCGGTGATCAGGATGAGATAGCCCTCGAACGGCCCAAGGACGAGGCCCGTCAGAAGCGAGAGACCCAAAGCGGCGAGCATCACCCAACGCACCGCACGCTTCGGATTACGCGTACCGTCGAGTTCAGACCATGAAGAGGGGAAGACCACACCATCACGGGCCATGGCGTAGACGAGGCGCGCGCTGCTCAGAACCGGTGACAAGCTCCCCGCATACATCGAATTCAGGATGAGGAGGACCAGAATCACCGCCGCCCAGAGACCCACGCCTGATCGGGCCAGCACCACACCGGGGACAAGGGCGTGGGCAAAACCTCCCATCCGTTGCGGCCCCCAAGCGACGGTCAGCGCGTAGGCAAGAAAGACAAAGAGGAAAGACGACAGGAGATAGGCCAGCACGACCGCCCAGCGAATGCGCCTCTCGGGAGTCGCCGTCTCTTCGCCCAACGATGTGGCGGCCGACGAACCTGAGACCGTGAACATACCAAGGAGGACCCCAAGGGCGAAGACCGGCAGAGGCACGTGGGCGTCGTGCAGCGTGAACACCGCGGACGTGTTGGCGGGGCCCGCGGTAACCACAAGATCGATGGCAAAGATGAAAAGCGCCACGATCTCAAGAGTTCCCGTCCACACCGCGTAACGCAGGGAAGGGCGGACCCCACGCACCGCAAGCAGATAGAGCAATCCCGTGAGCAACATGAGGACGGGGATCCAGAGCCAAAGCGGGGCCGTCACACCAAAGAGGGTGGTCAACACACCGGGCACGAAGACGCCGGCGACAAACAGAAGGGCGTTGGTAATGATATTGAAGTAAGACAAGAGGAAAAGCAGTCCTCCGATGGTCCCCCAACGCCCGCCCATCCCGTGCGCGATGAACCCGTAAAACCCCCCGGCCGAGGCCACGTGCTTGGAGAATTGCACCGTCGTGTTCACCATGAGGGCGGCGGCGACAACAGCGACAAGAAGGGCCAGAGGCATGCCCCCCTGCGCATAGGCCGCCACCCCCGTGAGCGTGGCAGCCATCGCTCCAGCCGGTGCGATCAGGGAAATTGACTGGTAGGTGAGTTGCCAGAACCCGACGGCGTGAGGGTCCAGCGTGGCGGTGGCCGGGTCGACGGACTCGCGCATAAAGAAGCTCCCGAGGGACATCCCATCATAAGCGGAGTCCATGCCTCCCGGACGAAAACGCGCCATAGCGGCCGCGATTGACGCTCGCGCAACGTGGCAGGGAGGCGGAAGATGCTCTCCATGCTCCGCGGTCTTCTCATCCTCGCAACACTCGTCGCTCCCGTGCTGCTGGCCGGTTGTGTTCGCCCGTCGCACGTGGGCTTCACGTCGCTCCACCCTTACGATTTTTCCTACCGTGTCCGTTGGCACGAAGCGGGGCGCAACCCGCGGGTCGCGGTCTTTTCCGATGCCGACCAGACGTACTTCATCGTCCCGTCGTCCGGGGCAAGACAGGCACGCGTCTTCGCGGAGATCGGTAACAGCCTGAGGCCGGTGCATCTCCAACAGGGGTCACCCCCGTATCTCATCGCCGGATGTGTCGCCCGACGTTGGCTTCTCACCGACGGGCGAGCGGGGTACGGCGCGGCGGTGGCCCGCCGTTCACTGCGCGGGCGCCCCTGCATCAGCGATACGCCTCAAGGATTTTTCGGTCGTTTTGCCGCTCACGCGGGAGCCGCGGGACTGACGCCAAAACCCCACGCCCGTGGGTCAAGCGTGCGTAATCGGTCTTCGTCCAACCGCAGGCGTTTGCAGTCGCACAGCACCACCCTCCGAGCCCTGGGACGGAACTGCCGCCCGGAGTCGGTGTTCGGACGAGGTGCAACCATCTTGCTCAAAGCGCCCATCGGCTGTCGCCTGCGGGCGGCTTATGCGCTCCGGGGGCATCACCTCCTCCGCCTTGATGGACAGAGGGTCGGGAACAGAGTGACCCGGATCGCTCGCGCCCATCCCCCGTTGCTCCTCGACTTCAATCGTGGGCTCGTCGCTCTCGTAGCCCGCCCGTCCGGCAACGCAGATATCGGACGCCTCCTCCTTGGTCCTCTCAGACCGGTCGGACGGCATTCCCCGCCGGCCTGGCCCCTCCGGCGAAGTCTCCGCCGGACCCTGGTCGCTTGGTGCCAACGGGCAGGATGCCGCACGAACGGACGCATTCCTCGTTTTCGACTCGCGGCGGGGAGGTTCCGGGGCTCATTCCAGACGGTGCTCCGCAAGCTCTTGCGGCATCTGGCGCGTCAGGGGCTTGTGCTCGACCTTTATCTCGATCCCGCGCACCACAGACTTCGCGTTCGCACGCTTCGGTTTTCTCCCCGCTCATGACGATCCTGAACCAACGGCTTGTCGCCGTCTTCGTTCTGTTGCTCGCGGCCGGACTCGTTTCGCCGGCTGTCCGGGCCCGTCCCCGTCCCCGGCTCATTATCGTCAGCAGCCCGCTCTTTTCAGACCACGGATGGAGGACACAACGCAGTCTCGAGGACACGCTGCAACGGTGGTGTCGCCGGACGCACAGCCGTCTTGTCTGGCGCCCTCGCCATGACTACCGGCTTGAGGCACAGGCGACCTTTCACGGTTCTTTTGTCCACGCTCTCGGCGTCCTCGCCCGTTCTCTCGCCCTCGCCCACGTCCCGCTCGCCCTTCGCTACTACCGTGGCAATCGCGTCTTGGTGGTCAAGAGATGGGCACCGTGAATCTCCGGCGGCGGCGCACCCTCGCCATCCTCCTCCTCGTGCCGGGATTGGCTTCCTGCGTTGCCCCCCCCAATCACATCGGTGCGTTCCTGCGCACCACGGGGACGCATGCCCGCGCGCTCCTTCACCATACAGAACCCACCGTGCCCCCCGTGCTCTTGACCGTCCGACGGGGCGTCTGGCTTGGGGCGCAGCCGACACGCCGCCGCTCCATCCGTCCGCCGTGGCTCGACACACGCATTACCCTCGTCGCTCAGGGATCGGCCTCGACCCTGCTTTCCGAAGCCGCCCATCTTGCCGGACGTCGGCTGCGTTTCGAGGGTCTTGGCGCCCCCTCCAACCCGAAGTCGTCCGCTCGTTCCTTCTGCCCCAAGGTCGACGCCATCGCTTACACAGGCAGTTTGAAACGCTTTCTTGATCGTCTGACTGCACGTTGCCGGATCTGGTGGCGTGTGCGGGGGAGCACCCTTGTGGTCTTCCGCCTGCGAACACGGACCTTCGTTGTCGACGTCCCTCCCGGGGTCACACACAGCAACGAGGTCCTCGGCAGCGAGGGCGGACTTGGCAACAACGCGGGGACGGCCCCAACCTACGGAACAGGTTCAGGATCCGTCACGGAACAGCAGGAACAGGGACGCACACAATTCGCCGACGCGCTCGACCCTTGGCCCTCGCTTCACCGTCACCTGGCGGCTCTCCTCACGCGGTCCGGCCGTGTCATTCTCGACGAAACTGCCGGTACGGTCACCGTCACCGACACGCCGCCCGCTCTTCACCGGATCGCCCGTTATCTGCGGACGATGGATCACATCCTGGCCCGCCAAGTGGCCGTGGTCGTTCGCGTGTACAGCGTGCGCCTCAAGCGACGCAGTCGTTTTGCTGCGGCCGCCGACATCGTCTACAAGAGTCTCGGTGCCGGTGTTTCGGGCGCGCTCACCACGAGCGGGGTGACGGGCGGTTCGGGCCTCAAAGCCGCCGTCCTTTCCGGACGTGGCCCCTGGAGCGGAAGTCGACTCGTACTTACAGCCCTCAACCATCTGGGGCAGGCGGCGCTCATCACCACCGGCTCGGGGGTGGTGATGGACGACGAGCCCTTACCGGTCGACAACACACGCACCCTCACCTATCTGGCCCAAGTCTCGAGTTTCACTAGCGCCAACGTCGGATCGACCACAGCCGTGAGTCCCGGGACGGTCACCTACGGCTTCGCGCTCACCGCCATCCCGCACATTCTCAGCCACCGTCGCATCGAGCTCTCGGTATTCCTTTCGCTCTCCAGCCTGGACGCCCTTGCCACCTT
>JAKCBQ010000059.1 GCA_021839245.1 Pseudomonadota bacterium
CGAGGTCCACGAGCGCCGGAACGCCGGTGAAGTCCTGCAGCAGAACGCGGGCCGGACGGAACGCGATCTCCCGTTCCTCCGGTCCGCGCCCGCGCCAGGCCACGAGGGCCGCAATGTCTTCGGCGCGGACGCTCTCGCCGTCCTCGTGGCGGATCAGGTTTTCCAGGAGCACGCGGAGTGCGAAGGGGAGCCGGGCGAGTTCACGCTCCGAGGCGCGTGCGCGCAGCGGGTAATAGGTGTAGCGGTGGGTGCCGACCTCGAGGACGGCGCGCGAATCGGGGGAGCGAGGGGCCATGACGATTTCCACAGGGGTGAGGCGGGCGTGCCGTGCCTGCAAATTATAGGTCGGAGAGTTCCTGGCCCGTCGCGGGATGCGCGCGGACGATGCGTCCGCCGCCGAGACAGCGCGAACCCTGGTAGAGAACAAGCGCCTGACCGGGGGTCGGGGCGTAGAGAGGTCGTTCCGTTCTCACGATCGCCGTCGTCGGTCCGCTGAACGTGAGGCTGCAGGGAACCTCGGGCTGCCGGTAGCGGGCGACCGCGCCGAGCCCCGATTCCGGGAAGCCCTCCGGAAACGGCCCCAGCCGGTGGATCTCGTCGATCTCGACGGTGCGGCTCCAGAGCCGAGGGTGGTGTGGGTCTTGGGTGACGAGGAGCGTCCGCGTCGCGGGGTCTTTCGCGCAGACGTACCAGGGGGCCTCGGCCGCGCCGCGCTGCCCGCCGATGCCGAGCCCGCGCCGCTGCCCGAGGGTGTAGAAGGCGACGCCGCGGTGTTCGCCGAGGAGACGCCCCTTCTCGTCGCGGATCGGACCGGGTTCGGGCGGAAGATGCGCCGAGAGGAACGCGGCGAAGGGCCGCTCGCCGATGAAGCAAATGCCGGTGCTGTCCTTCTTGGCGTGGTTGGGGAACGCCAGTCGGCGGGCGAGGCGGCGGACTTCGCTCTTGCTCGTCTCCGCAAGAGGGAAGAGGCTCATGGCGAGGGCCTCGTTGCCGACGGCGTGGAGGAAATACGTCTGGTCTTTTTCGAGGTCGCGGGCGCGGTGGAGGCACGGGCCTCCCGAGATCTCGACGCGGCGGGCGTAGTGGCCGGTGGCGACGGCGACGGCGCCGAGACGGCGGGCGTAGCGGTGCAGGAGTCCGAACTTGATCGTGCGGTTGCAGGCCACATCGGGATTGGGCGTGAGTCCCGCCCGGAGCCCGGCGAGGAAATCGGCAAAGACCTCCGTCCGGTACTCGTCCGCAAAGCTCGCGTAGTGCAGGGTGATGCCGAGCCGCTCGGCGACGCGCCGGGCGTCCTCGAGGTCTTCGGCGGCGGTGCACCAGGGGTCGTCGCTGTCCCAGTTGTCCATGAAGACGCCTTCGACCCGGTGCCCCTCCGCGAGGAGAAGGTGGGCGGCAACGGCGGAGTCGACCCCGCCCGAGAGGCCGACGAGGATGAGGTCTTCCGTGCCCTCCGTCGCGCAAGAGGGGTCCGGGCTCATGATGCCTCTCAGAGATCCATACGGCGGAAGAGGGGCGGTGTCGCGCCTTCGTTCCAGAGGGCGTCGAAGACGCCACGCGCCGCCCGTCCCGCAGACGGGTCGGACCAGTGAAAGATCCCGCGGCCCTCCTCCTCGTCCTCGAAGCGAAGGAGGTGGCGGTCGTCGGCGAGCACCAGCGGTTGGACGGCCTCGACGGTCGTCTCCTCGGGCGGGGCCCGCACGCCCGTGCGGCTCGGAAGATCGTGGACAAGGTCGCGCAGCGGTGCGGGAAGAGGTCGCTCGGGCTCGAGGACGACCAAGCGCACCGGAAGCTCACGCTCCCGTCGGGCGAGTGCGGTCAGGGCGCGGGCGAGGTAGGGGTCGGCGTAGGGGGCGAGCGCGATCCGCCGGCTCAGGAGGACGAAGCTTCGCCGCGCCGCGTCGCCCAGAAGCCAGAGGACCCTCCGCACGGCCTCGGCTCCGTCGAGGGCAAGGCGGTAGGAAGCGGCGGAGGGGCGGGTCATGGAGACGTGCGGGATGTCGGCCTCGACGAAGCGCGGCCCCTCGCTCACGAAGCCGTGCCGGTGGTAGAAGGCGAGGGCGTGTTCCTGCGCGTGGAGATAGACCCGTTCGAGCCCGCGCGCGTGCGCGGCCTCGAGCGCGGCGGTGAGAAGTCGGCTCCCGAGGCCCGTGCCCCGCCGGGGGGCGAGGACGGCCATGCGTCCGATCTTCCCATCGGCTTCGAGGCGCACGGTCCCGAGCGGAACCTCATTCGCGTCGAGGGCGAGCCAATGCCGGGCGGCCTCGTCGCGTCCGTCCCACTCGAGGGATTCGTCGACCTTCTGCTCGACGACGAAGACCGTGCGGCGCACCCGACGGAGCGCCTCCGCGTCCTCGGGCCAGCGGGCCGGGACGATGCGGACCGGCGCCGTCACGGCGGCGGCGGGACGGCGCCCCGGGCGAGTTCCGCGGCGTAGCCGAGGTAAGTGGCGGGGGTCAGCCGGAGGAGTCGTTCCTTCAGGTCCTCGGGGAGGGGAAGTGTCGCGACGAGCGCGCGCAGTTCTTCCGCCGTGGTCGTCCGTCCACGGGTGAGATCACGCAAGCGCTCGTAGGCCTGGGATTCCCCCGTCGCGCGGAGCGCCGTTTGCACCGCCTCGGCGAGCACCTCGGGGTGGGCTTCGAGCTCGGCGCCGAGGGCCGCGCGGTCCGGAGCGATCTCGTCGAGGCCGCGGCGGATCATGCGCCAGGCGAGCCAGCTGTGGGCGAAAGCGACCGGGAGGTTGCGGAGCGTCGTCGAGTCGCTGAGATCCCGCTGCCAGCGCGAGACCGGAAGTTTCTCTGAGAAGTGCCGGAGAAGGGCGTTGGCGACACCGAGATTGCCTTCGGCGTTCTCGAAACGGATGGGGTTGACCTTGTGCGGCATCGTCGAGGAGCCGACCTCGCCCGGGCGGGCACGCTGGCGGAGAAGACCGAGGGCGATGTACCCCCAGACGTCGCGCACGAGATCGAGAGCGACGGTGTTCACCGCGGCGAGGGCATCGCAGTACTCGGCGATCCCGTCGTGGGGTTCGATCTGGGTGGTGAGCGGGTGCGCTTCAAGCCCGAGACCGGCGAGGAAGCGGGTCGTCCGCTCGGGCCAATCCACCTCGGGGCGGACGAAACGGTGGGCGTTGTAGTTGCCGACGGCGCCGCTGAATTTGGCGCGGAGGGGGGCGCGTTCGAGGCGGGCACGGGCGTGGCGCAGTCGGGCGGCGAAGACGGCCCACTCCTTGCCGAGGGTGGTCGGGCTCGCCGGCTGCCCGTGGGTGCGCGCCAGCATGGCCGTCGCGGCCTCGGCACGCGCTTCGCGGTCGAGCCAGGCGAGGATCTCGTCGAGCGCCGGGGCGAGCGCTTCGCGTCGGACCGCGCCGAGGAGGAGGGCGTAGGCCGCGCTGTTGATGTCTTCGGACGTGCAGGCGAAGTGCCAGTACGGCACGGTCCCGGCCAGCGCCGGGTCCGCGGCTGCCCGCTCGCGAAGCACGTATTCGACGGCCTTGACGTCGTGCGCGATCTCGCTCTCGCGGGTCTTGATGAGACGGGCGTCCTCCGCCGAGAACGATTGCGCCCAGCGTTCGAGTTCGGCACGCGCCCGCTCGGTGAGCGGCGGAAAGAGCGGGGGGCGCAGGCTGTCGAGTTCGAGAATCCAGGCGATCTCGACGCGCCAGCGGGCGGCGAGGAGGGCCTGTTCGCCGAGAAGCGGGCGCAGAGCCTCGAACTCCCGGGCGTAGCGGCCGTCGAGCGGGGAGAGGGCGTGGAGGGGGTCGGGGAACGTCACCGGAGGAGGGCTAGAATAGCCGCCGAAAACGTCGCGGGGCGCGTCCGTGCCATCATAACCGAGCTCTTCGGTTTGCACCGCGTCCCGTCGCGCACCGTCTTTCCCACTTCCGGAGTCCACCGTCCCATGTCCGAAGCCGAGTTTCGCATCGAGCACGACAGCATGGGGACCCTCGAGGTTCCCCGCGACGCCCTGTGGGGCGCGCAGACCGAGCGCGCGCGGCGCAACTTCCCCATCAGCGGCCGGACGCTGCCCGCGCCGTTCATCCACGCGCTCGCTTGGATCAAGGCGGCCGCGGCGCGGGCGAATCGGGACCTCGGGCTTCTCGATCCGTCCCGGGCGCGGGCGATCGAGGAGGCGGCCCTCGAGGTGGCCGAGGGGCGGCACGACGCCCAGTTCCCCCTCGATGTCTACCAGACGGGGTCGGGGACGAGCAGCAACATGAACGTGAACGAAGTCGTCGCCCGCCTGGCCGCGGCGCGCCTCGGCGAGCCCGTGCACCCCAACGACCACGTGAACATGAGCCAGAGCAGCAACGACGTGGTGCCCACGGCGATCCACGTCGCCGCCCTCGTCGTCTTCGAGCGCGAGCTCGCGCCCGCGCTCGATCTTCTGGCCGCGACCATCGAGCGGCGTGCCGAAGAGCTTCGCTCGGTCGTCAAGACCGGTCGCACGCACCTCATGGATGCCGTTCCGCTCACTTTCGGCCAGGAGCTCGGAGCTTGGGCGGCACAGGTGCGGGCCGGACGCGAGCGTCTCGTCCGCGCCGGGGACGAGCTCCGCTCCGTGGCGCTCGGCGGGACGGCCGTGGGCACCGGGCTCAACGCCCCCGACGGCTTTGCCGAGCGGGCGACCCGCGAGCTCTCGGCGCTCGCCGGGAGTCGCTTCGCGCCCGCGGGCAATCTCTTTCGTGCGCTCTCCTCGCCCGACGCCGTCGTCGGTTTCTCCGCCGCGCTCCGGACGTACGCCGCCTCGCTCATGAAGATCGCCAACGATCTCCGATGGATGAACAGCGGGCCGCTTTCGGGACTCGGGGAGATCGCGCTGCCCGCGCTCCAGCCCGGAAGCAGCATCATGCCGGGCAAGGTCAACCCTGTGATCCCCGAGGCGGCGGCGATGGTTGCCGCGCAGGTGATCGGGCTCGACACCGCGGTGGTGATCGCCGGCCAGTCGGGAAACTTCCAACTCAACGTCATGCTGCCGCTTCTCGCTTGGGATGTGCTTGAGAGCGAGACCCTTCTCGCCCGTGTGAGTGCGCTTCTTGCGGAGAAAGCGGTCGCGGGCTTCCGTGTCGACGAACGGCGATTGGCCGAGGCGCTGGCCCGCAACCCCATCCTGGTCACCGCGCTCAACACCGTCATCGGGTATGAGAAAGGCGCGGCGATCGCCAAGGAAGCCTACCGGAGCGGTCGGAGCGTCCGGGATGTGGCCCTCGAGATGAGCGGGCTCGAGGCCGCGGAGCTCGACCGACTCCTCGACCCCCTCCGGCTCACCGCCGGGGGGGTTCCGGGAGCCTGAGGTCCGGTGCCCCGCTCCCGGCCCCCCGGACGGGATCGTCGGGTCGGGCGCGACGAGTGGGGACGCGCCCTCGCGCTTCAGGCACGCGCCGTGCGCGAGGGGTTTGATTGGCCGGACCTCAAAGCGATTCTGGACAAGGCGCAGGAAGAACTGGGCGAACTCATGACCGCGGTGGACGAGCGGGTGGGCATCGAAGAAGAATTCGGTGATCTTCTCTTCGTTCTCGGCCGCTTGGCCCTGGACCTTGGGCTCGATCCGGAGCACGCTCTGGCCGAGGCCCGGATCAAGTTCGAGCGGCGCTACCGCCGGTACCGCGAACTCGCCCGGGCCTGCGGAGGTGAGCCGAACCCTCAGGATTCCTCCTCGATCCAGGCCCTGTGGGACCGGGTGAAAGCCGAGGAAAGGAACGGGGGCGAGATCGGGAGCGGGGCCCCGTGAGCGCGGGGCGGAGGCGGCGGGGGGGAACGGTCCGGGGCCTCTACAGGCTCCTCGCGCAGCACCCTTGGGCGCATCGGTGGCTTCCCCGTCTTGCGAGCCTGGGGTTTCTGGCCCTGGGGGTCGCGACCCTCGTTCCCCTGGTTCCCATGGACCTGCGGCCTTTCGCCGCGCTCGTGCAGGGAAGGTGGGTGGTGCCCGCCCACCCCGTCCGCCTCATCCTCGGGCTCATCGATCTCGTTTTTGCCGCGGCGCTGCCGCTTCGTTCACGTCTGTTCTGGCTCTTTGCGATCGTCGATCTCCTCGGGCAGCTCTTCGTGCTCGCCGTTCTGCGCCGCGGGCTCCCGCCGCCTCTCCAGGAGGGCGCGGCCCTCCTTCTCGTCCTTCTCGTCGTCGCCTCACCGCACTTTCGCCGCTCTTCTCTCGCGAGCGGCACCCTCTACGCTTTTACCAGCGTGGTCTTTCTTCTGGCGTACGCCTCCTTCGGCAGCCTCGCCCTCGGCCGTCAGTTCCATCCGCCGATCCGCAGTCTCGTCACCGCGCTTTATTTTTCGGTGGTGACGCTCTCGACGGTCGGCTACGGCGACATCGTGCCGGGCTCGGCCGAGGCGCGTCTCTTCGTCGTCTCGATCATCGTCCTGGGCGTCGTCCTCTTCACGACCGCCTTCAGTGCCATCATCCTTCCCATCTTCCAGAGCCGTGTCGAGAAGTTTCTCATGCCTTCCGATCTCATCAAGCCCTACCACGACCACTTCGTCCTCGCCGGCCACTCCTCGCTGGCCCGTAACGCCTTCCGTGAGCTCAACGCTCGCGGCCAGGCCGTCGTTTTCGTGGTTCCGGAACCGTTCACGATCCCGGGCTACGACAAGCTCGAGATCGTCGTCGGTGACCCGACGGACGTCGAGGTGTTGCGCAAAGCCCGGGTGGAGCACGCGCGCGCGGTCCTCGCCCTCGGAGAGGACGATTCCGAGAACGCCTTCATCGTCCTCGCGGTCCGTGAACTGAGCGGCGATGTCAAGACGATCGCGGCCGTGAACAATTCCCGCAACATGGCCCGCATCCGCCGTGTCCACCCCGACGTCGTCGTGGCCCCCCAGGTTCTGGGCGGCCAGGTTCTCGCCATGCATCTCACCGGGGAGAGCCTCGAGAGCGAGTCCCTGATGGCCG
>JAKCBQ010000003.1 GCA_021839245.1 Pseudomonadota bacterium
CGCCTCGTCGCCTACCGGGGACGCGACCCCCGTCTCAAGCTGGCCTCGGGCCCGGGAGAGCGTCGCGGGCTTGCGGAGCTTGCCGGTGAGATTCTCGACGATCTCGAGATCCTGGCCGAAGCCCTGGACGGGAGCCGTCCCGAGACCCCGTACGCGGCCGCCGTCACCGAAGCACGCGCGCGTGTTGCCGACCCGGAGATCACCCCCTCGGGGCGGCTCCTCCGCGCCCTCGAGGCACGACGCACGGGGTTTGCAGAGTATGTCCTCGAACGCGCACGGGAGCACGCACACCGTTACCGATCGGCCTCCTACTCCACACCGGAGCGGGAAAAGATTTTTGAGGAAGCCCGTCGAACATCGCTCGAAGAACGTTCACGGCTCGAACAGAACCGAGAGAGCTTTGAAGATTATCTCGCCCGTTATCTTGCCTGAGGAAGCCTCTGCCGCTAGAATGGGAACGTCCCTCACAGAGGTCCGCCGGGAAGCCGCCCTTTGACGCCACCCGCAGAATCACAGCCCCGTTACGGGCTACGCTTCCGTCTCCCGCCGGACGACCCCATGCGGGCCCCACACCTTCTGGGGCCGGAGTGGAAGGCCGTCCGCTGGTACGCGAGTCGTGAGAAGCGGGACCGGGCTGCGGCCGACTACGCCCGCGAACAACCCTACGCCCGCCTGGGAGACATCCCGAGCCTCCTCGTTGAACCCGTCGACGAGGACACATGAGATCGCTTTCTTTTCCCTTCATGAACGGAGTTTGTCCATGAACCGTCCCCGTCTTCTCCGTCGCACCACCGTGGTGCTCCCGATCCTCGCCCTTCTCGCGCTCGGAGGCTGTGCCTCACCGCGCAGCGAAACGACACCCCGGGCCACCGCGTCCAACCGTCGGGCGCTCGGACGTTTCGAGAAGGAAAGCCCGGTCGTCCGTTCCGCTCTCGCCCAGGCCTACGGTTACGCCATCTTTCCGAGCATCGTGAAAGGCGCCTTCATGATCGGGGGCGCCCGCGGTCTCGGGCAGGTGTATCAAGGCGGGCGCCTCGTCGGCGTGGCCTCCCTCACTCAGGCCAGCATCGGTTTCCAGATCGGCGGTGAATCGTTCAGCGAACTCATCGTGTTCAACACGCCGAAGAGCTTCCACCAGTTCACGAACGGAACCTTTTCGTTCGGGGCCGCCGCGACCGCCGTCGTCATCCGTGCCGGCGCCAACGCGAGCGCCAACTACGGAGCGGGGGAATACCGGGCGGGAGCGGAGGCGAACGCCCCGCACTCCGCCGCCCAGAGCTTTGCCGCGAACCGTCTCGGTTACGAAGTCTACGTCCTCACCCGGGCCGGCCTCATCGCCTCGGCCGCCATCAACGGGCAGCATTTCGGTTACCACCCGCTCTGAGAGCCTGGCAAAAACGACGGCCGGAGGCTCCGGCCCCGACACCCAGGGGGGGAAAACGGGTTCGCGCACACGCCCCCCCTGCGGTGAGGCCGCTTGTGTCACGACGCGAAGCGCCCCCAGCCGTTCGTCAAGCCCACGGCTCGAAAGAGCCGTTTAGGGAATCTGGATTTTCCCTCCGCCGCGCAGGTTCGCCGCCGTGGTGGCGTCGGGGACGACGATGGACGAGGCGGCCTGCTGCCGCAGTTCGCGGAGCTGACGGAGCGTCTCGTCGAGAGCGGCACGGGCGGAAGAAGCGAATTTCTTCGCGGCCTCCTCGAGCGTCGCCGCATCGAGGGGGAAACTCACCGGGAGCGTCCCTGCCGGGGTGAGAATACTCGTTTCACCATAGAACCGGACGGGGCGCGAGGGATCGTCGCTCCCGTCGGGACGGAGGGGAATCAGGCGGCGAATGGTCCCCACCCTCTGGTCGGTGAACACCTCTTCGCGGCAGAGCTCCTGGAGATCAAACTCAAGTTGGGCAACGTCGTCGGGCATCATCGTTCTCACCGGTATGGGAAAGCGGAATCGGAAGGGATCTCCGGGTCCCTTGGCGTGGTATTGTACCCAGCACGGAGGTCGGACGTCGCCCGAGCAGACGCAGGAGAGGGCGTGATCCCCCCTCCGTAGACCTTTCTTGATTCCCTATGGTCTTCTCGTACTACCACCGATTGGACGCCCGCCGCCGCAAGCTTTACGAGGCCAGCGATGCGGTCCAGGCCCTTCCGCTGCCCCGGCCGGACGAGCTTCGTCTCCGGACCCGACGACTCGAAGCGAGCCTGGCCTCCGGCTCGAGGCCGTCTGTCACGCGTGACGCTCAGACCCTCGTCGACACCCTCTGCGAAAGCTTGCGGGTCCCCTCGGTCCGCGTCGAGGTCCTCGAGCGCCGCCCCGCCCGCTCGGGATCGGAACTTCACGGTCTCTACGAGTACGCCCCTCCCGGGCGGGGCTCGGCGCGGCGCCGCATCCTCGTCTGGATGTACACGGCCCGTCGGGGGCAGGTCGTCGCCTTCCGAACCTTTCTGAGGACCCTGATCCACGAGGTGTGCCATCACCTCGACGTCACCCTGCTCCGTTTCCCCGAATCGCTGCACACGGAGGGCTTCTACGCCCGCGAATCGGCGCTCGTCCGGGCCCTCTTGGGCGAAGACGAACGTCCGGACCCGAAGCGGAGTTGAGAGAAAGGCGACAGCCGCTCGTCCCGCAAGCCTCTCGATCCGGGACCTTCGAGCGGGGTCGACACCGACACCGAAGCGCCCACAGCTCCGCCTCAGGGTGAGAGGCGCTCTTCCTGCGTCTCACCCCAGGCTCCGTCCCGTGTCTCCGGGTAGGGAAAACGGAGATGCCCGAAGCGCACGACGAGGACGGCCAGGGCCAGCACCAGAATGGCGGCGGAGAGAGCCACGATGCGTGCGGCGTCGATCTTCCCGGCCGTGAACATGAGGTAACGGGCCAGCGCCACCATCGCGATGTAGAGCGGCATGCGTACGGGAAGTTTGTGGGCTTGCCAGTAGACCGCAGTCATGCTGATCACCTCGAGATAGATGAAGAGCAGAAGAAGATCACCGATCGCCACATCGTGGCTCACGATCATCGCCCGGATCTTGAGGTAACCCGCAAACATCGTGGCCAGAAGGATGATGACGAGCCCTCCCCGCTCGACGGAGCGGAGGCCCCAGACCCCAAACTTGTGCGCCGTGTCGGGCAGGCTCGGCCGGGAAACCGAGGCCGCATCGCCTTCGTCCGACACCGCGTTAGTGCCCCCGCTCACAGCGATCGCCCGCGCTGGGGACACCGAGCTTGCGCAAAAAGATCTCGAACGGGCAGAATTTCGTCCAGCCGCTCTGGAAAAGATTCAAGCCCACGAACGCCGTGAGCCAGAGGAAGAGACGGCTGACGAAGAGCGGGCTGCCGGGGACCGCCAGAAGCAGAGAAAGAAGCACAATCGCTCCGGCAAAGATACGAACGAGGCGTTCGGTGGTCATATCACACCTCCCCGACGAGGATCGTCGGTGCACGATGTTACGAGGGAGCCTCCCCCGCACGGTTGCGGCCGCTCTGGCCGCGGTAATAGAGCAAAGGAATCACAAACAGCGTCAAGACCGTTGAGGCGGCCGCACCAAAAATGAGCGAAATGGCAAGGCCGTTGAACACCGGGTCGCTCAGCATGGCGGAGGATCCGAGCATGACGGCCAACGCAGTCAAGAGAATCGGCCGCAGACGGACCGCTCCGGCCTCGAGAATCGAGGCCTCGAGACCATGTCCGGCGGCGCGGCGGGCCAATATGAAGTCGATCAGGAGCAGCGAGTTCCTGACGACAATGCCGGCGAGCGCGATCACACCGATCATGGACGTCGCGGTGAACGGTTCGTCGAGGAGCCAGTGGCCCGGGAAGACGCCGACGAGGGTCAGAGGAATCGCGCCCATGACGACGAGAGGAAGACGGAAGGAGCGGTAGTAACCGACGAGCAGGAGATAGATCAGCACGAGCGCCACCACGAACGCCTGCCCGAGGTCGCGGAAGACGTTGAGGGTAAGCCGCATCTCACCGAGCCACGAGAGGGTGACGTGCGTGAGCGCGTGCGGCACGCTCGGGACGAAGCCGAGATCACCCACCCTGAGGTGTCCGCCCCCGGGCACCGCAACGCCGTCGAGCCGCCGCGTGAGGGCCACGACGGCGTCGACGGGACTCGAGAGCAGCATGTGGCCGCTCACGTAGACCACCCGGTGCTGATCGCGCGTCGCGTACGGCCGTGGCGCGCGGTCGCGAACCAGGCGGGCGAGCGCCGTCAGGGGGACCCGTCGTCCGTCCGGCGCGGTGAGAATGAAGTCCTCGAGCGTTTGACGGCTGAGGCGGCGACGCGGAAGACGCACGATGATGGGAACCGGGACGGGCGCCCTCGGATCACGGGCCAGAGCGACCGGTGTGGCGTGAAATGTCTCGGCCAGAGTGCGGGCCAAAGCCTGAGGGCTCCATCCGAGAAGCGCCGCCTCGCGACGGCGGACGACGATGTTCCAGCGCATCAGAGGGTGGCCGGCGGAGTCGTCGACATTGATCATCCCGTACTGATGACGGTAATAGACGTGCGCGATCTTTCGCGCCAAAAGGCGAAGATCGTGTTCGCTCGGACCCGTGAGGGCGGCCAGCATCTGGGAGCGGACCGGTGGACCGGGCGGCGTTTGAAAGATCTTGATGCGTGCGTCGGGGAAACGCCGGGCGACGGGAAGGAGCGCGCGGTGAAGCCGGACGGAGATCCCGTGCGAGCCCACGCTGCGGTCACCTTTGGGCATGAGATCGACACGGATTTGGGCGAGACGGGTCGCGTGGAGACCCGCGTTGCCGCGGACGAAAGAAGCGAAATCGGCCGGCGCGCTCTCACCGACGAAGTTCTGGTAGTTGCGGATGTAGCGGTTACGGGCCAGAACACGGTCGACGGCGCGGACCACGCGGGCGGTCCGCGCGAGCTCGCTCCCGCGGGGAAGCTCGATCTCGAGAAGAAGCGTCGAGACGTTGTCGCTCGGCAACATCTTGAGGGCCACCGCGAAAGGCGGCAGCGGACCGTCGACGGCACCGGGGACGATGAACGGCCACAGAGGCATGGCCACGGCAACCAGAAGCAGAAGGGCCACGGCGAGCAAGAAGAGGTTGGCCCGCCGGCGTGAGACGAGAAGAGGCCGAAACAGACGATGGTAGAGACGATGGAGGGGATCGTGAGGCCGAACCGCGCGTTCCTCGAGTGTGGGCGCGGCCACGGCGCGGGCGACCCCCCGCTCGGGGCGCGTCAGCCACCGGTAGGCGACGTAGGGAACCACGCTGTAGGCGACGAAGAGCGAGATGATCATCGCCACCGGGGCGTTGAACGGGATCGGGCCCATGAACGGACCCATCATGCCGCCCACGAACGCCATCGGCACGATGGCCAGGATCACGGTGAGGGTAGCCACGATCGTGGGCCGCCCGATCTCGTCGACCGCCGCGAGAACAAGGCGGGCAAAATTGGGGTGGGGCTCCTCATGAATGCGGCGGTGGATGTTCTCGATGACGACGATACTGTCGTCGACGAGGAGGCCCAAAGACAGAATGAGCGCAAAGAGCGTGATCCGATTGATGCTCTGCCCGTCGATCCAGCCGACGCCGAGGACCCCGAGCAGGATGAGCGGAATGGAGAGGGCCACGATCGACGCTTCGCGCCAACCGAGGAAGACGAGGAGGATCACCACCACGGCCACGACGGCCAGTGCCAAATGTTCGACCAGAGTGTCGACCGCGGCGTTTGCCTTGCGTCCGTCGTTTCGGGTCACCGTCACACGCACACCCCGGGGAAAAGCGACCGTCTCAAGACGGTGCAGTCGCGCGAGCACCTCCCGTGCGACGGAGACCCCGTTCGTCCCCTTCTGCCGGGCCAGCGCGAGGGTGACGGCGGGGCGCGGGGCGCTCACACCGTGGGGATCGGCGGGCCCAAAGCCGATCGTCGAGTACACCCGCCGCGTCGCGGGACCCCAGGCGACGGTGGCCACGTCCCGCAAGAGAACCGGCCGGCCGTGAACGACCGCGACGACGGTCCGGCCGAGCGCGCGGGGACCGCGGGTGGCCGCATCCACGAGGAGAGACACGCGACGACCGTCCTCTGGAATATGACCGGTCGGTTCCGCGCCCACCGCCGATCGGAGAGCGGCGACCGTGGGGGCCACACCGAGCCCGAGGGCCGCAAGCTTGCCGACCCGCAAGCGGACGCGAAGAGCCGGGCCGGGATTCCCCTGCACCCAACTTCGCCCCACCCCGGGGGCGTCCCGCAGATGCCGCAGCCAACGCTCTCCGAGGACACGCAGCGCCGGTCCCGTCAGGCGGGTTGAGCTCAGTGTGATGGTCAGAATCGGAATGTCGTAGAGGCTCTGGAGTTGCACCAAAGGGGGTCGGGCCCCGGGGGGGAGGCGCAGGATGTTGCTCTCCACACGGTTGTCAACCGCGACGAGGCTTCGGTCGACAGGACGACCAACCTGAAAACGGACGGTCACCGTGCCCCGGTTGTTCCGGGCCACCCCGTAGCTGTGGGCCACCCCGTGAATCGAGTCGAGAAGAGCCTCGAGGGGACGGACGACTTGATTGAGCACGGCGCGGGCGTCGTGCCCCGGCCAGAAGACCGTCACCGAGACAATCGGGACCCGAATGCTCGGATTGTAGGTTCGGGGGGTCTTGAGCAAGGCGAGGAGCCCAAAGAGCGGAATCGCCAAAATGACGAGAGGCGTGAGCTTCGAACGCAGGAAGACGCGCGCCACCCGTCCCGAGAGGCCGTGACGACGGCTCATGAGGGAGGCCCACCCGCAACGACACGATCCCCGTTTTCGAGATCTTGAGGGGGATTCAAGACGACGCGCGCCCCCGGACGGAGGCCGGCGCGGATCACGCACGTCCCCCTCGGCCCTGGGCCACCCGCGCGGATCAGTGCGAAGCGCACCTCGCCGTCACGCCCGACGACGAAAACACCACGGTTGCCGGCCCGGCGGACGAAAGCCGCACAGGAAACGACCGGAGCCCGTTCCCGAGCGACGGAGAAGAGCACACGAGCGTAGGCACCGTAGGGCGGGCGGGCGCGGCGGAGGAGAACCGTGACCGGGTGTGTTCCGGTGCGGGGATCAAGGGCGGGATCGAGGGCCACGACCCGCCCGTGCTCGAGACGGTCCTGCGTCCGCACCCGCACGGACGCACCGAGGCGCACGTGAGGATAGAGGGCATCCCCCACCGCGGTCCGCACCTCGGCCGCCCCGCCGGTGAAACGCAGGACGAGGGTCCCGGGTCGGACGTCCTCGCCGAGACGGACGGGAAGTGCGGCAATCAAGCCGGGGAAAGGCGCCCGAATGACCGCATGGGACTCGGCACGACGGGCCGCAGCGAGCGCGAACCCGGCTGCGTACCACTGCGCCTTGGCCACACGATCCGCGCGCCGAATCTCCTCGTACTCGAGGCGCGTCACGGCCCCTTGACGGACGAGCGCCCGGTAGCGCGTTTCGTTACGAGCCGCAAGCCGAGCGCGGGCGCGAGCGGCAAGCCAGGCGGCGCGCGCCCGCGCCAGAGCGGATCGGGCACGCGCGCCCCCCACCACCAGAAGGAGACGGCCGGCGGTGACGAAACTTCCCACGCGGTACGGTCGCCGCGTCACTGTCCCCCCGCTCAACGTCCGTACGGCATCTTCACGCGTCCAGATGACGGTTCCGGGTTCGCCGCGCCAACGAACGACGTTGACCTCGACCACCGACGCCAGGCGAACGTTCAGAGCGCGGGTGCGGCCTCTGGGGGGTGCCGACGAGCTTCCACAGGCGGCCAGAAGGAGGAGCGTGGTCACGAGCAAAAAACGTGCGGACCATTTCGGGAGTGGACGCGGCATCATGGGGCCTCCCTTGAGGGAACGACATCACGGGGATTCAGGCGCCCCACGGCAAAACGCAGGGCGGCCTGTTCGAGAAGCCAGGCGTAGCGGGCCTCGACGACGTCGGCCTGTGTGCGCTCGACACGGGCTTCGGCACGCAGGAGATCCCCGAGAGTCGCGAGACCGTGGCGGTAACGCAAAAGGAGCGCGTGCGCCGAGGAGCGAGCGGCCTTGCGGGCAAGGAGCGCGACACGGAAACGTAGGCGCGCGAGTCTTACCCCGCGCCAGAGACGCGAGACACGGACGCGAAGGCGCCGGCGGCTCGCCGTCCGTTCGGCGCGGGCGGAACGCAAACGGGCGCGTGCGACGCCCACCCGCCCGCGCTCAGCGCCAAACGTAAACAGAGGCCAGCGGACGGTCGCGAGGAACGTGTTCGAGGGAGCGCGGAATCCCGGCGTCCCATCGTTCCAGTCGTGCTCGAGCGAGAGCGACAGACTCGGCCAGCGCCGAGCCCGCGCCGCAGCCACGAGACGCCGGCGCGCCTCGACCCGACGGTCGACGGCGAGAAGATCGGGGTTGACGGCGAGAGCCTCGTCCTCGGCACGAAGGAGGGTTCCGGTGAGCGGACGCACCCGGAGCGGGGAGCGTGCGGGCACCAGCGGCCGACGGGAGGAGACGCCGAGGGTGAGACGGAAATCGTCAAGCGCCGTCGCAAGACCCGAGATCATGCGCGCGACCAAAAGACGGCTTTGTGCGTCGGCCGCGCGGGCCCGAAGGAGATCGCTGGGAAGAGCGAGACCCTGCCGTGCCCTTTCGGCCGTGACGCGCAGCACGACATGCATCATGCGCCGGTCAGCGCGGGCGGCTCGGAGGAGGGCGCGGGCCGAGGCGACACCCTCGTACCGGCGGAGGACCTCAAGGGTGAGAGCGCCGCGCGCCGCGCGCAGAAGTTCACTGGCCGCGCTCCGACGCGCCTCGGCCGCCGCGATCACTTCCCGACGCCCCCCCCAGGACCAGACCGGAATCGTCAGGAGAAGGGCGGTCGTGAACTCGTTGGCGTACCCCGGCTGATTGAGCGCGGGGGGGATGGCGTTGAGGCCCGAAGAGCCCGTGTACTCACCGAGGCCAAGATCGGCGAAGGACGCCTTCCTCTCTCCGAGTTCCTCGCCCAGCACCGCCAGCGGGTTGTTGCTGCGCTGGGCCTCCCAGAGAAGCACGAGATGCGGAAGGAGCCGGCCGCGTTGAGCCTCGAGTGCCGCCTTGGCGATCGACCGTCGGGCGCGGACCCGTTTCAGGGACGGACTGTCCCGAAAGGCCATGCCCACGGCCTCCCTGAAGCCGATCACCTGTGGTCCCGCCAGTGGCACGCGAGGCGCAGCAAGGACGGGGCCCGCCGTCAAGACCAGAGACAGTGTGATCGAGGACAGAAATCTGTACATTCAGATATTCTATTGAAAGTTTGCTGATGAGATAGTAAGATAATTCCATGGAGATTTCAAGCCACCCCGTCCCACGTTCTCCGAACGGCGAGAGCGATGCCCCTCTATCGGCTCGAACCCTCGAGCTCTGGGATGCCTTTGCGAATATCGCGCAGGCCCTGGCTCATCCCTACCGTCTCCTCCTCCTCAATCTTCTCGAGCAGGCCCCGCGCGATGTCGAAACGCTCGCCCGGCTCCTCCATGTCCGTATCGCGACCGCCTCCCAACATCTTCAGAAACTCAAGCACGCGGCGCTCGTGGTCGACGAGAGGCACGGGCGCCGCCGGGTGTACCGGTTGAGCCACCCGGCCATCCGCGGGCTTGTGGCGTCGATCGGGAGGGTGGCCGAACTCACGAGCGATCGGACCGAAAAGCTCTACCACGAACTCTTCGCCGAGATCCAGGACGAACCTCCCGTCCGTCCCGAAGAACTCCGTCGACTGCTCGCCCGACAGGAAGCGATCCTCGTGGACATCCGACCCCGCGAAGAATACGAGCACGACCACACGCCCGGAGCGATTTCCGTTCCCCTGTCCGTGCTGTCCTCGGCCCAGGAACGCCTGCCCAGAAAACGTCTGCTGGTGGTGACCTGCCGGGGTCGCTATTGTCTGCTCGCCCTCGAGGCCATCCAGCAACTCCGGAGCCAGGGGTTCCGGGTCCGGCGTTACGAAGAAGGAGTCCCACCGCCTGCGGCACACGAAGCGAATGAAAACTCTTTATCATGATGGGGCTGGGTGCCCTCGAGGAGCGGGTCAGGTAAACCCTCTCTCTCAGGCCTGAGGAGTCCGTCCTCTGGCCGCGGCAGGGAGTCGGGCGTGGTGGACGGCAAACAAACGGCAACCAATGAGTGCGGTGAGCACTCGAGGTTTCGCCGATTGGACCGCGAAAATGTTCACCCGCGGCGCGGAGGCGTCGTCGAATTCCTGAAGGCGACTCGAGGCGCCAGCATCGTCCCATCTTTCACCTCATCTATGGTCCCATCCATGACTGAACTTGCCCCGATTATCCTGGCTTTACCTCTCGAAGAGACTTGCGACGAGATCACGAGAGCCATGCAAAACGAAAGCTTTGTTCCCAAGATGCGCCATCGCCTGGACCCCCGAGAGCTCGGCCTGAATGATCCCAAGAAGAAAAGAGGGGTGGTCGTCATCATGGACTTCGAGCCCCCCGGTCTGAATCATGATGGGGGAACGACCCTCTCCCGCCTGGAAGCCGAGCTCTGCCTCTGCCAGATCGTGTGTGAAGAGACGGACCCTCAATACACGCGTGTGACCTTCGTCAGTTACGAGCCGGCGCCCGAACATTTGGCCGGCGTCGTGGAGGACATCCCGGCCGACCTGGCTTCCGTGACCCAACGGCGACTGGAACGCGTTCACACCTCCCTCAGCCGGCGCGTCTAGATCCGTCTAAGACTCCAGACGCCGTTCCACCGTCATCCGCAAATCGCTCTCCGAAGAGCCCAACTCTTCGAGTTTTTGCAGAAAGACGGTGTAGGCGGGGCCAAGGCGCCGGTAGCGGCGCTTGACCCAGGCGAGCCGTCGCCGCATCAGCAGACGGCGAAGAGGCAGCACGACGAGAAGACCGGCGGCCAGCTCGGTGGCGACCGCCGGTCGTGGCAGGAGCGCAAGGCCAATTCCTGCGCGAAGAACATCCTTGATGGCTTCCGTCGTGCCCAGAGTCAGGGTATCGGCCGGCACACGACCGAGACGCTGAAGCCGGGATTCCACGGCCGCGCGAATCCCGGAACCCTCTTCACGCAAGAGCATGATGCCTCGAAGAGCTTCATCGAGCGAAATCCGTGAGGCTTGTGCCAAGGGATGCGAGGGGGCCACCACCGGGACAAGCTCGTCGGACGCGAAAACCTGCGCCTCGACGTCCCCGCTCAAAGACGCTTCACTTTCGATAAAACCGAGCCCGATACGGTCTTCCCCCAAAAGGCGCAACACTTCCCGGGAGTTCGTGATCCGAACATCGATCGTGACCCGCGGATAGAGGCGATGAAACGCCACGATCACACGCGGGAGGACGTAGTTGCCGATCGTGTTGCTCGCGGCCAGAACGAGGGAACCCCGCCCGAATGCGGCGAGCTCACCCAAAGCTTCGCACGTGTCCTGCTCGAGCCGGACAAGCGCCCGCGCCCCTGCCAGGAGCGTTTCGCCCGCTTCGGTCAAGCGCACACCGCGGGGGAGACGTTCAAAGAGAACCGTGGCAAGACCACGCTCGAGAATGCGAAGCTCGCGCGTCACCGCCGGCTGACTGAGCGCAAGACGCGCGGCGGCGCGGGTCAGCGAGCCTTCTTCGGCGACCGCGAAAAAAATTCCTAAACGACGAGACGTCAGCCAAGGGCCTTGAGCATCATAAGACATAACTTTTATTGATCTTTCCTATAAGAAAAACATATTTTACTTATATAAAACCTCTCCGTATGATGCCCGTGCTGCCCCCTTAGGGGCGCTTGCAAACCCTTTCCTCATGGAGGTTTTTCCTGTGTCACCCTCAATGCTCAAACGCCTTTCCTGGATCCTCGCCGCCGCGGGCCTGCTCTGCGGTACGGCCGTCATGGCCCGCCCCTTCTGGAGTTACCCCGCCGTCAAGGGCTACGGGCCCGTCCACATCTGGCCCCACGTCGCGATCAGACCCAATCCCCACAAGGTGTACCGGGCTCTTTTCGACGTCACCAAGCCCGGCAAGTCCTTCCTGCGCCTCAACCCCGGCTTGAGCCACATCGCGCGTGCCGTCAACACGTTCGTCGCCGCCGGCGTGCCGCTTTCGCATTTGCGCTTCGACGTCATCATCCACGGCCCCGCAACCCCGATCGCGCTCGGGCCGCGGACCTTCACCCAAGTGTTCCATCACCCCAACCCGAATCTCCGCGTCATTCGTGAGCTCCGTCGCGCGGGTGTCCACATCTATGTCTGCGGCAACGCTCTCGGAGACATGCACTACACACCGGCCGAAGTCAATCCCGAGATCAAAGTCGCCCTCTCGGCACTCACGACCCTCGTGATCATCCAGAACAAAGGCTACGCGCTCATGCGCATGTAACACCAAGACGACTCTGCACCCGCACTCCGCCCCGCTTGGGGCGGAGTTCCTGGAGGAACACCATCATGAAATGCCCGCTTCGCCGTACGATCTCGCATCCCCTCACGAGCACCGCGGCCGTCCTGGTTCTTGGGGGCCTGGCCGCTCTTTCCGTTCTTTCCCCCCCAGCCCGGGCCCACGACACCGGGTGGAACGGACGCGTTCAAGCCCCCTCCTACCAAGAGCGCGTTTTCCCGCCCTGGCAGCACGGGACGAACGACCCCGCCCTCCACAAGGGCCTGCGTTTCACCGTCCCGGAGGTCGACGACCTGGCCGATTTCCACGGCAACCCCGAAACCGCACGGCTCGTGATCTATGTCGGCGGCAACTACTACTTCGCCATGGCGCCCCTCGTCCATCTCTTCGAGAAAGAGCATCCGCGCCTTCGCGGCCGCATCTACTACGAGACTCTGCCGCCCGGAATTCTCATCCGCCAGATGGAGCACCACGACACGATCACGGTCGGCAACATGACATGGCGGGCGGTGCCCGACGTCTACGCCGCCGGCAAGATCAAGGTCCTGAACCTCGTGCGCAAGCACCGACTCATCGGTCCCGTGATCGACTACGCGACCAACGATCTCGCGATCATGATTCCCCGCGGCAACCCCGGTCACGTTCACGACCTGCAGAGCCTCGGCCGCCCGGAACTCCGGCTCTCGATGCCCAATCCGGCCTGGGAAGGGGTCGCACGCCAAATCAAGGCATCGCTCATCAAAGCCGGGGGGCACGCACTCGAGCACGAGGTCTACGGCACGAAGGTCCGCGACGGGGAGACGATCCTCACGCACATTCATCATCGCCAGACACCGCTCTATCTCATGCAGGGGCTTGCCGACGCCGGCGTGACCTGGAAATCGGAAGCCATCTTCCAGGAAAAGATCGGGCATCCCATCTCCTACGTTCGCATCCCGGCACGCGAGAACACGACCGCCGTCTACGCCGCCGCCGTCGTCCGAGGCGCGCCTCACGCACGGGCCGCACGCGCGTGGATTGAATTCCTGCGAAGCCCCGCCGCGCTACGCATCTTCGAACGCTACGGCTTCCGCCCGTATCGAGTCCGGTAAACGGACCTCCTGAGGAATCCTTCCATGACCACCCGTCCGTCGTCGCACAAGCCACACTCCGCGGGATCCGACCTTGCGAAAGCCGGCACTGTCACCGCCTGGGCTCTCCTGGCTGTCCGTTTCGTTCAAGGATGGATCTACTGGGGAGGAGGAACACGTCGCTTCATCTATGCCCCGCAGAAGCTCGACCCACACGCCTCCAGCTGGATGGCCAACAAACTCCAGACGGCGATGCCCGGCGCCCTTCTGGGACTCGGAAACCTGGTGGCGTTTCTGCTGCATCACTTCACCCTGCTCTACGCCTCCCTGATTTTTTTCAGTGCTCTCGAACTCGTCTTTGGCCTTTTCCTCATTCTGGGCTTCATGACACGGCTCTCGGCACTGGTGACGATCGGTCTCAGCTTCGCTCTGATGCTGCTCTTCGGATGGCAGGGGGCAACCTGCATCGATGAGTGGACGATGGCCTCGGCCAATTTCGCCATGGGGATGACGCTCTTCGTCGCCGGTGCATCCGCCGTCTCGCTGGACGCGTGGATGCTGAAACGCCGGCCGTCGCTCAACGACAAACCGTGGTTCCAGTGGTTCGGGAGCGGCACCTGGAACGAGCATCGGACACGGCGTGTCGGTCTGATCGGGGCCGCGATCACGATGATCTTCGTCGGGCTGACCTACAACTACTATCGGGGCTCGATCTTCACGCCGTTCCACGGAGGGCCCGTGAGTCCCGCCAAGCACGCGATTCGACTCAGCCGGGGCACGCTGCGCCAAGACGGTGAGGTACGCTTCCTGGCCGACGTCGACGCCGGAACCGCGGCCGAGCCCTCGAACATCGTCAACATCCTTTTGACGACCCCACGGGGCCGGCTCGTCGAACGCTGGAATTCACGGGCTCTTCGGACGCTGCCAAAACAGGACATCAAAAATATTTTTGCCTACAACAAGTTCGTGACGGCCTACGCGGGCTTGGGAGCCAAAGTCGGTGCCCAGGCCTGGATCACTCTCCCACCAGGGATTTCGGGGAGCACGCTCAAAATGGGGTCGTACCGGCTCGTCGTGCGCACGGTCAACGGGCACAGCTTCCGTCTTCCCCTGACACTCTCCACCCGTGAGACGGCGGGAAAACATCCGGTGTCTCCGCCTCGCTGAACACGAGAAAACGGAGCCGTCCGTGCCTCGGGCCGGGCGGCTCCGCCCGCGGAGCGGGCAAGGATGACAAGGGATCCGTGTACGGTTCTCCGAGACACGAACCCGATCGCCCTTGGCCATGACCCGGGGCGATGGCCAAGGAAACCGCCCAGTCCACGCTTGAAATCAGAGGAAGGTACGATCCAGAATCCGTTCGCCCTCCCCCACCTGTGGCGTCAACCCCGCCACCGATCCCCAAGAGGCATGATCGAGGCGGCTCCTGAGGAACGAGGGGTAAAGATCACCATCGAGAATCGTGCGCAGTTCGAAGGCTTGTGCAACCAAGACCAACCGAGCGGACAAGAGGCGTGCGAGAGCGGGTTCGGCGACGGCGTCATACGCCAGCCGAACGAGGTCGTGGACGGCCCGTCGGAGCCCCGGATCACCGCCCGATCGGCGTTCCCAATCCGCGAAGAGTGCGCGCGATTCCTCCGGATAGACCCGTAGTGTCCGCAGCACATCGAGACACACGACGTTCCCTGAGCCCTCCCATATAGAATTGACCGGCGCCTCGCGGTAGAAGCGCGCCAGAGCACTTTCTTCGACGTACCCGTTCCCGCCGAGGATCTCCGCGCATTCCGCCAGCGCGGAAACCGTGCGCTTGCACACCCAGAACTTGGCGGCAGGGACAAGAAGACGACGCGCGACAACATCCAACGGATCGGTTCCTTCGCTCAACCGGGCGAGGGCCACACCAAGAGATGTGGCGGACGCGCTTTCAAGCGCAAGATCCGCAAGGACGGATACCATGAGCGGCTGATCGACGAGCCGACGGCCGAACGCCATGCGGGCACGAGTGTAGTGAACCGCCTCGGTCAGTCCCTGACGCAGCAACGCCGCGCTTCCCAGGACGTTGTCGAGACGGGTCGTTCCGGCCATCTCCATGAGAAGAGCGAGCCCACGCCCCGGCTCCCCGAGCCGGTACGCCCAGGCATTCTCGAACACCGCCTCGGCCGTCGCATTGCCACGGTTACCGACCTTGTCCTTGAGACGCTCGAGGAAGATCGTGTTGCGACTCCCGTCCGGAAGAACGCGCGGCACGCAGTAACAGCCAAAACGGTCTTGCCCGTCTCGGGCAAGAACGAGGTGGGCATCGGATTGCGGCGCAGAGAAAAACCATTTGCGGCCCGACAAACGATAAAGCCGGGAACCGTCGGACCGCCCGACGGGCGTCGCCCGTGTCGTGACGCGGCGAAGATCGGAGCCGCCCTGAATCTCGGTGAGACCCATCCCGACCAGACCACTCGTCTTGCCGGCGAGAGGCCGCTCGGACGGATCGTAGGTTCGCCCGCCAAGAGCCCCACCGACGGCACGCCAAAGAGTATCCTCACGCTCGAGAAGCGGGATAGCGGCGTAGGTCATCGTCGTCGGGCAAAGCGTGGCGGCGTCGATCCGGCCGTGCAGGAGATAGAGGGCGGCCCGCGCTACCGAGCTTCCTTTGCGCGCCCCCGCGCCCGCGGGGATGTGAAGTCCTGCTTCGACACACGAGCCCTGAAGCGCATGCCAGGCGGGGTGGAAGACCAGCCGGTCGATACGGCGACCGCGCGAATCGTAACGCTCAAGCCGTGGCGGGACCAGATCCGCCTCACGGGCCAGAGCCCGCCAAGACGGGTCCGCCAACCTCTGACCTTCGGCCCGGAGCGTGTCCTCGGCCCATCCACACTTGTGACGCGCAACCGCCGCGCGAAGAACAGGATCGTCGAGATAAAGACTCCCGCAGCTCCACTCCGGGACGACGTTCTCCTGCGGCCAAGAGAACACAACATCGGAAGTTTCTGTGCCCACGATACGAATCTCCGGTCACACCCGAAAGACATTACAGCTTACTCTTTCCGGGGATGGGAGGACTCGCAACTCCGGTGGCTCGACGACAGAACACGTGCCTCAGGACGACAGGAATAGAGCCCAGCGCACGCGACGAAGGCCGAGACCCGACACACACTCTGCGTTGGGTGCGAACGACCCTCACAAGTCGCCGCGATCTCGGGGAAGCACCGCGGAAGGAAGTAGACTTGAACGGCTGATTCAGTGTGGTGTGGGAGAGCCGACGTGAACGCCTTGATCCTTTCGCGCATCCAATTCGCCCTCACGGCCATGTTCCACATCCTCTGGCCGGTTCTCACGATCGGTCTTTCCATCTTCCTCGTCATCCTCGAGGCGCTTTGGATCCGCACGGGTCGGGACGATTACTACCGCCACGCCCGGTTCTGGAGCAAGCTCTTCATCCTCAACTTCGGGATTGGGGTGGCTTCCGGCGTTCCTCTCGAGTTCGAGTTCGGCGCCAACTGGTCGCATTTCTCGACCGTGGCCGGGGACTTCTTCGGCAACATCCTGGGATTCGAAGGCGCGATGGCCTTCATGCTCGAGGCGGGATTTCTCGGCCTCATGCTTTTCGGTTGGCGGAGACTCAACCCCAAGATTCATCTCTTTGCCACCACCATGGTGGCGCTCGGCGCTTCGCTCTCGGCTTTCTGGATCATGGTGGCGAACAGCTGGATGCAAACGCCCGCGGGCGGATATTTTGCCCGCGGCCACTTCGTAATCACAAACTACCTCGCCGCGATCTTCAATCCCGACACCCTTTGGTCCGTGACCCACATGTGGGTCGCTTGCCTCGAAACGAGTCTTTTGGTCATCGCGGGCTTGTCGGCATGGTTCATCCGCCGGGGACGGGCCAAAGAGTTTTTTCTCGTGTCCCTGCGCCTGGCCCTCATCACGGCCCTCGTTGTGGCTCCGACCCAGATCTGGCTCGGCGACGGAAGCGGGCGGACCGTCTTCCGCTATCAGCCGGCCAAAGGAGCGGCCATCGAAGGACATTGGACGACGAACGCCCCCGGGCACGGCGCCGCTTGGGCTCTCGTCGCCTGGCCCGACCAAAGTGCCCAACGGAATCTTTGGGCGATCAAGATTCCCCACGCTCTGAGTCTTCTCGCCACACACCGCTGGAACGGACGGGTGGTGGGCCTGCGCCGCTTTCCGCGTGCCGATCAGCCGCCCCTCTTGCCCCTTCTCTTCTACGCTTTTCGGATCATGGTCGCGATCGGTTTCATCGTTCTTGGCCTGGCGCTCTGGAGCGCGTGGCTGTGGTGGCGCCACGAACTGGTTCCGGAGCGCGTCGGCCACCACCGCCGTTGGCTCACAGCCTGGATTTTGGCTCTTCCTCTCGGGTACGTTGCGGTTGAATGCGGCTGGATCGTGCGCGAGGTTGGGCGTCAGCCCTGGATCATTTACGGCATCATGCGCACCGCTCAGGGGGTCTCGAAGATCCCGACGGGCGACGTCCTCTTCTCGTCCCTTGGTTACATCATTCTCTACAGTCTTCTCGTGACCGCTTTCGTGGTTTTCTTCCGCCGCATCATGCGTCAAGGCCCCGACCTCACACTGACCCCACCTCCGCTTCATCCGCCCGTACCTTTTGCCCTGGACGCCCAAGCCAAGCCGCACGCTCTGGAGGACGACTGACATGCTCACGGTTCACAGCTTCCTCGTCACGGTGTGGTTTCTCCTTCTCGGCGTGATCCTCGCACTCTACGTCATCCTCGACGGATTCACGATTGGTGTCGGGATGCTGAGTCTGTTCTCCCCCACGGAAGAACGGCGCTCGGTCCTGATCGCGACGCTCGGTAGCGTCTGGGACGCGAATGAAACCTGGCTCATCCTCCTGGGGGGGGCTTTGTTCGGCGCTTTCCCCGTCGTGTACGGCCTGATTCTCCACGCCCTCTACATTCCGCTCTCGCTTCTTCTCTTCGCTCTCATCATTCGCGCCGCATCTTTCGAGTTCCGCGAGCACGCGCACAACAAGAAGGGCTGGAACCTGGGGTTCAGCGGTGCCAGCGCCCTGATCGCTTTGAGCCAGGGGCTGATCCTCGGCGATCTCATCCACGGGCTTCCTCTTCGCCACGGGCACTACATCGGAGGCACTTGGGGATGGATCCACCCCTTCTCGCTGGCCGTTGCGGTGGGTGTCCTGGCCGGCTACGGGCTTCTCGGAGCCACCTATCTTGTCCTGAGAACCGAGGATCCTATCCAGGGGCGTGCCCGGATCGCGAGCTACTGGTTGGCGGGGGTGACCTTCGTTGTGGCCCTCCTCGTGACCGTCTGGACGCCGCTGAGTTATCCGCGCATCGCGCACGAGTGGTTCGGACCCCGCTTTTGGCTCTTTGTCTGGCTTCCCCTGATCGCCGTCGGGGCGTTTGCCCTGCTCATCCGGTCGCTCAGACGCGGTCATGAAGCGCTTCCCTTCGTCGCCACCGTCATCATCTTTCTGGCCTCGTTCGGCGGACTGGCCACGAGCCTCTATCCGGACATCGTGCCGCCCTCCCTCACCCTCAAAGAGGCGGCGTCCGGCTCTCTCACTCTGGTCTTCATGCTCACGGGCATCGGCATTCTCCTTCCGATCATGTTGGTCTACAACGGCTACCAGTATCTTGTCTTTCGCGGCAAAGTCCGCATTGGGGAGAGCGCCTACAGCCACGAGTGAACGGGCAGGAAAGGCCACACCCTCAGACGCTTCGATCTCCGGAAGAGCCCTGCCACGAGCCACGGTTTCTGCTCAGGCTGGATATAATGACCGTGCTGGACATCAGGAAATCGCGTCGGGGAACCGGGACGAGGATCCGAAATCAAGGCTACGTAGCTCAGCCGGTTAGAGCGCGGCACTCATAATGCTGAGGTCGGTGGTTCGAGCCCACCCGTAGCCACCACTTCAGAGTCAATGTTGAGACGGGTCTTCTCAATGACAAGGCGAAGACACCCATCCGTAATGGCTCCCTCGGCGCAGAGGGCGGGCTTGAGATGTTCCCATTCATTGACCGGGGTGCACAGCGCTTCGCCTGCGCCGTCGAGATCGTGTTCAAGGAGCACTGCATAAGGCGCCCAGGGGTTCGTTTCGACTCGCATGGTCATAGAACTTCTACTCCTTGCTCAAGATCATCGTGTCAGACCTCCCACGCAAACACGCTGCCCACGAGGTCGGTGCAGAATTGACGAAAAGAACGATACACAACTCATCCAGCGCACACGCGCAATCTGCAACTGTTGACATCAACACTCGAGAGTCGGCTTCAACCCTACACAGACCCATCCTCTGGACTCACCCGCCCCCTTGAGCGTTCTGTTGATGCAACAGTTTGTTACAAACAGTTTGTTACAGAAAGAGGAGCCTGAATTCCGCTCAACCGTCATCGGTATCTTTACACTATGAGCATGCCGACCCCGCACGCATCCAGTCGAACAGACTCTCCTTGGAGAGTCCGCCGTTGCTTCTCTCACTTTGTCCGCGGCGCCCGTCGCACGCAGGAGATCTGAACGTGAAACAGAAATACCGCTGGCCCCTCCTGGGCGGCGCGCTCCTCATCATTGTGCTCGTCGTGGTGGTCTTAGGATTGCTCTCCTCGAAGAGTACTCCCTTGAAGAGAGGAGCCACTCCTGTTCCGATCGAAGTCGCCGTGGCGCGCCGGGCCACGGTCCCCGTCTATCTCCGCGCACTCGGAACGGTCGTCCCGTACCGCACGGTCACCGTCGAACCGATGATCACCGGACCTCTTCTCCATGTGTATTTTCACGAGGGGCAAAACATCCGCCAAGGCCAACTTCTCGCGGAAATCGATCCAAAGCCCTTCGCGGCCGCCTTGCGCCAGGCCCAGGCCAAACTCGCACAGGATGAGGCGACCCTCGAAAGCGATGCGCTCACCGCGCAGCAGGACGCGTTGCTCGTCAAGAAGGGGTTTGTCTCCCGTCAAACGTACATTGCCGCACGTTCCGCCTGGCTGGCCGCCAAGGCACAAATCAAACAAGACCAGGCGAGCATCGAGACCGCGCAGATCAATCTCGGATACACCCGTATCGCGGCCCCCGTGTCCGGACGCACCGGGATTCTGCAGGTTGATCCGGGAAATATCGTGACCCCGAATCTTCCCAACGGCATCGTCACAATCAACACGCTTCAACCCATTTACATCCAGTTCAGTCTCCCCCAGAAAGATCTCAACGCCATCAACCGTGCGATGTCCACCGGGGACGTCCCCTTGCTTGCAACACGCAAAGGAGCCGGCATCAAAGCCGCGGAGATCGATCGCGGCGTGCTCACGGTGCTCGACAACCAGATCAACGCCAGCACCGGGACCCTGACGTTGAGAGGACGCTTCCCGAATCCCAACCTGGACCTCTGGCCCGGTGCCTACGCCAACGTGCGCGTGCAAATCCGTACCCTCAAGAACGTCGTCGTTGTCCCGTCGGTAGCAGTGCAAGAAGGACCGGCCGGTTCCTTCGTGTACCTCGTGACAGGAGACGCCCGGGCGCCCCACGGACCAAAGGTGGCGATGCATCCGGTGACCGTTCGCTACGAAAGCGGATCCCTGGCCGTGATCGGCTCCGGGCTTGCACCGGGCAGCACCGTCGTCACGGAGGGAGGATCCCAGATTCGCGCTCACGTACCGGTCAAGATCGTCGGCCACACGTCCTTCACACCGTGAACATTTCGGGCCCTTTCATCGCGCGCCCCGTCGCGACCAGCCTCCTCGCGATCGCGGTGCTCCTCACCGGGATTCTGGGCTACATGGCGCTGCCTGTCTCGTCGTTGCCGCAGGTCTCGTTCCCAACGATCCAGGTCGTGACCAAACTGCCGGGCGCCTCACCGGACACGGTCTCGAAGCTGATCACTGCGCCTCTCGAGAGGCAGTTCGGAGAAATCGCCGGTCTTGCCGCGATGAGTTCGGTCTCGGGAGAGGGAACGAGCGCGATCACGCTTCGCTTCTCACTCAGTGTGTCCATGTCCACGGCAGCGCAGGACGTGCAAGCTGCGATCAACGCCGCCGCAGGCGAGCTCCCGCCGAACCTCCAGTACCCGCCGGTTTACCGCGAGGTCAACCCGGCCGACGCTCCGATTCTGACACTCGCCCTGACGTCACGCACGCTTCCGCTCTACCGGGTGGCGAACATCGCTCAGACGATGTTTTTGCAGAAACTTTCGGAAATTCAAGGTGTCGGCGAGGTCACCATCGCCGGAGGCTTGCGCAAAGCCTTGCGCATCAACGTCAACCCGATCGAGCTTGCGGCGTACGGGCTCTCTCTTGAGGACGTTCGTAACGCGGTCGCCAACGCCAACCAGGCCGGAGCCACCGGCGGCCTGCAGGGCGCCAACCAGGCCTACGCCATCGGGACCAACGACCAACTCGCACTCGCACGTCAATACAGGCGTCTTCTGATCGCTTACCGTAACGGAGCGCCGGTCACGCTCGCCTCGGTCGGTTCCGTCTCCGCCGGCCTCGAAAACAACCAGGAGCTCGCCAGTTACAACAACGTCCCGGCTGTGGTTCTCAGCATCCATCGCCAGCCGGGCGCCAACATCGTCAGCACCGTCGGTCGTGTAGAAGGCGCCCTGAGCCACCTCAGGACGCTCCTCCCCCACGGTGTTCATCTCGACGTCGTGGCCAATCGAACCGGCACGATCAAAGCGTCCGTGAGAGACGTTCAGCTCACGCTCGTTGTGGCCATGCTGCTCGTCATTCTCGTCATTTTTCTCTTCCTGCCCAACCCACGCGCCACCCTGATCCCGGCGGTGGCGTTGCCGCTATCGATCATCGGCACGTTTGCGGTCATGTACGGTCTGGGATACCAGCTGGACAATCTCTCCCTGATGGCGCTCACGGTCGCCACAGGCTTTGTCGTCGACGACGCCATCGTCATGATCGAGAACATCGTGCGATTCGTGGAAGCCGGCGAACCCCCCCTGCGGGCGGCGTATCTCGGAGCCGGCCAGATCGGCTTCACGATCGTCTCGTTGACCGTCTCCCTGGTGGCCGTTTTCATCCCCCTCCTCTTCATGACCGGGGTCATCGGGAGGCTGTTTTCCGAGTTCGCGGTCACGCTCTCCGTCGCCGTGGTGGTCTCGGCGCTCGTGTCCTTGACGCTCACCCCGATGATGGGTGCGCGTCTCCTCAAGTCGGCGGCAGAGGTGCGCCCAAACTTCCTCGCGCGCAAGGCGGAGGGGGCCCTCGAGCACACGCGTCAGGCTTACGCACGCGCTCTGGATTGGTGTCTTCGTCACCGAGGGTTCATGCTGGCGGTCTTCGGTGGGACGGTAGCGTTGACGGCGGTTCTCTTCGTCGTCGTCCCCAAAGCGCTTCTGCCCGAAGTCGACACCGGTGAGATCGTCGCCGTGACAGAAGGAGCTCAAAGCATTTCGCTCCCCGCGATGGCGCACCTCCAGAACCGGGCGGTCGCGGTCATCATGCACAACCCGTATGTCGCGGGCGTAACGTCCCTGGTCGGAGCCGGTGCCACCAATCCGACCCCCAACACCGGGCGGCTCACGATTGTTCTCAAACCCCTCGGCCATCGCCCGGGCATCAACACCGTCATGGGCGAACTGCGGCATTCGCTCAAAGAGTTACCGGGATTGCAGTTCTACATGCAGCCCGTTCAGGACATCACCCTGTCCTCGCGCGTCACGCCGGCCCAATACCAATACACACTCACGGACACCAACGCCGCGGAACTCCGCGTCTGGGCCAAGCGGATCAAGATGGCCTTGCAGGCGCAACACGAGATTCGTGACGTCACGAGCGACCAAATGAACCGCGGGCTCGAAGCCCAAGTGGATGTGAACCGAACGACGGCCGCACGGCTCGGGGTGACCATGGCGACGATCGAGAACATTCTCTACGACGCCTTCGGCCAACGCCAGATCACAACCGTCTACACCAGCAACGCTCAATACCGCGTCGTTCTGGGCGTGGGCCCGCGTTGGGCCACCTCTCCCGCCGCGCTCGAGAATATCTATGTCCCGACGGGGGCTCCGGCGGGCTCGTCCGTCGGCGCCGGCGGACCGGCCTCAGCGGTCAGCGGAAGCTCCACTCTCGGGTTTGCTTCCACCTCCGCCACCCCGAGCCCCGAGGTTCCGCTGGGCACCATCGCCCGCATCCGCGTTCGCCACACACCTCTTGTGATCACTCGCGAAAACCAGTTCCCTTCCGTCACGTTGAGTTTCAATACCGCATCAGGGGTCAGCCTCGGCACGGCCGAATCGGTCGTCCGACACATCGAGCGTCGTCTGCGCGTCCCCGCGTCGGTGGAAGGAACGTTCTCCGGCGCCGCGGCGGAGTTCCAGAAATCTCTCACCGACGAGCCTTGGCTCATCTTGGCCGCCGTCATCGTCATCTACATCGTGCTCGGGGTCTTGTACGAAAACCCGATCCATCCCATCACGATTCTGTCGACGCTGCCGTCCGCCGGAGTCGGGGCGTTTCTCGCCCTGATGCTCACAGGCACACCGTTCACGATCGTGGCCCTGGTGGGGATCGTCCTCCTCATGGGCATCGTCAAGAAAAACGGCATCATCATGGTCGATTTCGCCATCGAAGCCGAGCGCGAGCGGGGGCTCTCCCCCACGGAGGCCATCACGGAGGCCGCGCTTCTGCGGTTTCGCCCGATCATGATGACGACGATGGCGGCCCTTCTGGGCGCCGTCCCCCTGGTGTTTGAAGGCGGAGCGGGTTGGGAACTCCGCGAACCCCTGGGGATCACCATCATCGGGGGATTGCTTCTCAGCCAGGTTCTGACACTCTTCACCACCCCGGTCATCTATCTCGCCCTCGACCGGCTGCAAAAGCATCCCGCCCCCGCCGCGCCGATCGGGCTCGCTCAACCGGCGGTTTGAAACGTGAGTTTCTCGACTCCTTTCATCAAACGCCCCGTCGGCACCACGCTTCTCGCCCTGGGGGTCCTCCTCGCAGGGATCATGGCCTACCCGCTTCTCCCGGTGGCGGCGGTGCCCAGCATTCCGATCCCCGGCATCGTGGTCTTCGCCTCTGAGCCGGGTGCGAGCCCGCAAGTGATGGCCAACACGGTCGCCGCACCTCTGGAACACACCCTTGGACTGATTCCCGGGCTCGATCTCGTTCGATCCATCAGTTCGCTCGGCTCGACCAACATCATCCTTCTCTTCGGAACGAACACCAACATCAATGCGGACGCGCATGCGGTCCAGGCCGGCATCGACGCCGCGCTGCCCAACCTGCCGTCCGGGATGCCCAATCTCCCGTTTTACCGTGAGTTCAATCCGGCTTCCCGTCCGATTCTCACGATGTTCCTCTCGTCGCGCACGATGTCCCGACGCGAGATCTACGATTTCGCCGACACCGTGCTTCTGCAGAAACTCTCTCAGGTCAAGGGCGTCGCGGAGGTCAATCTCTACGGCGGGCAACTGCCGGCCGTGCGTATCCGGTTCTACCCCCACGCCCTGGCGTCCGCCGGTCTGGCCCCCACCGATATCTTCAATGCGGTCCGAACCTCCAACGTCCTGGGACCTCTGGGCACCCTCGAAGGTCCCAGGCGAGGATACATCCTGGGCCTCAACCAGCAGCTGGACCGGGCGTCGCAGTACCGGCGCATCCCGCTTGCCGCCGGCGGAGGGACTCTTCTCCGTCTCGGACAAGTGGCCTCCGTCGTCAACAGTGTCGCCAACACACAGCTCGCCGCCACCAACGGGCGTGAACCCGGGATCATGATCGCCGTCACCAAGACCCCTTCCGCGAACGTGATCCGCACGGTCCAGGGCATCAAACGACAACTGCCAACCATCGAGCGGCTCATGCCGCCGGCGATCCATCTCAAGATCATGACCGACCGGACGACCACGATCCGCGCCAGCATCGCCGACATCGAGATCACGCTGATCATCACCCTGTTTCTTGTGCTCCTGGTCGTCGCGATGTTCATGCGCCGCGGAGCTCCGACCCTGGCCGCGGCGGTGACCGTCCCGTTGGCAATCGCCGGCACGTTGGCCGCCATGTGGGCGCTCGGCTATTCGCTCGACAACTTCTCGCTTCTCGCGCTCACGATCGCGATCACTTTCGTCATCGACGACGCCATCGTCATGATCGAAAACATCGTCGGTCACCACGAACGCGGACTCCCCGTCATGGACGCCGCCCTGCAAGGGGCGCGGCAGATCGGTTTCACGGTGGCGTCGATCACGCTGTCTCTCATGGTGGTGTTTCTTCCCCTGGTCCTCATGGGAGGGATCGTCGGAGGGATCTTTCACGAGTTTGCGATGACGTTGATCCTCTCCATCGCCATCTCCGGCCTAGCCTCCCTCACGGTCACCCCGATGATCTGTGCGCATCTCATGAAGGATCAGGAACCCGCGCCAAGACCCGAAAGTGCCCTCGTCCGTCGCGTCGGTCAACTCTACCGGGCGATTCTCGACGGCTACAGCCGCACACTCGACTGGGCCCTCGATCACCAGCGAACCATGCTGGCTCTTTTTGTGCTGACGCTCGTCGCGACCGTCTTCCTCTACATCAAGGTTCCCAAGTCCTTTTTCCCTGAGGAGGACACGGGGCTTGTCATCGGGCAAACGTTGGCCGCCCCGAATGTTTCGTTCCAGCGCATGAAAAAGCTCCAGACACAGGTCGTGAACATTGTCCGCAAGGATCCGGCCGTGGCGACCGTCACCTCGAGCGTGGGGGTCACCAACGGATTCACCAGCGCCAACCGCGGCACGATGTTCATCGGCCTCAAGCCCGAACGTGCGCGTCGCGAGTCCGGAAAACTCGTCGTGCTCAACCTCGAGCACAAACTGGACAAAATCCCCGGCGTCCGCGTCTTTCTTTTTATCGCTCAGGATCTCTTTTTTGGCGGCCAGAGCTCCGCTGGCTCGTACAGTTTCTCCGTTCTCGATCCTTCCTACGCGTCTTTGAACCGCATCACGCAACGCATCGTGAAGCGGCTGAAAACGATGCATTCCATCTACAACGTTTCGACCAATCTCGACCGCGCCGAGCGGGAGATCATGGTGCACATCGATCGCGCGGCGGCTGCTCGGCTTGGGGTGAGCGTCGCCGCCGTGGACGCCGCGCTCGGCGAATCCTTCGGGCAGCGCCCCATCTCGATCATCCACAAGGCCCAAAACCAGTACCAAGTCATCCTGACGGTCGGCGCCAGCCGCGCCCGATCCCCCGCGGATCTGTCCAACGTCTATGTGGCGGGACGCTCGGGCCCCGTTCCTCTCCTCGAGGTGGCCCATCTGGAACATGGAACCGCACCGCTTCAGGTGATTCATTTCGACGGGATTCCCGAAGGGACGGTCAGCTTCAACCTCAACCCCCACGTCCCACTCGGGACGGCCATCGCCCACGTGCGCAAGGCGATCGCCGGCTTGACCTTGCCGGCGGGGGTTCGCATCCGTTTCGGCGGCAACGCGAAGTACTTCCTGCGCTCCGTCGAGGACATTCCGCTTCTCATTTTGGCTTCTCTGATCGCGATTTACATCGTTCTCGGCGTGCTGTACGAAAGCCTGAGCCAGCCGCTCACGATTCTCTCGACGCTCCCTTCGGCGGGTGTGGGCGCGCTCGTCGCCTTTTTCCTGACCGGGACATCGATGTCCGTCATCGGTGTGATTGGCATCTTCCTCTTGATGGGGATCGTCAAGAAAAACGGCATCATGCTCGTGGACTTTGCGCTCGAGGCCGAGCGTCGCGACGCCCTCTCCCCCAAGGAAGCGATCCGGAAAGCCTGCCTCATCCGATTCCGTCCCATTCTCATGACGACACTCGCCGCCATCCTCGGCGCACTGCCGCTCGCGTTTGCGGTGGGGACGGGCTACCAGCTCCGCCGCCCGCTCGGCATTGCGGTCATCGGAGGCCTCCTGGTGAGCCAGGCGATGACGTTGTACACCACACCCGTCATTTATCTGGCCCTCACGGGATTCGGTAAACGCCGGGCACGGCGCATCGCCGATGTCATGGCGGACAAAAAAGTTCCCAACCACCCGGTTCTCTCGGGTGCAAGTTGACCCCCCCCTGGAACGTGAAAGCAACCTGGAAAACGGCCCCGAGCCTGATCCGTGCGGGCTTGATGGGCCCGGCAAGTCTCGTCTTGTCCCCTGGGCGTAAGCCCGGTAGGCGCCGACCACGGTTGCGGAGTCGGGTGGCCCACCGTGCGCGACTAGAGCTCGATCCACACGGAGCAGAACCCGCCGCGGGTGAATCCCATCGTCGGCTGATCCCGTTTAGTGCGCAAGGCTTCTCTCTACCCAAGACGATCATGCCTCAAGATACTCCGACAGGGATACCAGGACGCCTGCCGAGACGTGTTCAGGCGATGACCGAAGTCTACCTTCGTTAGCCTCATAGGAGGCGACGGAGATAGACCATAAACCGCTCGTAACTCCTGAGGCCTTTGCTGGCGATCCACTCCTCCTTGAGCTGCTCCGAGCTACTCCAAGTCCGGTACCTGCAACAGACCGGTGGGCATAAAATGCTCGGCCGATCCGGCCTCCCCGAAACGTGGCCCGTGAGGGTCGGTGTGCGTTTTCAGCCAGGAAGACGTGAAAACATGACCGGTGAGTCCAGCCTCCCGCCGGAGCAGTCACCACCGGGTGCACTCTCCTCGGTTGAACTGGACCGGAACCACCAAGGGTAGGACAGGTCCGCGGTCCGAACGTGGACACTTGCGCCAGATCCCCAAGAACACGCTCGCGTTTGGGCCCCATTGAGACATGGGCGGAAAGCCCAAAATGCCCTCGATGGTCACGACGATATTGACCTGGGAGTGAGGGCTGTGTCGAGGTCTCCAGATTTGATCCAGGGACCCATGGCCAGCGCGAAGGTGCGGTGGGTGTTGATATGATCGGCCCCGGACTGGGCCTCATCTTTAGTTCAAGACACCACCATCCGCTTCCACTCGGACGTGGCGGAAAGGTAATGGAGAAAGTACGAACCCCCCGCCCGGCGCCCTCTCCGCCCCGCACAAGGTGATGGCGATCTCGGCGAGCGCATGGCCCGCGCTGCCGCACGCACGCCCACGGCGATCCCGTGCTCCTGATAGGCACCGATTGACCGACACTCGACGTGTCGATCCTGCGCCGGATCGTCGAGGACATGAACCATGTGGAAGCCGCTCTTGTGCCCGCGCACAACAGCGGCTACGTGGCTCTCAGCCTCAGGCAATTCGATCCCTCACTCTTCACCAACATCGCCTGGGAAAGCCCACCCGTCGCGTCGGTGCCCCGTGCACAGCTCGCCCGGTTTGGCTGGACGTTCCGGGAACTCCCCGCACTCACCGAGATCGACGAGCCCCAAGACTCGGGGACTCTGCCCGCAGACTGGATCGGGAATAGCGACGCCCGGGAGTGACGCAATGATCCTGCGGCCACAACCTGCCACGAGGTCGATGCAAGACATTGCCCTGTGTAGACTCTCCCACGGATTCTCTCACCACGGCTCATTAGGGGAACGACATTTCCAGTATGCCCTGACCAAAGGTTGTCACATAAAGATCGTTCTTCGTCCATAGCAGATCGGTAAACGCATCAGAAACGGCGTTTCCCTGAATACGGGTCCAATGCGCCCCGGCGTCGCTCGATAAGTACAACCCGTCCTCCGTTGACACGCCGACGATTCCCGGATCGTAGGGATCGAACTTGATGAAGGAGACCGGGTTCTCGACACCGTAGCTGACGGCCGGCAGGTTGAGATCCAAAGCGAAGCTCTGGCCTCCGTCCGTGCTTCTCCAGATTCCCATCTGGCAGCAGGACATTCCCAAGAGGACGATCGACGGATTCGTGGGGTCGACGGCGAGCGTGTCGGGAGCGCCGCAACATACGTAGTCGGAAATACTGGCTTGAGTCCAGGTCTGCCCGCCGTTTTGCGTCACATATAGGGCCGCCGGACTCTGATTGCCTACGAAAATGATGTTGCTGTTCGCCGGGTCCACCGCTACCATCCACGAATGCGGCATGGGCCAGGGTTCTTGCGTCCAGATGGCACCATAATCCGTGCTGACAAAGACGCCGTTGGCTGCGGCGACGTACACTGTGGCTGGGTTGTTGGGACACTCCGTTTTCAAAAATAGTTCCTTGATAATCAGTGCGATACAATACTCAAGCGCACGCTTTTTGTACCACAGTTTTGTACCGCTCTTCCACGGCACGAACCTCAGCTTAGTGCCTTTACGATAATGATTCAACCTCGATACATGCGTCCACCAACTTTGCCACCCCTCCCCCGATCCATCAAAGTACATCCGAAGGGGGATGGCCGGCCTCAGACGATGACTCCTGGGCAGCGTAACCGGACGTCCAGCGGACCGTTCATCGCGTTCTCATAACTCGTCAATTATTCAGGAAATCGCGACAGTATTTTGAGCGGGGATTACGAGAATCTTAACTACATGATTCTTATACAGGAAATTATCAGTATCCTACCCCTCTCAAAAAGGTTGGTTGGGAGAACGTCACAATGGCAGATGGGGTAAGCTGGATTTGCGGCGTTTGCGATGAGTATTATGTTTTAAGTGCTAGTGCGGATGTACGATAGTACCATCCTGTTTACGGGCTACCCATCCATTTGTTTCATTGGTGAAAATTAGGGCTTCTCCTTTCTCAACCGTCCAGCTTGGTGTTCTTCCTGACCAGATTATTTCGCCATTAGTAAAATTGGAAGAAAAATCTGTAACTTTTATTTTGAATGAGTGCTCTTCATTTTCAATAATGCATATTTCACTAACATCTTGCAGTAGCAAACATTGTTTTTCTATATGAGGCTTTATAGCAATATTATCAGCCCGGCTAGGGTGAGCTACAGAAGGGTAGACAACAGCGCCAAATGGTTCTCCGTAATCTTCATTTGCAATCTTGATTTTCCCCGTAGTAAGTTTTTGTGCTATTGCCGATGTTATTTTATATTGCTCAGAAAACGTCTCATGAACTGGCCGGCTAAATATTGTCTCAAAAAATGTTTCTATTCTTGAGAAAACTGGATCTTGTTTCATCTCTTCTGGAGATTCTGGAGGTATTCTGAAAGCTAAGAAACGTTTTTCAGTAACCCATTTTGATTAGGTAAACTTTATCTCCACGATTAGCGCCAATTTCTGAAAGTACAGCGCCGATATAGCACCCAGCATAGAACATCGGATCTCCAGGAGCGTTGCAGCGTTGATAACCAGTCACTTTTTCTGGAGGTGGGCTGCCAAGAAAGCAAACTTCTTTTGGTTTATTTTTGTAACTAATAGCTCGGTAAAAAGTAATTCCTTTTTCAATAAAAAATGCGCGCATTTGAACTCTATGTTATCAATTTTTCTATTTGATTAAATAGATAGTTATAGTCAGCAGATTTTAGGTTTGCTCTATTTAGATTTTTTATTATCATTTGTGCTTCAAGGCTGGTTAGTTTTTTTGCCATTTTATACCTGTAATTAAGATTTTCTTTTTTCTGTTCCCAGTGGGAGCTGGGTCTTAATAATTTGTTGGTACTTTTCAAACAGAAATGCAACTCGGTCGGCATCGCCGACAAACGTCCTTCTTCCATAAGCTGCATCAACAGCCCGATCCATGGCCTGATGAGCTTGTACTAATGCTGGAGGCATGGCTAATGGATCATAGAGATCCGCTAATGATGATTCCAAGAATTGTGCCCGTGCATCCAATACTGATTGTGCGGCATCCTCTATGGCTATAAGCTGTCTTTCTGTTGGCGTCCCAGGCCATGGGAAGTTATTGTAGACAATACCTGCAGAATATTGATATCGACTTTCTAACCGTCCTGCAACAGCGCGCATCCAAGCCATGTGCATAGTCGATTGCAAGACACCAAAATGGAAAAGATTAGCTCCGGGCACGATGAGGCAGCTTCCGCTGGCAATCACCGTTGCTGCCATGAACCCTATAGGCATAATAGGACGATTTTCCGATGACACCTTAGCAATCAACAAATATCTGTTGTCAGGCTGGCGAATTTCGCCAAACAAGGCTGGTGTAGCCGCTAGCGAGACCGTCTCCTTGCGGCTACTAGCCTCCCTAAATGCTCGCACACGGCTAATGCGCTCCCGTAAAAACGGTGAATGGCGTAGGAGTTGTGGTGGGGCATCTGATAACCAAAGACACCATCGTTGCGTGTTATTGAGAAACTCCTCCCCTCCGACATATGGCCTGATGAAGGGACCGATTTGCGGTTCCGCAGCTATGGCCACATTCCGCTCTTCCGTGCTTAAAATAAGATGGCCATCATCAATTGGCATACTGCCGTAGTTGATGTTCGGGGTGGAAGGAGCTAAGGGGCGACTACGTTTGGATAGGACTACATCTACAGCATCAACTAGGTAGGGATTGATGTTCCGAGCCTCCACTGGATGAGGTTCGCCATCGATCTTTTCGTAGTCGTAGATCACTCGCCGCGTCGGATCGCTGGGGCCAAAGCCGATGATGACGCAATGCACCGCCGCCTTGCCGCGCCCTTCGTTGCTCCATTTAAAGGTGCGATGGGCAAAGTGGATTTTCATGCCTCTAACCCACAGGTGCGGCCAGAGAACGCCAGGCTGCTCTCCCTGGGTTATGGAGTTTGTGGAGACGAAGGCGGCGCTCATGGATGTGCCCTGCATGAACTCCGCCGCCTTGCGGTACCACGCAGTCACATAGTCGAGGACACCAGCTCCCTTGACGCCGTGCATGACCGCCAAAAACTCTGCCTTCTGGGCTTTGCTTTGCTCTTTTTTACCCACAAAAGGTGGATTGCCGAGGATGTAACTCACCTGCTCACGGGGAACCACTGTGCCCCAGTCCAGCGTGAGGGCGTTGTCATTGACGATATGGGCGCTGGTAGTCAGGGGCAGGCGGGCGTAATACTGCCCGAACTCCTCGCTGACACGCTGATTCATCTGGTGATCAGTCAGCCAGAGAGCCACCTGTGCGATCTGGGCGGGAAACTCTTCGATCTCGATACCGAAGCACTGGTCCACGTTGACCTGGATGAGATGAAAAATATCCAGGGCGAGTTGTCCGTTATCGCGGAGCAGGCGCAGGATCTCCAGCTCCAACAGGCGCAACTCCCGATAGGCCACCACTAAGAAGTTTCCGCAGCCGCAGGCCGGATCGAAGAGTTTCAGCTCACGCAGTTTGTGTTGCAGAGCTGTGAGTTTGTGGGCGTTACCTTTGGCAGCGGCGAACTCCCTATGCAGATCATCCAGGAACAATGGCTTGATGAGTTTGAGAATGTTGGTTTCTGATGTGTAGTGAGCGCCCAGATTGCGGCGGGCGGCGGGGTCCATGATGCTCTGAAATAAACCACCGAAGATGGCTGGGCTTATCCGGCCCCAGTCTAAGGCACAGGCATCCAGCAGCTCGATGCGCATGGCAGCATTAAAGGCTGGGATGGGAAGAATTTCGGCGAAAAGTCTGCCGTTTACATAGGGGAAGGCGGACAAGCGTTCGTCGATGCTCTTTTGACGAGCTTCGGGCTGTGTGTTGAGTATCTGGAAAAGCTCTGTGAGCTTCGGGCCAAGGTCACGACCATCTTCCTGAGTTTCTTGTTCCACCCATTCCCGAAATGCCTGGGCGGGCTGAAAAAGTCCTGTGTCATCAGCGAAGAGGCAGAACAGGAGGCGAACCAGCAAAACTTCCAGGGGGTGACCTGTGTAGCCAGAACCCTTGAGCCGATCATGGAGGCGGCCCATGCGCTCGGCGGCATGAATGTTGACCGGATCCTGTGGCCGAATGGCCTGACTCTGATAACCCGCGATGAAACCAAATAACCGAATGTGCTTGTGCAGGTCGGAGAGGAGAAATTCCCATTGCTGGTCTGTCTCTAGGTCAAAGAGACGCATCCTGGCGAAGTCGCTCACCAGGACGTAGCGCGGGAGGTCACGTTCTGGAATGCCTGGGAAGTAGTCGATAGCTTGGGCATATGCCCGGTTCAGATCTCTACCTCTTGACTTGTGCTCTACCAGAAGCATGCCTTTCCAGAATAGATCGATGAATCCTGTCGAGATGCGCCCACCGTCACTACGTTGTTTGACCGGAGCCTCGAAGCTCGCCAAACGCCGACGTGTGACGCCAAAGACATTGAAAAAGGCGTCCCAGAAGGTCTTGGCCTCGGCGTCCTCGCTGCGTTCTGTCGCCCAATCGCGGGAGAATGCCGTGGCGCGGTCGCGGATTTCGTTCCAGGAAATGGGAGGCATTATACTGGAAACCCGTACTTCATGGCGGGAATGGAGGTAATTTTGACCAACATTTTGTTTTACCCGAAAAATATCCTGTAGAAGCGAGGATATCACGAACCTCGGGAGTTATGAGTGAGATAGGCGCTTGAAGGTTGATCGATCTGCATTTTGATCCGTGTTTTCGCGGTATGGCAAGGTAGAACGCTTTGTTTCCGCAGCCATGTTCTGAGAGTAACCCAGGTATGGGCTTCCTATCCGGCCCCAAAGCGTAAAGCCCATGGAAGTATTCATGGGCTTTGTTCAATCAATTAGACCTTTTGCATCATTCTGTCCCGTAGCGAGCCCTCAACACCGATTGTGGTTGTTTGTTTTTACTTCGTTTTTCATTAGGATGCAGCATGAGACAAAAACAATGAAACTTCCTCCTTCAGCCTGGGCACGCACAAGGGCTTGGGTAACCCATCCGCATGACCGCTCGCAGTCTCAAGCGCCATGCTCCAACTAGAGGATATCCGCTAGACTCCCCTGCCGGCAACCACCTGAGGCGCACGGCGCCGAACTTGGCTGGCAGACCGATCCACTTTGTAAACCATGAACCCTTGCACAGGTCACTCATGATCCGTCGAGGTCACCTGCGAAGAGATCTATGCGCTGATCGCCACTGCTCAAGTTCACTGCTTCAGTATACGCAGTACCACGACCCAGCGGAAGCAGTGGGCATCTCAGGATAAGCTCTATGTCAGCGTCCCACTGCGCCGCGCCTGGAGTTGCACCAGCACATCGAGGCGCAAGGGCTCGGGGCAGTGGTAGACGGGCTGCCGCTTATCCACATACGGAATCTCTGGGGGCCACCCCGTCCAGGGGATTTTGTGGGTACGATTCCAGCAGCTCTTGCCCAAGGCATAGAGCGCCCATTGTTGCCGCCGGATGCCATGGAATCCGGGCATGCGGCGAATGGCTGCGACGAGGCGTTCCAGATCGTCCGTGCGTTCCATTCCGTCGCTGTTGCCGTGGGCGCTGGCATACTGGCGCATCGCGGCTTCCAGCTCCTCATAGTGGGCGTCTGATACGCACCAGGTCCAATGGCGGCCACCGCCTTGTTTACGGTCGTGCTGCAGATGCACCAGCACATACTGTTCGCTCCAGGCGAGACGTTCTCGGCGCTTTCCCGTATCCCGAAGCTGTTCCTCTTCCCAAACGCGGCCGGTGCCCGGAGTGACCAGCAGCCACCAGCGCAGCGGGGTCAGGGCCGCTTCGTTTTCTGGGTAAAAAATCAGTGTGGCATTGCTGATACCGCGCGCCTTGTTGCGGGAGCGCGTAGCGGCGCTGGCGGTGATGGCATACCGCTCGGCAAATTTCTCCGAGAGCTGCAGCGCCTTGTGCGTTGGCAGGACACCACCCGTCCAGTAGCGGCTGCCGCGCTGGACCGTCTCGAGCAGTAGGCGCATGGCGGCGGCCTTGCTGCGCGGGATGCGGATGGGGGAAGTACCGGGAGGAATCGGAGGGGGGAGATCGAGCACGATGGGGTTTCCTGTCGGATAGGGGATGAGCAATATAGGCACCGCTCTCGCACGAGGAGCAGACCGATTTCGCGGAGCGAATCCAACGACACGACAGCAGGCCGCAGGCAGGCCCCGAAAGCGCTATGTGCTTTCGGGGAGCAAGGAAAAGTGCGCAGCACACTACAAGAGATTCCAAGCAGAGCACGCCCGGTTTCTCGGAAAGAAACCGAATCTGCGCATCCGGTACCTATACTGTGCAGGTCCCCAAGAAAACGTATCGAGACCCGGATGCCGCCACATCCTCACACTGCCGCCAGATTTTCGGAAGGCAGGGATGTGCGCCAACGCATCCCGACCTTCGATAAACGTCCTTCTCGTGCCCGCTGCCAACGGTCACGAGCCGCATTGCCCGTAGCCGGATGCCCGTAATGGGGCTCGTCCGGTTGCAACGGGCGCTTCAAGGGCTCACCACCCTTGATTCGACCCAATCCATGGCCTGAGAGGTCGAGATTGGGCGACACGGAAACGGGTCTCCGGGCGACCGGAATCACCCTGACCGCAGACGAAAGTGGGTGCGAGTCCCACCCTGGGGCGGCTCGAAAGGGTCGAACCAGTGCCACAGCCGAGGGCGTCAGTACACTCGCGAGAGGGTAAGCCATCCGGGAGAAATCTGGGGATGGTGGCACTCTGGGGCGCAAGCTCTGGAGGTCGGCGAATAGCTCAACCGGCGAAAGCACCCATGTCCCAAGGGACACGGCGGGTGCGAAGTGGAGATCGGGCAAGCCATTGCCAGGACCTGCAGTGTCCTGGTGGTCAAATCTGGAAGCCGTCGCGTGAGTAGGCCCAGGGACTTTGGAATCTCTCCCGGGCAGAAATCGGATGCGAGAGCCACACGGCTAGCGCGACAGGTGAGGAGATGGCGTGCTCCATCGCAGTAGTCACGGTCTAACGTGGGAACCAGTGCACGGCTTCGGGGTGGCACCCAAGGGTATCCCGGAACGCCGAGAAAAGCGTTTGGCACTGGGGGAGCGTTGTTGAGTAGTTGGCCCTGTACAACAGGGATAAGGCTCTGGGGATTTGACCGAAACCAGAACCGAAAGGAGGGCGAGGCCCTTCCCGACGAAAGACGACAGGTAATGCAAGGACGTCAAAATCCGCTTGGCGGCGGATATCGGAGACGGATCGACACCCTTGGCGGGGGATGGATTCGAGGATCAACAGCACGGGTTGGCGCCCGTCATGAGCACAGGAGGATATCGATCTATTGGTTGTTTCTTTCCGGGGTGGCCTAGGCTGCCCCGGAAGTTTTGTTTTTAGGCGATGACGATAATCCCGCGGCAACAGCAGCGAGCTTCCGGGCTCCGCTGAAGGGCGTCGGCTTGGGAATCGGGATGCCCGGGTCAACCTTGGCCAGTTCTTTCGCCTTGACCGTAATGGAGTAGCCCTCGCCGTAACTGTCCCCGACATTTTCGACCTGGCCGGGGCTCGCGTGACCGGTCAGGGCGTGGTGTAGCTCCCGCGGAATGAGGGCGTTTCGACAGAGATCCTTGAACGTGTGGCGAAAGCTGTGAAAAGTGACCTCAGGGGGTAGTTTAGGGTGTGATGGAGGAAACGGCCAAACCACCTACCCAAAACCTCGCTGTCGGTGCTGACCTGACTGCGGCTGCGCAGGAAGGGCCAGAGGCTGCGGTATCCAGCGCTGCGGATGGCTTCGACGTAGTCGAGGAAGCCGAGATCAATCAGCTTGGGATGAAGGGGGACATCCCGGATGCTGTTTTGGTTCTTGGCCTGCAGAATTTTGAAATACGGGACGGGTTCCCGGACGATGTGATCGACGGTAAGCTGACCGATCTCGTTGAGCCGGGCGCCGGAGTACAGGGCGATGAGGGGGATCCAGATGCGGGCGTGGTAGCCCCCTCCCCCGGCACTCGTGGTGATGCCAAAGAGCCCTTGCGGGGAGAAGATTCGGGCGAGTTCCGCTTGGGTGAAGGATCGGCGCTGGGATTCAGAGGCGAGGCCTTCCTTGGCGGCAAAGCGTTTGTAGTCGAATCCCGCAAAAGGATTTCTCTCCAGCAGTTCATCTTTGACGGCAATGGAGAATGCGGCGCCGACGAGCGTGCCCTTCTTTTCGAGAGTCTTGGCACTGTTGCCACGCTGATCGCGCTCGTGACGCAGCCAATCCGTCACCTGGGCGCGGGTCAATGTGGTTGGGGTGGCTTTGGGCAGGAAGCTGGACAGCGACTGGATCAGGCGCTGGAGCTCCTTGTCGGTGCGGGGCTTGCGCGGGCAATCCTGGCGCCAGTGGTCGAGCAGTTCCTGCCAACTAAGACCCGAATTTCGGGAAGTGGCGGGGGTGGTAGAGGTGGCGGGCTCCCAGACGGCCGGTAAGGGGATATCCTCGGGGGTGAGCTTGGGCTGCACCAAACGGCCGGCTTGGCGCTGGGCCAGGATGTCGTAGCCTTCCTGGAGGGCTGGAAGGACGTCCAGGACCAGTTGGCGCTCTTCTGCCGGGGTTACCGCCAATTGATACCCCTTGCCCACCAGCAGGGTGCGAATGACGGGCAGGAAAGGCTCGGGCTGGCCCCTCGCCAGGGCCTGAGCAATCTTGGCCTGGACCTCGCCGATGTTCTCCTGGAGTTCTTGGTATTCCTCGTCGTCGATCCCTTCCCGACGCCAAGCGAGATCCGCTTCTAGGCTGGAAAGCCAAAGAGCCCGCAGGCCGGAGACCAGTGCCGGAGTGACCTTGGTGATGGGTTTGAGGGGCAGATTGGGAGCCTGGGCGACGTAGCGCGCGAAGGCTTGGGCGTAGTCCTCTTCCTGCTGGACCCGTTGCCGCAGGCTCTGGAACTGCTGATCCACCTGCAGGGCCAGCAGGCGCGCCTGACTGACGGCCTGGCGGTAGTCTTTACCGAGGGAGCGCTTGATTTCGCGTTTGCCGACAGCGGCCCGTAGGGACTCGGGAACGACGATACGGAATACGTATCCGTGGGGGGTCTTGTAGCAGTTGCTGGGCAGGGCGGGCATTACCTTCTCCTCGTCCCGCTCTCCCCGTTTTGTACCGGCTTTTTGTACCACTCAGCCTCCTGAATGCCTTGATACTATTGACATTCAGTAGATTAGTACAAATTGGCGGAGAGGGTGGGATCCACCGCCATCGTCTGAGCGTTGCCTTGATTGAAATTCCCCAAAGAAAAATCGATCGATGGATCATCGGTAAATGTCTGTCCTCCATCCGTTGAAATCTGAAACCCTCCGGTCGTAAATGCATAAACATCGTTCGGATTACCTGGATTGATGAGAACCGACCCAGCCTCGCCAATATCAGGGCTGCTTCCACCCAGCTGCTGCCAACTTGCACCCCCGTTGAAGCTGTTGATGGGCGAATAATCCTGCACGGCGGTCAACAAGGTTGACCCATTGACAGCCAAGCCATAGAGTATGGACGATGAGTTGATACTGCTCGTCAAGCCCTGCCATGTCGTGCTGCCGGCCGGCCTTAGAAAAAGCCCCTGGTCGCTTCCCATCAGGAGGTTCCCCGTCACACCCGCTTCATCCGCCACGATCAGCCGGATGTCAAACCCCGACCCGGTGATCGGCGACCAGCTACCACCCCCATCTGTGGATTGGAAGCCCGTTCCATCACAGCCGGCATAAAGATCGGACGCATTGGATGGCTCGAACACGATGTACTGTACGGGACAGTTTGGCCCGCTCATTGTGGTCCAGCTGGATCCGGCATCGGTTGTTTCATAGAGTTCCGGGGTACTGTACCGTTCGACGACGATCGCGTTGTCCGCATTGGTCGGGTTGACCGCGATATGCCACACGGTGGTATTGCCGATTCCAGAGGGGGTCACGTTATTCCATGGCCCGGACGAGCTTGTCTGCACCAGCACTTCACCATTGTCGAGCCCGGCGTAGATCACCCCATTTTCTCCTGTGATTGCACGAACGGGCGACGAGGTTGGTTCAATCAGAGTCCAGCTTGAACCATTGTCAGTCGATACGGCTATGCCTTGAGCAGTGGCCGCGTACAATGAACTTCCCAGATGCAGGAACTCCGTCACGGCGCCATAGGCACCGACCAAGCTCCAGCTGTCCCCCGCATCGGTGCTCTGGAATATCCCCTTGGACCAGGTCCCAGCGAGAAGTATGGAGGGATTACCCTGATCCAGCCAGAGTGTGTCCACCGCAGGGTCTGTCAACCCGCTGTCGATCGCTGTCCAGCTGGTCCCTCCGTTCGTGGTCTTGTAAACCCCGGCCTCGGTAAAAGGACCCGAGTTCCCCGGACCCACTCCTCCGCCGGCGTACATCGTCTGAGGATTCTGATTGTCAACCGCGAATGCCTGCATTTTTCCAGAACCGTAATCTTGCCCGTTGGAGAACGGAATCTTCGTCGGTCCCACAACGGTCCACTGGGATGTCAAACTCGTATAGGCGACGATCACCTGTCCTGTATCACTGCCCCCGGATCCCAAGGTTATCGGGCTGCCATTCACGGAGGGAAGGTAAGCGGCAGTGCCAGTGGGGGCAACAATGACCGCCGAAACAACGTACGTGCCCGCCATGAGATTTTGAAGCGTCGCGGTTGACTGGAGAGTTTGCTGGAAACCGTTCGGGCCGGTCACGATAACATCTCCCATCGTGCCGCTCGGAAGACCCGATATCTGCACGGCGAGGGAAATATTACTTGTGATGACCGGGGGCGGTTGTGGGGTGCCGCTTGAGGTGCTGTTTGCACCGCCACCTCCACAACTGGAAAGTAGGAGCAATAACGGTAGCAGACCTAAAATCGAAGGGGGGATGGCTCTTTTGTGCGAATCATATTTCGTAGGTGCTGAACGCAGCATTGCTAGTACTCCTTGTTGACATCAAAGGGTGGATTCTAGGCCCCATGTGTAACCTCGAGATTGAAATGAGAGTTCACCGGCGCAAGCTACCGAGTCCGGTATTCAGGGATTGCATTTTGGATTCCGGTAACTCATAGGTCGCGTAAGCGCTGGTTCGCCGAACTCGATCAAACAGGCGTGCGATTTCGCAAAATATTCGCGCCAAAACGTATGTATGCTGATCAGAACCTGAGGATCATGATAGCCCTCGCGCTGTGCTCTGGTTCCTTGACCTAACGGCGGAATCATCACACCGCCCAACACATACACCGACGCACCTCCAAAGTTGCCAAACAAATGCGCTGCCGCTGCCTTGGCCATTTCTGCAGACGGATCGATCACGCGAACAGTGTCGTCAGCATAAAAGCTGGTGACAGAAGAATTCTCCAAGCCGTCGCTTACGAGAAAAAGTACTTTCTGACGGACGGGGTCCTCTGCAATGGCCTTGGAAATAACCTTGAGTGTCATCATGATGTCGGAGTGGGCGAAGGAGCTACTGCTGCCTTTGAAAATCTTGACAAGCGACATGGCGACCATGTCACGAGCGTAGTTCATTTGATATCGAAGGCATCGCTTGAGGAGGCGTGTGGATCTGATCGGCGTGGTGTCAACCCGGGAGGGGGAAAGAGGGCGCTCCACGATACCCGTGTGAACGACCTGTAGATACCTGCCTTGCGCAAAGGCAGAAAAATCCGCAACAACGAACTTGGAGCCCGGCTGAATCAGTCTCAGGGCGTTATTGACCACGGATTGCTCCAACCTTGGAGTGAGTTGCACCGTTTGATCCACGAGGATGTATAGGAGTTTGTCGTACGGTATGGCAGGCGGGCGGATGTGTGCGTACGCATAGCAACTTGGAAGATCATTCACTAGGCCCGCATGGGCATTTGCAGACAAACCCAGCGTCATACAGACGAACAAGGCGGAACCCAGAAGGGGGGTGGTGATTCTCACGAAGCGGGGTCTCATCTTTATCACTCCTCAGTGAGGTGTCGCTTGGTTATGACGAGTTCACAGGATTCGGGTTTAAACACAATGTAAAGCCCTCGAAATAAGTGATCCCTGAACCCTGGGCAATCGGCTCCAAGGCTTCAACGCGCGTCCCCGGCCGGGCCTGCGTGGAGGTCGACCACGTCCCCGACAAAAAGACCCACGGCCACGGCCGCCGTGGCTCTACCCTCGAGCCGGGTGTGAACCCGTGCAGCGTCGCCCCCCTACCCGGTTCAGCCCGCCGGGAATGATGGTGCCCCCATGGAACCGTAGACCACACGTGTGAGCCCTCCGCCGCGCGGAAGCCCTCGCCCCGGAATCCGAGCGCTTTGGTCTCAGGCAGGATCTCGCGGATCTTCCCCACCCGCCTCTCGTCGCTCAGCACCGGCTTGCGAACTCTGCACCGGCCGTCCGGCCGCCGCCGGACGGGTGTAAGCCCGTAGAACGGGACACACCCCACTAGCCGACGCACCCGGGCCTTGCCCAAAACACACCGCGCGGAGACCGAACTGGCCCGACTCACGGAGTCGATCTCCGCATCGGGGAAATCAGCTGATCCTCGAACCGGGCGACGCGCATCTCCCAAAGCGCCTTGTCCATCATCAAACTCCCGACCAGCCGCTTGGCGCGCGGAGCTCTTGTTCAGGGCCACCACCTTGGCATCGTCGGTGCGCCGCTTCAGCCCGGCTTTGCCGGCCTCCCGGAACTCGTCTCGCCATTTGGACCGCACGACCGACGGCAGCCCGGTCTCCCGGCTCAGGGCATCCAGGCTCTCACCACACGGGAGACGCAACAGGACCTCCTGCATGCGCTTCGCCGACCAACGGTACATCGACAATTGCTTGCTCAAGGGCAACTCCTGTCGTTCTCATCCCGCGACCAAACGTGTTGCCCGGAATATTCGAGGGGCATTCCACGCGTGTGCTCTCCAGTTCCCATCCGAGGTGCAACGTCGAATCAGTTCCGCATCGGTTTGGCACGATGATCTGGGTTCCAAACTTTTTGTGGTCTTTCATGCCATGTCTTTACGCGACCTAACTCGAGGTTGGCGGCGCTGTCGGCGACGTTGGGAGAGGGGTGCCGGTCGTACTGACAATATTGGGAGCGTGCTGCGTCGGCGTCGACGGACCCGTTGCCGATGGCGCCTCCATACGAGCCGTGTTGAGCGATTGGAGATAGGCTTCCATGAAATCGAACCGCCGCATGTGATTTCCGTATGTTGGATTCGAACGCACGAGCTTTGAGCGCAGTTGTCCGAGCCGCATTTGCGCGCGCTGCGTGACAGGTCGGATCACCTGCCGCAGTAAGTCATCATACTCTGCCAAACCGTGAGTCTTTAGATACGCTTGCTTGCCCTCGTCGTCAAAGAATGAGTATTTCATACCGGTCAGAAAGCCAAGAAATTGCGTAAAGAAATAAATCAGCCCTAAGAGGATTACGCCCGAATTGATCTCAGCAGAAATGTCATTCTGCACAGTAACTTTTGTTCTCTTGATCGATTTATGAACAGCGTTACATACTGCCATGGGCAGAGAGCAGAGGCGGTTGCGATGAGGAATGACACGACGAACGCGATGAGGGTGAGCAAAGAGTTGCGAAAGGTTTGGATAGACGTGGCCTCCTATACCACTGTGCCTAAGATCCAGCTGTTTCATGAGGGCGTAATGCCGATAGACAGTTATGGCGGTTCCGAAGAGAACGATGAACGCAACTGCCGTGATGATACGCATCCGTCGTGGTTCCATCGATGCCAGGTCTGTCGCGCCTATCCGCGCCGCCAACCGTCCGTATGATTCGAGGTCGGCGTCCTTGTCTTGGTCGTCATCCATACGGATGGCCTCCACAGATTCTTTGACGGATCCGTCAATCCGTCGAAAGCCCTTCTTCGCCCTATAGTTTTTTCGCACCTTTGCAAGAAGCTTGTTGGCAAACACGTCTTCCCCCCCACCATGCGTTATGATCAAGGCCACGGTCGCGATGACGAGGGCGATGATCATGCCTGCCACGAACGCCAGTTCCGGTGTGATGTCGGTGGACAAAAGCGGCGCAAGCAGCAGACCGGTTCCCAAGGCCTCCGCCACCGTCAATGCTCCGAGAATCAGCCACAACAAGACCGACATCGGTTTACGTCCGCTCTGTTCGGAAAGCTTGAGGTATTTGCGTGCCTTGACGAAGTTGGCGCGATCGATCTTCTCCAAACAATCGTCGTAGTAGTCATACAATGCTCGCTCGGCGGGCACAGTGAGACGGCTCTCGACATAACCCGCATCGGCCGGTATATCGGCGACATCATTGCCTGTGCCTTCGGTCATCTTTTTCCACTCCGCCATCTTGCCCAAAAACGGCACCGCGACCCAGAAATCCTTGCCGAGCAAACTTGTGGTGTATCTGGCCCAGACGAGAAAAATAACAGTCAGGAGCAGAATGGCTGAGGTCGTCGTGAGCCACAGGTGCTCAAGAAGCAAATCAAAGAAGCCCATCATGTTATCTTTCTCCTTCTCAGGAATCAGTACTGCATAGCATACTGAGTTGTCGCACGGTATAAATCACCGCTTCGGTTGTAGTAATAGATGGTCCCCAATCCCTTGAATCGCCGAGCAGGAACGACGAGATCAAGACATTTCGCAGGACCATGAAGAAAAACACGGTAGAGCAACTTCCGAGTGCCCCGATAGATGTTGACGTACGCACGTGCTTTGAACGCCGGTGCCTGATGGGTGTTACCGTGATAGTTCTTATAGATGTAAACCGTTGGCCTCGTGATGGGCGCGCCGCTGTCGAGCGGCACCTTTACACCAACGAGCGCGACGAGGTTGCCGTTCACGTAGGATGTCCATACCGTGCCATAGAATCCAGTGACATAATCACGCGGCGGTAATTCTTTCCCCGTTTTCAGATTGCGCACGGCTGTTGTCGGATGAGGGTGATCATCCATACAAGAGCCAACTATCAGGGACTCCGCGGCCCGTGCCGCAGGCATAAACGGGATGATGCTGAATATAGAATGCCGGATTGGCTCCCCAAGGTCAATTGATGCTCCCGGAGGGTTGAACGGTGTACCACCGAAGTTACAGCACGATGCAAAACTCTGTTTCGGTTGCCGTGAAACCACGGCGACATGCTTCGGCGGCTGATATGCGACGGAAGCCCTCTGAGGGTATGCAATAGGAGTTGCAGGAGTTGCAGGAGTTGCAGGAGTTGCAGGAGTTGCAGGAGTTGCAGGAGTTGCAGACGAAGATGCTTTCGAAATCGATTCTGCAGACGGCCTGACGTGCACCTGGTAATACATCGGATTGACTGAGCGTCTCTGAAGGAAGCGCTTCAGATAAGCGAGTGAACCTACATCGACGATCTGCACGCGATTGTTTGCCTCTCTGCCTTGAGCAGTCGAGTTTGGTGCGATAGGCAAGGCATCGCCGGCTCCTTGGTAATAAATGTTGGCCGCCGGTACACCGGCTTGCGCGAAAAGTCTTGCCACGGCTTTTGCACGCACCTGCGAGAGCTTTGCGAGATTAGCCCCAGCGGCGGCATCTTGGGCATCGGTATGCCCAACAATCAGAATGACCTGGTTTTCTACTTCTTGCCTCTGCTCAGGCGTCGCACTTGGTGAGAGCTCCGCCGGTGTATATATTTGCGCGATCTGCGTCAGGTACGCTCGCCCCTGCGGCGTGAGGGTTGCTGATCCTGGCTCAAATTCGTCGTACTTGTTCTCCAGTTGAACGTCGAGTCCTATTGTCTCATTCGAGTGCCGAGTCCGAACACCCAGTTCGGCCGGGGTTATCTTTGCACTGGCCAGACGAAGACGATTCGCTTGGGCAATCTCGTACAGTCGGCAACGACGGACATCGATGATCTGACCAACCAAGGATCCCATGGCGGCCCCGAGTGTGGCTCCAGCGCCAGGATTGCCTCTATCTAATAGAGTTCCTAACTGTCCACCCGCGTATCCGAGAGCATTACGATCATAGTTCGAGCATGGATTGGGGTTGGTGGTTATGGGGCCGACGATAGGATTGACTAAGGGCTGGATTGAAGGTGGGACGTTTGGCAGAAGGGTCTGGGGGTTGATCGCACAGCTGGAAAGGACGGTCAACACCGCTGCGGCCAGTATCGCCTGCGAACAGACCAGTAGAGCGGATGTCTTCATCACTCTCTTCTCCTGGAAGTCCAACCTTGGAGGAGTGTCTGATTTTTGGAGTATACCCAGCTATATGGGGCATTGCAAGGGTCAAGTCCAATCTCTGCTGTAAATTTGATCCGGTTTAGACGTGCTTCACTCAAAGACACCACCTGATCCAGATGTCTCTTTACCGAGTTCTCCGCCATGCTGATGTGTCATAGCCAGAGCAGTCAAAGGCACCAGAAAGGCTACACAGGAAACCCAATATGCGTTTCTTTTCATGGATTCCCCCCGTTTATTTGCGCTTTGGACAGAATAAAAACCGTGGCCCTTGCTGTCAGACTTTTGGGGGCTTGACAGCATGACCCTGCCGGCCAATGTCACCACATCTTCCAGATGGAGACGCCTAGTCCAGTAGTCATGAAGAATAACCGCTGAGACCCCAACTATTATTCCGCATGAGGCACGGATGGAGTTCTCGGGGCCTTTAGCATAACCCGGATCCCCAGCCCCAGATTGAGCGGCAGATTTTTGTCATCGTCCATATCCATGGCACTCACCTTCAATTAGGTTCTGGTTGATTTTATGGTAGCGGGGGTAGGATTCGAACCTACGACCTTCGGGTTATGAGCCCGACGAGCTGCCAGACTGCTCCACCCCGCATCCTTTCGCCTTGCCTCTATATGATAACCCTTCCTTCGGCGTTGTCAACTCCTGTGCCAGCCTTAGGCCACCTCCGGGACACACCCGAGGCAATCAGCGCAGGAGGTACGACATCGCGATGCGGCATGCCGACCAGAGCCCCTCCGGAAGAATCCCCAGGACCAGTAAGCCCAAAGCGTTGATCCCCAACCAGACGCGCGAGAAAACCGGTGCCGGGACCCCAGCGATGGCGCCGTCACCACCCGGGGCAGACGGCGGATCAAAGTACATCGACTTGACCACACGAAGATAGTAGTACGCCGCAACCACCGCCATCACGACCGCGAAGATGGCGAGGCCTGTTTCGTGGGCCATGATCACGCGGCGTAGCACAATGAGCTTCGCCCAGAATCCGAGGAACGGGGGAACGCCGGCGAGTGAAAAGAGGGCGCAGAGAAGGAAAAACGCCGTCCAGGGATCTCTCCGGGAAAGCCCCGCGAGATCCTCGAGTGTGGTCGACTTTTCTCCACGGGCCTCGAGCAGCGTCAGCCCACCGAAAGCGGCGGCCGACATGAGCACGTAGACGACCGTGTAGTACACCGCCGCGGTCTCCCCTCCCCGACCGGCCAGCTGGAAGGCCAGGAGAATGAAGCCCACGTGACCCACGGCGGAATAGCCGAGGAGGCGGCGCACGTTCATCTGAACGACGGCCAGAAGATTGCCCACGAGGAGCGAAAGGACACTCGCCACCATCAGAAGAACACCCCAGTCGCTCGAGGCGGCGCCCAGACCGAGACCCAGAAGGCGCATGAAGAGCGCAATCGATGCGATTTCCGGAACGGTTCCGACGAGCAGGGTTACCGAGGTCGGGGCCCCTTCGTAGACGTCGGGAACCCAGAAATGAAGGGGGACGGCCCCGAACTTGAAGGCGAGAGCCACCACCACGAAAGCCACGGCGGCCAGCGTCAACGGAGACCCGGGGTGCGCCGCCAGCGCACGGGCCACGACATCGAGGCGGAAACTTCCCGCAAGACCGTAGAGGAACGTGAAGGCGTAGAGAAGAAGCGCCGAGGCCATCGCTCCCAGGACGAAGTACTTCATCGCCGCTTCCGCACCGAGGGGGCGGCGGCGGTCGATGGCGATGAGGGCGTAGAGCGAAAGCGCGAGGAGTTCAAGCCCAAGATAAAGCGTGAGAAGGCTTCCCCCAGAGTCGACGACCAAGACGCCGAGAAGCGTGGTCAGGACGAGGAAGTAGTGTTCCGCCCGTTCAAGACCGTGGCGGACGAGCTGGGGACGCGAATAGACGAGGACCAGAAACGTGGCCACGCCGGCCGCGACGTCGAGAAAACGCGACAAGGGATCGTTGACGAGCCCCCCGTGCCAGAACACCCCGGATCTCCCCAGGCTCCCCGCCGCCAGGAGAAACACCACGACCGCGACGCTCACGAGCGCCACGCGGTAGGCCCACACGGGTCGTGGGCGGCGGGCCAGAACCTCGAAGAGCAGAATGAGGATCGAACCGGCGCCGATGAGGATCTCCGATCCGGCGGCCCAAATGTCGCGGCTCAACATGGGGAACAATCCTGGAGCAAGAAAACGGAGATCATGTGGGCAGCTTGCGGCGCATCGCCTGCGCGACGAGATGCACGACCGAGGCGTGCATCATGTGAAGGATCGGCTCGGGCCAGAGGCCAAAGAGAAGAACCAGAACCGCGAGCGGGGCCAGCACGAGGAACTCCCGCGGCGTGAGATCGGACAGTTTGCCCACATCCTCGTGCACCACCGGATTGAACACCACCCGGCGGATCATCCAGAGCGTGTACGCCGCCCCCGTCACGAGACTGGTCGCCGCGAGAAGCCCCCACCAGTGCGAGGCCTGCCACGAAGCGAGGATCACCTGGAATTCACCGACGAAACCGCTTGTCCCCGGAAGCGCGACGTTGGCCATCGCAAAGAGCACGAAAAAGAACGCGAACCACGGCATGACACGCGCGACCCCCCCGTAGCGTGCGATCTCACGGGTGTGCAGGCGATCGTAGAGCACCCCCACGCAGAGGAACAACGCCCCGGAGACGAAACCGTGGGAGATCATCTGGAAAATCCCGCCCTCGACGCCCATGTGGGCCACGTCGGGATGGAGGAAGAGGAAAAACAGGATGAAAAAGCCGAGCGTGACAAAGCCCATGTGTGCAATCGACGAGTACGCCACAAGCTTCTTCATGTCGTCCTGCACCAGCGCCACGAACGCAATGTAGACGATCGCGATCAGCGAGAGGGCGATCATGGGGAAAGCCAGGTAACGGCTCGCATCGGGGGCGATCGGAAGGCTGAAGCGGAGAAAACCGTAGGCCCCCATTTTGAGAAGAATGGCCGCGAGGATCACCGACCCCCCCGTGGGGGCCTCGACGTGCGCGTCCGGAAGCCACGTGTGAACCGGCCACATCGGGACCTTCACGGCGAAAGCCGCGAAAAACGCGAGAAAAACGAAGATTTGCGTTCCCCAACCCAGAGGGGCCCTCTGGAACGCCAGGATGTCGAACGAGCCGGTCTTGTGCGCAAGATCCAGGATGGCCAGGAGCATCAAGACGGAACCCAGGAACGTGTAAAGAAAAAACTTGATCGTGGCGTAGATGCGTCGCGGCCCTCCCCAGATCCCGATGATGAGAAACATCGGGATGAGCATCGCTTCCCAGAAGAGATAGAAAAGGAGCGCGTCGAGGGCGGCGAACACCCCGATCATGAGCCCTTCCATGATGAGAAACGCCGCGAAATACGCCGCCTGCTGCCGTTCGATCACCCGCCATCCGGCCAGGACCACGAGGACGGTACTCAGGGTCGTGAGCAGGATGAACGGGAAGGAGATGCCGTCGACGCCCAGGTGGTAGCGGGCGTGAAGGGCCGGAATCCACGGTGCGTTCTCGACGAACTGCATGGCCGAGGTGCCGTCGTGGAAACGCGCCAGCGCGGCCAGGTTGAGGGCGAAGACGAGGAGGCTCACGGCGAGCGCCCAGCCGCGACGGAAGGCGGGGCTCCGGTCGGGAACCACGAGAAGGACGAGACCCCCGAGAAGCGGAAGGACGATCAGCAAACTCAACCAGGGGGTCATCCCGAATCCTCGTCGGTCAGGTCAGGAGCGCGTAGCCGAGAACGGCCACGAGCGCGGCAATCATCACGAAGGCGTAACGGTACAGCCGTCCGCTCTGGATAGGCCGTAACCGACGCGCCGCCGCTCCGACGAGGCGCGCCGAGCCGTTGACGAGCCCGCCGTCGATGAGAAGGCGATCCCCCCCCGTACTCAGTCCGCGGCCGACGAGCCAGCCGGCTCGCGCGCAGATCACCTCGTAGAAGACGTCCACATAATATTTCTGGACGAAAAGGCGATAAAGACCGTGAAACGCCGCGGCGGCGCGTGCCGGGAAGGCCGGACGATAGAGATAGCCGTACCAAGCGGTGGCGAGACCGGCGATCATGAGCCAGAAGCTGGGCTCCGAAAACGCTCCCATCACGAACGCGAGCGGTGTGAGGTGGGGGTGGCGGCTCACAAACCCGAGCGGATGCCCGTAGGGGAGACGTCCGAAAACCCCGGCGAAAAAGGAACCTCCCAAGAACGGCCGGAACATCACCCAACCGGCCGCGAGCGCCGGAATCGCGAGGGCCACGAGCGGCAAGGTCACCACGAGAGGGCTCTCGTGAAGGTGGGCCCGGGTATGCTCGTCCATGCGCGGCTCACCGTGAAACACCAGAAAGACCATGCGGAAGGTGTAGAGAGCCGTCACAAAGACGCCGCCGAGCAGGAGAAGATGCGCGAGAGCGGCCCCCGCCACGGGGCTTCGCCCGACCGCGTCGATGATGGCGTCCTTCGAGAAGAAGCCCGAGAACCCGGGAAACGCCACGAGGGCGAAAGAGCCCACGAGAAACGTGATGTACGTCACCGGCATGAAGCGGCGAAGACCACCCATCTTGCGCATGTCCTGCTCGTGGTGCATCGCGAGGATCACCGATCCCGCCCCCAGGAACAGGAGCGCCTTGAAGAACGCGTGCGTCACGAGATGGAAAATGCCCGCGGCAAAAGCTCCGGCTCCCAACCCTGCGCACATGTAACCGAGCTGGGAGATGGTCGAGTAGGCGATCACACGTTTGATGTCCGTCGCCACGATCCCGAGGAGACCCATGAAAAAGGCGGTCAGCGCGCCCACCACCAGAACCACCGAAAGCGCGGTCGCCGACTGGACGTAAAGAGGGGAAAGGCGAGCCACGAGATAAATCCCTGCGGTCACCATCGTGGCGGCGTGGATCAAAGCCGAAATCGGTGTGGGACCTTCCATCGAATCCGGAAGCCAGGCGTGAAGCGGAATCTGTGCCGACTTCGCGCTCGCCCCGACGAAGAGGAGAAGCGCCGCCGCGGTTGCCACGGTCATGCCCCCCGAGCCCCCCAGGATCGGGGTGCGGCCGAGAAGGGGGGCTGCGGCGAAAATGGCCCGGAAAGACAGGGTGTGGACGGCGGCGAAGAGGACCGCCATACCCAAAAGAAAGGCGAGATCCCCCACCCGATTGAGAAGAAACGCCTTGACCGCCGCCCGGCTCGCGCTCGGCCGCTCGAACCAGAACCCGATGAGAAGATAGGAAACGAGCCCCACGCCTTCCCAGCCGGCAAAAAGCTCGAGGAGATTGTTGGCCACCACCAGGAGCAGCATCGCAAAGGTAAAGAGGCTCAGGTAACTGAAGAAACGGGCGTAGCCCGGATCGTCGTGCATATAGCCGATGGTGTACACGTGGACGGCGAGCGAGACGAAGGTCACCACGACCATCATGAGAGCGCTCAACCGATCGATCCAGGCCCCGACCGCGAAACGGGCCCCGCCGCTCATCATCCACGTGTAGAACGTCAGCACATGGGGACGAGGATCGACGAGCACGCGCCGGAGAATCAGGGCGGAGGCGAGAAACGCGAGAGCGACCGCGAGAATGGTGAGAACGTGGGCCCCGGTGCGTCCGACGAGATTGCGCCCAAGGCCCGCGATCAACGCGGCGGCAAGCGGCAGCAGAAGAACACCCAGAACGAGGTCGTCGAGGCTCATCGCACCCCCTTAGCCTTTGAGTGTGTCGATCGTGTCGACGTCTACGCTGCGCTTGTTGCGGAAGACGACGACGAGAAGAGCAAGCCCGATCGCGGCCTCGGCCGCGGCCACGGTCAACACGAAGAAGACCGCCACCTGACCCGAGAGTCCCCCCCACCACGCCGACCAAGCCACAAAGCTCGTATTGACGGCAAGCAGCATGAGTTCAATGCACATCAGGAGAACCACGAGATTTTTTCGGTTGACGAACATCCCCGCGAGTGCAATGGCAAAGACGACGGCGGAAACGGCAAGATCATCGAACAGCGGCATCAGCTCTCCTCCCCGTTCTTCCCGGTCGTGCCTTTCGGGAACGGATCCACGAGTCGGATCCGTCGGGCGGGGTCCACACGGACCTGGGTCGCAGGATCTTGTCGGCGCACGCCCTCGCGGTGCACCAGTGTGAGCACGATGGCGGCCACCACGCCCACCAGGAGCAGGAACCCGGCGATCTCGAAGGGATAGAGATCGTCACGGTAGAGACGGAGGCCCAACGCTCGTGTATTGGGCAGCGCACCCGGGCGAAGCGGGGGAGCCAGCGACACGAGGCCCAGGTGCCGGGCCCAAAACACGTAGCCGATCTCGAACGCGAGGAGAAGCGCCACGGTGGCCGCGAGGGGCGCGTGGCGGACGAACCCACGACGGATCACCGCGAGATCAATATCGAGCATCATGACGACGAACAGGAGCAGCACCATCACCGCCCCGACGTACACGAGGACGAGCACGATGCCCAGAAATTCCGCCCCGAGGAGCACCCAAAGAACGGCCGCGTTGAAAAACGAAAGAATGAGGAACAGGGCGGCGTGTACAGGGTTGCGCGCCACCACCACGCCCAACGCGGAGACCACCAAAACGGTGGCGAAGAAGCCAAAAACGCCTTCGACGAGAAGATGAGCGGCGGTCATGGGCACGTCTAACGGTAAGGAGCGTCGGCCGCCCGGTCGCTGGCGATTTGGGGTTCGTACGCGTCTCCAATCGCCAGAAGTTTTTCTTTGGTCATGATCTGCTGACCACGCTTTTCAAAGTGAAAGGCAAAAACCCGCGTTTCGACGATCGAATCGACGGGGCAGGCCTCCTCGCAAAATCCACAGTAGATGCACTTGAAAAGATCGATGTCGTAACGGGTCGTCCGCCGCGTGCCGTCGGCACGGACATCGGAGTCGATCGTGATGGCGAGCGCGGGACACACGGCCTCGCACAGCTTGCACGCGATGCAGCGCTCCTCACCGTTGGGGTAGCGGCGGAGAGCGTGCAGGCCGCGGAAGCGCGGCGACTGAGGCGTGGTCTCTTCGGGGTAGCGAACCGTCACCTTGGGCGTGAAAAACTCGCGGAGCGTCACGCCAAGTCCCGCGATGAGCTCGGGAAGGAGAAGGCTCTTGAAGAAGCGGCGCAACCGGTTCATCGTCTTACCTCGCAAACCACGGGCCGACCCGGTACCAGAGCGCCACACCCTCGAGGCTGATCCACACGATGGTGAGGGGGACAAACACTTTCCACCCGAGACGCATGATCTGGTCGTAACGGAAGCGGGGGAACGTCGCGCGGAACCAAAGAAAACAGAAGAGGAGGATCATGACTTTGAGCGCCAGCCAGAAAAACCCCGGCGCGGCGAGAAGTCCCCACGGCAGGCCGGCGAACGGCGACGCCCAGCCGCCGAGAAAGAGCGTGGCGGCCAGCGTCGAGACCAGGATCATGTTGGCGTATTCGGCGAGAAAGAACATGGCGAACATCACGCCCGAATACTCCACGTGGAAGCCCGCCACGATCTCCGATTCGCCCTCGACCACATCGAACGGGGCCCGGTTCGTTTCCGCCACGGCCGAGATGAAATACACAAAGAACAGCGGCAGGAGTGGAATGACGTACCAGTGCAGGATGTTGGGGGCCTGGCGCGCCACGAGATGACCGAGATCCAGAGTTCCGGCGGCCATCAGCACGCCCACCAGAGCAAACCCCATCGCAATTTCGTACGAGACGATCTGAGCGGCCGAACGCATGGCCCCGAGGAGCGCGTAGCGGGAGTTGGAGGCCCAACCCGCAAGAATCACGCCGTACACCCCAAGGGAGGTGAGCGCCAGAAGGTAGAGCAGCCCGGCGTTGATGGGCGCGATGGCCGTATGGGGGGCAAAGGGAATCACCGCCCAGGCCGCCAACGCCGGTGTGAGGACCAGAAGCGGAGCCCCGACGAAGACCGCACGGCTGGCCGCGTCCGGGATCACGGGCTCTTTCGAGAGAAGCTTGAAGACATCGGCGAAGGGCTGAAGAAGTCCCCAGCGTCCCACGCGGTTCGGGCCGAGGCGGGCCTGCATGTAGCCGATGATCTTGCGCTCCGCATAGGTGAGATACGCCACCGAGAGAATCACACCGACGGTCGTGAGGACGACCGCGCCCACGGTCCGGACGACCGCCCGCAGATCCTCAGGGCTGAGAACGATACCGTCGAACGTCACGACGCACCGGCCTCGATCTTGTCGGCCACCGGGCGCACGTGGACCACCCGGCCGTCCAGCGTCCCCATCTCGAGGAGAGCGGGGCTTCCCACCGGGAGGTGGAGGTGCCCCGGAGGAACAGCCGGATCCACCGTCACCTCGGCAACAACAGTCCGCTGCCCCCCCTCGTCGCGGATTTCGATCCACGGGTGGGGAGCCGAAACGCCCAAGCGCCGGGCGTCCTCGGGATTAAGCCCGGTCGTAGCGCCGCGACGGCCGATCGCCGTCTCCTGGAGTGCGGGGGCATGACGAAGCAACGGATCACAGGCATGAGGGGCGCGCGTGCGAAGCAAGACAAGGCCTTCGGGACGAGAGGTCGAGACCGGCCCGGCCGGGAGGGGTATTGAAGGAAGGCCAGTGCGCGGCGGAGGCAGTGGGCTCCGAAGCTCCAGAAGAGCGGCGAAATCGTCGGGGAACGACGCCTCGTCACCACCAAGGAGTCGCCCGAGATCGCGAAGGATCTTCCATCCTGCTCTCGCCTCGCCGGGCGGAGGCACCGACGCATGCGTGTCCTGTACACGCCCCTCGAGATTCATCCAGCCACCGGGTGTCTCGAAGCCGGCGGCGAGTGGGAGAACGACCGTCGCGTATCGTGCCGATTGCGGCCCGAGATGCGTGGTGACGTGAACCGATTGCCCGCGCGCCAAGGCGGCCAAGGCACGTCCCGGATGGAGAAGGTCGTATTCGGGTTGCACTCCAAAAAGAAGGTGCGCCCGTACGGGCGTCGCCCAAGGCGTAAAGGGACGCAACCCATCGCCCCCCGGGAGCACCCCAAGGCGGTGGAGCCCGCGGGCGTTGGCGCCGGGGGCCACCACGGCGAGACGGGCGCCCGTGGCTTCGGCCAGAAGACGCACCAGGGTTCCGATCGTCTCCGCCGCGGGATGCGAAAGTGCAGTTTCCCCGACCAGGATCGTCGCCGGGCCCTCTCCGAGATCACGGGCCACACGCTCGAGCGCCTCTCGGTCGAGAGGGGATCCCCGCGCCACAAGTTCCACTCCCTCGGGGACCGAACCGCCCTTGAGTTTCTGCGCCGTCACCAGGAGCGCGGCCAGCACCGAAAGAAGCCCCTCCACCCCTAGGGCCGGATTGATGCGCACCGGATAGTTCCAGGACCAGGCGCACGGATTGAGCGCGTGAACACGCCCGCCCGCCAAGACGGAGCGGCGCACGCGGAGATTGAGTACCGGCGCCTCGTGGCGGAGATAGCAACCAAGCATGAGAAACGTCTGCGGCTCCGCAAAGGCGGCCACGCTCTGCCCGAGGGAGGGTTCGGGGAACGTCGAGACCTGTTCGGAGTCTCGCCAGAGACGGTGATCAAGGCCCGGGACGCCGAGCCGATCGGCCAAACGGGAGAGTAACGCCCCTTCCTCGAGGGACGAGGACGGCGACGCCAGAACCGCGACAGACTCAGGGCCGTCGGCGCGCACGGTCTCCGCGAGAAGCGCCGCGGCACGATCCAGAGCCTCGTCCCATCCGGCAGGACGAAGTCTCCCTTCTTCGCGCACCAGTGGAACGAGCTGACGACCCCGTTCGAGTCCCAGATAGGAAAATCGATCGCGATCGGCGAGCCAGATCTCGTTGATCTCCTCGTTTTCGCGGGGAACGACACGCATCACTTGTCCGCGGAGCGTGTGGGCGTGGAGATGAGAGCCCACCCCGTCGTGGAGCGCAAGACCGGGAAGCGCCAACATGTCCCAGCTCCGCGCCCGGAAACGGAACGGCTTCGAGTTGAGAGCGCCGACCGGACAAAGATCGATGACATTCGCTGAGACCTCGGAGGTAAGCGCGCTTTCGAGCGCCGTGCGCACGGCCGAGCGCTCACCCCGGCCGACGATGCCCAGTTCGGGCTCGCCCGCCACCTCGGCGGTAAAGCGGACGCAGCGTGAGCAGTAGATGCAGCGCGTCATGTCGGTGCTGACGAGAGGCCCAATGTCTTCGTCGGCGACGACCCGCTTGCGCTGCTCGTAGCGGGAGTGCGAGCGTCCGTAGCCCAGGGCCAGGTCCTGCAGTTCGCATTCCCCTCCCTGATCGCAGACCGGGCAATCGAGGGGATGGTTGATGAGGAGAAATTCCATCGTCGCCTTCTGCGCGGCGAGCGCGCGCGGCGACTTGGTGTAAACCTTCATCCCGTCGCTCACAGGTGTCGCGCAGGCGGGCAACGGCTTCGGGGCCTTTTCGACTTCGACAAGGCACATGCGGCAGTTGGCCGCGATGGAGAGTTTGTCGTGGTAACAAAACCGAGGAATGTAGATCCCGTGCTGATCGGCGATCTGCATCACCATGGATCCGCGGGGGGCCTCGAAGACTTGGCCGTCGATCTCGATGCGTACCTGGTCGCTCATCCCGCCGCCTCCGTCAAACGTTCGTTCCCGGGAGCCAACGGGCACCCTCGTTGCTCAATGTGGGCCCGGAATTCGTCTTCGAAATGTTCAAGAAAACTCCGCACCGGCATCGCCGCCGCATCGCCGAGCGCACAAATCGTGTGCCCCTCGATCTGCCCGGCCACGCTTTTGAGGAGCGCCAGATCCTCCGGACGCCCCTCTCCGCTCTCGATGCGCCGCACGGTCCGATAGAGCCAGCCGGTACCCTCACGGCACGGCGTGCACTGGCCGCAGGATTCGGCGTAGTAGAAGCGGCTGATCCGTTCGAGAACACGCACCATACAGGCGGTCTCGTCGATGACCACAACGGCGCCCGAACCGAGGAGCGAACCGGCGCGCCGGAGCGCATCGTAGTCCATCGTGAGCCCCTCGAGCTTTGAAGCCGGGAGAACCGGAACGGAGGATCCACCGGGGATGACGGCCTTGAGCCGGCGCCCGCCGCGCACACCACCGGCTTTCGCCAGAAGTTCGGCGAAGGGAATGCCGAGACCAACTTCGTAGTTCCCGGGCCGCTCGACGTGCCCGCTGACGGAGAAGATCTTGGCTCCCCCCGATCCCTCGCAACCCAGGGACGCGAACCAGGCGCCGCCCCGACGCAGGATCACGGGAACCGAAGCAAAGGTTTCCGTGTTGTTGACAGTGGTCGGGCACCCGTAGAGACCGTATTGGGCGGGGAACGGCGGCTTGAACCGCGGGAACCCTTTCTTGCCCTCGAGCGACTCGAGAAGTGCGGTCTCCTCTCCGCAAATGTATGCTCCGGCCCCGAGATGGGGGTGAACGTCCACATCGATGCCGCTGTCAAGGATATTGCTGCCCAGGAGACCCGCGGCGTACGCCTCCTCGAGAGCGTCGGTGAAGCGGCGGTAGGGCTCGTCGAGGAACTCGCCGCGCATGTAGTTGTAGGCGTGGCGGACCCGCATGACGTAGGCGCCAATGGCCAGCCCTTCGATGACGGCGTGGGGATTGAAGCGGAGGATATCGCGATCCTTGCAGGTGCCGGGCTCGCTCTCGTCGGAATTGCACACGAGGTAGTGCGGACGCGGATCCTGCGGCGAAAGGAATCCCCATTTGATGCCGGTCGGAAACCCCGCCCCGCCCCGCCCGCGCAGGCCGCTTTTCTTGAGCTCCTCGAGGATCGTCGCCGGATCGGGCTTGTCCCGCAGGATCGTGCGCCAGGCCTGATAGCCGCCCACCGATTCGTAGGTCGCCCGGGTGTGCGGCTCGTCGTGGCCCAACGTGACAAAGCAGACGGGACCGGGCTCGGGACGCGCGCTGGGGATCACGGATAAGACTCCAGAATGCGGTCCACGTCCTCGACCCGGACCCGCTCGTGGTATTGGTGATCGATCATGAGGGCGGGCGCCGCACAGCACGCCGCCAGGCACTCCTCCTCCTTCTTGAGGGTGAAACGTCCGTCCGCCGTCGTCTCGCCGCAGCGAATCCCCAGGCGCTTCTCGAGAGCCGCAAGCAGCTCCTCTCCGCCGCACAGATGACACGAGAGATTGGTGCACACCGAAATGCTGTGGCGGCCGACAGGATGAAGCTCGTACATGGAGTAGAAGCTCGCCACCTGGGTCACGTCGACAAGCGGAAGCTCGAGATAGGCGGCGACCGCCTCGAGCGCTTCTCCGTTGAGCCAGCCGCGTTCCTCCTGAACCAGACGAAGAGCTTCGAGGAGGAGCGAGCGACGACCCGCCTCACCGTCAGGGTAGTGAGCCCGGGACCGTTCCAGCGTCCGGCGCACCTCTTCACTGAGACCCCGCTCGGGGACGACGCTCTGATTCATCGGTCGATCTCGCCAAACACAATGTCTTGGGTGCCGATAACCGCAACGAGATCGGCGATCATGTGGCCGCACACCATCATGTCCAGCGCGGCCAGATGGGCAAACCCGGGTGCCCGGATGCGGAGGCGGTACGGCTTGTTGGCCCCGTCGGAAACGAGATAGATCCCGAACTCGCCTTTGGGATGCTCAACGGCGGCATAGGTTTCACCCTCGGGGACCGAGTAGCCTTCGCTGAAAAGCTTGAAGTGGTGAATGAGCGCCTCCATGTCGTGTTTCATGACGGCTCGGGGCGGCGGGACGATTTTGTAGTCGTCGAGATGCACGGGACCGGGGTGTGCGCGCAGCCAGTCGACGCACTGGCGGACCAGGCGGACGGATTGGCGCATCTCGGCCATGCGCACCAGGTAACGGTCGTAACAATCCCCGTGGCGGCCGACCGGGATTTCGAAATCGAGGTCGGCGTAGACTTCGTAGGGTTGTGTTTTTCTGAGATCCCACGCCACGCCGGAGCCCCTGAGCATCGGCCCCGTAAACCCGTAGGCGAGCGCGGTCTCCGGATCCACGACACCGATGCCCACCGTCCGCTGTTTCCAGATGCGGTTGTCGGTCAGCAGTTCCTCGTATTCGTCGACACAGGACGGAAAGCGATCGGCGAAGGCGGCGATGAAATCGAGGAGCGAACCCTCCCGGGCGGCGTTGAGCCGCTTGAGCTCGCGGCGCGAACGAAAACGACTCGGCTCGTAGCGCGGCATCGTGTCCGGAAGATCACGATGCACCCCACCGGGGCGGTAGTACGTCGCGTGCATGCGCGCACCCGAGACCGCCTCATACATATCCATGATGTCCTCGCGCTCGCGGAAGCAATAGAGAAAAACGCTCATGGCGCCGATGTCGAGGGCGTGGCTTCCGAGCCAGAGGAGATGGTTGGTGATGCGGGTAAGCTCGTCGAAAAGAACGCGGATGTACTGGGCGCGGGGCGGGGCCGTGATCCCAAGAAGCCTTTCGATCGCGAGGACGTACGCGTGCTCGTTGCACATCATCGAGACGTAATCGAGACGATCCATGTAGCCGATGCTCTGATTGAACGGCTTGGATTCGGCGAGTTTTTCCGTCCCCCGATGCAGGAGACCAATGTGCGGATCGGCCTTACGAATCACCTCCCCGTCGACTTCGACGACGAGGCGAAGCACCCCGTGGGCGGCGGGGTGCTGCGGCCCGAAGTTCATCGTGAAATTCTGCAGTTCAGGCATCCGCGGGGCTTCCATCCGGGCGTTCGGCGATCGGTCGGACGACGCGAGGCACGAGGACGCGGGGTTCGATCGAGACCGGTTCCTGGATCACGCGCTTCTGTCCGGGGTCGTAGCGCACCTCGACGTGACCGCTGAGGGGAAAGTCTTTACGGAAGGGATGACCCACGAACCCGTAGTCGGTGAGGATCCGGCGCAGATCGGGATGGCCCTCAAACACGATGCCGAAGAGATCGAAAACCTCCCGCTCGTACCAGTCGGCGGAAGGCCACAGCGTCACGCTCGAGGGAAGGATAAGCAGGCCTTCGCGCACCGCGGGGACGATCTTGACACGCAGCCGCCGGTTGCCGCGCACCGAAAGAAGATGCACCACGACCTTGAAGCGCGGGCGATCGCCTTCCTGAAGAGCGGGATCGGGGGGCGCGACGAGCACCGCCCGACTGAAACCCACCGACGTCGCCTCGTGGGTGGTCCACTGCACCTGCCCGTAGCCCAGGTAATCGACGGCGGTGAGATCGACGAGCTGTTCGAAATTCAGGCCCTCTTCGTCCCGCAGGGTTTGGGCCACAGCGAGCCACCGGGACTCGGCCACCTCGATCGTCACTTCGTCACGGACCACGGTGGGGGCAGCGAGGTCCGGCAAGACCTCACGAATTCGTGCGACCAGCGTTTCGGGCGGCGAGGGACGCACGGAGCAGCCGCCTCAGGGGGCGAGCCGCCGGGTGCGGCGGATCTTCTTCTGGAGCTGGATGATGCCGTAGAGAAGCGCTTCGGCCGTCGGCGGGCACCCGGGCACGTAGACGTCCACGGGCACGATCCTGTCGCATCCACGGACCACCGCGTACGAATAGTGGTAGTAACCGCCGCCGTTGGCACACGACCCCATCGAAATGACCCAGCGTGGTTCGGGCATCTGGTCATAGAGGCGACGCAATGCCGGCGCCATCTTGTTGACCAGCGTCCCGGCGACGATCATGACGTCCGACTGACGAGGGCTCGGGCGGAACACCACCCCGAAACGGTCGAGGTCGTAGCGGGCGGCGCCCGCGTGCATCATCTCGACCGCGCAACAGGCCAACCCGAACGTCATCGGCCAGAGCGAGCCGGTGCGTGCCCAGTCGACGAGCTTCGCGACGGGCATGAGCACGGCCCCGTAAGGGCGGGCGTCTTCTATTCCCACTCGAGACCTCCGCGCCGCCACTCGTACGCAAAACCCACAACGAGAACGGCAAAGAAAACGGCCATCGCGGCGTACGCCGCGGGCCCGAGCTCGCGCAGCGCCACCGCCCAAGGGAAGAAGAAGGCGATCTCGAGATCGAAAATGATGAAAAGAATCGCGACCAGGTAATAACGCACATCAAAAGGAATGCGCGCGTCCTCGAACGCTTCGAAACCGCACTCGTAAGCCGCCCCTTTGACGGGATCGGCGTGACGGGGGGCCAGGATGAACCCGAGGACGAGAAGCGCCGCGCCCACGACAGCGCCGACGATCAAGAACACAAGCACACCGAAATAGTCGTGGAGCACGTTCGACGAGGACACAACAGGAGTCGCATTATTCTAACGCAGACCGGCGCTCGGAGACATGCGACTGCGGCCCGCGGATACAATGGAGTGCCCGGTTTCCGTGGCCCAAGACGCATGCCCTCCCCGCCTCCATCCCGCCCGCTCTCCGCTCGCGGCCGCCTGTCGGTGCCCGCTGAGCCCGAGGACGTCCAGTCGCGCCGCGACGATCGGCCTGTTCCCCTGGCCGCCGCCGGCGTGCGCGGGCTCCGTCTGCCGACCCGGCTCCTCCTGGGCGAGCAGGAGGTGTCGACTCTCGGGACCTACACACTGGCGGTCGGGCTTCCGCCTGGACGCAAAGGCGTCCACATGTCGCGCCTCGTCGCCTGCGCCCAGGACTGGAGCCGGGGATTCGATCCCTTCCGTCCCGATCTTCTCCTTCGACGTCTGCGCGAGACACAGCCGGCCCCACGCGCGGAGTTCGCGATCCGCTGCCCGTACCACCGGGAAAAGCGGGCCCCTGTGAGCGGAGTCCCCGGGCTTCTGGAATACGAACTCGGCGTGAGCGGCCTCCACGAAGAGGGGCGCCCGGAACGCTTGGTCCTCGAGCTGGCGGTGCCGGTCACGACCCTATGCCCGTGCTCGCGCGACATCTCGGAACACGGGGCCCACAACCAAAGGGCCTGGACGCGGCTGACATTCGTTCTCGATCCCCGCGGGACGCCGCCCCCGCTCGACGATCTCCTCGGCCGCATCGAGGCCGAAGGTTCCTGCGAGCTCTACACCGTTCTCAAACGCACCGACGAGAAGTACGTGACGGAACGGGCGTACGCGCGGCCCAAATTCAGTGAAGACCTGGCGCGCGATCTCGCCCTCGCACTCGACGATCTCCCGGGGCTCGAGCTGCGATCCGTGGATGTCGAAAATCTCGAATCCATCCACGTGCACTCGGCGTTTGCACGCTACGAGTCGTCCTCCGTGCCGCCGACGGTCGTGCCGCCTACGGTTCTACCCGACGGCGCTTCAACCGGGAGCTGAGTCCCCTCCGTCCGGGTCGTCGTCTCCGTCCCCCCGCCGGGGCGCACATCATCCGCGCGGGTGCGCGCCAGACGCGCGATCAGATTGCGCAGAAAAACCTTGGTGAAACGAAGCTGGGTCTCGGTGGAGGCCTGCTCCATGAGGGTGGCGTTCACTTTCAGAATCTCCACCGGCTCACGCGCCACGATGCTCACCGTGCGTTTCGCCGGCGCCACGTAGCCGATCTCCCCGAAACAGTCTCCGCTGCGCAGCGTGCCGAGACGGCGGCCACCGCGCTCGACGCTGACCGATCCGCTCACGATCAAAAAGAAACTCTCGTCGACCTGACCTTCGCTGACAATGCGGCTTCCCGCCTCGTAACTCACCCACTCACCGGTCTTCAGGATTTCGTAAATTTCCGGGTAATGGAACTCGTTGAAGAACGGCAGGCGGCGCAGCAGATTGAAGCGCTCGCGCTCCCGCATTTCGCTGCCCACCACCTCGAGATCGCGCGCGGCACGAACCAGGGCGGCGGCGAATTCGTGTCCGCTCTGGTAACGCCGTTCGGGTTGCTTGGCCAGAGCCCGGGCCACGATGTCGTCGACGGCGATCGGCAACTCAGGGCGGAACTTGCCGAGCGGGGGAGGCGAGGCATAAACGATCTTGTGGATGAGTTCGCTCATGCCCTCGGCCTCAAAGGGCCGACGACCGACGAGGAGCTCGTAGAGCATGACTCCCAGAGAATAAAGATCCGTGACCGGATTGGCGGGCCCGCCTTTGAGATGCTCCGGCGCCATGTAGCTCGGAGAGCCCACGAGCCCGCTCTTGCCCGCCGTCGGCGACGCGGAAGGGGGGGCGTCGACGAGAAGGGCGATCCCGAAATCGATCAGATGAACATCCCCGTCGGGGGTGCGCAGAACATTGCTGGGCTTGACGTCGCGATGGATGACCCCCTGACGGTGGGCGTAGTCGAGGGCGCGGGCGATCTTAAAGACGATCTCGATGACGGTGGAGACCGGAAGGAGCCGCTCGGGGGTGGTCCACCTGCGCAACGCCTCCGCGCCCGGGAAATATTCCATGACGACGTAACAAATCTCGCCCTCTTCGCCCGCGTCGAGAATGTGCGCGATCTGGGGATGGTCGAGTTTGCCCGCGAGCTGGGCTTCGTTAAAAAAGAGGCGTCTTCGCGCCTCGCGTTTCCGGGCGGGCATATCGGCACCCAGAAGGTAAAGCTTGACGGCCACTTCCCGGTCGAGGTACGGATCGTGACTGACGAACACACGTCCCGTGCTCCCCGCCCCGAGCTCGCGTCCGAGGACGTATTTGCCGACCCGCGGCGGGACCGCAATGGGGGGCGAAGAAGTCGGGGAGCTCTCGTTCAATGTCGCCTCATCAGAAGAAGCTGGAGCCAGAGAAGGAAGGCGACCGCGACCGCCGCGAGTGCGGCGGCCGCGAGATCGTCGGCCATGATCCCGAGGCCCCCCTTGAGTTTACGGTCGAGGAAGCCGACGGGCCACGGCTTGAGGATATCGAAAAACCGGAAGGCAAGGAAGAGAGCGGCCAGCGGGAGGGGTCGGAACGGTACCACGAGGGTGGCGGCGAGGAGAGCCGCGACTTCATCCCAGACCACTTGAGGCGGGTCGGGACGGCCCAAACGGCGGGCGGCGTGCGCACACAGGGGAACGCCCACAAGCACGGCCAGCGCAGCGATCACCGCGCGGGCCGCAAGGCCAAGCGGCCCTTCGGCCACGCGCACGCCGATGGCGAGAAGGCTCCCCCAGGTGCCCGGCGCCCAAGGCAGAAGACCGAGACCGAACCCTGTCGCGGCCAAGGTCCAGACGTCCATCCGTCGGCCGTTCACGGCGCCCTCCGGGCATGATCGTGCCCGAGAATCTTTGGGAGCGGGACCTCCTCCCCCCCCCGAAAGAGGCGCAATCCCGGCGCTTCCGTGAGAGAACCCACCCGCGTCAAACGCACGCCGAGCCTCAGGGCTTCCGCCCGGAGGGGCTCATCCTCTTCCGCACGGGCCGTGAAACACAGTTCGTAATCGTCACCGCCCGCGAGCGCAAGATCGAGGTCGGCGCGTCGCGCGGAATCCAGCCCGGGCGCAAGAGGCAGAGCCTCGATGTCGATGTCGGCTCCGAGACCCGCGGCCTCGAGGAGGTGCCCGAGATCGGCCAGAAAGCCGTCGGAGATATCGATGGCTCCCGTCGTCCGGCCCCGGAGGGCGGGGCCGAGACGCCAGGGCGGGTTGGGCTCGAGATAAGGGGCGAGGAGCGCCCGCTCGCGCACCCCTTGATTCCAGAGCCGCCGGGCGTATCCCCCCGCGCCGAGCACACCGGTGACGAAAACGCTGTCGCCGCTCCGTCCTCCCCCGCGCGTGAGGGCCGAGCGGGCCGGGAGACTTCCCACCAGGGTCAGGGTGGCCGAACGGGGGCCGCGCGCGGTGTTTCCGCCGACGAGCGCCACCCCTGCCTCCCGCAACCTCTCCCCGAGACCGCGCGCAAAAGCGCTCAGCCACGAGTCGTCGAATTCCGGAAGCGTCAGCGCCAGAAGCGCCCAGCGCGGCCCCGCACCCATCGCCCCGAGATCGCTCAGATTCACGGCCACGAGCCTCCGCCCCCAAGCCTCCGGCGGAGCTCCCATCGGCAGATGGATTCCCTCGACGAGAGCGTCGCAGGTGAAGACGAGATCCTCCCCGTCGGAGGGCACGACCACGGCCCCGTCGTCGCCGATTCCGAGACGCACACTCGGATCATCACCGCCGCAAGGGGCGAAGTGACGCGCGATCAGCTCGAACTCACTCATCCTCGGGCCGCGGGAGGCGCGGTCGAGAGAGTCTGACGGACCCGATCGAGAACCGCGTTGATAAAGCGGTGACTGTCGGGGGCGCCGAATTCGCGCGCCAATTCAATGGCCTCGTTGAGAACGACACGACCCGGAATCTCGGGATGAGCGCGGAGCTCGTGCACGGCCAGAATCAGGATGGCCCGCTCGACGGCATCGACCTGCTCCCAGGGACGATCCAGGGACGGCGCACAGAGGCTACGAGCCAGTGCGACGTCGGCCACGGCTCCGGGCAGGACCTCGCGGAAATAACTCTCGTCACCGACTTTGGTGCGACGGAGGAATTCGGCCAGGATCTGGGGAACGGGCAGAGCCCCCTCGTTCTGCTGCCAGGCGTAAAGGGCCTGGAGGAGGCAACGCCGTGCCTGGTGACGCATCCCACTGGGCGCACGGGCTCGGGAACACGGCGGCTCGTCGTTCACGGAGACGGGCTCTCGTGGTCGTCGAGACCCGCGCGAAGCTCGAGAACCTCAAGCACCGCCCGCATAGCCTCCGCGCCCTTGTTGTCCTGTGTCCCGGCGCGGGCCAGGGCCTGCGCCTCGTCGTCGGTCGTCAAGACCCCGAAACCGACGGGCACACCGGTTTCGAGCATCACCCGAAGCAGGCCGTCACAGACCGACCGCGCGATGTGGAGATAGTGATCGGTTTCCCCACGAATGACCGCACCGAGCGCCACGATCGCATCGGCCTGCCGCGAGCGCGCGAGCTGCAGCGCCAGCAAGGAGAGCTCCCAGGCCCCCGGAACACGGAGGATCCGGCACGAAGCTTTGGCATACGCCGAAGCCCGCAGCGCCGATTCGGCACCGGCCACGAGACCGTCGACGACCTCCTCGTTGTAACGGCTGGCCAGAATCACCAAACGCAGCGACGACGGAACCATGGCGGGACTCCCGGAGGCAGGATCGTAGGTTGCGCTCACGACCCTCTCCCCTCAGAGCCCTGGCGCGTCCGGGCATACGTCGTTTCCCCCCCCACGGAGGCAGGGGACACGTATCCACTCACCTCGAGACCGAACCCCGTGATCCCCTGCATGCGTTTGGGGGCGGACAAGACGCGCATGCGGCGCACCCCGAGGTCACGAAGAATCTGGGCCCCCACGCCGTAGGTGCGAAGCACGCTGCTCTCCTCGCCCGCAGGTTCGTCCGGACGATCACCGCGAACGAGGCGGGCCACGAGGGACGAGGGCTCTTCGGGCAAGCGCAGAAGGAGGAGGACCCCCCCCTCGCGGGCCACGGTGCCCAGGGCGTCACGAAGGGGCCAGCCGAGACTGGGCCAACGGATCCCGAGGACGTCGCTCAGAAAATTGCAGACGTGCACCCGCACCAGGACGTCCACGTCCGACCGGATCGGACCGCGGACAAAAGCAAAGTGCACGTGGCGCTGGATGTGATCTTCGTAGACCACGAGCGGCAGCGGGCCGGCCTCCGTCGGGACGGAGCTTTCGTAGACGCGGGCCACGGTCATTTCGCGCTCCATGCGGTAGCGAATGAGAGAGGCGATCGTTCCGACCTTGAGACCGTGACGCCGGGCGAACACCTCGAGATCCGCACGGCGGGCCATCGTGCCGTCTTCGTTGAGCACTTCGACGATGGCGGCGGCGGGCTCGAAACCCGCCAGGCGCGCGAGATCGCAACTGGCCTCGGTGTGGCCGGCGCGGGTGAGAACGCCTCCGGGCTGAGCCATGATCGGAAAGACGTGCCCGGGCTGCACGATGTCCTCCGGGCGGGCTTCGGGCGCCACCGCGGTGCGGATCGTATGCGCCCGATCGTGGGCCGAAATGCCCGTGGTGACGCCGTGGGCCGCTTCGATCGAGACCGTAAAGCGGGTGCCGTGAGCCGTGCGATTGTCATGGACCATGAGAGGAAGACGCAGGCGCTCGCAGCGTTCACGGCTCATCGGCAAACAGATGAGCCCGCCCCCGTAACGGACCATGAAATTGATGTCCTCGGGACGCACGCATTCGGCCGCCATGACGAGATCGCCCTCGTTCTCGCGGTCTTCGTCATCCATGAGGATCACCATGCGCCCGGCGCGGATCTCCGCGATCAGCTCATCCGGGGAAGCGAGAACCGAGGCCTCTCCAGCCGCCGGAGCACCGGAGGAAGAACGGGGGGGGGCGTCAGCGGACATGACAGGTGTTTCCCCGGAGAAAGGCGTCGATACGGAGAGTAGAGATTATCGCCGATCGGGTGAGGAGCATCGCGGCCCCGGTCGCGCCCGTGGGCTACACTTGAAGGCCGCAAAGCCCCCCACCCCATGATCGCCAGTCTCCTCTACACCCTTTTCCACTACCGCCGCAGTTTCGGCGCTCTGGTTCACGAAAACCACTTTCTCGCCTACGGCATTCTCGGCACCTTCATCTTCGTCGAGTGCGGGATCCTGCTGCTGCCTCTCCTCCCGGGCGACACGCTGCTTTTCCTCGCCGGGACCCTGGCCGCCCAGGGCACGCTGGGTCTCACGGGCGTGATCGCAACCAGCGCTGTCGCCGCCGTGGCCGGCAACCTCCTCAACTACGTCACCGGACGCTACACCGGACCGCGCGTCTTCCGGCGCACAAGTTCGCGCTGGTTCCGCCCGGAGTATCTCGCATGGACGCACGCTTTTTTTCAGCGCCACGGCGGCAAGACCGTGGTGATCGCGCGGCTGGTCCCGATCGCGCGGACGTTCACCCCCTTCGTCGCCGGCGTCGGCCGCATGGATCTCACGCGCTTCATGATCTACAACGTGGTGGGCGCTTTTCTGTGGATCGGGCTGATCAGCGGAGCGGGCTACTACTTTGGCAATCTGCCCGTCGTGCGCCAGAACTTTCTCCTCGCCGTGCTCCTCCTGGTGCTCGCCTCGCTGATCCCCATCGGCATCAAAGTGCTGCGGCACCGCCGGTCGCGCACCGCGGCCGCCGCGGCCCCGGACACCCGGCAAGTCAGAGACCCGGGCGAAGATTCTGCATGATCTCGCGCACGCGCCAGTGCCCGTCGCGCCGCACCCAAAGCGCCAGGTAATCGCCGTAGCGAACGACCGTGCCGGAGCGGAGGTGGACGCTCACCTCGAAGACACCGCTCGTCGAACCGGAGGTGTCGTGGCGAGAAACCCAGGCGCTTTCGGGTGTCCATTCGAGACGCGGCCCACGACGGCCCGGGAGAGCCTGAAGGATGGCCCGGCGACCGCTCAGGGGCGTGGCCCCCTCGGGATAGAACACCGCGTGCGGCGTGAGAAAGCGTGCAAAAGCCGCGCGGGCCCCACGTTTTTCGGCCAGCCGGGCAAAACGCTGGTCGACCCCGCGAAGACGTGCGGTCTCGCGGTGACGGCGGACCAGCGCGTCGGGCCGCCCGCAGGCGGCCAAAAGCACGGGCAGAAGCACTAGGACAAAGGGGAAAAGCCGGCGGGGGGGCATCGTCTCAGGTCTTGGGCAACGTCACGCCGCGCTGCCCTTGATACTTGCCGCCGCGGTCTTTGTAAGAGACTTCGCATTCCTCGTCGGCCTCAAGAAAAAGCATCTGGGCCACACCCTCGTTCGCGTAGATCCTCGCCGGAAGAGGGGTGGTGTTGGAAAATTCGAGCGTGACGTGGCCTTCCCATTCGGGCTCGAGAGGGGTGACGTTGACGATGATCCCGCAGCGGGCATAGGTCGATTTGCCGAGGCAGATCGTGAGGACGTTGCGCGGAATGCGAAAATATTCGACGGTGCGCGCGAGGGCGAAGGAGTTGGGCGGAATGATGCATTCGCGGCCCCGGACGTCGACGAAGCTCGTCGGCGAGAAGTTCTTGGGGTCGACGACGGCCGAGTTGATGTTGGTGAAGATTTTGAATTCGTCGGCGCACCTGACGTCGTACCCGTAGCTCGACGTGCCGAAAGACACGCAGCGGCGACCCTCGTGCGAGGAGATCTGCCGCGGCTCGAACGGGGCGATCATCCCCCGTTCGCCCATGGCCCGAATCCAGCGGTCGGACTTGAGACCCATCAGCTTTCCTCCGTCACGATTTCGGGCGGCACGAGATCCTCGGGATTGAGAGAGGCGAGCTCCGCAGCCAGCTGCAGGGCGACGGCGCGGAAACGCCGCGCCAGGGCGCCTTGGGGCTCGTCGAGAACGATCGGCCGACCGCGATCGCTGGCCCCGACGAGCGCCGGATCGAAAGGAAGAGATCCAAGATACGGGACCGCGCACGCTCGCGCGAGCGCCTCGCCGCCGCCCCGCCCGAAAAGCTCCTCCTCGTGTCCGCAGTGCGGGCAACGGTAGCCCGCCATGTTCTCGAGGACGCCGAGGACGGGGACGCGCACCGTCTCGAAAAGACGAAGTCCGCGGCGCGCGTCCATGACGGCCACGTCCTGGGGGGTGGTCACGATCACGACGCCGGAGACGGCGATCCTCTGGGCCAGCGTGAGGTGGATGTCGCCCGTCCCGGGAGGCATGTCGACCAGAAGATAGTCGAGCGGCGGCCAGTCGGTCTGGAGAAGGAGCTGCTGGAGGGCCTGGGTCACCATCGGTCCGCGCCAGGCCACGGCGGTGTCGTCGGGCACAAGAAAAGCGACGCTCATCACCTTGAGCCCGTGCGCCTCGAGGGGGTCGAGGCGACGGCCGTCGCGGCTGCGGGCCCGGGCTTCCGCCAGGCCCGCGAGGCGGGCGAGGCTCGGACCGTAAATGTCCGCATCGAGCACGCCCACCCGAGCGCCGAGGCCGGCGAGCGAAAGCGCGAGGTTGTAGGTGAGGGTCGATTTTCCGACACCGCCCTTGGCCGAGGAGACGGCCACGAGATGGGCGACTTCTCCAAGGCCCGTGTGCTCGCCCGGCACCAGGGTCGGACGCGCTTCGAAACGCGTCTCGAGCTCGACCGAAGCGACCCCGAGACGTTGGGCGAGAGCAGACGCGAGAGCACTCCGTTGCTCGTCCGATCCCTCTCCCTCGATCGGATAGCGGAACACGAGCGTGAACGAGGGCCGGGACCCCTCGGGTCTCGCTCTGAGCTCAGCCACGCGAGACAGGGGGCGACCGCTCCGGGGATCCTTGAGCCCATCGAGAAGAGATGGAAGATCCACCGTCACGGAGTCGATTCCTCAGAGTCGTGGTGCGCACCGCCGCTCACGCGCTCATGGTAGCCGATCGTGCCCGCCGCGCGGACTGGCGCCGAGTGCGGCTCCCGCCGATAATGGACCCGTTTCCCCGAGGATCCTCCGATGAGCGCCGAACCCACGCCCGCTTCTCGTCGTTCCACGGCCAACCTCGTGCGTCTCTTCCGTGGGCTCCTCGACGAGGCCGAAGGGATTTTCTACGGGCAACGCACGGTCGTCACCCTCGCCCTCACCGGCGTCCTGGCCGATGGCCATCTCCTTCTCGAGGACCACCCGGGAACCGGCAAGACCCTCCTCGCCTCGACCCTCGCGCATCTCCTCGGTCTTGGTTTTCGGCGCGTTCAGTTTACGAGCGACCTCCTCCCGGCGGACATCCTGGGCTCCCAGGTCTACGACAGCACGGAAGGGACGTTCCGTTTTGTTCCCGGACCGGTCTTTACGCCTTTTCTCCTGGCCGACGAGATCAACCGTGCGCCCCCCCGCACGCAGAGCGCGCTCCTCGAGGTCATGGACGAGCGTCAGGTGAGCGTCGATGGAGTCACGCACCCTCTCCCCCGTCCCTTCGTCGTCGTCGCCACCCAAAATCCCGGCGATCAAACCGGCACGTACCCGCTACCCGAATCGCAGCTCGACCGTTTTCTCCTGCGCCTCGAGCTCGGCTATCCCGACGTCGAGCGGGAAAAGGATCTCTGGGGGGGTGAGGATCCGCGCGAACGACTCCTGCGCACACCGCCGTGCACCGACGCCGAGACCTTGACGGCGGCGCAGGCGACGGTGCGTGCCATGACGGTGTCGGAAGCCCTTCTCGACTACGTCGCGCGGCTGGTCGCCCGCACGCGGAGCGCCCCCTCACTCACCCCCGGACTCTCGCCGCGCGCCGGCCGCGCGCTCGTCGCGGCCGCCCGCGCCCACGCCTTCCTCAACGGCCGTGGCGCACCGTGGCCCGACGATGTCAAGGCCGTCTTCGTCGCCGTGGCCGCCCACCGGTTGGGCCGTGCGGGCGTCGCCTCGACGGCGGCGGAGCTCACCGCCCTTCTCGAGACCACGACCGCCCGGTGAACACGCTCGCGGAGCGTCTTGGATTTCCGCGCCCGAACCGGCGCTACATCCTTCCCACGCGCTTCGGTCTCGCCTACGCGCTGGTCGTGTTCCTGGTCTTCCTCGGCGCGGTGAATTACAGCGACAACATGGCGCTCTTGCTGACCTTCGTCCTCGCCGCTCTCGCCTGGCTTGCGATGATCCGCTGCGAACGGAGCCTGAGCGGCCTCGAAATCGAGATCGACCCCCCTCCCGTGGGCTTCGTCGGCCGCCCTCTCGCCGTCGGCGTGAGACTTCGCGGAACCCGTTTCCGTCCGCCGACCCTCCTCGCCGTGGCCTTCCGCGGGGGGGAACGGACCGGCGTCCCGCGACCGGCCGTAGGCGAGACACAGGCGGCCGCACTCTCGTTCGTGCCCGCGCGCCGGGGGCGTGTCCCGATCCCGCCCTGGCGCCTCTCGTGCGAACGTCCGCTGGGACTCTTTCACGCTTGGCGCGGGGCCCCAAGCGGACGGGAGGCGATCGTCGCCCCCGCCCCGGCCACGGACGGTCCGTGGCGCCCCCCCTCCGCCCTCCCCCCGTGCCGAGGCCACGAGGAGAGCGAAGACTTCCGCGAACTCCGACCGTGGCGGAGCGGGGATCCCCCCCGCCGCATCGCGTGGCGGGTCTACGCCCGCCGGCGCGAGCTTCTCGTGCGCACATACGAGCCGCCCCCGTCACCCGAACTCGTGCTGCGCTGGGAAGAAACCGATGCGTTGGCTCGAGGAACGGGAAGAGAGCGGAAGGAACATCGCCTCTCGATCCTCTGCCGTTGGGTGCTGGAAGCCGAGCGGGAGGGAGCGCCCTACGGGCTGGTCCTTCCCTCCGTCACGATCGCCCCGAACCGGGGCGAGGCGCATCTTCGTGCCTGCCTCGAGGCCCTGGCCCTTCATGATCTCTGAGCCCGGCTCGGCGTCGCCCGCGGTGGGGTCGGGGGGCCTTTCACGGAGGCGGCGGAAGGCACAGCGGGACGGACGCCCCCTTGAGCGGCGTCGTTTTCTCCTCTTCGCCGCGATCCTTGTCCTGGCGGCCTTGCCGGTGGCGGTCGACGATTTCGTTCCGTGGATCACACCCCCGGCCGGCCTTTTGGTGCTGGTGGCTCTCGTCCGCGGGCCGCGCGGCCGGCGACCTCCGCTGGCTTTTCTTCTCGCCCTCTCCGCCGCCGCCTTTGCCGGAACCTTCCTCCACTACGGCACCATCAACGGACTTCGGGCCGGGGGGAGCCTTCTTCTCTGCTTGGTCGGGCTCAAACTTCTCGAGACACGCCACGAACGCGACCTCAACACGGTGCTTCTCCTCACCGTGTTCCTCCTCGCCACCGATCTTTTTTTCGGGCAACAGCTGACGGCGGTCGCCTACGTGGCCGCCGTTTTCGTTTTTCTCCTTGCCGCCTGGATAGGAAGCGGGACAACGTCCGTACCGCCGCACGGCGAGAAGCCGCTCGCCCCCGCTCGTTCCGGACTTCGACCCGCACTCGGCCTCCTCGCCTGGGCTCTTCCCTGGGCGCTCGTGCTCTTCGTCTTCATCCCCCGCGTTCACGGCCCCCTTTGGGGGTGGGGACGGCGTCACGCCTGGGTGAGTGGTCTTTCCCCCAATCTCCAACTCGGCGGCATCGGCCGGCTCATCGTCTCGCGGCGCACGGTCATGACCGTGCGCTTCGTCCGCCCCCGTCCCCCCACCGATCAACGCTATTTTCGCGTCTATGTCTTCAACCGCTTCGGCGGCAAGGAGTGGCAACCCTCGCGCCGCGCGCTCGAACCCGCACCCCCCGTCGCCGAAAACAACGATGTGAAGGGTGCACGGGTCGCCTACCGGGTGCTTCTCCGTCCCGACGGACGCTCGGCGCTCGCCGTCCTCGGCCGCCCGCTCACCGTTCCCGAAGGAGCTTGGCTCACACGGGCCGGCACACTCCGGGCCCGGCGGCCGCTTCGGCGGAGTTTTCACTACAGCCTCGTCGCGCTCAGGGGGCCGCGCCCGGCCCCACAGCTGAGCGCACGGGCGCGGGCCCGCGACCTCGAGTTGCCCCCGGGCGTCGATCGCCGCGCCCGCCGTCTCGCGCGGCGCTGGCGGCGGCGGAATCCGCGGCCCTCGGCTCTCGTCGAGCGCGTGCTCCGGTATTTTCACGACGAACCCTTCTATTACACGCTTCATCCTCCGCCGCTCCACGGACGGAACGCCGTTGACATGTTTCTCTTTCGCACTCGCCGGGGATTCTGCACGGACTACGCCACGGCCTTTGCGGTCCTCATGCGGGCGGCGGGTGTTCCCACACGTGTCGTGAGCGGCTACCTCGGAGGCCGTTACGATCCGCTCAACGGGCGGGTCGTCTTCAACGGTGCGGACGCCCACGCCTGGGACGAAGTCTGGATCCGGGGGGCCTGGCGCCGCGTGGATCCGACGGCCGCCATCGCCCGAAGCCGTATCTCGCTTCGGGCCCTGAGCCTCCTCACGGGCGGTTACACGGTCGGGGGCTTCGATGTGCGGGAGAGTCGCTGGCTCACGCGCGTCGGCGATTTCTGGCGCCGGATCGGGGCCGTCTGGAACCGCGACGTGCTCGGCTACGGACCGCGGTTGCAGCGGGCGTTTCTCCGTCGTTTGGGTTGGAGGATCCGGGGCTGGCGCTCCTGGCTTCCCATCCTGATCGGGGTCCTCGTCGTACCGCCGCTTCTCCTCTGGGGGCTCGTGCTCCTCGAGAACAAGCGCCGCCGCGGCACCCGCGGCGAGCGGGACTGGGAGCGTCTTCTCCACCGTCTCGGCGCACTCTTCCCCCCGGCGATTGCCCCCGGCGAAACAGCGCTCGAGTTCGCGGGCCGGATCGCCCGGAGCCACCCCACCCTCGGTCGGCGGTTCCTCACCCTCGCCCGCCGCCGCGGTCGTGTTCTCTACGAACCCGGGTCCGGACCGGTGGAGCTGCGCCGTTACCGCAAAACGCTCCGCGTCCTTCGCGCGCGCCTCGCCCGAATCTCGCTCAGTCCGCCGGAGGCAACGCCAACTCGGCGTCGGCCGGAACCCTGAGGAGCAAGACCGCCCCGGCCAGGAACAGAAGAACGACGGTGGCGATCGCGCCGCGCGCCGAACCGCTCACGAATTCGGTGGCGGCGACGAGGAGCGGACCGAGCACCGCCGAGAACTTCCCGACCACCCCGTAGAAGCCGAAGAACTCCGCCGAGCGCCCACGCGGGATAAGCCTTCCGTAATAAGCCCGCGAGAGACCCTGAATGCCGCCTTGGACCAAGCCCACGGTGGCGGCCAGAACGAAGAACTCCGTCACGGTGTGCATCCGGGCCGCGGCCAGCGTCGCGAGAGCGTAGACGCCGATCGCGAGGAGAAGGCCGCGGCGAAGCCCCCAGCGTTCGCCGAGACGGGCGTAGAGCACCGCCGAGGGGAAGGCCACCGCCTGGGTGAGAAGAAGGGCCTCGACCAGGCTCGCCGACGGAAACCCCAACGCGAGGCCGTAACTGACGGCAAGACGGATGATCGTATTCACGCCGTCGATGTAGCACCAGTAGGCGAGGAGGAAGAGCACGACCGTGCGGTGGCGACGCACCTCGCGGAACGTCCGCCGAAGGCGCGTCCAGCCTTCGGCCATGAGCGTGGCCACGGAGGGCCCGGAGGGCCTCGCCTCGGGCGTCCGCACGAGGAGCGGAAGCGAGAGTCCCGCCCACCAGACGGCGACACTACCGAGGACCACGATCCGCACGGCCGCCGGGCTCTCGAGCCCAAAGAGTGCAGGGTGCGTGGCCACCACGATCTCGGCCGCAAAGAGCGCCCCTCCGGCCAGATAGCCCGCGGCGTACGCGTAGGTCGAGACACGGGTGAACGCCTCCGGGCCGACGGCGTGCGGAAGAAGAGCGTTGTAGAAGACGTTCGCGGCGGAATAACCCACGGCGGCCAAAGCGTAGAGCGCGAGCGCTCCCGTCAACGCTCCGGCGGGAAGAAACGCGAGTGCGGCCGTCGCACCGACACCGAGCACGACCCCCGTGGCGAGGAACCGGCTGCGGGCCGAACGGGCGTCGGCCATGGCTCCGGCGAGAGGAGCGAGGAACGCCACGAAGAGGGCCGCGGCCGAAGCGGCAAGACCGAGATCGGCGAGATCCGTCGCGGGCGTGACCCCCCGACCCCAGACGTGAACGAGGAAGACCGGGAAGAACCCGGCCATGACGGTCGTCGCAAAAGCCGATTCCGCCGCATCGTAGAGAAGCCAGCGCCAGGCAGGACGCACGGACGTCCCTCCCACGTTCGTCACGTCGTCTCCTTGCGCTCACGGCTGGCGAGGAAACGTAGACGAGGGTGACGCTCGATGACGAGGTCCATGTGGATCCTGTGCGGCGCGAGGTAGACGAGCGCCCCAAGACCGTCGCGCGCAAGGTGCGGGGCCGCCGCCTCCTCGAGCGCGGCCAGAGCCTCGGGCGTCCCCTCCACCCAGCGGGCGACGGCGACGCCGGCCCCTTCGGTGGACACCGGGACCCCGTACTCGTTTTCGAGACGGTAGGCCACGACATCGAACTGGAGCGGACCGACGGCGCCCAAAATCACCTCGTGGCCGTGAAGGGGGCGGAAGAATTGCACGGCCCCTTCCTCGGCGAGCTCGCCGATCCCGCGCAGAAGCGCCTTGCTGCGCAGCGGATCGCGAACGATGAGACGACGAAAAATTGTGGGGGCAAAGTTCGGAATCCCTCGGAAATGAAGGTCCTCGCCTTCGCTGAAAGTGTCGCCGATCTCGATGCCTCCGTGGGTCGAAAACCCGATGACGTCGCCCGCGTAGGCCGCCTGTGCGCGCTCACGCTCCTGACCGAGGAACACCAGAAGATCGTTCGGCACGAAACTGCGCCCCCGATCGACGTGACGCAAGCGCCCACCGGGCTCGTAGCGGCCCGAGCACAGGCGGACGAAGACCACCCGATCGTGGTGACGGGGATCCATGTTCGCGTGAATCTTGAAGACGAAGCCGCTCGCCCGCTCCTCGTCGGGCTGGACGGTCCGCTCCCGCGCCGCCCGCGAACCGGGCGGGGGCGCGACCCGAACGACGAGATCAAGCAGGCGGTGCACACCGAAACCGTGGAGCGCAGAGCCGAACAGGATCCCCGTCCGCGTCCCCGACCGGTATGAACCGGTGTCGAAGGGCGGTGTCGCCTCATGGACGAGGGCGATCTCCTCTTCGAGCGTCCGCCGCTCAGCCACCGAGAACCCGGCGAACGCATCCGGGCTGCGCGCCCCTCCCCCCGCGGTGGCGAAGGCTTCGAATTGCCCGTCCACACGGTCGATCACACCGCGGAATCCCTGACCGCTCCCGACCGGCCAGACGAGGGGAGCGGGCTCAAGGCCGAGCTTGTCGTGAATTTCGTCCACGAGTTCGAGTGGCGGTCGAGCGTCGCGGTCCATCTTGTTGACGAAGGTCAGAACCGGAAGTGCCCGCTCACGAACGATGCGCATGAGTTCGAGGGTGCGCGGCTCGACGCCCTTGGCCGCATCGAGCACCATGAGGACGGAATCGACGGCCGTCAGAGTGCGGTAGGTGTCCTCGGAGAAGTCTTCGTGCCCCGGGGTGTCGAGCAAATTGACGACGGCCCCGGCGTGGGGAAACTGCATGACCGAGGTGGCGACCGAAATCCCCCGTTCGCGTTCGAGCGCCATCCAGTCGGAACGCGCGGCGCGCGCCGCGCGTCGCCCCTTCACGGCCCCGGCGAGCTGGATCGCCCCCGCGGCCAACAGCAGGTGCTCTGTCAGGGTCGTCTTCCCGGCGTCGGGGTGCGAGACGATGGCGAGTGTCCGCCGTCGTTCGACGGCTTCGCGTATCTCACTCGTCACAGATGCGACTCCCAAGCGGGAACAGGGGACGCACGGCGCCGCTCCGCCGCGCGGCGGGCACGGGCGTGGGTGCTGAGCGGGTGGAGCGACTCGTCGCTGATCCAGCGATGAAAGACGATGAGCGCGCCCACCACCTCCATCATCGAGCCGTCGATCCACGTGATGAGTCCCCCCAGACGCTGATCGCGCAGGGCGCCGATCCCCCACGGGGCGGCCAGGTGGTTGTAGACGGTGTAGAGGTCCTGATGGGTGAGCGTGATGTAGGCCCCGATCACGATATTGGCGAACATCGTCAGGGTGAGCGCCAGAAGACGCACGGGGTAACTCGGGGCGTCGGGCCGCCGGCGGGGATCGAGAACCATCCACCAGAAAATCAACCCACTCACGAGCATCGTGACGTGAGCCAACTCATCCCAGGCGTCGTGGACGGCAATGAGATCCATCTCGGGCGGAAGAAGCCAGAAGTAGAGCACGGCGATCAACTGAACGGAGGCCACGAGTGGGCTCATGAGAGCCCGCCAGAATGCACGGAAAGAACGGCTTCGGGCGAGCGGCCTCCACAGACGGCGCTTGAGCGGGTCGGGCAAGCCTGCGACGAGCGGCGCGAGAGGCACCCCCAGACAGAGCAGAAGCGGCACAAACATGTGCAGAAGCATGTGCTGCGTGAGGTGCACGAAGAGAAGCGATCCCGCGAGGGTGTCGATCGGCGGCGTGACGGCGGCGAAACCGACGAGGACACCGGCGGAAAAAAAGAACTTCTGATGCCAGGGAAGATGTCGTCCGTCGTGTTCGAGCCGGCGCACCCCGCGCCCGTACCACAAGACCACGAGGACCGTGACCACGATCACCCACCACGCCCAGTTCCCCCACACCGGAGGGGTGTGCGCCGCTACGCGCGCGGGCAGGAGGAGGAAAAAAAGAACAATGCTCGCGCCGATCCAGTCCCCGAGGAGAAAAAAGAGGAGAAGCGTGAGAAGCGGCCGCTGTCCCGGGCGCAGGGAGGGCGCGTGTGATTCGTTCACGCCGCGTCCCTCTCCAGGAGGAAATCACACTCCCGGTGGTAGGATCGCGGACATGGCGTCCCAAAACTCAAGCACTCGCTCGTGAGTGATCCCGATCCCGCGCGTTGGCGTCGGTGGGCACTTTTCGTCTGCGGATGGGCCCTCGTCCAGTTCACGGCCACGGCCCTTGTTCTCCAGTTCATGCGTCGCCACCTCAACCCGTGGACGTCTACGTTGAGCCGCTACCTCGTCGGGCCTGGGGGCGACTGGCTCAGGGCGGCCTACCTCGTCCTCGCGCTCGGACTCGTCCTCTTCGGGCTCTTTGTCGAAGAAGACGAAACACGCTCTCGCCCGTGGCTTCCGAAGGCGGCCTACGTCCTCACGGGAGGAGGACTCGCGACCGCGGGGCTCGTGACACCCCCCGCGCGGATCCGGAACCTCATGGGCGAGATCCTCTTTCGGCTCCACCTCCTCGGGGCCGGGGTCGCGTTCCTGGCGCTCACGGCCGTCGCCGTCTCATCGTCGTGGACGGGCGGCGGCCCGTTCGCGCGCAGCCGCATGCGCCCCTTCGCCCGCGGGCTCTCAGGGTCCGCCGCGACACTGGTCGTCGTCTATGCGATCGTCTCCCCGCGAGGAGGCGGAACCTACGAGAAGGCCTTGATTATACTCCTCGTTCTCTGGATGACTCTGCGCTGGACGGTGGCCGTTCGGGATCGTCTTGCAAATCACGAATGAGGACGAGAGCGTCCTCACGGGCGTCGTCGTGCTCAGCCGGGTAGTAACCACGGCGCACCCCGATCGGGCGAAACCCGGCGCTCAGATAGAGCGACCGCGCCCGCACGTTGGAGACACGCACCTCGAGAATCAGGTGGCGGCGTGTTCCGCCCCGGCGGCTGCGTTCCATGAAATGGTCGAGGAGCAAGCGCCCGTAGCCCGCGCCCTGATGAGGCGGATCGATGCAGATGTTGAGAAGGTGGGCTTCCTCGGAGCCGACCAGGAGCACGCCGTAGCCGATGAGCGTACGACCGCTCCAGAGCCCCTCACACACGTAGCCGGCCCGAAGGCAATCGCGAAAGATACCTTCCGTCCAGCCGTAGACGTACGCCCGCCGCTCGATCGCCACGACGGCCGGGAGATCCTCACGTTCCAGGGGACGGAGAAAAAGATCGTGGTCCCCTTCGCTCATCGGGCGCGCAATCACGGCGGCACGCTCCGTGCGGCGAGACGAAGGTCGCGCCAGGCCTCCGCCTTGGCGCTCGGCTGACGCAAAAGATAGGCCGGGTGGTAGGTCACCACGAGAGCGGCTTCGGGGGGGCCGTCATAGCGCAACACACGCCCCCGAAGCGCGGACAGCGGAGCGTTCGTGGCGAGGAGATTCTGGGCGGCGACGCGGCCGAGAGCCAGGATGAGCGAGGGGCGGACAAGAGCAATCTGTTGCTTGAGATACGGAAGGCAGGCCTGGCACTCGTCCTCGAGGGGCGTGCGGTTATCGGGCGGGCGGCACTTGACGACGTTGGCGATGAACACCCGCTCCCGGGCGAGCCCCAACGCGTCGAGCATCCTGTCGAGAAGTTTGCCCGCTCGACCGACGAAGGGCTCGCCCTTGAGATCCTCGTCCCGTCCGGGACCCTCACCGACGAGAAGCCAGCGGGCGTCGCGGGCGCCCACGCCGAACACGGTCTGCGTCCGACCGGCGGCGAGCGCGCAGCGTGTGCAGGAGGCCACGTCCCGCTCAAGCGCGGACCAACGTGCGGTTTCGTCCTCGGTGGGCCCGGCGGAACGCACCTCGACCGGCGGGCCTGGGATCCGCGGCGGGACGACGGACGCGGTTTCTTCCACCCCCGGCTCCGGCGCGGAGGAGACGGATCCTCCCGCGCCCGTCGTCGCGCCGACCTTCCGCCGCACCCAGAGCGTGAGACCCAGCTCGGCCGCGATCGCGCGCCGCGCCTCCTCGCGGCTCATCGCGCACCCTCGCGACGCCGACGGCGACGAGCGCGACTCCAAGCCGTGCCCACGGGGCCGGCCAGGGCGTAGAGAGCCGAGACCGCAAGGAGCGTCGGAGCCGGCGCCAGGAGAAGAACGATCAGGACGAGAGGAACGAGCACGATGGCCGAGTAACGGACCCGACTCTGCCACGGCAGTTCCTTGAAGCTCGGGTACGCAAACCGGCTGACCATGAGGGCTCCCGCGAGAAGAGCGAGAGCCAGGACGACGAGCCGCGCTCCCGGCAAGCTCCGGAGGCTTCCCGACGCCTCCACCCAAACGGCCGTGCTCACCAAAAGCGCTGCCGCGGGCGAGGGAAGCCCCTGGAAATAGCGTCGGTCGAGCGCCTGATAGGTGTTGAACCGGGCGAGCCGGAGCGCCGCGGCGGCGGCGTAAAAAAAGGCCCCGAGCCAGAGCGCCCGCGAAGCGATGCCGCTCGCCGCGGGGAGCGACGACTCCGCCCAACGGTAGACGAGAAGCGCCGGGGCGATGCCGAAGGCCACCATGTCGGAGAGCGAGTCGTACTCGCGTCCAAACGGAGTGGCGGTCCCGGTCAGGCGGGCCACACGCCCATCCAGGCCGTCCATCACCGAGGCAAAAAGGACACCACCCACCGCGTGCACGAACCGCTGATCGAGGGTGGCCACGATCGAGTAGAAGCCCGCGAGAAGGCCCGCGGTCGTGAAGAGATTCGGCAGGAGATAGACGCCCCGGCGGATGCGCGGAGCGGAACCCCCGGACTCGGACGATGTGAAAGGCCTCAAGAGTCCTCCCCGCGGAGTCTCCGCCCCACCTCCTCGAGGGGATGGCACGCGGCCCGGTCCCTTGCCGCCTGCAGGGTCGGCCAGCCCGCGGCGGCTTCGCGCGCCAACTCCTGATCAAAACGGCCACTTCGGATCTCGCCGAGCACCGCCCGCATGGCCGCGCGAACCCCCTCCCCGATGACCCGCGGACCGCGGGTGTAATCGCCGTAAAGAGCCGTCGTCGAAATCGAACGGCGCATACCTTCAAGACCCCGCTCGTAGACAAGATCGGCGATGAGCTTGAGTTCCTCGAGACAGCAAAAATAGGCGATCTCGGGCCTGTAGCCGGCCTCGACGAGGGTCTCGAACCCCGCAGCGATGAGGTGGGTCAACCCCCCACAAATGACGGCCTGTTCGGCGAAGAGATCCGTCTCCGTCTCTTCGGCGAACGTCGTCTCGAGAATCGCCCGACGGCCGGAGCCCAAAGCCTCGGCATAGCGGCGCGCGTGCCTCATCGCCTCCCCGCTCCCGTCCTGGGCCACCGCCACCAGAGCCGGCACACCGGATCCGGCGAGAAAGCGCGCACGGACCTGAGGGCCGATACCCATCGGGGCCACCAGGACGACGTCGAGATCCGGGCGGGGGCGAATCCGCCCGTAATGCACGCTGTAGCCGTGGGCAAAGACGAGCGCCGTTCCACGGCGGAGACCGGGCGCCAGGATCTCGCTGTAAAGGGCCGCGTGCGCCTCGTCCGGAACAAGGACCGCCGCGAGATCCGCCGCACGCGCACCGTCTTCGAGATCGAGACAGGGAAGGCGGGATGCAAGAACCTCCTCCCGCCGGGGGGAGCCCTCCCGAAGGGCCACACTCACACGCACCCCCGAGTCGTGCAGATTGAGAGCCTGCGCCCGGCCCTGGGCACCGAAACCGAAGACGACGACGTGACCGAGGGGATCGCCGCAAACCGTGGACATGCTTCCGCCGAGGTGCTCTTCCCGATCTCCCCACAATCCTAGCGCCTTTCGCGCATGGGTGTCCGAGAGCGTCGTTTCTCACGGCACCCACGCGCGTGCAATTTCCACCACTGCCAACAGGACACGAACGTCGCCTCACCCGATCCCTCGCCCGTTCCCACACCGCACAAGACCGAGAGCGGATCCGGGAACCTCCCCGGTCTCCGTCTTCTCGGGCGATCCCATCCCTCCCTCTCCGCGGCCGCCTCCCGAACCCCACCAGGAAGGAAGCCCAGGAAGTCTCCCACCGAGCCTCCTCGCCTGAGAGGGGTCTGAACCTGGCCCATCCGAAGGGGGTGGTCTTCGTAACACTCCGGGCGGACCCGAGGAGCGGGCGGGGCGCAGAACGGTGAGCCCATCCGGACGCCGGGAAAGACCAAGAGAACCTTCGCTCGATCCTTGCGGAAGGAGATCGTCCGAGACGATCGCGCTCCCCGGGCGCGGGACCCTCCAGTTGCTACAATGCTCCCGCGTTTCTTCCCCATTCGTCGAGATTCTTCCCCGCATGCGCGCCCGTGATCTCAGTCTCTTCACGCTCAAGGAGACACCCGCCGAGGCGGAGCTCGTCAGCCATCGGCTGATGCTCCGCGCCGGTCTCATTCGGTCTCTCTCCCAAGGACTCTACACCTGGCTTCCTCTGGGACTGCGGACCCTCCGGCGCGTCGAGCGGGTGGTCCGCGAAGAGATGGACCGAAGCGGCGCCCAGGAACTTCTCATGCCCGCGATCCAACCCGCCGAACTCTGGCAGGAGTCGGGACGCTGGGACAAATACGGCCCGGAACTCCTCCGCCTCCGCGATCGCCACGACCGCCCCTACTGCTTCGGCCCCACGCACGAAGAGGTCATTACCGATCTCGCCCGTCGCGAGCTTCGCTCGTACCGTCAGCTTCCCGTCGCCTGGTATCAGATCCAGACGAAGTTCCGCGACGAAATTCGTCCGCGCTTCGGCGTCATGCGAGCCCGCGAATTTCTCATGAAGGACGCCTATTCGTTCCACCGCGACGAGACGTCCCTCGCCGACGGTTACGAAAAGATCTTTGCGGCCTACAGCCGCATTTTCACCCGCCTCGGGCTCGATTTCCGTGCTGTGCGTGCGGACACGGGTTCGATCGGAGGACGCTCCTCGCACGAGTTCCACGTCCTCGCCCAGGCGGGGGAGGATCTTCTCGCCCTCTCGGACAGCGGTCCCTACGCGGCCAACGTCGAGCTCGCCGAAGCGCTCTCTGTGCTGCCCGGCCGTGCCCCCCCCACGCAGCCTCTCACACGTGTCCCGACCCCCGGCATCCGTTCCTGCGAAGACCTCGCCCGTCACCTGGGCATCCCACTCGAGAAGACCCTCAAAACCCTGGTCTTCGTCCGCGAGACGTCCGCGGGTCCGCGTCTCGCGCTTCTCCTCCTGCGCGGGGACCACACGCTCAACGAGGTCAAACGCGCGAAGGTGCCGGGGCTCGAGGAAGCCCGTTACGCCACCGAAGAGGAGATCCGTCGGGAACTCGGAGCGGGCCCGGGCTCGCTGGGACCCCTCGGCGTCGATCTCCAACGGGTCCTCGTCGTCGCCGACCGGACGGCGGCCGCCGTGAGCGACTTCGCCGTGGGGGCGAACGAAGATGGATACCACGACACCGGAGTCAACTGGGGACGCGATCTTCCCGAGCCCACGGTCGCCGATCTGCGCACCGTCGTCGACGGCGACCCGAGCCCCGACGGTCGCGGCCGGCTAAGGCTTCAACGCGGAATCGAGGTCGGACACGTCTTTCAACTGGGCACACAGTACAGCGAGCGGATGAACGCCACCTTCCGTGACGAGGACGGCAGCGAACGGGTCTTCTGGATGGGCTGCTACGGCATCGGTGTGAGCCGGATCGTGGCCGCCGCCGTCGAGCAGAACCACGACGAGCGGGGAATCGTCTGGCCTGCGGCCATGGCCCCGTTCGACGTCGCTCTGGCCCCGGTCAGTTCGCAGAGCGACACGGGCGTCCGCCGAGCGGCCGAGTCCCTCTACGACGAGCTCCGGAGCCGGGGCTACGAGGTGCTTTATGACGACCGGGAGTTGCGCGCAGGGGTGATGTTCGCAGACCTGGACCTCATCGGCATCCCGCACCGGATCGTGCTCTCGCCGCGCCTTCTGGCCGCCGACAAACTCGAGTACGTCGCCCGTCGTGGGTCGGCGAGCCGGGAGCTGCGGCGCGATGAGCTCTTCCGCCTCCTGGAGGACGACCGACGACGCGATCCCGCGCTCTGAGCCCCATCGCTCTCGGACTCCTGGCGGCTCTCCTCAACATCGCGGTCCCGTCCCGCGCGGCCGGTCCGCCCCCCGCCCTCATCGCCGAAGTCCGGCGGGCGTGGGCCACCCGCCCCATGCATGTACGCGGCTATCGGCGCCTCGTCTGGCTCAAGGTCATGAGCACACGCGTCCGCCCGTTCATTCCCGACCGTGCCCGCCGACTTCGTTTCCTTCGCCTCATCTATAGCGTGGCGCGGCGCGAAGGGGTCACGCCCGAACTCGTTCTTGCCGTGATCGAGACCGAGAGCGACTTCCACCGCTACGCCGTCTCGCCCGTCGGCGCGCAAGGTTACATGCAGGTCATGCCCTTCTGGCCGCCCCTTCTCGACCTCCATGACGTGAGCCTTTTCGACACCCGGGTCAACCTGGTTCTGGGCTGCGCCATCCTCCACTACTATCTCGGGACGGCGCACGGGAACCTCCCTCTCGCGCTGCAACGCTACTTTGGACATGCCGACGGGTATGTCTACTCCGGTCGCGTCCTCACCCTCCTCGCCGACCGTTGGTACTGGCGCTGAGGCGCCCGCCTGAGCCTCAAACCGTCGACCGTACGACGAAGCCCTCCCCGGCATCGGCCTCAGGAGGCGCCGCATCTTCGGAGGCGACCTCAAGGGAGGAGACACGCGCTCCGCGCGGACCACGGGCAAGCCACGCCTCGAGGCAGCCGATGGTCTCCGCCCCACCCGAGACGAAAACTTCCACGGACCCGTCCTGACGGTTGCGCACCCAGCCCCGGAGCCCGAGACGAAGCGCCTCCCGTTGGGTGGCGGCCCGAAACCCCACCCCCTGAACGAGACCGCGAACACGATAGAAGCGAATCACCGGAATCCAGGAGCCCTCAGCGCGGTGTCCCCCGCGAGGGGAGAGCGTGCCCGCGCCAACGTCGGTTGAGTCGGATGAGACTCTGGAGATGAAGACGGGCATAGCCGGGTCGGTAATGGCTCGAGCGGCGGCCTCTGTGGAGCACACGCGCGTCCTCAACCCGCACGAGGCTCCAGCCATCCCGCTTGAGACGGAGCCCGAGGTCAACATCCTCGCAGTAGAGCCGATAGCCCTCGTCGAACCCCCCCACAGCCCGAAAAGCGCTCTCCGCCAGCAGAAGAAACGCCCCCGGAAGCCAGAAGACGTCCGCGGGCGGGGACGCCCCCGGCAGGCGATGACGCAGGATCTCCCAGGGCGTGACCATCCCGCGCAGCGGGGCCGCACGCTTGCGGCGCGGATCGACGAGAAGAGGAGCCAGCGCACCCGGCCGCTCGGTGCGCACGGCGGCGGCCAAAAGGGCCGGGAAGGGATCGCCCCAAGGGAACCCCACGTCGGGATTCACGACTGCAAACCACGAGGTCGTGCAGTGAGCGAAAGCCCGATTGTGGTTGGCGGCAAACCCTTGGGGGGCTTCGTTCACGAGGACGACGAGCTCGAAGGGATACGCCGGTGCGGGCGGGGCGTCTGCGGCCCCACGCGGGGGGAGGTTGCGGGTGACGACAACCCGGGACACATGCGGCGAGGCGAGTGCAGCGAGGGCATCCAGGATCCCGCTTGTCTCGTCACGGGCGCCGTGCAAGACCACCGAGACCGTAACCCGATTGTCCCCTCGACCGTGCGCACCAGGCGAACGCCCGCCCACACGAAATGGCTTTCCAGAAAGAGGAGGCCCCTGAGCGGCGGGCTGTTCGTCCCGCCGCTCAGGGGCCTCGTGTTCCTCCCCGTCAGACCTCACCGCTCCGTAAGCCCGTGGGCCCTGGCACGGTCATGTCCTCGGCGCAGGTGTCTCAGAAGGGGGAGCCCTGCTGGGACGCGAGCCACGCGCGATCTTTGGGAAGAGCCTGTCCATTCCGCCAAGGACCACGGGTCCGAGCGTAGTGGACGGCGCTCTTGACGGCGCTCCGAACCGGATTGAGAACGATCTTGAGATGCTCGTTCGGGAAAATCAGGTCCGGATTACGGATTTTGGCGGAGTTGCTCCGGTAAATCAGTGGCCACTCGAAGGGATTGCCGTAGATCGAGCTCTTGCCGGCGATCGCCCACAGGCTGTTGCCGCGCACCACCGTATAGGTGGTCCGGGCCGCCTTGAGTTCGGCCAGGAGACGGCTGAGCGTGTCGTAGGCGGTCCGCCCACGGCCGTTCTCGATATCGGCCTCACCGTTCGCAAGTTCGTTCTGCTCGTGCGCGTTGAGGTTCGTGTAGTTCTTGACCTTGCGCAGAACCGCCTTGGCCTTGCCGAGCCAGTAGGAATTGGTGCAAGCATCGGCCTCGCGGCGGGCCTTGCCGGCCAGCTGCTGGGCTTTCATGTTGTCCGGAACCTTGGCGTGGGCCGCGGCCAAAGCTTCAGAGATGAGGCTCTGCTCACTCTGGGTCTGGCAGCCAACCTTCTGCGCACTGACGACGGCCTTTTTCGCCGCGGCGATGGCCGCGAGCGTGGCCGCGCTCGGCTTCTTGGGCGGTGGGGGGGGCGTCGGCTTCGTGGCGCACGCGGCCAGAGCCACGCCGAGACACGCCGCCGTCACCACAAGCTTCGGTGAGATTTTTTTCATGGGTCACTCCTCAAAATCGGTACGACCATAAGACCGTGTGCTCGGGACGACGGCCCGTGATGCTCGTCCATCCCTTGACCATAGGATCGCACGAAACCAAGAAAGTTGCAACACTCGCTTGACGGGCTTGATCCCTCACCGCCGCTCCCTCCTCCACACTCCGTGTGGGCCGGATCTCATTGGGGCTTGGAACCCGAGGCGTTGCTCTTTGTCCGGGAGGGAGGACAGACGTGTAGGAGACGGGACGGCATGCCCCGGCGTGGCGGGACGACGTGCAGCATGACGAGCGCCATGTACGCCCGCCGCTGGGCGCGCCGCGCACTGCGTCCAGCCATCGGATAGTCGTGAATGGTGAGTGCGTAGGAAGCGTTCTCGATCCAGCGGCGCGCGGCCACGGTGGCCTCCTCGGCCGCCGCGCAACGGGCTGCGCCTGCGGCGCGGGCCGCGGCAATGGTCTGGCGCGCGTCGCTCATCTCCTGGACGGGGGGTGGGGGAGCGCAGGCCGCGCACAGAACCACGAGTGCGCCCATCGCCAAGAACAGACGACCCAGACGTGGAGCCCCGCCGCATCCCGTCCTGACGGAACCGGCCATCCTCACAGATCCCCTCCGCGCTCGGACCCGTGCATCGAACGGAGAACCTCGCGTGCAAGCCCTAGGGTGATTCTACGCTTTCGCCGCTCGGCTTCGTGCAAAAGAGCGGCCGAAAGGATTCCCAGGGACGTGAGGTCCCGCGGAGCGTGGGTCTCGATCCAGGCGAGGACGTTTTCACCGACCGGCATGCGCCGGGCAACGAAATAAGCGCGGACGATCGCGCGGCGATCGTCTTCGTTGGGAGGGTTGAGATTCAGGATCTCCGCTGCCCGCAGGCGCGAGACGACGTCGGGAAGAATCCAGCCCTTGCCGATCTCCCCGTCCGCAGCCTCCGTCACGCAGAGGCCGCTCACTCCTCCGCCGGCATCGACCAAGAGAGACAGGAGGGCTTCCTCACGGGCCCGCTGGCCGCGCAGGGTCTCAATCCCGTCCAGGGCGAGACAGGCATAGCGTCCCCAACCGCCGGCGGTGAGGAGAGCACAGGCGGTCTCGGAACCCAGGGCGCCGAGATCGAGATAGACGGCCTCCGCCCCACCTGCGTGCGCTTCGGCCACGAAAGCGCGCGCGAGATGCGACTTGCCGCTCCCGCGCGGACCACGCAGAAGGAGCGGCAAGCGGGCGTCACGTGCGAGAGAGGCACGCACGGCGGCCACGAGCCGAGCCACCGCCCCGGCGTTCGTCGCCCCGAGATAGTTCCCGAAAGTCTCCGGCGGAGGCGGCACGAGAGGGAGAGGTTCAACTCGGGGAACGGCGAGGGACGAAGAGCCCGTCCGGCCACCCGCAGCCCGATCGTCACTCATGCCTTCGCCCGCTCCCGCAGGTGGCCGAGCGCCGGCCACCCGTAGGCCCAGACGTAATCGACCCCCGAGAGGACGGTGGAGGCCGTCACGATCCCGGTGGCGAACGCCGTCCACCAGACGGGCCAATGCAGGTAGGGTCGGTCGGCGAGAAGCAAGACCACGAAGAGGAACTGGACGAGCGTATTGAGCTTACTGATGCGCGTCGGCTTGACGCTGAGACGTCCCATGATCCGCCGGTACGCGTACGCCCCGATACTGATCACGAGATCGCGCAGGAGCACGAGAACGAGCAGCCAGACGGGCACGAGACCGACGAGGGTAAGTGCCAGGAAAGCCCCCGAGAGGAGGAGCTTGTCGGCGGCCGGATCGAGAACACTCCCGAAGGCCGTCCGCCAGTCGAAACGTTTGGCGAACCATCCGTCGAGGCCGTCGCTGAGAGCGGCCACGAACACGATCGCGAGCGCCACGCGGGGATACCCGACGAGGATCGCGACCAGGAGCGGGATGACGAGGAGGGCACGGCTCAGGCTGAGGGCATTGGGAAGCCAGCGCCACCGGGACGCGTCGCTCACGACCGGTAACGGAAGCGCATCGGCTCCGCGCGCCCCGCGACCACGCCCGGAGTGGACGGCCGGGGCACGAGCCGGTTGGTCAAGAGCAGGATCCGTTCGAGGCGGGCCGGACGAATGCGCGTCTCGAACCGCCAGACGGCCACGCCCCGGCCGCGAATCTCCACCAGGGCCAGACGCCGCACGCCGAGGATCCGCCCGAGGAGTCGGCCGACGGAGACGACGGCGGAAAGATGCTTGAGCCCGTCGACGCGAATGACCACCGGACGGGCGGCGTCGCCCGGGAGAAGAGCCTCCCGAAGCGCAAACACGCTCGCCAGACGACGCACGAGGTGATGCAGGACCGCACGGCGGGTCGTCTGCGGACCACTCGTCCACCGCGCGCGGGCCCCTCCCGCCGACCAGAGACGGAAACGCCCACGCCAGGATCCCGAACCGAGATTGTCGAGGCGGCCGACGAGGAGAGCGTCGAAGGGGTAGCGGCGCTTGAGCGTCGGGACGAGCGCCGCGAGAGAGGTGGTCTCGAGCACGCCGGGCGCGAGGAGTTGCAAATCCGCGAGATCGTCGACCGGGAGCAAGACCGGGAGCCCCCGCCGCCTGGCCTCACGTTCGAAGGAACGGTTGAGAGAGGCGAGCGAACCCGCACCGAGAAGTCGGCGACCGCTGCTCGTGGGAACCACAAGGGCGCAGAGCACACGTGGCCGTTCGCGCCCCCAAACGGCGATCCCCCCGGCGAGGAGTGTGCGCATGAGGTTGCGGGCGTCGAAACGAACCCAGATCCGAAACGCTCCCGAGCCCCCCCTTTCCGTGTAGCCGTACTCGGCGATCCAGTGCCGGGGATCCCCAAGGATCGCCGAGACCGCAGGCGTCTTGTTTTCCACGCCCAGGCGAAGACCGAGACGACGCAGGACCACGCGGGCCGCCTGAACGAACAGAGGACCGGGATCGGCGGGTGGGGCACGGCCGGCCGCAAGCTCCACACGGAAGAGTCCACGCACGACCGCCGCCCGCGCCGGAGTGCCCGCGATCCCGCACGCCAAGACGGCCGCGAGAGCGACGGCCCCGAGCCGGGGGAGGGCGCAACGAGAAGCGGAACAAGCCTCCTGGAACACGGCGGGGGCAGCCTCAAAGACTCTTTAGGGAAGACTCTTTGGGTAAGATAGCACAAGCCCGTCGTGCGTCCTCCCGCATCGCGACGGACGCGCAGAGGAGCCTCCTGACATGCCCACGCCCGGGGCAACCTACCGCGAGGCCGGTGTCGACATCGACGCCGGCAACAGGCTCGTCGAGCGTATCGCTCCCCTCGCCGCCCGCACCAGCCGACCCGAAGTCCTCGCCGGCATCGGGGGGTTCGGAGCTCTCGTCCGCGTACCGCTCGAGCGCTACCGCGAACCGGTACTCGTCTCGGGCACCGACGGCGTCGGCACGAAAGTCCTCCTCGCCCTCGAGGAGGGTGGTGAGGACACGATCGGCATCGATCTTGTGGCCATGTGTGTCAACGACATCCTCGTGCACGGCGCCGAACCTCTCTTTTTCCTCGACTATTACGCGAGCGGCCGTCTCGAGGTCGAACGGGCCGCACGTGTGGTGGCCGGCATTGCCGAGGGCTGCCGGCAGGCGGGCTGCGCACTCGTCGGGGGCGAGACGGCGGAAATGCCGGGCGTCTACGCGGGGTCGGATTTCGATCTCGCAGGCTTCGCCGTGGGTGTCGTCGAACGCGGGCGGATTCTCGACGGCCGCGGCGTCCGCGCCGGCCACCGTGTCCTTGGCCTCGCCTCCTCCGGCCCGCACGCCAACGGCTACAGCCTGATCCGCCGCATTCTCGCGGCCCATCCGGGAGCCCTCGACGAGAACCTCGACGGCAGGCCGCTCCGCCGCTGGCTCCTCAACCCGACCCGCATCTACGTCGAGCGGATCCTCCCCCTTCTCGCGCGTGACGAGACCCGACCCGACGCCCTCTGCCACATCACAGGCGGGGGTCTCGTAGAAAACCTGCCGCGCGTCTTGCCTCCCGGGCTGGGCGCCGATCTCGAGCGCAAGCGCTGGCCGTGTCCCCCGGTCTTCTCCTGGATCGCGGCCCACGGACCGGTGGCCCCTCAGGAAATGGACCGGGTCTTCAACGGTGGGCTGGGATTCCTCCTCGTCGTCGATCCGGAGCGCTCCACGTCCGTCCGCGAGCGTCTCGCCGCCGCCGGGGAGGAGGTCTACGACATCGGCGCCGTCGTCGATCGGCCCGGCGTCCGCGTCGTGTGAGCACGTCTTCGTCGCTGGCCATCCTGCTTTCGGGCCAAGGAAGCACCATGCGCGCCCTCGTCGAAGCCTGCCGCGACGGGCGGGTGCCGCTCTCTCCCGCGCTTGTCGTGAGCGACCGGCCCGACGCCCCGGGCCTCGCTTGGGCGCGCGCGGCCGGTGTGCGGACCGCCTGCGTCGACTACCGTGCGCTCGGACGCCGACGGGGCGAGGAACAACTCGGAGCTCTTCTCGAGGAAGCGCGCCCGGAGTGGATCGCGCTCGCCGGCTTCATGCGCATCCTCGGCCCGGACATCGTCCGCGCCGGGCTTGGGAGAACAGTCAACATTCACCCCTCGCTCCTCCCCCGCTATCCGGGTCTCGACACCTACCGGCGGGCGCTCGAGGCGGGGGAGACCGAGCACGGATCGACGGTCCACTTTGTGGACGAATCGCTGGACGGAGGGCCGCGCATCGCCAGGATCCGCGTGCCCGTCAGGGCGGACGACGATCCCGAACGGCTCGCCGCAAGAACGAAGGAGGCCGAACGCCAACTCTACCCCTGGGTTCTCGACAAACTGGCCCGTGGTATCCTGACTTGGGACGGCGCTCACGCTTGCTGCGCGGGGAAAGTTCTTGACGAACCCATCGACGTCACAGAAATGTTCTCGGGCTGAGCGCGCACCGCGCGGCACGACGACGCTCGTCCTCGCCGCGCTCCTCGCAGCGCTCGCCACCCGGCCTCTCCGCGCCCAGGATTTTCCGATCCCCTCGTTCCGCGCCCGCTACGCCGTCTCGGTCGAGGGCATCCACGCCGGCACGGACGTCCTCCGTCTGACCCGTACAGCGACACACCGTTACGTCTACGCCGGAACGCTCACGCCCAGCAGTTTCTTCGCGGTGTTTTTCGACCGCACCTACATCCAAACGAGCCACTTTCTTTTCCACGGCGGGCACCTCGTCGATCTTCGCTACAACCTGATCGAGAAAGGCGGTGGGCACCCCACCGACCAGACGATCGTCTTCGACTGGGCCGCGAAGAGTGTTCACATGAACATCGGGGCCAAACGCCGGACCCGGCCGCTGCCACCGGGCACCTGCGACGAGCAGCTCGCCCAGCTCCGTGTGTCGTACGATCTTCTCGCGCACGGCCGTCCGCACGCCTTTTATTTCGTGGCCGAACACAACCACGTGCACCGCTACCAGATCCACATCGGACCCCGGAAGACGTTCCGCACCCCGCTCGGAAAACTCGCAACCACCGAGTACTACTACTTCAACAAGAAGGGCAAAAAAATCGCCTACTGGCTCGCCCCGCAGCTCTACGACCTCATCGTTCACATGGTTCTGCACACCAACGCGGGTCTCCGGGTCAGCATGAGCCTCAAGCGGTTCACGCTCGCCCCGGAACACGCAGCACCGGCGGGCCGGAAAAGCTGACAACGAACGGCGCGATCCTGTCCCCGTGTTCCCGCCCAGGGGAGGCGTGGACCTGGACTCGAGCGGCCGCACCCCCAGCGCACGGTAACGACTCTCTCGCTCGAGGCTCTCGACCTCTTCACCCGGCGTAGTGTTCGCGGCCTCAGCCGGCGGACGCTCACGCCCCCTTCAGAAATCCTCCGAGGAGATGCCCCAGGCGGCGACGAAGCAGCCGGTGGAGAAGCGCCGGGACGTCAGGAAGAGGAAGCGGGTGGGTCAGGCTGCCGCGTACGCGGACGGGGATCACGACCCCGCGCAGCGCCGGCGGCCAAGTCCGTGCGTCGGCCCGGGGTCCGGGGGCCAGGTCCAGGGTGAGATCGAGACGCCCGGACCCGGCAAGACCGACGTGGCCCCCTCCACTCACGTGAAGAAGAGGCGATTCGAGAACGACACCACGCAGGTTCACCTGCTCGGACGCCAAAGCCCAGGAGCCCTGAAGTGTTCCGAGAGGTGTCGTCCCCCCCGAGGGCCAGTGGGTGGGCGGGTGCCCCCGAACGGTTGTGGCGAGAGCCCGCAGAAGAGCGGCGAGATCGATCCCGCGCCAGACGAGGCCCGAGCCCGTCACCGCGCCCTCACCGCGCCAGCGACGAAGGGCGAGCCCGCCGCGCGCGGCAAGGGTCGCCGTCCCGCTCACCCGGCCGGCGAGAGACCCTCCGGCCTTCGGATCGAGCGCCGAATGGAGGCTCGAGAGCTCCACGTTGCGGAACCTCACCCGACCCGTGAGCGCACGAAGGCGCCGACCGAGAAGGCGGCCACGGGCCTGTCCGTGGAGGGTGCCGCCGAAGAGCTCGGCCGCGAACATCGGAACGAAGAGACGACGACCCTCGAGAGACGCACGCAGCCGAAGATGCGGGACGGGCACCCCATCGAGCGCGAGAGCGCTGAGACGCGCCGCGAGCGTCAGACACATCCCCGAGCGCGAGGCATCGCGCGCGACGGGACGAGGACGGCGAGGCGTCACGCGTGAAGACGCTCGGGGGGAAGTCCGGCGGGAGGAAGATGAAGAGGGGCGACTGGGCTCGTGGAAACCCACACCCGTGCCTTGGGCCTGAAGACGCCAGCACCACCGCCCCGCACGGCGCATTGCCGTGAGGCGCCCCTGAAGCCGCGCCCGACCGCCGTGCCCCGCCCAAGCGAGCGTGAACGGTGCAGGCCCGATCTTGGACCCCTCTTCCGAAAACGTGAGCGCGGCGTGAAGACCCGAGGGGCCCACACGGGGGCGGAGTTCGGGAAGCTCACGACGGACGAACCCGGAGCGGATGCGGAGACGAACGGCCCCGGCCGCACGGGCGATCGTCGCTCCTTGAAGGTCGATCGTCCCCCGGACTCCGGCCTGCCCAAGACGCGGGTCCGCGAGCGTAATCGGTGAGATCCGGATGTGCGCCTCCCGCCCGATGGGCCGGTAGGCGAAATTTCCCTTGCCGGCCGTGAGCGGCCCCGGAAAGAACGAAGGCGCACGCAGCCGTAGCGCGGCGAGGTCGAGCGCGACCCGACGCCCGTTCGTCGTGACGATCCGCCCCGCGAGCGACACCGTGATCGGCCCCGTCTTCACCCCGGGTGCCGCGAGCTGAAGCGCCACGGGGAGGCCCCGGTGACCCTCCGGGCCGAGGCTCAAGCGCGAAACAGAGAGGAGCCGCCGTGCCCCCGGTTCCTCGACGACGTCGAGTCCGCGAACGACCAAGCGACCGAAGACCGCAAAAAGGGCCGACGACACCGCGGCGCGGTGCACCCGAGTGGAAGCGTGCGGCGACGGGTCCACGACGCTCGGGTGGAAGCCCGGGTGAAGGAAGGCGGCGAGATTGCTCTCGCCCCGGGCGTTGCGGCTGAGCGCGACGACGACCCGCTCGAGACGGACCGAGGTGAGGACCCAGCGACCGACGAGAAGATCCGCCCACGAGGCGCGGAGCGCCACCCGGGCGACGCGGACGAGAGGTTGCGGCGCAAAACCCGGCGGATCCGCGACACGAAGACGGGTGGCGAGAAGCTCCGGCCCGGGCCAAAGCGTCAGGGCAAAGCGCCCGTTCACGAGCACGCGGCAGCCACAACCCCGATCGAGCGTGTGCACGACGAGACGGCGCACGGTCCGCCGTGGAACCAGCACGGGAACGATCACAATCGTCGCGAGAACGAGCGCGGCGAGGGCCGCGGCGACGTAGGCGATCCGGCGGCGACGCGACGACGCCATGACGGCTTCCCCAGCGGCGAAGAACGTGGGCATTATCGCATCACGCGACCGCTATACTGCACGGTGCCGACGCCCACTCCTCGGCGCTTCATCTTCGTCCCGATGTCCCGCACGCTCCTCGTCACCACCGCCCTACCGTACGCCAACGGCCCACTTCATTTGGGCCACATTCTCGAAGGGGTCCTGGCCGACATCTGGGTCCGTTACCAGAGGACCCGGGGGGCGGACTGCCTCTTCCTCTGCGCCGACGACGCGCACGGAACAGCCATCATGCTCAAGGCGCGGGAACTCGGACTCGAGCCCACGGCCCTGATCGACGAGGTGCGCCGCGAACACCAGGAGGATTTCCGCAGCTTCGAGATCGACTTCGACCACTACCACACCACCCATTCGGAGGAGAACCGGCGGCTCGTCGAGACCTGCTACGCCCGACTCCGCGAGGGCGGATACCTCCGTCGGCGCTCGATCATCCAGAGCTACGATGAAGATCTCGGTCTTTTCCTTCCCGACCGCTACATCCGCGGCCGCTGCCCGCGCTGCGGAGCCGAGGGCCAGTACGGCGACAGCTGCGAGGTTTGCGGCTCGAGCTACGAGGCCGGCGAACTTCTCGACCCGGTTTCCGTGCTGACCGGGCGCCCGCCGGGGCGACGCGCGAGCGAACATCTCTTTGTCGATCTCGAGTCCCTTGCCGAGCCACTCCGCGCATTTGTCCACGGAGGCGCCGTTCCCCAGGCGGTCGCCCACAAACTGGACGAGTGGCTCATGGGCCGTCTGAACGACTGGGACATCACCCGCGATGCGCCCTATTTCGGCTTTCCCGTTCCGGGCGAGACGGACAAATATTTCTACGTCTGGCTCGACGCACCCTTGGGCTACCTCGCCACGCTGCGCGCGTGGGCAGGGGCGGAACGTGCGGAGGAGATCTTCGCGCGCTACTGGCATCCGGACAGCGACGCCGAAATCCACCACGTGATCGGCAAGGACATCATTTATTTCCACGCCCTCTTTTGGCCCGCCCTCCTCACCGTAGCCGGCTGGCGTCTGCCGACACGGCTCACCACCCACGGGTTCCTCACCGTCCAGGGCGTCAAGATGTCCAAATCCCGGGGCACGTTCGTGACCGCACGTGACGCGGCGGCGGCCGTGGGGGCGGAGGCCTTCCGCTACTACTTCGCATCCCGCGCCCGCGGGGGCATCGAGGATCTCGATCTCGACCCCGAGCAGCTCGTCGCCCGCACCAACAGCGATCTCGTCGGCAAGATCGTCAACATCGCGGCCCGCTCGGTCCCGTTCCTCGAGACGGACGACGGCCACCCCCGCACGGCCGGGACCTGCGCGGCCCCGGAGCTCTACGCCCGCATCCTCGCCGGCGGTGAGGAGGTGGCCGACGCCTACGAGAGGCAGGATTTCGCCTCGGCCGTCCAGTCGATCCTCACCCTCGCCGATGAAACGAACACCTTCATCGCGCAGAGACAACCCTGGGTGCTCCGCCAAGACCCGGCCCGCCGGGACGAGGCGCGCGCCATCGCCACCCTCGGGATCAGCGTCTACCGTCTTCTCGCGCTCTATCTCGGGCCGGTCCTCCCGGGCCTGCGGGCGCGCAGCGAGGCTTTCCTCGGGGTCCCGCTCGACCGCTGGTCCGCACCCCCTCCGCTCCTCAACCACCGTCTCAACCCTTACCGCCCGCTCCTCGAGCGCCTGCCCCGGCAGGCCGCACAGGGGCTCTTTCCCAACCGAGGACCCGCCCGTGGCTGAGATTCCTGCTCCCCAAGAAACCGTGAGCCTCGAGACGTTCGCGGCGAGCGACCTCCGCGTCGCGCGCGTCACGCGCGCCGAGGACGTGCCCGACGCCGACAAACTTTTACGCCTCGAAGTCGACCTGGGTCCGCTCGGGCGACGCACCCTCTTTGCGGGCATCAAAGGCCACTATGAGCCGGCCGCCCTCGTGGGGACACTGATCGTGGTCGTCGCCAATCTCGCCCCGCGAACGATGCGCTTCGGCACCTCGGAAGCCATGCTCCTCGCCTCCTCCGGCACCGATGGGCGGACCCGGCTCGTGCGGCCCGAACCCGGATCCGAACCGGGGGCCCGGGTGCGCTGATGGAAACGCGCGATCCCGACGCCCTCGAAAATCTCCTCGGCGGCACCCAATGCGGCCAGTGCGGCTACGACGGCTGCCGTCCGTACGCCGAGGCGATGAGCCGCGGCGAAGCCGGACCCGAACGCTGTGCGCCCGGGGGCGCTCCGGGCGCACACACTCTCGCCCGCGCGCTCGGACAACCCTACCGGGAACCGAAGCCGGCGCGGGGCAAACTCCGGCCGCGGGCTCTCGCCACCGTGGTCGGCGCGCTGTGCGTCGGCTGCACCCGCTGTCTCGACGCCTGCCCGGTCGACGCGCTGGCCGGCACCCAGGGGCGGCAACATTACGTGCTCCCTGCCTTGTGCACAGGCTGCGGTCTTTGCGTTCCGGTCTGCCCCGTCGACTGCATCCGGCTCGACCCCGTCGAACGCGACGAGGACTGGAGATGGCGGCTTGGCGCAGCCCCCGAGGACGATCCCGAACGCTGGATGCGCCTTCTCCTGCGCGAAGCCGAGAACCGGCGACGCCACCTGTTCGTGCGCGAGCGGCGCCGCCGGGCGCACGAACCGGCCGAGAGGCGACGGCGTCTTCGCGCGCGTCTCGCCGCCCTCGTCTCCCCTCCGGAAATCCCGCCTCATGACCCGCCACCCCCGGCGCCTCACCCCGGCTGAAACCGCGCGCGTCTTCGCCCGTCTCGCGCGGAACAATCCCGAACCCCGGACCGAACTCCGCTACCGCACGCCGTTCGAACTCCTGGTCGCCGTCGTCCTCTCGGCCCAGTCCACCGACCGCATGGTCAACCGCGTGACGGAGGAGCTTTTTGCCCGGGCCCCGGATCCCGAGGCGCTGGCCGCCCTCCCCCTCGACGAACTCGAAGCGATCCTCTCGAGACTCGGACTCTACCGGAGCAAGGCCCGCCATCTCCAGGCCACCGCCCGCCTGCTCCTCGAACGCCATCACGGTCGTGTCCCACGCGAGCGCGAAGCGCTCGAAGCCCTCCCGGGCGTCGGTCGCAAGACCGCCAATGTCCTTCTCAACACGCTCTGGGGCGAACCGGTCGTGGCGGTCGACACCCACGTGGCCCGCGTGGCCCGCCGACTCGGCCTCGCCCGCGGACGGACGGCCGAAGCGGTCGAGCGTGAACTCACGGCGCGCATCCCCCGGCGCTATCTCGGGCACGCCCATCATTGGCTCATACTCCACGGTCGTTACGTCTGCCGGGCGCTCCACCCACTCTGTGGGACCTGCCCCCTCGCCCCACTCTGCCCGTCCGCTTCGCGCCCGCCTCCACGCCGGCGACGCACGCCGAGCGCGCATTCACGATGAGCCTGCTCCTTCCACCCGACGAAGATCCGTCTCGACTGCGCGCGCGGTTGCGAGCCCGATTCACGGCGGTTGCCGTCCGTCTCGCTTCGGGCCTTCCGATCGCCGCCGAGGACACCCATCTCGCCGGTGTCCTCGACGATCACCCCGAAGCGCGCACCCGCCTGGCCGCACGCGGAGCCGAGGGGGGGGCCGGATCGGGAGCGGAGGAGGACGAGAGCGCCTTTTTCCTGCACCTTGCGCTCCACGTGGCTCTGCGCGAGCAGGCGGCGGCGGATCTTCCGCGGGGCATCCGCGCGCTCTACGAGGCCTACCTCGCGCGGACCGGAGGAGACAGCCTCCGGGCCGAACACCGGATGCTTCCCATCCTCGAAGAGGCCGTCGCCCGGAGCCTCGCCCAACCCGGGGGGGACGATCCGCAACCCTACCTCGAAGCGCTTCGGCGTGGACTCGGGGCCCCCGGGCGACACTGAGACCGGCTCCGTGCTACGCTCCCGGCGATGAATTCCCCCCGTTTCGACGAGATCCTCCTCGTGCGTACGCGCGGGACCCGCGACGACCGGGCCGTCGTCACCACCGTCGAGGACATCGCCCGAGCCCGGGGCGTTCGCGTCCGCCCTCTCGAGGGCCCGCACGGGGGCGCGAGTTCCCTCGTGCTGAGCGTCGGCGGTGACGGCACGCTCCTCCACGCCCTCGCCTTGAGCGGCGGGCGTCTCCCCCTCGCCGGCGTCAACCTCGGCCGTCTCGGCTACCTCGCCGATTTTCCCCCGGAAACCCTCGAGCGGGATCTTCCCGTCCTCCTCGACGGCGGCGCGCGCTCCGACCGGCGCCTTCTCCTCGCCGTGGAGACCGGGGACGAGCCGTCGCTCGCGCTCAACGATCTCGTCATCGCCAAAAACGATGGGGGACGGATGATCGAGATCGAAACCTGGATCGACGGGCGTTTCGTCCGCCGCCACCGCGGCGACGGTCTCGTCGTGGCGAGCGCGACCGGCTCGACCGCCTACGCCCTCTCCTGCGGGGGACCGATTCTCGAACCCACGCTGCCCGCCCTCCTGCTCGTCCCGATCTCGCCCCACAACCTCACCGACCGGCCGCTCGTGGTCGCAGCCTCGGCGCGCATCGAGCTCCGCGTCCCGCCCTTCTGCCGTGCCCGCACGATCCTCAGCCGCGACGGGCAAAACAGCGCACTCCCGCCCGACGGGCGGGTGCGTCTCGCCCGCGCGCCCCACGATCTCACGCTGCTTCATCCGCCGGACTACGATCCGTTCACCGTCCTTCGCACCAAGCTTCACTGGGGCGCACTCCCCGGAGGAGGAGGCGCGTGCTGACGGCGCTTCACGTGCGCGACTACGCGCTCTTCGCGGACGTCACACTCGAGTTCGGAGAGGGCTTCACAACGCTCACCGGCGAGACGGGGGCCGGAAAATCACTTCTCGTCGAGGCCCTGGGCTTGGCGCTCGGCGAACGGGCGGACACCACCGCCATCGCCCCCGGCCGCGAGCGGGCGATCGTCGAGGCCGTCTTCACCCTCGCCGGTGACGAGGTCGCGCAGAGCTGGCTCGCCGAGCGCGGCCTCGGAGGCGAAGACGAAACGTGCGTCGTCCGCCGAATCCTCGCCCGCGATGGGCGCGGGCGCGCGTTCGTCAACGACCGCCCGGTGATGGTGCAGAGCCTCGATGAGCTCGGACGACTTTGGGTGGACTTCCACGGGCAGCACGAGCATCAGATGCTGCTCGCCCCCGAAGGCCCGCGGGCGTTTCTCGACGCCTTCGCCGGGACCGAGGCGCTCGGACGGGAGCTTGCCGAAGCCTGGACGCGCGCCGAGGAGCTCACGCGCGAACGCGCGGCGCTGGCCGCGCGCCTGGAGCGCGACAGCGCCGAAGCCGACTGGCGCCGGCACGTCCTCCAGGAACTCGAGGATTTTGCGCCTTCTGCCGAGGATTTCACTCAGATCCAGGCGAGCATCCGTCGACTTCAGGCACGGGAGAAGCTCGTTCAGGCCCTTGCCGAGGCCGGCTCCCTCTTCACCGAAGGGGATCCCGCCGGGACGCTCGCCCGGGCCCGGCAGAGTCTGCAGTCGGTCGCGGCCCTCGATCCCGAGATCGCCTCGGTGGTCGACCTCCTCGAGCAGGCCCGCATCCACGCCGAGGAAGCGACCCGATCACTCGCGCGGCGGGCCGGGCGAGCGGAGCCGGACGCCGCCGAATCCGAGTCGCTCTTCGGACGCCACGATCGCTACCACGAACTCGCGCGCAAACACCGCACGACCCCCGCAGAGCTCGCCGATGTCCTGGTCGCCTTGCGTTCCGCCGAGGCGGGCGATGACGATCGGGCGGCGCGCCTGGCCGCCCTGACCGCGGAGGAGAACGACGCACGAGCGCTCTACGAGGAACGTGCCCGGCTCCTCGGGGAGCGACGGCGGGAGGCTGCCCGGGAACTCGAGGAGAGACTGCCTCCTCTTCTGGCCGATCTCGGAATGGCGGCGAGCCGCTTCGCCGTCCTCCTCACGCCCCGCGAGCCCGGGCCCCACGGACGGGAGCGGGTCGAATTCACGTTGAGCCCGCACGCGTCCGTCGAACCCCAGCCGCTCCGCCGCGTCGCGTCCGGAGGAGAACTCTCGCGCGTGGCCCTGGCCGTCCACGTCGCCGCGGCCGACCGCCCCGGCCCGTCCCGGACCCTCGTCTTCGACGAGATCGACGCCGGGATCGGCGGACGGGTCGCCGACCGGGTGGCCCGCCTCCTCGCCCGCCTCGCACGCCGTCACCAGGTCTTCTGCATCACCCATCTCGGAGTGCTCGCCTCGCGCGCCGGTCGGCAGATCGGCGTGCGCAAGATCGAGGGACGCGATGGCCTCGGGACCGAGGTCCGGGTGCTCGAGGGTCCCGAGAGGGAAACGGAGATTGCGCGCATGATCAGCGGGGATGAGGATGAAGCCGCGCGCGAGCACGCCCGTGTGCTGATCGCCCGGGCCCGGGCGGACGCGGACTGAACGGCTCCGGCGGGGGCGGCTATCATGCTCCGGTCCCCGCCCGTTGCGTTCCGCCTGTGCTCCGCCGACTCCTTCCCCTCCTCCTGCTCGCCCTTCCGGCGGGCTGTGCGTTCAGCTACCGCCCCCCCATCCAGCAGGGCAACGCTCTTCCCCTGCGCACTCTCGCCCGCGTTCACCGCGGCATGACCGAGGCGCAGGTGGTCTATCTCCTCGGGACACCCGTGCTCCCCGACCCTCCTCACCCGCACCGCTGGCTTTACGTCTACTACAACAAAGCGGGGCAAGGTGAGCGCCCCGTCATCCGCCGTCTCACGATCGTCTTCCGCCACGGCCACGCGGTGAAGATCCTCGGCGTGCACGGAGCCGCCGCTGCTCGACAGGAGAAAGCGGCAAAGGGGGAATGAAATCGATGCGCTCGCCGTCTTCGGGCACATGCTCGAAGCCGACCGGCCGACCGGCCACGGTGGGGACCGTCTCTTCCGGCGGTCCGTGACGGCCGTCGCGCGGACCGAAGCACTCAAGAAGTGTGCCCAAGGAGACGGGCGTCGCGAGATCGAGATGGCGGTGGACCACGCACGTCCCCGCGATCCACGAACACTCGATCCTAAGTCCCACGCGCCCGTCCCGACGGCCCGTAGAGATCCTCGGCACGACGCACGAAGGCATCCACGAGCCCAAGCATGGTCTCGCGGATCAGGATCTCGAGGAACCAACCCTTGAGCGAAGGGGCCAGCGCGAAGACGAGATCAAGGCCGACCCGCGTCCCCCTCTCCTCGGCGGGCACAAAGGTCCACGCGCCCTCGAGGCGGCGCAACGGACCCTCGACGAGTTCGAGCGCGAGACGCCGCGGCCGTTCAAGACGGTTTCGGGTCGTGAAGGTGGTACGGACCGGGCCGCGGGCGATGTCGAGTCCCGCCCGCACGACGTCCGGTGCCTCGACCTCGACGTGTGCGCCCACACACCCCGGCACGAACTCGGGGTAACGCGGCACATCGGCCACAAGGTCGAACATGGCTTCCGCCGACCACGGAACCACGACGACTCTCTGGACACGGGACAGCGCCACTACACCCACTCCTGACAGGCTTACACATCGGGCCCGTCGCATGACGAGAGCGCCCGAGCGCGTCTATATAATGCCCGGGATGAACGCACAACGAGCGGCCGGCGCGGGCTCTTCCCTCATCGTCGAAAACCGGCGGGCCCGCTTCGAATACGAGATCGAAGACCGCTTTGAGGCGGGCCTCGCCCTCGAGGGATGGGAGGTGAAAAGCCTGCGCGCCGGACGCGCACAGATCATCGACGGCTACGGTCTCGTCCGTAACGGCCAAGCCTGGCTCCTCGGCGCTCACATCAGCCCGCTGCCGTCGGCTTCGACCCACGTCGCCGCCGACCCCACCCGCACCCGTCCGCTGCTCCTGCACCGGCGCGAAATCGCGCGCCTCCAGGGCCTCACGGAACGCCGTGGCTACACGCTCGTGCCGCTGCGCCTCTATTGGAAGAGGGGACGCGCCAAGGTCGAGATCGGCCTCGCGAAGGGCCGCAAACTCCACGACAAGAGAGCCCGCGATCGCGACCGGGACTGGGAACGGGAACGCGAGCGTCTGCTGAAGAGAAGGCCTTAGATCAGAAAAGCGTCCTCGCCGAGCCCATCTTCGGCGCCTGTGCACACCGGCCGCTCGGGATCGCCGACCCAGGCGCTGTAGGAGCCCGGGTAGAGGAGACCCCCGGGGAACCCCGCCCGTGTCATGGCGAAGAGCGTCTGGCAGGCCGTCACCCCCGATCCGCAGGCGTGGGCCACCCGCACGGGAGGCTCAGCACCCCACACCCGCGCCAAGAGAGAGCGGAGCTCCGCGGGCGGGCGAAGACGCCCGTCCGCCGCGAGCGTGGCGAGGTAGGGAAGGTTGCGTGCGCGCGGGATGTGCCCGGCAATACGATCAATCGGCTCTTCAAGGCCGAGGTAGCGCCTCCGTTCACGGGCGTCGAGGACGAGACAGGCGTCGGGATCCCCGTCCGCCGCACGGGCGACCTCCACGGTCTCGACGAGGAGACCCGGGCGCAGAACGGGAACGAGTTCAGCGCGCGGTGAGGTGGGGCGCTCGGGCGGTGTCGCGACGAGGGGAAGTTCCGCCGCCCGCCAGGCGCGAAGCCCGCCGTCGAGAACGCAGACATCGCGTACCCCGATCCACAACGCGAGCCACCAGAGACGGAAAGCCCCCGGAAGAGACGCCTCGTCGTAGGCCACAAGCGTATGTTCGGGCGTGAGACCGCAAGCGGCGAGAAAACGGGCGAAGCTTGCAGGATCCGGAAGAGGGTGACGACCCCCTTGGGCGCTCGCAGGTCCGCTCAGCTGCTCCTCGAGATCCGCGTAGAAGGCCCCCGGGATGTGCCCCTCGACGTAGGCGCGCCGACCCCAGGTGCGATCGGTGAGACGGAACCGCGTGTCGACGACGATCCAACGCGGATCGTCGAGATGCGCGACGAGTTCGCGCGGCGTGACGAGCCGGGCTTCACTCTCGTTCAGGGGATTCACGACCACCTCCCCGCCACGACGCGGCGTCTTGACCGACACTAGAATGGAGCGTAACAAAAATCGGAGATCTGATTTCATGTACCCCCCCCTGCCCTCTTCCCTCAAAGGACGTGTTCTTTTTATCACCGGCGCGAGCCGGGGCATCGGACGGGCGATCGCTCTGCGTGCGGCGCGCGACGGGGCAGCGATCGCCGTCGCCGCCAAGACGAGCCGCCCGCACCCGCGCCTTCCCGGAACGATTCACTCGGTCGCCGCCGAAATCGAGGAGGCCGGGGGACGGGCGCTCCCGATCGAGCTCGACGTCCGCGACGCCGAGGCCATCGAACGGGCCATGACCCTCACCGCAGAGACCTTCGGTGGCATCGACGTGGTGATCAACAACGCCGGAGCCATTCTCCTGGCGTCGACCCCCGAATTGCCTCCGGCCCGTTTCGACCTCATGCACGCGATCAACACACGCGCCCCGTGGCTCTGCGCCCGGGCTGCCCTCCCCTATCTTCGGCGCTCGAGTGCGGGCCAGATTCTCTGCCTCGCCCCGCCGCCGACCCTCAACCCGTTCTGGTACCGCCACCATCTCGGCTACACCCTTTCCAAAATGGGCATGAGCCTCGTCGTTCTCGGTCTGGCCGAGGAGCTTCGTTCGAGCGGAATCCGCGTGAACGCGCTCTGGCCACGGACTGTGATCGACACGGCCGCCCTGGCCATGCTCGGCGGCGCGGTCCGGACCAACGAGTGCCGTCGTCCGGAGATTGCGGCCGACGCCGCCTACTGGATTCTGACCCGTTCGGGCGAAGCGAGCGGCCATTTCTTCCTCGACGAAGAGGCCCTGCGCGCCGCCGGTGTGGACGATTTTCGTCGCTACAACGTCGATCCCGAGAGCGAGCGTCTTCTTCCGGACATCTTCCTCGATCCTCCCGCGACGGAATCGACTTGACACCGCACGCGGGAGACCGACGACCCGCAGCACTTGACGCATTTTTGTTTAAAATATAAAATATTTGGAGTCCTATCCATTGACGGGCCCGCCTTCAACAAGCGGGCCCGCGACGCAGAGGAACGATTGAGGACAGCATGAAGACCACAACAAGGGACAGGAGCGACGTTTTCGGCCTCTTGCTGGCCGATGTCTCCCGGCTGTGGCGTCATCGCCTGAACGCCGAACTCAAACCCCACGGCCTGAACTGCACGCTGCGGCTCCTTCTTCAGGAGCTCAACGACGTGCCGGAAGGGCTCATGCAGCGCGAACTGGCCCAGAGGATCGGCATCGAAAGCGCGGCGCTCGTAGGCCTCATCGACACACTCGGCCGCGCCGGCTGGGTGGTGCGTCAGGTGTCGACCAAAGACCGTCGGCGGAAGACCGTGCTGCTGACACCCGGCGGCCACCAGATCCTGACCCGCACGGAATCGATCGTCAGGGCACTCCGGCAAGAGATGCTGGCCTCCGCCGAAGACAAGGATCTCGAGATTTGTATCCGCGTCTTCCGGACGATGCTCGAGCCGCGGTTCACCCCTGAGGCGGCGATCGCGCACAGCGCCCAATCCTCCTCGACAAAGAATGTCGCCCCCGCGACACCGAGACCCTGAGCCCGTGCGCAAAAACGTTCTTCGCTGGTCGATCGTCGGCGCCTTCCTCCTGATCCTTGCGGGAGGCGGCTACTGGTACTACCGCACCACCGTCCTCTACCCCTCCACCGAAGACGCCTACGTAGGTGCGCATTCGGTGGCCCCCGCCCCCGAGGTCCCCGGTCGGGTGGTCGCCGTCTTTGTGCACAATCACGAAGCGGTGCGTCGCGGCGCCCTTCTGTTCACGCTCGACCCCACGCCGTACCGCATCGCCGTCGCGGCCGCACAGGCCGCCCTGGCGCGCGCACAAAGCCTCGTCGGGACCGAGGAGGCCCGGGTGCGGGCGGCGCAATCCGCGCTCACCTTGGCGCGGGCCACGCAGGCCAACGCCGCCCTCCAGTACCGGCGCGCCGCCCGGCTCCTCAAGAGCGGCGACGTCACCCGCTCGCGCTACGACGACGCACGTACCGCCCTCGCCGTCGCCCGCGCCCGCGTCGCCCTGGCCCGGGCCAATCTCCGTGCCGCTCTCCAGCAGCTCGTCGCGCCGATCCCCCGCAATCCCCTCTGGCGCGAAGCCCAGGCCGCTCTGGCCCGCGCGCGCTGGCGTTTCGCGCAGACCGATGTTCACGCCGGATGCACCGGCATCGTGACCGGCCTCGCGCTGCGCGCGGGCGACGTTCTCGCCGCCGGTGAGTCTCCTTTCGACATCGTCTGCACCCGCCGGTGGTGGGTCACGGCCAACTACAAGGAAACGGACCTCGAACGGATCCGTCCGGGCCAACCGGCACGGGTGCACGTCGATATGTACCCGGGCGTCCTCTTTCGAGGCCGCGTGGTGAGCATCGCCCCCGCGGCGGGGACGGCCTTTTCTCTCCTCCCGCCGGAGAACGCCACGGGCAACTGGGTCAAGGTCACACAGCGCGTTCCGGTCCGCGTGCTCCTCACCGGGATTCCGCACGGCTACCGCCTGCGCATCGGCACATCGGCGCGCGTGACGGTGAACACCGTCGTCTCCTCACAGCACCGTGAGGCTTCCCCGCGGCGATGAGCGCCGCTCCTCCATCCTCGACTCCGCCCGCACCCGCCCCGCCCGCCTCCCGCGGGCTCATCGTCTTCGCGGTCATGGCCGCCACGATCATGCAGGTGATCGACATCACCATTGTGAACGTGGCGCTGCCCAAGATGCAGGGGGCGCTCTCGGCCACGACCGATCAGATCACCTGGGTGCTCACGAGTTATCTCGTCGCCTCGGCCATCTTGATGCCGCTCACGGGGTTCATCACCGACCGTCTCGGCCAGAAACGCTACCTGCTCCTGAGCATCGGCGGCTTCGTGGCCTCCTCGGCGCTCTGCGGCATGGCGACGAGCCTGACCGAAATGGTCCTCTTCCGTCTCCTGCAGGGTGTGTTCGGTGCCTCGCTGAGCCCACTCTCGCAGTCGATCCTGGTGCAGACGTTCCCGCCCGAGAAGCGGGGACGCGCGATGGCCATCTGGGGCATCGGCGTCACGGCCGGACCGATTCTCGGGCCGACGCTCGGCGGCTGGCTCACCCAGGTCCTCTCCTGGCGCTGGGATTTTTATGTCAACCTTCCAGTCGGCCTCCTCGCATTTTTCCTCGCGGCGATCGCCGTCCCCGAGACCCCGCGCCGGAACCGGCGCATGGACTGGTTTGGCCTCGCGTTCCTGGCGCTCGCCATCGCCGCGCTTCAGGTCCTCCTCGACCGGGGCAACACCGACGACTGGTTCGCGTCCAACACCATCCGCATCCTGGCGTTCCTGTCCTTTGCCGGTCTTCTTTGTTTCCTCGTCCACGGCCTGGGGCGCAAGGGCAAGGAGAGCATCTTCGATCTCAGCCTCTTCCGCGACCGCAACTTCGCCAGCGCATGCCTTCTCATCGCCGTGATGGGTCTCGGCATGTACGGGACGCTCGTCCTTCAACCCGAACTTCTCGAAAGCTTGCTCAACTACCCCGTTCTCACGACCGGGCTCGTCATGGCCCCGCGTGGCTTTGCCAGCATGCTCGGCATGTTCCTCGTGGGCCGTCTCATCAACCGCGTCGACGCGCGCCTTCTGGTCTTCATTGGCCTCGTGCTCTCGAGCATCGGCAGCTTCGCCATGGCCGAATACAACCTCGACATCAACATGTTCTGGGTGATCTGGCCGATTCTTCTCCAGGGGGTGGGACTCGGCATGATCTTCGTGCCGCTCGCCACGATCGCCTACTCCACACTGCCCGTGCGGCAATCGGCCGAGGCGGCCGGGATGTTCAACCTTCTCCGCACCATCGGCTCGTCGATCGGCATCTCGATCGTCACCACCCTCTTCACCGAGGAGTCCCAGGTCAACTGGAACGTGTTGGGCGGGCGCATGAATCCGAGCAATCCCGCGTTCCAGCACTACCTCGCCGCCGTGGGCCTTCCCAAACTCAATCTCCTGGGCGCCCAGCTCATGGGTGGGCTCCTCGGTCAACAGTCGGCGATGATCGCTTTCGTGGACTGCTTCGTCTTCATCGGCTGGAGCTTCATCTTCATGATTCCCCTCCTCTTGATCGTCAAGACCCCCAAGAGATACGGCACGGCGAGCGTCGCCGCCGCTCTCTCGGATTAGACACCCCGCCCCGGGCGCCGCGGAGAGCCGACCCGCCCGCACACGCCCGAGGCTCCGCGCTAAGGCGCGCGGGCCACAAGAACCAGGGATTCGCCGACCGTCGGGTCGCCGCGGGCGTCGCGGAGCGCGCGCCGCGCGGCGCGGCGCGCCTCTCTGTCGAGCGCGGGTTTGTGTCCGCGCACCCCGAGACGGACCGCGAGACTGTGGCGGAACATCTCGCCCGCGTCGAGCGGAGGCGGCAAGAAGCGGACGTCGTCGAACCCGGCTTTGAGACACGCCACGCGCAACGCTTCGGGGGTGAAGAGCGTGAGGTGACGCGGCGGTTCGAGCCCCCGCCAGTCCCGGCCCCAGAACGCGTGTCCGTGCCCGGAAAGATTGGGCGTCTGAACCCACAGCCGCCCCCCGGACCGGAGAAGCGTGCGGCAATGGACCAGAAACGCCAAGGGGTCGTGGACGTGCTCGATCACGTGACAAGCGGTCAGCTGCTCGAAGCGCGCCGCCTGCAAGTCGGAGTGCGGGAGCCCCCCGTGGTGGACGCGCCAACCGCCACCGCGGGCGACCTCCACCGCCCGGGGATCGGGCTCAACCCCCTCGGGTTCGTAGCCGAGAAGGGCGGCGATCCCGAGGAACGAGCCGTTCCCGCAGCCGACGTCGAGAAGAGGCACTCCCGGAGACGAGGGCGGCGGGAGGTGGCGCACGAGATCGTCGAGACGCCTTTGCCCACGGAGGGTCAGAAGACGCCGCGCCACGACGCCCGGCCAGGCCGGAGCGAGACGGTGGCCGAGACTTGTGTTGAGAAACCCCCGTGCCCGTCGTTCCTTCAGAGCACGAAACGGCCCGTGGCGAACAAGGCCGGCCGGCCGCGCGGAGCGCTCGTGCGTCTGATAACGGACGTAGGCGCGGCCGATGCTCTCCCGCGTGGGGCGGGGGTCGAGCCACGCCGCCGTGCAGGACGCACAGGACCAGAGCGTCCAGCGCCCCGCAACCCCGTAGAGACGATCTTCGAGCTCGGTGTGAAGCGGTGCGCGCCGCCCGCCGCCGCACAGGGGGCAGGTCTCTTGACTCTCGAGCTCGCCCGACGCCCATCCCGCGTGCAACGGAGTCGCAGTGCCTTCCAAGGACACAAAGTTACCCGGGCTGTGTTCGCAGGATCAAGTATAGGCCACCAGCGCCCGCCCGACTTCAAGGCGACGGGCTGTTCCTGTCAGCGTCGACGGAAGGGGACCGCCCTCCCTCTATAATGAGCGCGCCTTCGCCCGTGCCGTGTCCCGGATGGCCCGCTACCGCAAGATCCTTCTGGCGTACGACGGAACCGCCGAAAGTGCCCTCGCACTTCGTGAAGGCGCCGAGCTCGCCGCCCTGAGTGGGGCTCGGACCTATCTCCTGGCCGTCTTCAACATCCCTCCGACGCTCGAGGGTGTCGAAGGCATGGGTGGGGGAAGTCTGGTCTCGACGGAACTCAAGCGCGTCGAAGCGGTTCTCGAGGAGGGGGTCCGCTACCTCAAGGACCGGGGCCTCGAGACCGAAGGCCATCTCGTTCGGGGGCTCCCCCCCGAGGAGATCGTCCGGGCGGCCGAAAACTTCGGCGCCGACCTCGTGATTCTCGGCTACCACCGGCGCAAAGGCCTGGCCAAGTGGTGGCATGCGCCCACCTCGGCCCTCATCATCGACCGCCTGCCCTGCAGTCTCCTCGTGACGATCGTCCGGGGGGAACTCACCGAGCCCCCCGTCACCGAGTCGTCCGCTCCATGAATCAATTCAGTTTCTTTCCGCTCATGCCCGCGCTCGTGATCACCGGTTTCTACGCGGCTGTTCTGGCCCTTCTGATGCTGGTCCTCGCGTTTCGTGTGGTCTGGCTTCGCCGGCGGCACCGTGTCGGCCTCGGGAGCGGAGGACACGAGGATCTCCACCGCGCCATCCGCGCCCACGGCAACGCCACGGAATACATCCCGCTCGGCCTGATCCTCCTCACGCTCGACGCTCTCGCGGGAAGCCCGGTCCTCGCCGTGGAAATTGCCGGGGCGCTCCTCTTCCTCGGGCGGCTCGCCCACGCCTTCGGTCTCTCACACAGCAGTGGAGCCAGTCCCGGCCGTTTCGTGGGCACCCTGAGCACGTGGCTGAGTTATCTCCTGATGACGGGACTTCTCCTCGTCGCCGTCTACACCCGCGGCTGAGCCGCGGGAAACCGGCTGAGGACAAGCGCATCGAGGCCGGGACACGGTCGTCTCGGGGGGTTTCGCCACTTCCCGGTCTTGCGGCGCTGGCCGAAGCGCCCAAGAGAACCGCTTGCACACTCGGGAACCACAACGCTTCGGCGGAAGCCGACGTCAAGCACCCGGGCGCCGAGGAGGTTCCAACCTGGGCGCCGAAACTCGAGAGGAGGCCTGCGGCACCCGCTCTCAGTTTGGCCCGGGAGCCTCCCCGAAAAGATCGCCGATCCCCGAAAGACGGGCGAGGGCCGCGAGCGCCGGAGGGGCGCCCAGGTAAACGAGACGGAGACCACGCGTGCGGGCCCATCCTTTCCAGGCGACCAGGGTGGCCAAGGCGGCGGAGTCGACGCGCTCGAGCCCCGAGAGATCGAGGCGGAGGTCCGAGGGGTGCGGACGGGACGCCCAGAGCTTGCGCCCCGCCTCGAACACCGCGGGGGCCGAAGCACTATCGAGAACACCGGCGAGGGTGTCGACGCCGTCCTCACGCCGGCGGAAGACCGCCGCCACCTCTGCCCTCACCGCCCGCCCCCGGAAGCGGCGTGGGGTAACACGACCGGAACGGCGTGTTCCTTGCGGAGCTTGGCCTCAAGCTGCGTCACCAGCGCAGGAAGGCCACCGGACGCCAGGATCGGGGCAAACTGCTGCCGGTAGCTCATCACGTACGACACGCCCTCGACGCTCACGTCGAAGAGCTTCCAACCTTCGGCGGTACGCACCATCGAGTAGTTGACGGCCACCTCCTTGCCGGAGGGTTGGTAGACGTGCGTGCGCACGAGCGCGTAGTGCGCGGTCCGCCGGCCGCGGTAGGGAATCACCACCACGTGCCCGCCGTGGTAATCGCGCAACGCGTCGGCGAGCTGGTTCACGAGATAGACCATGAAGACGTGATCGAATTTCGCGCGCGCGGCGGGCGTGGACGAACGCGCGTAGCGCCCGAGCACGTAGTCCCCGGTGAGCGGAATGTCGAAATAGGGAAGCACGATCCGCTCAAGGGCGAGCACGGTGTGATCAAACCCGGGTCCGCGGAGTGCGTGGGTGTGGTACGCACGGTTGAGCACAGCAAGAACGCTCTGCGACTGGCGGCGGACGAGAGCGCTCGGCGAGGTCGGTTGAGGCGGCGCGGCACGAGCGACCGCGAGCGACGCGACCGTGACGACGGAAAGCGCGAATGGGAGGCCGACGCGGGCAAAGGCACGACGCATGTCAGGATCCTCCTTTCTTGGTGGGCTGGTTGGCGAGGAATTTCCCGATCAGTTTCTCGAGAATGACCGCCGACTGGGTGAAATGGATCGTGCTGCCCTGGTGGAGATAGGTGGGCGCTCCGCCGGGGCTCAACCCGATGTACTGCTCGCCCAGCACTCCCTGGGTCAGGATCGACGCCGTGGAATCGCTGGGAATACGGTCGTCGCGTTTCGAGATCGTCAGGTGCGCGCACGCCTCGTAGCGCTTGAAACTGTAGTCGATCGCGGTCACCCGGCCCACCGTCACCCCACCGATGCGCACCGGTGCACCCACGTGAAGGCCGCCGACGTTGCCAAAGCAGGCACGAACCGTGTAGGTCCCCGCCCCACCGACGCTCTTGTAGTTGGTGGCCTCTGTGGCCAAGTAGAAGAGCGCGGCGATCCCGAGGAGGAGAAAGATGCCGGTCGTAAACTCGAGCGTGCGGTTGGGTCGCATCGGGAGGACTCCGGAGCCGACGTCGGCTCAGCGATAAAGAAACGCGGTCATGAGATAGTCGCAGGAGAGGACGGCGAGCGAAGCGATGACCACACTTCGCGTGGTGGCGCGCCCGAGCCCCTCGGCGGTCGGATCGGAATGGTAACCCTCGTAAAGGGCCACCAGTGTGCACAGGATCCCGAACACGAGGGCCTTGAACTCTCCGTTCAGGAAGTCCTGGCGGAAGCGGACGCTCGCGCGCAGGTTGTTCCAGAACACGCCCGGGTCGAGTCCCATCAGGCGGACACCGATCAGATAACCCCCGAGGATGCCGACCGCCGAGAAAAGCGCGGTCAAGAGCGGTACGGAGATGACTCCGGCGAGAAAACGGGGCGCGACCACCCGTTCGACCGGATCGACCGCCATCACTTCCATCGCCTTGAACTGTTCGGTCGCCCGCATGAGGCCGAGTTCGGAGGCGAGCGACGTTCCCGCCCGTCCGGCGTAGAGAAGCGCGGTCACCACCGGACTCAACTCGCGCAGAAGCGAGAGGGCCACGAGGCCGCCGAGCGCACTCGTCGCCCCGAAGCGGGCGAGCGCGGTGTAGAACTGAAGCCCCATCACCAAACCCACGAAAAGACCCCCGACGAGAATCAGGTTCGTGGAGACAGCGCCCACGACGAAGATTTGCTCGACGAGCGCGCGCGGGCGCGCGAGCGCGCGGGGGATCGCGCCAAGAATACGGACCAGGAAAAGACCGACGGCTCCGAGCGTCGCCACGGCCTGGAACGGGGACGAACCGATCTCGGAGAGAGTCGATTTCACGCCGCTTCCCCACCAAGGAGATCGTCCCACAGGGGACGGGCGGGGTAGTGAAACGGCACCGGACCGTCGGCTTCTCCCTCGAGGAACTGGCGGACCCAGGGCGAAGCGGCCGCCTGGGCGCGGAGGGATTCGCGATCGCCTTGGGCGATGAGGCGGCCGTCGGCGAGGACGTAAAAATGGTCGGCCACCGAGAGCATCTCCTGCACGTCGTGGGAGACCACGACACTCGTGAGTCCGAGCGTGTGGTTGAGATCGCGGATCAGACGGAGAATGACCCCCATCGAGATCGGGTCGAGGCCCGTGAGCGGCTCGTCGTAGAGCACGACCGCCGGATCCATGACCACCGCCCGGGCGAGAGCGGCGCGCCGGGCCATCCCGCCCGAGAGTTCGGAGGGGTAAAGATCGGCGGCCCCGCGGAGACCCACGGCTTCGAGTTTGAGGAGCACGATCACGCGCACGAGCGCCTCCGGAAGACGCGTGTGCTCACGCAGCGGGAAGGCCACGTTGTCGAACACGCTGAGGTCCGTGAAGAGCGCCCCCTCCTGGAAGAGCATCCCCATACGGCGGCGAAGCGCATAAAGACGTCGGCGATCAAGCGTGTTGATATCTTGCCCCTCGACGAAGACCTGTCCTTTCGAGGGCGCGAGCTCGCCACTGACGAGGCTCAGGAGCGAGGTCTTGCCCGTACCGCTCGGGCCCATCACAGCGGTGATGCGTCCGCGGGGCACGACGAGATCGAGATCCCGCAGGATCTCACGCCCGCCCCGCCGGAGGCTCGCCCCAATCAGGCGGACCGCCACCTCGTCGTTCGCGGGCCCGGAGGGGGGCCCACCGGCACGCGGAGTCTTTGTCACGCGGCCGAAGCCTTGCCCGAGGCGTCGTAACGACCCTGGGTCGCCAGGGCGTTGCCCGCCACGCGACGGGCGAAAGCGTCCTGGGCGCGGGCGACGTTCTCGGCACATCCCGCCCAGGTCCGCATCGCGTCGTCCTGAAGCGCCCGAGCGAACGAGAAAGTGAGACGCCACGGATGCGGCCCCCGACGGTTCATCGCGTCGAGATGGCGCGTGGCCTCCTCAGGGCTCTGCCCACCCGAGAGAAACGCGACCGCCGGCACGGCCGCCGGGACGGTCTTGCGGAGAACGGCCAGCGTGTGCGCGGCCACAGTCTCCGGCGGTGAACGATGGGGCTGCTTCGTGCCGTCGACGACCATGTTGGGCTTGAGAATCATGGCCTCGAGCCGGACACGGTGACGGGCGAGCGCCGCAAAGACGGTCCGCAGTGTGGTCTCGCTCACCGCGGCGCAGCGCCCGATGTCATGATCGCCGTCCATGAGCACCTCGGGTTCCACGATCGGCACAAACCCTTGTTCCTGGGCGAGGGCCGCGTAGCGGGCCAAAGCCTCGGCGTTTGCCTCGACGGCCCCGGAGGTAGGGAGTCCTGGACCGATGGCGATGACCGCCCGCCACTTGGTGAAACGCGCACCCGCCTCACGGTAACGCACCAAGCGCTCGCGCAGGCCGTCGAGACCTTCGGTCACCGTCTCGCCGGGATAGCCGGCCAGGGGCTTGGCGCCCTTGTCGACTTTGATACCGGGGACGACGCCCGCACGTTCGAGCAGACGAACCAAGGGCTCTCCTTCGGCGGTTTTCTGAAACAGAGTCTCTTCATAGAGGATGACCCCGGCGATGACGTCGGCGAAGCGGGGGGCGGTGAAAAGAAGCGTGCGGTAGTCGCGACGCGTTTCCTCCGTGCAGGGAATGCCGCAGGAGGAAAAACGTTTTTCGATGGTTGCGGTGCTCTCGTCTGCCGCCAGGATCCCGTGTCCCGGACGTGTGAGCTGAAGGGCCAGTTGATCGAGGTCGGTCGCCGGGGTCACGGTCGGGTCTCCGCAGGAATACACACAGGGGGGCAGGCAAGCCCTCAAACAGCTCTATGATACCGTGAGAGTCAGGCCTCTTCCGTGCCGGGATCCCCGTTCGGCGGTTCCGTCCGAGGGGCGTTCGGGAAGATGCTAGAAGGTGAACGTTGGCGTGCTCGAGGCGAGATGGCGCCCGAGCGTCTTGTCGATCAGGACCTTGGCCTGGAGTCCTTCCTTGCCGGTGAAACGCAGACCGACACCGCGGCGCCAGCGGCTCCCGCGGAGGCTGCCGCGCGCCTGCGCCTTGCCCGGGATCGTCACCCAGACGACCTGACTCACGATCGAGATTTCGTCGCGATCGGGAATCTTGAGTATCAGAAGGCACTTCTCTCCGAGGACAAACGACTCGTCGGTCGGAATAAAGATGCCTCCCCCTTGCACGAAAGGCATGTAGGACTGATAAAGATCCGGCATGACGTTTGCAGGAGCGAACGGGATGATGCGGGGCGCCGCGGACACGTCGGCCAATCTCCCCGGGGCTCGCCCCCGGAGCGGGGTTGTTCTGGAGCGATTCTAACGCGGAACGGCGATACCGTCATCCTCCCGGAACCGGGCGACTCGGAAGTGTTCCACCGCTCGCCACGATCAAGCGGCACGGGAGCGGGCGCGATTCCCCGTCGGCGGCGAGCGAGACGTGCCCGCGCACGACAGCGCCAGGGCCTCCCAGGCGAGGAGCTCGTTGGCGCCCGTGCCCGAAAGTCGTGCGAGAAGCCTCGCCCGTTCGTGGAGATCAACCAGACGGCGGGTCGGCAGCGCCTGCAGCGGGGCGGCGAGCGGCGCCGGCACCGCGAGGGACTCCACTCCGTGACGCGCGGCGAGGACGGAACGCACCCAGCGGGCGAAGACACGCGCCGCCTCGGATCCGGGAAGCGTCGGCGACTCTTTCCCCCCCTCCGACCAGGCGCCGGTCTGAAGCGCCTGCGCCGCGCGAAGAGCCTCAGCGGGGGGACCGAAAAACCGGGCCACGGTGCCGGCCAGAAGTTCAAGCCGCGTGCCGACGAGCGCGCCGTAGCGGAGGGCCAGAAACGGTGCCCCATCGGCCAGATCCAGCCAGACTTCGTGCGCCTCGCCGGAAGGGCGCGCTCGGGCAAGCCAAGCGAGTGCGGGAGCACGTTCGGGGTACGGGAGACGGTGCCGCTCGGCGCGGCTCACGATCGTCGGCGGAAGCGTACGGGCGTTACGCGCGCTCAGGACGACGACAGCGTCTTCGGGCGGTTCCTCGAGCGTTTTGAGGAGTGCGCTCGCCGCCGCGAGACCCAGGCGGTCCGGAGCGGGCAGCCAGAGAACCGTCCTCGATGAGACCACGGGGCGGCAGGCCAGATCCGCCAGCCAAGCACGGAGCTCGTCGATTCCGTAGCGCTCTCCCGCCTCGGTGGGACCGTGGAGATCGGGATGCGTCCCGGCCCCCGCGAGATGGCAAGCGTGACACCGTCCGCACGGAGATCCCTGCGCTCCATCGAGGCAGAGAAGCGCCACGCACAACCGCCGTGTGAGCTCGTCACCACCGAGCCCCTCCGCGGCCTCCACAAGGACGGTTCCGGTCCTGCGGGCACGGATCCAGCGGGTCTCGAGCCGCTCCCAGGTCTCCGCCCACCAGGGCGGGGCGGGCTCTTCGCTCACGGTGAGGGGTGGCCGCTCTCTTCGCGCACGAGAGCGGCGAGCCGGGGGGGAAGAAGCGCCTCGAGGGAAGCTTCGAGCGCGGCGTTGTCGCCCGCCGCGTCGATCACGAGGAAGCGCTCGGGGTCGGCCTGGGCCCGCTGGAGGAAGGTCCGGCGCACGCGTTCATGCCAGGCCACGTCTTCCCGCTCGATGCGGTCGAGAATTCCTCCCCGGTGCTCAACACGGCGAAGCGCCACCTCGACCGGTGCGTCGAAGAGGACCGTGAGATCCGGACGCAAACCGTCGAGTGTCCAACCCTCGAGGGTCTCGATGATCGTCCGTGAGAGGCCGCGCCCCCCGCCCTGGTAAGCGTAGGTCGAATCGATGAAACGGTCGCAGAGCACCCAAAGACCCGCCTCGAGGGCGGGCCGGAGTGTGTGTTGAAGATGTTGCTGGCGGGCCGCAAAAACGAGGAGAACTTCACTGAGCGGGAGGATCGGCTCGCTCCCCGGCTCGAGAATGATGCGACGCAACTGCTCGGCGACGGTCGTGCCTCCCGGCTCGTGGGTGACGATGACGTCGTGCCCCGTGGCCAGGACGAGACGGCGCACCATCTCGAGATGCGAGGATTTGCCTGTCCCCTCCCCGCCCTCGAGAGTGATCAAGCAACCGTTCATTGGACTTCCCCCCCCCCGGGCGGAGCCACTGCGGCCGGCTCATAGCGGCGAATGTTACGGTCCTGACCGGCCAGAGTCCTGGCAAAGACGTGCCTTCCGTCGCCGGTGGCGACGAAGTAGAGATCGCGGCCCGGAGCCGGGTGGAGAACCGCCGCGAGGGCGTTTGGGCTCGGATCCGAGATCGGGGTGGGGGGCAGGCCGCGGTGAAGGTAGGTATTCCACGGGCTCGGATCGGACAGTTCGGAGGCCGTAAGAGGGTAGTGATAGCGGGCGCCCAGGGCGTAAATCACCGTCGGGTCGCTCTCGAGCGGCATGCCGAGCCGCAACCGCCGGAGGAACACTTCGGCGATCCGCGGCCGTTCCGGCCGGTAGGAGGATTCCTTCTCGACAATCGAAGCGAGAATCAACGCCTGGTACGGTGTCGCGAGCGGAAGGCCTCCGTTGCGGTCGCGCCAGAGTCTCTCGAGAAGCGTGTGCATGCGCCGGTAGGCGCGCTCGAGCAGCGAGATGACGCTCGTGCGGTACGGGAAATCGTAGGTCTCGGGAAGAAAGAGGCCTTCCGGTGAGGGTGCACGGCTGCCCAGAAGACGCACCAGACGGTGCGGGTGCTCGAGAATCGCCCGACCGCTCAGATTGGGATCGGAGGCGAGCGCACGCGCGAGCGTGCGGTAGCTCTCCCCGGGGACGATGGTGAAGTGATACAGGACGACGTGTGTACTCGTGAGACGCGCGAGCAACGCCCAATCGTTCATGCCAGGGCGCAAACGATACTGCCCCTCGCGCACACGCTTGGCGGTCCCACCGAGGCGCGCGACGAAGTCGAGGAGCCGCCAGGAACGGACGATCCCCCGCGCTTCGAGGCGGCGAGCCAGGAGATCGAAGGGCTCGCCCGAGCGCACGAAGACGACGACGGGACGGCGGATCGGAAGGGGACGAAACGACAGGACGAGGACGGTCCCGACGGCCACGAGGCCCGCGACGAGGACGACGAGGACGACGAGGAAAAGAGAGCGTCTCGTCCACCGGGTCCGCACGGAGCCGGCTGTCCGCGCACCGGCGGGGGCGCGCACACGTCGTCGTTGTCGGGGATTCAACGGTAGCGACGGAAGACCAAGGTCCCGTTGGTCCCCCCAAAACCGAAGGAATTCGAGAGCACGGTCTCGAGATTTTGGGACCGGGCCGTCTGCGGGACGTAATCGAGATCACAGTCCGGATCGGGCTCGTCGAGATTGATCGTCGGCGGAACGACTTGATCGCGGAGAGCCAGGACGCTGAAGACGGCCTCCATCGCACCAGCGGCCCCGAGCATGTGGCCCGTGACGGATTTCGTCGAGCTCACGGCCAAACGGCGGGCGTGGTCGCCGAACGCTCTCTTGATGGCCACGGTTTCGGCCCGATCGCCAAGAGGGGTCGACGTCCCGTGGGCGTTGATGTAATCGACCCGCTCGGGGGTCAGGCCGGCGTCGGCAAGAGCGCGCAGCATGCAGCGGCGCGCCCCATCCCCGTCTTCGGGGGGAGCGGTGATATGGTAGGCATCGGCGCTCATGCCAAAGCCGATGAGCTCGGCGTAGATGCGGGCACCGCGCCGCCGCGCGTGCTCGAGGCCCTCAAGGACGAGGACCGCCGCCCCGTCGGCCAGAACGAAGCCGTCGCGGTCACGGTCCCAGGGACGGCTGGCACGGGTCGGCTCGTCGTTGCGCGTCGAGAGCGCGCGGGCAGCGCAGAAACCCGCGAGCCCGAGTTCGGTGGCACCCATTTCCGCCCCGCCGGCCAGCACGACATCGGCCTCCCCGCGTTGAATCGCCCAGTAGCCGAGGCCCAGGGCGTGGGTTCCGGTGGTGCACGCCGTGACGACGCCGAGATTGGCGCCGTAAAGACCATGCGTGATCGACAGATGGCCGGCGATCATGTTAATGATCGAACCGGGAATGAAGAACGGAGAAATCTTCTTCGGGCCCTGGTGGGCGACGATAAGGTCGCGGTTTTTCTCGATCGTACCGATCCCGCCGATCCCGGACCCCACGATGATCGCCCCCCGTTCGCCGAGTGCTCCGTCCTCGAAGCCTGCGTCCCTGTAGGCCTGTGTTCCGGCCACCACACCGTACTGGATGAAGGGATCCATCCTCCGGCGTTCGCGTTCGGGCAGGAGATCACCGGGGTCGAATCCCTGAACGGTGCCGGCGATGCGCGTCGGGTAATTCGTGGCGTCGAAGTGACGGATGGGCGTGATCCCGCTCCGTCCTTCGACCGTGTTGCGCCAGGCCTCTTCGACGCGGCACCCAACCGGTGAGACCACGCCGAGGCCGGTCACGACAACGCGAGGACGATCGCTCACCGCGCCGACCCCCCGTGCGGGGACCGGCGCGGACGATCGCGCGGTATCGTGGTTTCCCGAGATTCGCTCACGGCCGGGTGGACGTCGTGCTCCCCGCCTTCAGTCTTTCTTCGCGTGGCTCTCAATGTAGTCGATCGCCTGTTTGACCGTGGTGATCTTTTCGGCCTCTTCGTCGGGGATCTCGCACTCGAACTCTTCTTCGAGGGCCATCACCAGTTCGACGATGTCCAGGGAGTCCGCCCCAAGATCGTCAACAAACGAGGCCTGGGGGGTGATCTGTTCCTCCTTCACGCCCAGCTGTTCAGCGATGATTTTCTTGACGCGCTTGTCGATGTCTGCGTTGCTCATGAGGGGTCTGTCCTCTCGATAGGTGGATTGTCATGGCCCCGAGCCGAGCCACGGGCGCCTATTGTAGCCAAAGACGCAGGGGCGAGAGGGACGCGGGAAGCTCCCGCATCAAACGTGACCGCACGGCAACAAGAACCGTTTCGGACCGCTCGGCGCACATCGCCTCCGATCCCCGCCGAATCGCGTCGCCCGAACGCTCCGGCCCCGTTCAGGAAGGGAACATCCCCCCGTTGATGTGGAAGGTCTGAGCGGTCACGTATCCGGCCTCGTCTCCGGCGAGATACGCCACGAGAGCCGCCACTTCCTCCGCCCGCCCGAAGCGACCGAGCGGCACCCGCCCCAAAAGAGCCTCGCGCTGGCGCTCGTCGAGGCGGCGCGTCATGTCGGTCTCGATGAACCCGGGCGCCACGGCGTTGACGGTGATCTGCCGCGAACCGACCTCGAGGGCGAGCGCGCGCGTGAAGCCGACCAGACCGGCCTTGGCGGCCGCGTAATTGGCCTGGCCGGGGTTGCCGGAGAATGCGACGACCGAGGTGAGCGTGATGATCCGGCCCCAGCGCGCGCGCACCATCCCGCGCAGGCAGCGACGCGTCAAGCGGTAGACCCCCGTGAGATCGGTCTCGAGCACCTCGTCCCAGTCGTCCGGATCCATGCGCAGGAGGAGTCCGTCACGGGTGATGGCGGCGTTGTTCACGAGAATCCCGACGGCGCCGTAGCGTTCCTCGATCGCCGCACAGAGGCGATCCACGGCTTCGGCATCGCGGACGTCGAGAACCTGCCCCTCGAGCGCGAGACCCTGCGCCCCGGCGAGTTCGCTGATCGATTCGGCCCCCGCGCTCGTGGTGGCGGTCCCCACGACCCGCACCCCCGCGCGGGCGAGACGCACCGCCACGGCGGCGCCGATGCCGCGCGACGCCCCCGTCACCAAGGCCAGCCTCTGCGGATCGCTCATGAATGTCCTCCCCGGCCGCTCAGATGGGCCCGAGCCGCTTCGCGCCCCGACGCCTCCCCGAGCGTGAAGACGGACACCTCGGGAAGGATCCGCCGCACGAGCCCGGCGAGAACCTTGCCGGGACCACACTCGAGCACCACGTCCACGCCAAAGTCGTCTGCCAGACGACGAACGCTCTCGGTCCAGCGCACCGGACTCGCCAACTGGCGTGTGAGAAGCTCAGGATAATCAAACGCGTCGGGGTGGACGCGGGCGTCGACGTTGTGCACGACGGGAATGCGCGTCGGCATCCACTCCTGTGCGATCAGATCCACCCGGTAGCGCTGTGCGGCCGACGCCATCAGGCTCGAGTGGGCGGGCACACTGACCGGCAGGAGGATCACCTTCTTCGCCCCCGCCTCGCGAAAATGCGCTTCCGCCTCGCGCACGGCCTCGGCGTCTCCGGCCACGACCACCTGCGCGGGGGCATTGAAATTGACGGCCTCCAGGACCCGGCCCGGACCGGCAAGGCGCTGACAAACGTCCACGACACGTGCCTCGTCGAGGCCGAGGACCGCGGCCATCGCCCCCCGACCTTCGGGAACCGCGGACTGCATGAGGCGGGCACGGCGGGCAACCAGGCGACCGGCGTCCGCGAGCGACAGGACCCCGGCGGCAACCAGGGCCGCGTATTCGCCGAGACTATGGCCCGCAAGGGCCACCGGCTTTTCGCCGCCGCCTTCGAGCCACAGCCGGTAGAGAGCCACATCGGCGGCCAGCATGAGCGGCTGCGTCACCGTGGTCCGCCCAAGATCGGCGTCCGAACCCGAGCGGAGGAGCGTGAGGAGATCCTCGCCCAAGACGTCCGAGACGAGGGAGAAAACCGAACGGACGACCGGCTCGTCCACGAGATCGGAAAGCATGCCCGCGCTCTGCGAGCCCTGGCCGGGGAAAACCATGGCCATGTTCATAGGATTGCCTTGTTTGTCATCCGCCCGCCTGCGTCCGACTCCGGAGGTTGATCAACGCGGTGCCCGTCCCGCCGAGACGCGGGGAATCGGGCTTGGACCACCGCTATAGCTTAGCGGGCTGCCCACCGTCCGTGCGCCGCGCCGCCGAGGTACGGGATCGCCGCCGGTCAATCACGATCCAGACCGCACCCAGGACAAGACCGGCGATGGTTCCGTAAAGGTGCGCGACGGTCAGGATCGGGGTCTTGAGAATGGCGGCCGAGGTCGGCAAGGGGCCCCAGACGACCTCGTAAGCCACGTTCAGGATGAGAAACGCCAGAAGCCAGCGGCCGAGGAACTCGCGACGCTCGACCGCGAGAAGTGCCCCCGCGCCCCAGTAGGTATGAAGCACACCCGAGATCCCCACGTACCAGCGCACGGCGGGGCTCAAGAGATAGAGTCCCCCACCGACGGCGAGGCTCCCCCAGAGGGTCGCCCACCACCAGCGCCGGCCGCCGAGGGTGCGGGCAAAGAGATACCAAAGAAGGAAATAACCAGAGAAATCAAGTCCCAGGTGAACCCATCCGGCGTGGACGAAATTGCCGGTCACGATTCGCCACCACTGCCCGGCGCTGATGGCGAGGCGGTCGTAACGCAGCCGCATCCAAAGCCGCGGACCCGCGATCTGAATCACCAGGGCGATCAGCGGGATCAGCCAGAACGGATTGGCCCGCCAAAGCCTCTGAAGGACACTCCCCCCACCCTTCGGAAGCCAGCCGAACACCTGCCCGTGGCGCGCTTGCGGCGCTCCTGCGGTCTCGTCATTCATCGAAGAACTCCACGTCACGGGCCAATCTCACGAGCCCTCCCCTCGGACCCGCCCGGCAAAGCCGGAGGACACCGACCGGTCAAAGATTTGAGACGATGCCAAGCTTCTGCCTCGCCTCGAAGTGTGGTGTAAGCTTAGCCGAGGTGAGCCCTTATCCGCTGAGGCTCTCACCGCCCCGTGGATCGACGCTCCACGACCCAGAGTCTTTCGCCCGGAGAACCCATGACCCGGTCCCGCTCGCTTCTTCTTCCGCCCCGATCTCGGGTTCTTCCGCCCCGATCTCGGGGCTTTACCCTCATCGAGGTCATGGTCGTTGTCGTCATCCTGGCCATCCTCGCCTCGATCATTGTGCCGAACGTCATCAACAAACCGGAAGAGGCCCGCATCACGAAGGCGGAAGCGGACATCCGCTCCATCGACGCCGCCCTCGAGATGTACAAACTCGACAACTACCGCTACCCGTCGACGAATCAGGGACTCGAGGCTCTCGTCCGAAAACCCGATGTTCCGCCGATCCCCCACCACTGGCACCGTTATCTCAATCATCTGCCGATCGATCCTTGGGGCCATCCCTACAAATACATCCATCCCGGGATCCACGGGGGTCTCTCGTTCAACGTCTGGACCGACGGCCCCCCCGGCCACCATCACGTGATCGGCAACTGGACCCTCGACGCCCACGGAGGCGGCGGGTCGTGAGACCGTCCCCGCCACGGGGGTTCACCCTGGTCGAGATCCTCGTCGTGCTCCTCGTGATTGGGATCCTGACCGCGATTGCCGTCGTCTCGCTGAGCGCGATCGGGCAGGCGCCGCGAAGCGAGCAGGCCGCCCGCCGTCTCGCAAGCCTGATCGAACTCGCCTCCCAGCAGGCGGTGCTGACCGGAAACCGCTACGGGCTTCGTGTGAGTCGGGATGGCTACGTCTTCTACCAGCGTCACGACGGCGCCTGGGAACGCTTCCCCCCACGATCGGTTTACCGCGCCCGTCGGCTTCCCCATGATCTCCGTCTGCGTCTGCGTCTGCTCGGCACGCGTGTCGATCTCGCGCGGCTCCGGCACGCCGCGCGCCCCCCGGGAGGGATCCGCGCACTCGACCATAACGGGCGAGACCACAGCCACCGGCGCAAGCGTCCTTCCGTCCAGGCCGCGCGGCACAGCCCCCAGATCGTGCTTCTCGACACGCGCGCGATCCTGCCGGGCTTCACGATCGTCATCCGCGTCCGGGGACGTTCGCTCAAGCACGCCTACGGACTCGAGGGCAAACCGAACGGACGCGTCGAACTCCTTCCCCCGCATCTTCTGGCCCAACACCAAGGTGCTTGAGACAGCCGTTCGCCCCGGCGGCGGGGGAGACCGTCGCCTGGGGTTCACCCTGATCGAAGTCCTCATCGCGCTCGCGGTCGTCGCCATCGCACTCCTCGCGCTCCTCGGGGTCGCGAGTGAGAGCGTCCGCGTCGCCGGGGAACTGCGCGCGCGCACCTTCGCCGACTGGGTGGCCTGGAACCGCATCGAGGAGGCCCGCCTCTCGCCCAAGCCACCGGTGCTCGGCTGGACGAGCGGCAGCACCACGATGGGCCCACAACGCTGGCGCTGGCGCATGCACGCGCGCACGAGCGTCCTGCCCGGGCTCTACAAGATTCGTGTCGAGGTCGCGCCCGCCCAGAGTCCGCACGACACGCTCGCCACCCTGATTGCGCTCTACGCCCCGCCTTCGGCGGCTGCGATCGAGGCCGAAAACGCGCCTCAGGGAGCCCTTCCGACACCGGGCGCCCCGGGCACGCTTCCCGTGGGTCTCCCCATGCCGGTCCTGGGGCCGGGCGCGCCGGGCGGCGGCCCGCCGGGGGCGCCCTTCCCGCCGCCGTGAGACCCTTGTCTGCCCCACGCCGCTCGCGGCAAGCACCCCGCCGTTCGGGCTTCACGCTCATCGAGATCCTGGTGGCGACCGCCGTTCTCGCGATCCTCGCCGTCATGGCCTACGGGATTCTCGGAACGATTCTCCACCAGGCGAAACGAACGCACGGCGTTGAAAAGAGCGTCGGTCGTGTCTCACTCACGCTCGTCGAGCTCTCGCGTCTCCTCTCCGAGGCGAGCGCACGCCCGATCCGTAACGCCCAAGGCGTGCTGCGACCCGCCTTCCGCGCCACGGTCGGCTCGCGCCCCAGGCTCGTCTTCACCGCCGCGACGGGCCAGGCGATCTTTTACCGCGATCGCTCCGGGCTCTCGCGGCTTGGTCTCGGGGTGCATGACCACCGCCTCCTCCTTTACCGCTGGCCGGTCTTGGACCGGGCCCGGCCGATGAGACCGCACACGACGACCCTGCTCCGCCACGTTCGCGATTTCCACGTGCGGCTGCTCGATGTCGACGGCCACTGGCACCACAACTGGCCCCCGCTCGCCGCGAACCCCCTCCTCTTCCTGAACCGCCGACCGCGCGCCGTCCGTCTGAGTTTCCGCGTCCGCGGGATGGGACGCTTGCACCTCATCGTGGATCTCCCGTGAGCCCGCCGGTCCGACGTCGCGATCCGCGGGGCGTCGCCCTCATCCTGGCGCTCGTCGTGGTGGCCATCGCCGCTTCCGTCGCGGCACGCATGGAGTGGCGACGGGCCGTCGCCTACGAGGCCACACGCCATCTCCTCAGCTCCCAGCAAGCGGTTCTCTACGCGATTTCGGGTGCGACCTTCGTCCGCAAGCTCCTTGAAGCCATGCCGGCCCAGGGACCGGTGACCCTCACCCAGGCGTGGGCCGAAGGGCTCCCGCCGCTCCCGCTCCCGCACGGACGCATCGCCGGACGCGTGATCGACCTCGAAGGGCGATTCAACCTCAACAACCTCATCACGCCCGAGGGGGCGATCGACCCGACGGAGGTCGTGGTCTTCATGCGGCTTCTCTCCGAACTCGGTCTTCCGACGGACGTCGCCACCAACGTCGCCGACTGGATGGCGTCGCCCGGACCGGCCAGCGACGCCCAGGCCTCACTTTACGAATCACGCGATCCGCCCTACCGCGCGGCCCAGGAACCCATGACCAGCGTGAGCGAGCTCCTCCTCGTCGCCGGCGTCACACGGGCCGCCTATCTCGAGCTCCGCCCGTACGTCTCGGCCCTCCCGAGCGGCGTGCCCCTCAACGTCAACACGGCTCCCGCCCCTGTCCTCGCCGCCCTCGCCCCCAACATTCCGGAGACGAACCTGGGAAACATCGAGCTCGCCCAACGGAAAGGGGGATTCAATTCGACGTCCCTTTTCGCGAGCCTGCTCGGCGTCCAGACCACGGTCCCGCTCGGCGTCACAAGCAACTACTTCCGCCTTGACTTGCGGGTACACTTTGCGGGTGCTCGCGTGCGCCTTCGTGCCCTCCTCTACCGCTCGCCCGAGGGGTGGACACGGGTTCTCTCGAGGCGTTTCGTGAGCGACTGAAATCCAGAAATCCTCGGGGGGCGGACGCGCTGTGGAACGCACTTTCCTCAAAATCGGCAACGCCGCGACAGCCGACGAGACGGTGCTCCTCTGGCAGAGCGGTCGCACGAACCCCTCGCCGCCCGTCGCCCTGCCGTTGCGGGATGTGGCGTCCCGTCTCGGAACGCACAAGGCGATCGTCGCCGTCGCCTCCGAGACCGTGGCCCTTCTCCCCGTGACGCTTCCCGTCCGCGGACGCCGCCAGCGGCTGCAGGCTCTTCCCTACGTCCTCGAGGAGCAGCTCCTCGAGGACGTCGAGACCCTGGCCTTTCACCTCGCCGAGGGGACGGAGGACGACGGGCGCCTCACGGCGGCCGTCGCGAATCGCGAGCACCTCGCACGCTGGCACACCCTGCTCAAGGAGTGTGGGATTGCGGTCGAAGCCCTCGTGCCCGATGCGCTCCTCCTCCCGTGGCGACCGGGAAGCTGGACCCTCGCCCAAGACGGGCCCGAGCGCGTTCTCGTCCGTCACGGACACGCACTCGGCGGAGCGTTCCATCCCGATCTCCTTCCGCTCTACCTCGAGCGGCTTGGGGGCGAAGCGCGGGAACGCGGGCGTTTTCCCGAGTCCGTCGCCTCCTACGGCGTCCCCCGTCTGAAAGAGATCCCCGACAACCTCTGGGAGCCGCATTCCGGGGACTGGCTCGCCGAGGCCGACACGAACCCGCCGCGCCTCGATCTCCTCGCGGGGTTTGCCGCCGAACGTTCGCGCGCGGGGGAACAGTGGAGGACGTGGCGGACGAGCGTGGTGTTGGCCGCCGCCTGGCTTCTCGTCCTCTGGATTCATCTCGGCCTTGACGTCCTCCACTACGGTCACGAGCGAAGCGTTCTCGAGCGGCGCATCGTCGCTCTCTTCCACCGCACCTTCCCCGAAGACCGTCACATCGTCGACGTCCGCGTCCAGATGGCCCGTGGACTGAGCCGCCTCGAACGCCGGGCGGCCTCCGGGGATTGGGCCCGACTCCTTGCCGACGCCGCGGCCGCCCGGCCCTCACGGCTGCGCTTCGACACGGCCGACTACCGTAACGGACGGCTGGTGCTCACGGTTGAAGACTCTTCCGCCCAGGACCTCGTCCGCTTCCTGCACACGCTCGATCGCCGGAGCGGGATCCGGGCCAAAACCGCGGGACTCACGACGGCGGGCGGCGTGACGCACGCCCGCGTCATCCTCCAGAGCCAGGGGGGATGAGATGGAATTCCTCGACGAGCTTCGGAGACGCTACCGGGCCCTCGCTCCGCGCGAGCGTCTCGCGGTCACCGTTGGCGGGATTGTCCTCGCTCTCTTTTTCGTTGCGCGCCTCGCCGTGATGCCCCTCCTCTCCGCCCGGAGTACGGACCGCCGTACCGTCGCCCACGACCGCCGCTTGCTCGCGTGGATGGACGGTGTGGCGCAACGCGTCGCAACGCTGCGCCGTGAGGACGTGCACCCGACGACGGACGAGCCGCTCACGCTCCTCGCCCAACAAAGTCTCGCCGCCCGCGGTTTGAGCGCCACCAAGATCGAGGCCGGAGGATCCGGGACCGTCAAGATCGTCTTTTCGTCGGTCGCCTTCCCGGACCTCGTCGGCTGGCTTCACGCCTTCGCCCTCGCCAGCGGGGCCCGCGTCCGCTCCCTCACCCTCCGCCGCCAACCGCACGCCTCGGGACTCGTCTCGGCCAGCGTGACCTTGCGGCGCCAGCCCAGCTCCTGATCGCCGTGCGTCTCCATCTCCGCCGTTCTCTTCTTCTCGGGATCGTCTTTGCCGTGGCGTTTCTCGCGGCCGCGATCGCGACCTTCCCCGCCCGCTTCGCCTACGCGCTCGCCTCGCCTGCACCCGGCAGCCTTGTTTGCCGCGGAATCCGCGGGACCGTCTGGTCGGGACACGCCCAGCGGTGCCGCCTTCTCGGTCGCATCAGCGGACGGCTTCACTGGAGCGTGGCCCGTGGCCTCGGCGGGATCGGCGATCTCGTCCGCCTCACTCCTCGGGTGCGGCTTTCCTGGCGGGGCCGGAGCACGCGACTCGCGCTGAGCGTCGTTCTGGCGAACCCTCTTCGGGTGCGTGGACTCCGCGGCCGCCTTCGTCTGGCCACGCTTCGGGCGTTCGCCCCCGCGATCGCTCTCTTCGGCACCCCGCACGGGGAGATCGTCTTCCACCGTCTCGATCTCGATCTCGGGCCCGGACATCTCGGGCCGATCGTCGGAAGCGCCCGACTCATTCACGCACGCTTCGGCGGTCCCCCGGCCCTCCCCCTCGGGACGCTTGTCTTCGTGGCCATGCGAGAGGGAGACGGGACGAGCAGCAGGATCGACATCCGAAGCCTCCGGCCGCGCACCCTGAGCATCGACGCCCACCTCCTGCTCCACGAGCGGGGCTCCTACCGCCTCACGGCGGCGCTCAAGGCTCTTCCCGGCGCGCCCGCCGCCCTCGCGGGCTTCATCAACACCCTTCCCGGGAACCCCCACTCGGGCGTGCACGACTTCGTGAGTTCGGGCGTCCTCCCCCTCACCACCGCGGGCGTCCCCTGAGATGGAGATCCCCTCCGAGACCCGCGTTGCGGTGATCGGCCTGGGCTACGTCGGTCTCCCTCTTGCACTCGCCTTCCGTCGCCACCACCCCACGATCGGCTTCGACCTGAACGCGAAGCGCATCGACGAGCTTCGCCGCGGGGAGGACCGAAGCGGGGAGGTCCTCCCCGAGGAGCTCCGCGCCTCTCCCTCCCTCGTGCTCACCGACCGCCCTTCCGAACTCCGCCGGGCGAACACCTTCGTCGTCGCCGTCCCCACGCCCGTCGATGAGACGAAACGACCGGACCTGAGCCTCTTCCGCCACGCTTCCGAGATCGTCGGCGCCGCCCTCACTCCCGGGGCGCTCGCCGTCTACGAGTCGACCGTCTATCCCGGCGCCACGGAAGAAGTGGCGCTCCCCATCCTCGAGCGCATCTCGGGTCTGCGCGCCGGCGAGGACTTCGATCTCGGCTACAGCCCCGAGCGCATCAACCCCGGCGACCGGGTCCACACGCTGTCCACCCTCATCA
>JAKCBQ010000015.1 GCA_021839245.1 Pseudomonadota bacterium
CCGATCTTGTTCTACACCCGCACCGAGAACTACGACCCCGAGGCCGTCCGTCGGCATCTCGGGGACGGAGCCCGCGCGCTCCTCGCCGACCTCCGGACCCTGCTTGCGGCTCTCCCTTCGTGGAGCCCCACGTCCCTTCACGACGCGCTCGCCTCGTTCGCCGACTCGCGCGGCGTGAAGCTCGGGGCCGTCGCTCAACCTCTTCGCGTGGCGCTCACGGGAAGCAGCGTCTCCCCGCCGATCGACGTCCTCCTCGCCGGTCTGGGGCGGGATGAGAGTCTCGAGCGGTTGGAGACTCTACCTCCTCCCGCACGAGCGGCCGGAGACCCCACGACCGAAGGGGCCGGCACGTCCCCCCTATAATGAAGCGCTCCACGGCCCACGTCCCTATCGTCTAGAGGCCCAGGACACGGCCCTTTCACGGCCGCAACACGGGTTCGAATCCCGTTGGGGACGCCAGCCTTATGGGTGTTAGAGATCTCGACTCCTCCCACTCCGGCGTCAGGAGTGCACCTACGTGGTTTTCCCTCCAACCGATAGTCTGTACCCACCGACTTGTGAACGTGATGGGCCCTTCGAGGATTTGCCGCAAGGCGGCACGGACACCCGCTGCGTCCCCATGCAGCGTTTCCCGCAGCTGGCCGCGATCCGCCCCCGAGTACGGACGATGTCTGCGGCCGTCGGGGTCACCGCCTGCAGGCGTTCCCCCTCCAGCTCAAGTGATCGGATCCGCTGTTCACGATTCGAAATCTCCCCCAGAATCCGCTCGGGTGCCCGGCCCTCCGCAATCAGCGCCATGAAGCGGTCCAGTTCCCGATTCAGCGACCCCGCTCCCCCTCGATCTGTTTCAGCCGGCCCGTGGCCGCTTGCCGTGCGTCCACCACGGCTTCAAGGGCCCGGTCTACCACGTCGTCGATGGCCGCCGGGCTCAGGCGCTGAGTCTCGATCGTGCCGATGATGCGCGAATCGGCCTCGGAGACGATGCTTGATGGGCCTTGTCACACACGGTCGAGCCGCGGTTGTGACGGCAGCTGCAGAGATAAGCCGGTTCCCGCCCACGCGTGGCCCCGCGCCGTAGGCCATGCGGGAACCGACCCTCGAGACCCCGCAGCATACGCAGCGCATGAGACTCGAGATCAGGCGGCGCGACGTGCGGCCGGTGTCTGAGGAGGGTCGGGCTTTCTTCGATCGATGCCACGTAAGCTTGTTCGCGGTGCCGGATGCTCTGTTTTCACGATGAACCGGCGAGCCGCCATGGGGACCGGCCGGGGCTCGGGCTCTTGCTTCTCGAGTTGGCCCCGAAGGAAGTCCGGTACGCCGTCGAGTTGATCCACCGCTATCGGCCTCTGCGCACCAGTCGCTACGATTTGTTGGCGGCGGTTTTGGCAAAGCAGGAGGCGTGCCCGTTATTGACCGGTGACACGGACCTGCGCCTGGTCTGTAACGAACAGCGGATCGAGGTGCATGGTACGATTTGGCGGATGGAGGCACTGCATGTCGAGGGCATCGTACATGCTGCCGAGACCGGAGCGGCCTATCGACAGATGCGGGAGCACGGCAGCCGCCTGCCCTGGAACGAGGTCTGGGCCCGGTTGAAACGTTTCAGAAAGCCGTCAACAGGAATCGGGAAAGTCCACCATGGCCGATAGAAAAAAATACATCTCTGACTCATTCGACGGCCGACGCGAGGAGCCGGAGAAAGAGCTGGAGGCTGACGGCATCACCGGGGATCAACTCGAACGATTACTCGAAAACCGCGACGAGGACACGGCCGAGCGTGTTTTCTGGGGGCCGCGGGGAGCGCGCGTGGCCCATTGGCATCATCGGGCGACGCGGTCTGACATCGCCACACTCATCGACGACACCATCCTAGCCGTCGAGCGCGACAACCCGAATTCAAGCGTGACCGCGCCAAGGCGCGCGATACTCTCGGCCGTGTTCACGAATACTCCCTCGGCAAATTCACCCAAGTCCAAGGAAAGCGGGGCGGCAAATTCTACACGCCGCGTTGGGCGATGCGCGTGCTGGTCGAGATGCTCGAACTCTACGAAGGCCGCGTCTACGACCCTTGCTGCGGCTCAGGAGGCCAAGGGATGAAGCAGCTTGCCGCGCAGCCGTTACCCTCGCGGGGTCTGGAAGACACGCTGCGTCGCGGCAACGTGTGGTGGCAGGGCGAGCGCATATTCGGCCTCCCGCCGATACGGCGCTGGGCCTTTCCGCATGTACTGTCCAATGTCACCGGCGGTGGACTGGCACCCGTTACGGTCGTACGCGGGCCGCGGCAGATTGGCAAAACCACGCTGTTAAATCAAGTCATTGATGATTTGCTGACGCAGGGGGTTCTCCCAAAACGGATATTCCGGGTGCAGTTCGACGAATTACCGGAACTCGCGAAGGTTTCACAACCCATCCTCGATCTGGCGTGGTGGTACAGCGACAACGTATTGGGCAAGTCGTTCCACCAGGCGGCGCGCGACGGTGAACAGGCGCTCTTGTTCCTCGACGAGGTGCAGAATCTCCCGGACTGGGCGCCACAACTCAAACATCTCGTCGATCAGCATCCGGTGCATGTGGTCGTTACCGGCAGCTCCGCGCTGCGCATCGAAGCCGGTCGCGATAGCCTCGCGGGACGCATCGCCACACTGGAAATGGGGCCGTTGTTGCTACGCGAGATCGGCGAGATGCGGGGTTATGGCAAGATCGAACCGTATTTGCCGTCCAACGGGCTCGGGCCTCTCAAGGACAAGGATTTCTGGCTGGGTCTGCGCGAATTCGGTGAAAGGCACAGGGAGTTCCGTCTGCGTGCCTTTAGTGCGTTCTCCCAACGTGGTGCATATCCGATCGCTCAAGCGCGCGCCGACGCGTCGTGGGAACAAATCGCGGACCAACTGAATGAAACGGTGATCCGCCGCGCCATTCAGCATGACCTGCGGATGGGTGCAAAAGGAAAGAGACGTGACGAACATCTGTTGGAAGAAGTTTTCCGGCTTGGCTGCCGGTATGTCGGCCAGTCGCCGAACCAGGCCCTTTATCTTGATGAAATCCGCCGTGCCATGCATGCGAATATCGGCTGGCAGCGAATCCTCACCTATCTGAAATTCCTGGACGGCACTTTGTTGCTACGCCTGATCGAGCCCCTGGAACTACGGCTCAAGCGTCGTCGCGGGGCTTCGAAGCTCTGCCTATGCGACCACGCGCTGCGCGCCGCGTGGCTACAAGAAGTCGTGCCCCTCGACCCCGACGAGCTTGAAAGGCAACCTCATCTGACAGACCTGGCCGGGCACATTGCCGAGAGCGCAGCTGGATATTTCCTGCGATCAATCGTCAATCTCGATGTCGCGCACTTTCCGGAGCGGAACGCGGAGCCCGAGGTGGACTATGTCATGACTATCGGCGAACAGCGCATCCCGATCGAAGTCAAATATCGTAGGCGTATCGATCACCGCGACACCGTAGGTTTGCGGGCTTTCACTGAGAAGGCCGTCTATAACGCGCCTTTCGGAGTACTCGTGACGCTGGGTGAGGAAGCAGCATCTGACGATCCGCGCATCGTATCTGTGCCGTTATCGACATTCCTGATGATGCGATGAGGCCTGCACATGAGCGGAAACTACGAAATCTCCGAACCGTACTCAACTCATCTTTCGAGGAGCCCAAAGAACACGGGCACATCCGAGGGGGGGCGAGACTCCGGAACGCCGCCCCGAACGTCGCCCGGCGGGTTAGCACTACCGCGATCCGCGCACGTCGACGGGTGAGTCCGAACACGAGGCCCGCGAAGAATAACAGGAACTCGCACTCGTCAATCTGATCCGCGACCGGGTATTGTTACGCGCATCAACCACAGCCTGAGCAAGGAATGGGTAGCATTGGCGGTGCGGCTCGGTATCGGCATCCGGCAATTTGCCAAAGTCTCGCCTGCTCAATTGAGCGGGTGCGGATGGAAACCGGTCGGACCGTTTCCGGGTGAGCTCGGAGAATACCGTATCGTCCATTCGGATTCGAATCTCCCCGGGCGAGTCATATGGCCCGACCATTTACGAACCGCTGACCAGCCCGCTCTTGCCTCCGAGCCAACAATCCGACTTCGGGTTTGCCGAGAAGAGCGGCTCATTTGGCACAACTCCCAAAAATCTCGGTTTCGGTCAGTCCGCCTCGCCGTGAACTTGGATTGTCGGCTGTTTACCTCGACCAGCATCAACCCAGCCAGAGCCAGACCGAGCAGCCCACTCGGGGCATATGGGGACATCAACGTCGATGGGGTCGATCGTCCGGACGTCTCGCGTAAAGCGCCAGTTTTCCGGAATTCGATCGGCCTGTAGATATTCTCACGCCCATCGCCATTCCGGCCTCACGCCAGAGATCGCAAAACGCATCCGGATTCGAATGACCGTCCGAGCGGCAGATACAGCGTCAAGGGTGGGTCCGTACAAGGGGTGAATCCAAAGTGCTCGTAGAACGATTTGGATCGCTCTCCCTTGGCGTCTACGATCAAGGCATAGGCCGCCACCTCTTCCTTCGCGCGCAGACAACGGTCCACCGCCAAGCCGAGAAGAAGCTTCCCCAGACCCCTGCCCTTGTGGTCCTTACGGATCGCCAATCTCCCCATTCGGAAGCATGGGACCGGGAACCGCGGCAAGCGTTGACGATCTGCGTCCGTGATCTGCGCCGTATGCACTTCAGCCGCACTGAGCGTGTCGTAACCGAGCACTGCGGAAGGCAGGGAGGAGTCCACCAGGACGTAGATCTGCGCGATCCCCCGGCGACGGTGTTGTGTTGCAAAACGCGCCAGGTACTCGTTCAAGACCGGTGTTCCGCAGTCGAAGGCGGCGCAATCATGAACCTTGGAATCGAGTCGATGCTCCTCAAGCACGACGCACCGAACGACGCGCGCTCTTCAGAGCCTCCTTCAATGCAGGATTGGGAGTGAAGGCCTGGTCCAAGGCGGCACTGAACTGGGCGAAGTCCCGCGTCGACATGCCGACACGGACCTCTTGCTCAAGGAGAGTCCGGGGCTTTCTCCTTGGCCGCGGCACGCACAAACCCGGCCGTGGTCGTGCCCATCAGGGCGGCAGCCTGGGAGAAGAGATCCTTCTCCTCTTTCTTGAGTTTCAGGTCAAAACGGGCGGTGGTAGTCATGGTGGCTCCTGTGGACTAATGCAACTGATCGAAACATGCGGGGATCTCCGCTTCTCGTCGCGGGGTCACGCACGATGAAAGGGCTGTCGAACGCTTCGGGATCTCCTCGGAGCTCTTGGAAGCGAGAGGGATTGCAAGACAGCCCGTTTCAGCCGGGCCGGGCCGCTCAACCGACGGAGACGTCACACCACCGTCGGTCCGTCCCGCGCCGGTAGGCCCGTCCATCCTCCTCGATCTGGAAAAGATGAATCCAGGCGTTCTTCACGAGCGTGCGAACCTCTTCGGCGCGGGCCACCACGGCGTCGATGGCCGATCGTGGCGCCTCGATGAAGACATGAAGACGCACCGGCTCGTGGATCCAGCGCCTCCCGTCGTGCAGCGACTGCCACGCGAGTCCGGTCCGGAGATCCCCTCCGTTGCCTTCGAGGACACCGATCGCTCCACCCACGACGTTGTGGAGGACCTTGTTCCCGCTGCCGAAGCGGCGGGGGTCCACAGCCGAGCCGAAGTACTGGAGATTGATCCAGCTCGCCACGACCATGGGCGCGGTCATGAGGAGTTCGAGCGTGCGGAAATCCCGGTCCTGACGCCAGTCGTAGTCGTGCAAGAAGACGCGGCCGGCCAGAACACAACCCCTCGTGCGGGCACGGGGTGCCACGATGAACGCGGCGTTGCCCGCAAGCCCCCACTCCGGGCGCACCTCCGACCAATCGCGGCTGCGCCGGCGGAGCTCTCTGGTGACCGCCCGGGGCGATCGGGTGTCGAGTCCCAGAGCGGACGCCCGCTCGCCGCGCGCCGCCTCGGCGGCCGCCTCGAGCCACCGCCGCGTCCGGCTCAGATCTTCGGCGTGCGAGGCGGGCAGACGATCCGTATCGAGCAGCCGTATCGCATCGGTCGTGGTGCTGTGAAGAGCGGGGACAAAACGCGTGTCCTCAGGGATCACGATCCCGCGTTGCGCCAGACCCCGGCGGGTGCAGGAATCGTTGAGGAGTGCGGCGGCCACACGGGCGTTGGCCTCACCGCTCTGTCCCCCGCAGGCTCCACAGTCCAGTCCCGTTCCCTGGGGGTTGTTGGTGGTGGCGCTCCCGTGCCCGACGAGAAGGACCAGGCGGGCGAAGTGGCCGGTCAGGCCCAGGGTCCGAAGCAGGCCTTCGGCGAGCGCGGGACGATCCTCTTCGGGAATGCCCGTCGCAGAAGTCCCGTCTGTCGCGGGATCGGGGTCGAGTGCGGGTCCGAGACGCGCAGACACCCGCTCCCCCAAGCCCCGGGTCTCGGGCCGAGGGACCGGACGGCTCCATCCGATGCTGTCGCTGAAAATCTTGGCGACGTAGAGTAAGCCCGCCGCCTCGACGAAGGTGAAGCACGAGACGGCCGAGGTTTTGAACGTTTTCCAGGCGCTGGCCACGCGCAACCGCGTGCGGCGGAGGGCGGTGAGCTTCTCTGTGTCTCGGGGATCCCCCCCGATGGGACGTTCACGGATTCGGTAAGACGGAGAAAAGAAGACGGGGAGATGATCGCGAGCTTCGACGGAGGCCAGCGGCAGGTACGCCATGGGAATCCCAAAGAACCCCGCGAAGCCGAGTGTTTGCGCCTCCGGCGCGATCGTCTCGAGGTGGCGTCGGACGATCTCGGAACGGACGTCGATGCAGAAGACCGCCTGGAGCGCGGGACGCGCACACACCGGCCGCGGCGCCGCGGAAGCGGCGAGTGAAGCGATGAGTTGCCGCCGGTAACCGATCTCGAAGGCGGTCTGCAACACCCCGTCGGTGACGGGCACGCCCTGGCTCTCCACCGCCCGCGCCGTGATCAGGCTCTTCTGCCAACGCACGGCGAGGTCCGGGCCACCACGCAACGTACCGAGCAGGAGATCCCACACAAGTCGCACGGCGAGAAGATCGCGAAGGGTTGACTCGCCTCCGTTCCCCGGGTCCGCGCGCCAATTCCGGTACTGCACCCATCCCGCCCAACCGCCAACGCTCAGGAGAGCCGCGTGGAGATAAGCGTCGAGCGCCTCCTGGGGCACCGCGAGGCGCCCGACGACCTCAAAGACGGCCTCCTCCGCCGTCTCGGGCAGGGCCGCGAGCGCCGCGCCGACACCCCTGATGCCCATGGCGCGTGGGGTCTTGTCGATCCGCGCATACGCCCGCCAGGCCCGATAGAACGCCTCCTCCCGCCAAGGCATCGGCCAGAGCGCCTGCCCCCGATCGAAATAGGCCGCGCAAAAGCGGCTGATCCGATCGACCACAAAGCCGGACCAGTCCTCACCTTCGAGATCCCCGAGCACGTCCGTGACGAGGAGACGAGGGGCCTTCGGTCGGGGATCGATCGACGTCGGCTCGAGGATCTCCTCGAGCTCGAGACCTCCTTCCGACCCGCCCCACTCGTCCCGAGCCTCGGCCAGATCGGCCAACGTGATCCGCCCGCTCGCGATGTGATCCCGGTAATACCCCCGCGGCATGGTGAGCCCGACCCCGGTGATCCGTCGGAGCGTGGCGTCGGCCGCCCAGAAGGGAAGATGACGCAGTCCGAAATAGGGATTGACCGCAACGAAACTGCTGAGCGGCCAAAGCGGCGCGACGCGCCGGCAGACACGATCCATCGTCTCCCGGATCCCGCTCGCTTCCGAGGCGGTCGGCCTGACGGTGAAGGCATTCATGACGAGGCGTCGCGTGGGGGACGTCGCAAAGAGGGCCGAAGCCCCCGCATGCGAGTCGATCTCTCAAGCCCGTGAACCAGCCGGCTCAGGAAATCATCGACGTAGAGGTCGTTGTAGAGATGAACCCACGCGGCTTGCCCAAGAGGTTTTTCACGGATCCGGGGCAGCGCCTGCTGGAGGAGCAGAAGACCGAGGAAGATGGTCGCGATCAGCCAGAGCAGGACCGGCGGAACACCATGCGCCTGCAGCCGCTCGGGGGGAAGGCTCGTTCCCAGGAGATGGACGAAGAGCCGGTGGAGGCCGAAATAGGCAACCGCGACGAGGACGCACAAGACCGCGAGGCGCAAGAGAACCCCGGCCGTGCCCGAAGAGCGGGCACGAAACGCCTGCAGGAGAAGCTGGGCCGTCGCCGCTGTGAGAACCGCCCCCACGGCGATGAGTGCGGGCTCACGCTGGAGCGTCGCCCCGAAAAGAGCGCCTGCGCCGATCGTCGCCGCCGTCGCTGCGGCCAACGCCCCCGCACCCGCCGCGAGTGTTGTCGGACGTGGAACGACAGAAGGAACGGGCGCCCGAAACGTGTCGACCACACTCCCGGACGACAGAAACGCGTGCGCCTTGTAGACGGAGTGCGCGATGATGTGCAGGACCGCAACGCTGTAGAGACCCAACCCGCACTCCATCAGCATGAAGCCCATTTGCGCGCAGGTGGAATAGGCCAGCGATTCCTTGATGTTGGTTGCCGTCATCATCATCAGGGAGGCGGCCGCGACGGAGGCCAGTCCCCCCACGATGAGGACATCCCAAGCCCAATCGACCCGGGCGATGAGGGGGCTCGTGCGCAAGAGCAGGAACGCTCCGGTGTAGATGATGCCGGCGTGCATGAGCGCCGAGACCGGCGTCGGCGCCTCCATCACCTGGATGAGCCAACCGTGCGTCGGAAACTGTGCGCTCTTGAGAACCGCACTCAGGAGGATCAGCCCGGCGGCGATCTCCAGCGGGGCGGGCAGAGGTCCCGGGTGCGCGGCGAGCGCGGGCACGAGCCCGGCGAACTGTGAGGTCCGAAGCGTGCGGATCACGAGTACGAAGGCCACGAACAGGGCCACATCGCTCAAACGATGCAGGAGATATTTCTTCCGGGCGGCCAACACGGCCCCCGGCCGCTCGCGGTAAAAAGCCAGAAGCTCGTGGAGCGACAGGCTCGTGACGAACCACGACAGGAAAAATCCCCAGATGTTGCCGGTCACGATCAGCGTGAAGAACGCTCCGAGTGTGAGGCTGAGCCAACGGTGGAAACGGCCTTCGTGGGCATCGCCGTCCATGTACCGCGATGAGTAGCGGGCGACGATCAACCCGACGAACGAAACGAGAAGAATCATGAGGACGGTCAGAGCGTTCACGTAGACGGTGATCGCCAAACGACCGAGACCGACCGGGAGGACCACCGCGACGTAGGTCACCGAGCGGGCCATCCCCCAGCGGTAGTTCAACGCAGCCAAGAGCGCGGCGAACACGGCAAAGGAAGCGGCGCCCTGCGTGAGGCGCCGCACGCGTCGGGCGTGGCGGTCGGCCGCCCGTCCGGCGAGAAGCCCAACCAGGATCAATGGCCAGGGGAGGATCAGAACGAGCGCCGATGTCACGTGATCCGGCATGAGCCCCCCCCATGAAGATGCGGCCCGGACCCGCACCGGGGCCGTCGGGACGGAAACACTTTACAGGGGCCTGCCGCAGACGTTCTTCCAGATCCCCTCCAGAACGGCTCGGGGGGGAACGGACGGGGGAGACGTCGCCGTCACCATCACCTATCCGGCGAAGAGAAGAAGAGTTGTGAGGCGAGTCCTTGGTGGAGCCAGCCGGGATCGAACCGGCGACCTCTTGCATGCCATGCAAGCGCTCTCCCAGCTGAGCTATGGCCCCACAACGCCCCAAGGCCGCACATTTTCCCCCACATCACGGGCGGTGTCAAGCCGGACAAGGATCCGCGGCCTCTTACCGCCGTCCGCTGTGGCCGAACCCTCCCTCGCCGCGGGAACTCGCGGCGAAATCCGCCACGACCTCGAATTCGGGCTGGACCACACGGACGAGGACGAGCTGAGCGATGCGCTCTCCGGGTTCGATCACGAACGCGGCCTCCCCCCGGTTCCAGAGCGAAAGACGGATCTCGCCCTGATAGTCGGAATCGATGAGACCGACGAGATTGCCGAGGACGAGCCCTTCGTGCCCACGACCGGAGCGGGGGAGAACGACGCCGGCCCAGCCGGGATCCGCAATGTGGACCGCCAGACCGCTCGGCACGAGGCGTACGTCCCCGGGCGCCAGCGTGAGGGGATCGCCGACCATGGCCCTGAGATCCACACCGGCCGAGCCCTCCGTCGAGGGCCGCGGCAGCGGATAGTCCCGCCCGAGACGCGGATCGAGAACGCGAAGCGCAATCTTCACCGCCGTCTCCTCTCCGCGAGACGGCGGGCGACGAGCGCGACGAGATCCCGGGCGAGGGCCGTTTTCGCTCCCGGCCCGAGACGCACCTCCCCCCCGGCCCAGAACACGTGGAGCGTGTTGTCCTCGACGTCAAACCCGCGGCCCGGCCCGACGAGGTTGCCCGCGATCATGTCGAGACCCTTGCGTTCGAGTTTGTTCCGGCAGTGCGCCTCGAGATCGTCCGCCTCGGCCGCAAAGCCCACGACGAAGGGGCGCGGATCGAGAGCGGCGACTTCGGCCACGATGTCGGGGTTGGGAACGAGTTCGAGGCGAAGGCCGCCCGCCGTCTTCGCCGGCTTGCCCGCGGCCCTGCGGGCGGGTCGGTAGTCGGCCACGGCGGCCACGGCCATGAAAACGTCCGCCGCACGCACCTCGTCCAGCACCGCCTCTCTCATCTCGAGAGCGGTCTCGACCCGGCGCACACGGACACCCTCGGGCGGAGGAAGCCCCACGGGACCGCTCACCACAACCACCTCGGCCCCGGCGCGAAGCGCCGCGGTCGCCACCGCATAGCCCATGCGTCCCGAGCTCCGATTGCCGATGTAGCGCACCTCATCCAGGGGTTCGCGTGTGGGCCCGGCGCTGACCACCACCCGCCGTCCGGCCAAAAGATCCGCCGAGAACCGCTCTCCGGGGCCGGGGGCGAGAAGAGCCTGGACCCTCTCGACGATGAGCGCGGGTTCGGGCAGCCGTCCGGGCCCGTGCTCCCCGCAGGCCTGCTCGCCGACATCGGGCTCGAGCACCGTCACCCCACGCGCCCGCAGATGGGCCACGTTCGCCTGGGTGGCGGGGTGCAACCACATGACGCGGTTCATGGCCGGCACGAGGAGCAGAGGGGCCTCGCTCGCCAAAACCAGGGTTGTCGGAAGATCGTCGGCCAACCCGTGGGCGAAACGGGCCAGAAGGTGTGCACTCGCCGGGGCGGCGACCACGATCTCGGCCCAACGGGCCAGTTCGATGTGGCCCATCGCCGCCTCGGCTTCCTCGTCCCAGAGATCGTGGCGGACACGGTGCCCCGAAAGGGCCTGGAATGTGGCCACCCCCACGAAACGCAGAGCCCCGGCGGTTGCGGCCACGCGCACCTCCGCCCCCTCACCACGCAGTTTCCGCACGAGTTCAGCCGCCTTGTAGGCGGCGATCCCCCCCGCTACCACGAGGAGCACGCGGCGGCCGTCGAGCCGTCCACGCCGCTCCCCGCACTCTTCGTCCGCCGTCACGCACAGGCCTCCGGGCGGGCCCCGCCCTTGCAGCGGGAGCCTCTTTCCTCTTATCATAGACGTTCACGCAGCCAGAACCACGGATCGACTCGCATGTCCCGCGTCTGCCCCCTCACCGGCAAACGCCCGATCACGGGCAACCGCGTCTCACACGCGAACAACAAGAAGCGGCGCCGCTTTCTCCCCAACCTGCACACACATCGCCTGTGGAGCGAGAAAGAAGAGCGCTTCGTCACCCTGCGCCTGAGCCATCAGGCACTCCGGACCGTGCACCGAAAGGGCGTCGACGCCGTGTTGGCCGAACTCCGCGCCCGCGGTCACAAACCCTGAGCCACCCTGTCACCTGAGGTCGTTTCCCCGTGCGTGAAAAAATCAAACTCGTCTCCTCGGCCGGCACCGGCCATTTCTACACGGCCACCAAGAACAAGAGGCTTCATCCCGACAAGTTTTCGGTCACCAAGTTTGACCCGGTCGTCCGCAAACATGTCGTCTACAACGAGGCCAAGCTCAAGTAACGGCACGCCGCACGGTCTCGTGAACTTCCGGCCCCGCGGACGGTCAGGTCTTTTCGGAATCCACGCCCCCGCGAGGGAGCGACGTAAGATATGAGCGCGGCCGAACCCCTTCTCCTCGACGCCCAGGGCCTGAGCCGCTGGTACGGCACCCGTGCGGCCGTCTCGGAGGTCGATCTCCACCTCGGACGGGGTGAGATCCTCGGATTCCTGGGACTGAACGGCGCGGGCAAGACCACCACGATGCGCCTGCTCACCGGGACCCTGGCGCCGCACCGCGGGGCCATTCGTATCGCCGGCCGCGACCTTCTCGAGGAGCCACTCGCCGCCAAACGGCAGATCGGCTATCTTCCCGAACACCCACCCCTTCATCCTGAGCTCACGGTCGAGGAATCCCTGCGCTTTGCCGGCCGCCTCCACGGCCTGCGCCGCCGCACCCTCCCCACCGCCATCGACGAGACCCTCGGCCGCACCGGCCTCGGGGACGTGCGTCGTCGTCTGGTCGCGCAACTCTCCAAGGGGTACCAGCAACGTCTCGGTCTCGCGCAGGCGGTGCTCCACCGCCCGGACGTCCTCATCCTGGACGAGCCGACCGTCGGGCTCGATCCCGCTCAGATCCAGTCGATCCGCACGCTCATCGTGGAGCTCGGGCGCGAACACGCCGTGCTCCTCTCGAGCCACCTCCTCCATGAAGTCCAGAGCATCTGCACCCGGGTGACGATCATCCACGAGGGACGTATCGTCCTCAGCGAGACTCTCGGCGAGCTCGGCGGCGAAGGGGGCGAAGAGCGATCGATCCTCGAACTCGCCCGCCCGCCGGCGCCCGAGGTTCTGAGCACACTGCCGGGCGTGCACAAGGCCGAACCTCGTGGCGAGGGGCGGTTCCTTCTGCACCACGAGGCGGGCCGCGAAGCCCGGGCGGCGCTCCTCGCCCGCGCGGTGGCTTCGGGCTGGCAACCCGCGAGCCTCACGCCGCAGGGGGCCAATCTCGAAGAGGTCTTTCTCAACCTCACACTTGGGCGTTCGGGCGAGACGCCGTCCGCCCCCACCGGAGGACCTTCCCCGTGATCTCAGCCGTCGCGGGCCGCGAGCTCCGCAGCCTCTTCGTGTCCGTCCTGGCCTGGATCGTTCTCGGGGTCGTCCTCTTCATACTCGCCTGGATTTTTCTTCTCCAGGTCGACGCCTTCCTGCGTGTCGCCCCGCGCCTTCTCATGTACCCGCGGGCCCCCGGGGTGACCGCGTTGGTCGCCATCCCCCTCGTGCGTTCGGCGGCCAGTTTCCTCATGTTCCTTCTCGTCCCGCTCCTCACGATGCGCGCTTTCGCCGACGAGTACCGTCTGCGCACGCTCCCGCTCCTCCTCTCCTCGCCGGTGCGGCTCACGGACATCGTTCTCGGCAAGTTCCTGGGGTCCCTCGGTTTCCTCGCGCTCCTCATCGTCCTCGTCTTCGCGATGCCGGTCTCGCTCGCCCTCGGCACCCGGCCCGACTGGGGGCTTCTCGCGGCCGCATTCGTGGGTCTCGTCCTCTTCGTCGCCGCGCTCACCGCCGCGGGCATCTATTTCTCGAGCCTGGTCCGTCAGCCTCTCGCCGGGGCCGTAGCCACCTTCGGATTCTTCCTCTTTCTCTCCCTCACGCCCTGGGCCGCACGCGGGCACGGACCGGGAAGCGCCATCCTGCGCTATCTCTCACCGATGCGTCATCTCGCTCCGTTTCTCCGCGGCGAGATCAAGGTGGGAGACATCGCCTACGATCTCATCTTCGTGCTCTTCTTCCTCGCGCTCACGGTGCGTCATCTCGACGCCGAGCGCCTCGAACACTGAGCGATCATGCGTCTCGACCGCCGCGCCCGCTTTCTTCTCCGCCTTCAGCACGCGGGGTTCCTTCTCCTGCTCGCCGCGCTTTGCACGGGTCTTGCGTGGTTCACGAACGGACTGAGTTGGAGCGCCGACTGGACGGCCACGGGGCGAAACTCGCTCACCGCCGCAAGCCGCCGGGTCGTCGCCAAACTCGCAGGTCCGGTGACCGTGCTGGCCTTTGCCCGCCAAGACCCCGAGCTCCGCGGCCGGATCCGCCATCTCGTGAACCGCTACCGGCGCATCGACCCCAAGATCCGGCTCACGTTCGTCAACCCCGACGTTCATCTCGCCGAGGTCCGTCGCCTCGGAATCCGCAGCGAAGGCGAACTCGATCTTGGCTACGGACACCGCCACGAAACGATCACCACCCTGGACCAGCGGGCTTTCACCGACGCACTCCTGCGCCTCGAGCGGACGCGTCACTTGGAGTTGGTCTTCGTGACGGGTCACGGCGAACGCTCGTTCACGGACACCTCGCCCGCGGGACTGAGCGCACTCGCCGCGGCACTCCGTCGCGAAGGATTCCGCCTGAGAACGGTGAACCTGAGCCGTCAACCGATCCCCAAGGCGACGAGCCTTCTCGTGGTGGCCGACCCGCGCACACGCTATCTTCCCGGGGAGGAAAAGGCCCTCGTCGCCTATCTTGGGCGCGGCGGCAATCTCCTCTGGCTTGCGGGACAGGGTCAGAGACGCGGCCTCGAACGGCTCGCCGCCCATCTCGGGCTGCGTTTCCTTCCAGGGCACGTCGTCGACATCGAGAGCGAGCTCCTCGGCATCCGCAATCCGACCTGGCTCGTGCTCACGAGCTTCCCGCCCACGCGGGTCACCCGCTCCCTCACCGGCGAGGTCCTGGATCCCGACACGACCGCCCTCGTCGTCCACCACCTAAAAGGCTGGATCCACGAAGCGCTCCTCACGAGTCCTCCGCTCCCGCTCTCCTGGCTGGCCACGGGCCCGCTCCGCGGAACGGTGGTCTACGACCCCAAGGCGGGCGACCGTCCGGGGCCGCTTCCGATCGCCGAGATCTTCATCCACGGGCACGGCCACGGGACTCTCGAACGTGTGGCCGTTCTGAGCGGCGGCGGGCTCTTCGCCAACGCCTTCCTCAACGCCGGGGACAACCTGGGCTTCGCGCTCAACCTCTTCAACTGGTTGAGCGCACAGGGGGCGTTCCTCAACCTGCATCAGCCACTCAGCCCGGACCGGACTCTCGTGCTCACACAAGAGGAAGAGATTGCCTTGGGTGCCGCGTTTCTCATCGTGCTCCCACTCCTCCTCATCGGGGGCGGAATCGCGGTTCGTCTCCGCCGGACGCGCCGCTGAGCCGCGGGCGATGCGCAAGCGCACGCTCCTCAATCTTGCGCTCCTCCTGGCGGTCGTCGGGGTGGCGGTACTGCTCGCGGCGCACGTCGGCCGCAAAACGACCCCACCTCCCCTGCCTCTGAGCACGATCGCTCCGGGACGGGTGAGGTCCTTCCGCTTCCGCATCGCCCACGGGCTCTGGTACGTGTTCCGCAAGGTTCACGGCCGGTGGTGGCAAACCCGGCCCGTCCGTGTGCGCGGTAACGCTCCGATGATCCAATCGCTTCTCGACGGCCTCCATGAACCGGTGGCCCGCCGTTACCCGATGGCCCGGGTCAAGATCGCCCGGCTCGGGCTCACGCCGCCCGCGCTCACCCTCGTCGTCGGGCGCACGCGTTTTGCTTTCGGCGCCACCGACCCGGTCGGAAGTTACCGCTACATCGAAACCGGGGGCACCGTCGATCTCGTTCACGATTCGCTCGCCTACCGCCTCGTCGGAGGAGACGAACGTTATCTCTCGACCCGTCTCCTCGGGCCCCAAGCTCGCCACCGCCTCACGGCGATCGTGCTTCACAACTTCCGGGTCGTGCGCGGAGTTCACGGACGGTGGAGGATCCTCCCCGCCCGCCCGATTTCCGAGCGTCGCCTCCGCCGCTTCGTCGAGCAGTGGACCTACGCTTCGGCCCTCGGCGTCGCACCGGCCGGCCGCTTCACGATCGAGGGCCGAGCGGAACTCCTCTTCCGCGGGCTTCCCCCCCGCCGCTACGACGTCGTCGCCGACCCCTTGGGTTTTGCGCTCGTCCGTCCCCGTCTCGGGCTCCGCTGGCAGTTCCCGCAAATGAGCCGCAAGCGGCTCTTCCGGCTGCCCCCACCGCGTCCCCGACGCGCAGCGGGCGCCCGCCAGCCTCGTGCCTCCCGAACTCCCGGAAGTTGAAACGACCCGGCGTGGCCTGGCGGAAACGCTCCCCGGCCGGGTCGTTCGCTCCCTCCTCGTCGCCGAACGACGTCTCCGCCGTCCTGTAGCCGCAGGACTCGCGCGGCGTATCGAAGGACAGAGCGTCCGCGCCATCGAGCGGCGAGGCAAGTATCTGATCCTCCGTCTTGACAGCGGCGGCCTCCTCATCCACCTCGGCATGAGCGGCAGCCTTCGGCTCGTGCCCGTGGACGAACCCTCCCGCGCGCATGATCGGTGGACCCTGGTGTTCACGGAAGGCATGACCCTGCGCATGCACGACCCACGCCGCTTCAGTCTCCTTCAGTACAGCGCACGGCCCGAGGACGATCCACTCGTACGCGATCTCGGACCCGAGCCCCTCGAGACCCCGCAGGATGCGCTGGCCCGACATCTTCGCGCCCGCGCCGTCGGGCGCCGCGGGGCGGTCAAGGCGTTCCTGATGGACGGGCGTGTGATCGCCGGGCTTGGCAACATTTACGCCAACGAGGCTCTCTACCGCGCCGGGATTCGTCCCGGGCGGGCTTCCGGCCGTGTCAAGACGGCAGAATGGGCACGGCTCACCGCAGCCATTCACGCGGTTCTCGAAGACGCCCTCGCGAGCGGAGGGAGCACGCTGCGCGACTACCTCGGCGTGGACGGCCGCGCGGGGTTGTTCCGTCTCCGGCTGGACGTGTACGGTCGTGCCGGCGAAGGATGCCGGCGGTGCGGAACAGAGATCCGCGGCCTGAGGCTCTCGGGCCGCGGCAGCTACTACTGCCCCCGCTGTCAGAGCTGACCACGCCCGAGAAGAGCTCGAACTCCAGGGAAGAGCCTGCAGGGCATCGGGGCCGAAGCACAAAAAAAAGCCGGCGGGGGATACCCGCCGGCGGAGATTCGTGAGCGTTCAGGAGAGGAGACTCTCAGGCGCGGATACGCTCCTCATCCGCGCCGCGTCCGAAGACGCCGATGACCGATTACTTCTTGACCGGCGCCTTCTTCTTCATCCAGCCCTTGTGCCACAGGCCGAGCTTGGCGAGGGTCGCATGGTCGAGATGACCGGTGACCTTGAGGCCGTGGCTCTTCTGGAAAGAACGGACCGCGGCCATCGTCATGGGGCCCCAGTAGCCATCGGCCTTGAGATGAGCACCAGCCTTGTCAAGGGCACGCTGGACCTTCATGACCCACATGCGGTGATGCATGGCCCACGCACGCTGTTTGGCCGTCATGGTCTTCTTGGCCATCATGGGCTTCGGAGCCATCGTCCCCGAGGCCAGGGCCAGAGGTGCGACAGCAAGGGCAAGAACGGCGGTCGCCGTCAGGATCGTTGATTTCATGGGTGTTAAACCTCCATACGGGTTGGTTGTGGCCGCTTGCGCGGCCGGTATGCGCCACGGAAGGCCCGCGCGCAGGGTCGGTCGACTGTGCCCCCCGGAAGCTGTCGTCCTGAACGACTCGTCATGACCACGGCCCCAAGGGGCAGCAATTCAATTTTTCCCCCAATTCTCATTGTAGGGAGGAGCCGCCATTTTGTCAAGCTCATCATGACCTCAGAACCCTTCAGCGGCCGGAAAACATTGAGATTTCAAAGAACTCTGCGCGTGGTGCGTCAGAGCGTCCCCGGAAGCAAGGAACGCCCCGTGGAGAACCCGGGCGGATCGCCGACCGCCCTGTCTGGCTCGCACTCCCGCCTCACCCGAATCAACCCCATCAGAACGACAGACCGCTCAGGTCCACCACCCCCCCCGTAAGCGGCTACACTCGACGCAGATCCTGACGGAACTCCTCCCCATGAATCTCCTGGCCCCCCTCGTCCGCGCGGACACGTCTGCTTTCCTTTTCATCAACAACCATTTTCACTTTCACATCCTCAACGACAACATGCGGGCGATCACCTATCTTGGCAACGGCTGGGTGGTCTACTGGGCGGCCGTCCTTTCGCTGTACCTCTGGGGACGACGGCCGTTCCGCTCCTCGTTCACCGCCCTCGTCCTGAGCCAGGCGATCCCCGGGGCCGTCGTCGTTCTGCTCAAGCACATCGTCAACCGCCCGCGCCCGATCGTTGCGCTCGCCGGTCGCATCGCCGCCGGGACGGCGCACGTCGTCGTCCTCGGTCGCCACCTCACTGCCTACTCGTTTCCCTCGGGGCACACCGAAACAGCCTTTGCCCTTGCCGTTGCCTTGTCTTCGTTCTTTCCGAAGAACCGGGCCGTGTTCTATACGCTCGCCGCCCTCGTCGGTTTCTCCCGCGTCTACAACGGGGAGCACTTTCCCCTCGACGTGATCTGCGGGGCCCTCGTCGGCTATGCCGGTGCGCGGATCGGCCTCGCACTCTTCGAGAAACTCCGTTCCCGAACGAAAGCCGGCGATCCGCTCGTGGGGGCCACAGCCTCGGACACCGAGGCCCTCTGATTCTCACGGCACCCGGCGGGGCCGACTCTCGATGCCGCTCCCGGGTGGCCGCTTCGGCAGACACGGAGGACGCTCTGGCCCTGGGCCTCGCTCCTCGATTCAGCCCGCCAGCCACTCCTTGAGTGTCTCGAGAATCTCCCGAGCGTGCGTCTCCACCCAAGAGAAGTGCCCGGCCTGCGGCCATCGGCGGGCCTCGAGGTACGGAAGCGCCTCACAAAGGTAATCCTGGAGCGCGGGCGGAACGACACGGTCCCTGCCTCCATGAACGGAGAGGCACGGAAAGGGAGGAGGAGGAGGCGGATCGATCGGATCAAAAAAGTGTGCGAGATCGACGAGAAGCCCGCGACCCCCTCCACCCACGAGAGCGCGCGCCCAGGACGCCTCGAGCACAGCGGCGAGAGGAGCCGAACCCAGGCTGACACGGTCGGGCGGCGGCAGAAGACGCAGAAGCCGACGGCGAAGGCGTGCGGGACGGCGGCCGAAGTGACGGGCCACGAGCCGACTCTCGAGCCCGAGGAGAAGCGGGGCGCGACGGCGAAGAGCGGCGTGAACCCGCAAAAGGTCGCTGTCCGCACGCGGGCGCCCGCGGCAGAGGGGCGGGAAAACCGCCAGCAGAAGAGCACCCGCGAGCCGCGGGTCGGGACGCGCGAGCGCGGCCACGGCCGCCGGTCCGGATCCCGAGACCGCCAGAAGCACGTATCGTTGCCAGCCCAAGCGATCGACGAGAGCCCCGGCGATCCGCGCGGCGAGACCGGGATCGCGGGCGTCACCCGTGTGCGTCGAACTTGTGCCGTAGCCCGGGCGATCAAAGGCCACAAGCGCGAGACCGGCGGAGCGGAGCGCTTCGGCCACGATGAGCGGCTCGAGACACGAGCCGGGAAAACCGTGGAGATAGACAACACCGCCGCGGGCATGCCTCTCTCCGTAGAGGGCCCAACCCACCCGCCGCCCCTCGAGTTCGAGGGTTTCCGGGGGTGGTGCGGCGGCGGTGACGCCCACCCCCGTGGTCTCGGCCACAGGAGAGGCCGTTATAATTGCGCGGCTACGTCTTTTTGCGGCGCCCAACTTTTTTCACACCTCCGCTCCCCGAGGTTCCCCCCGTGCCCAGCATCGTCGCACATTTCGACGTCCCCCTCGTCCGCTGCCTTGACGCCGAGGGACGTGTGGTCGGAGACCTCCCTCCCCTCGCGTCCGACACCGAGACTCTCCGGACCATCTTCCGGGCCATGCTTCGTGTCCGCCTCTTCGACACGAAAGCGGTCGCGCTTCAGAGGACCGGCCAGCTCGGGACTTACGCCTCGTGCCTCGGTCACGAAGCGCTTCACGTCGGGATCGGCTCGGCGTTGCGGCCCGAGGACGCCTTCTTTCCGACCTACCGCGAGTACGGGACGCAGCTCTGGCGCGGGGTCAAGATGAGCGAGATCCTCCTGTTTTGGGGGGGCGACGAACGCGGGAGCGCTTTCGCCGAACAACCACACGATTTTCCCTGGGCGGTCCCGATCGGGACACAAACGCTGCACGCCAGCGGCGCGGCCCTCGCTTTTCGTCTGCGGCACGAAGCCCGCGTCGCCTTGGCCATCATCGGTGACGGCGGGACATCGCAGGGCGACTTTTACGAAGCGCTGAACGCCGCCGGCGTCTGGTCGCTCCCGGCGGTCTTCGTCGTGGCCAACAACCGCTGGGCGATTTCGGTCCCCCTCGCCAAGCAGACGGCGGCCCAGACGTTGGCGCAGAAGGCGATCGCCGCCGGCCTCCCGGGCGTCCAGGTCGACGGCAACGATCTCCTCGCCGTCCGCAGCGTCCTCGACGACGCGATCGAACGCGCCCGCCGGGGGCACGGAGCGACCCTGGTCGAGGCCCTGACGTACCGCCTCTCCGACCACACCACGGCCGACGACGCGCGGCGCTACCGCAGCAAAGAGGAAGTCGACCGCGCCTGGGCCGAGGAGCCCCTCGTGCGCCTGCGCCGCTTTCTCACGGAGCGGGGGCTCTGGACGGAGGCGGAGGAGAAACGCTGGACCGAGCGTTGCCAGGAAGAAATCGAGGAGGCCGTCCGCGCTTATCTCGCCACCGGCAAACCCTCGCCCGCGGACATGTTCGATTACACCTTCGCCACTCTCCCCGTGGGCCTTGCCGCCCAGCGCGCCGAGGCACTCGCCGCCGTGGAGGCTGCGCCCCATGGCTAAGATCACCCTCGTCGAAGCGATCAATCTCGCCCTCGCGCACGAACTCGCCCACGATCCGGCCGTCGTCCTTCTCGGTGAGGACATCGGACCGAACGGGGGAGTCTTTCGCTCCACGGTCGGACTCCAGGAGCGCTTCGGAGAGGACCGGGTGCTCGATACCCCCTTGGCCGAGTCGATGATCGCGGGCCTGGCGATCGGCATGGCCGCCATGGGACTCAAACCCGTCGCCGAGATCCAGTTTTCGGGGTTCATCTATCCCACCGTCGACCAGATGATCAACCACGCCGGGCGCCTGCGCACGCGCACCCGCGGCCGGCTCAGTGTCCCCATGGTGCTGCGCACGCCCTCCGGAGCCGGAATCCATGCCCCCGAGCACCACTCCGAGAGCAATGAGGCCCTCTTCGCCCACATGCCCGGGGTGCGCGTCGTCACCCCCTCCTCCCCGCGTCGGGCCTACGGACTGCTCCTGGCCGCGATCCGCGATCCCGATCCGGTCGTCTTTTTCGAACCCACCCGTCTTTACCGGCTGCACAAACAGGAGGTGGAAGACGACGGTGAGGCCCTTCCGCTCGACACCTGTTTCGTCCTGCGCGAGGGCCGCGACATCACGCTGGTGTCCTGGGGCGCGATGATCCACGAGACGCTCGAGGCCGCGCGCGTCCTGGCCGAAACGGGCGTCGAGGCCGAGGTGATCGACCTCGCGACCCTGAGCCCGATCGATTACGAGACGATCCTCGAATCCGTGGCCCGAACGGGACGGCTCGTCGTCGTGCACGAGGCGCCCCGCACCGCGGGTCTCGGCGGGGAGATCCTCGCCGAGGTCGCCGAGCGTGCCGGCTACGACCTCGCCGCCCCCCCGATCCGCGTCACGGGCTACGACGTCGTCACGCCCCTCTTCAAACTCGAGCACGAATTCATGCCCAGTGTCAACCGTATCGTCGCGGCCGCGCGCCGGGTCCTCGAGGGCTGAGCCGTGGCCGTCCGCACGTTTCTCCTACCCGATCTCGGTGAAGGACTCCAGGAAGCGGAGATCGTCGACTGGCACGTGAAAGAAGGGGATCACGTCCGCACCGACCAACCGCTCGCCTCGGTGGAAACCGCGAAGGCCGTCGTGGACGTCCCGGCCCCCTGGTCCGGCAAGATCACGAAAATTCATGCCGCCGCCGGCACGATCCTGAAGACCCACGCGCCTCTCGTCGACATCGAGGAAGCCGGCGCATCGACCGCCCCAACCCCTCCGCCTGCCGCGGCGAGCGAGGGCGACAGCGGCACCGTCGTGGGCCGCATGCCCGCAGCCGGCCGGGAACTCGAAGAGACGATGATCGTACGCCGTCGCGGCGCCCCGCCCCGCCCCGCCGCAGCACCGTCCCCCTCCCCACCACCGCCTGCCCTGGTCCGTGTTTCGCACGGGCCCGTCAAGGCCCTTCCGCGTGTCCGTCGCCTCGCCCGCGAGCGCGGCATCGATCTCTCGGGCGTCGCCGGAAGCGGCCCGCGCGGCGCGGTCACGCTGCGCGACCTCGAGCGGGCGCCGGCGCCGCCTTCGCCTGTCGCACTCTCCCCTGCCGGTACGGCCGGCGCGCACGTCGTGCGCGGTCCCCGCCGCGCCATGGCCCAGACGATGGCCCTCGCCCGCGACGCGATTGCGGCCACGACCCTCTTCGACGACGCCGACATCGAGGCTTGGGCCAAGGACGAAGACATCACCGCGCGTGTGATCCGGGCCCTCGCCCTCGCCGCGCGCGAGGTCCCCATCCTGAACGCCTGGTACGATGGGGAAAAACTCGAACTCACCGTCCACGACCGGCTCGACCTCGGGCTCGCCGTCGACACCCCCGACGGGCTCATCGTGCCCGTCATCCGCAACGCGGGCGGCCTCGACCGCCGCGCCCTCCGCGCCCGCCTCGACGACATCAAAGTCCGCACGCGCGAACGCCGGATCGGCCCGGAGGACATGCGCGGAGCGACGCTCACGCTCTCCAACTTCGGGATGATGGCCGGCCGTTACGCCACACCCGTGGTGGTGCCGCCCACGGTGGCCATCGTGGGAACCGGACGGCTCTGCCACGATGTCGTGGCGGTGCTCGGCGGAATCGCCTGCCACCGCCGTCTGCCGCTCTCGCTCACCTTCGATCACCGCGCCGTCACCGGCGGTGACGCCTGTCGCTTCCTCGCGGCCATGATCCGGGATCTCGAACGCCGCGACTGACCGCCGCCGCGCGCGGCCCCGAGGACCTCATGACCGACACCGCATCCCCCGCCTTCCGGATCCGCCGCCTCCTGCGCGCCGCCAACCGTGACCACGGCTCCGACCTGCCGAGCGGATTCGACGAATTTCTGTCCGCTTACTACGCCGGGCTCACCGACGAGGATCATGAGGCGCGAAGCCCGCACGCGCTCGTCGAGGCGGCCCTCCGGCACTACGGCCTCGGAGCGCAGCGCCGCTCGGGCGAACTTCTGCTTCGGGTGACCGCGGCCACCGACGGGGTGACGGGCGCGCGGACCTTTGTCGAAGCCATCAACGACGACATGCCTCATCTCGTCGACACCCTCACGCTCACCGTCCGCGCGCACCGACTCTCGGTGCACCTGACCGTGCACCCGGTGCTGCGCGTACGACGCGACGCCGCGGGCCGGTTCCGCGGCCTCGAGGCCGCGGACGGTGAGGCGCCGCTCGAGTCGTGGATTCTCCTCGAAACCGATCCCGTGACCGACCCGGAAAGGATCGCGCTCCTCGAGCAAGATCTCCGCCGCAACCTCGAGGACACGCGCCTCGTCCATGAGGACGCCGAAGCGATGCGCGCTCGCCTCGAGGCCCTCCGGGAGGAATTGGTCCGTCGGCCGCCCCCGGTCCCGGAGGAGGATCTTCACGAGACGCTGGATTTTCTCGATTGGCTCGGCGAGGGGGCGTTTGCTCTGCACGGCTATCGCCGCTACGATCTGCGCACCGAACGCGACGGCACCTGGCTCGTCCGTCAGGCCGAAAGCGGCCTCGGGATTCTCCGCCGCGACCGGGGCGAGGGCCGCCGCCGTCTCTCCCCGGACGTGGCCCGAAGGGCGCGTCTGCGCCAAACGGTCGTTGTGACCAAGGCCAACGCCTTCGCGACCGTCCACCGCCACGCCATCCTCGATTACATCGGCTTCCGCCGTTTTGACGATCGGGGCCGGGTCGTCGGCGAAGACCGATTCCTCGGACTCTTCACGACCGCGGCGCTGCGCAGCCACCCCTCCGAGATCCCGGGCGCACGGCTCAAGATCCGCAACGTCCTCCAGCGCTCGGGCTTCGCTCCCGAGAGCCACGCCGGACGTCGTTTGCGCGAAATCCTCGACACGCTCCCGCTGGCCGAGCTCCTTCAGGCCACCTCGAGCGAACTCTACCGCCTCGCGCGCTCCGTCCTCACCATCCAGGAACGGGACACGACACGTCTTTTTCTTCGCCGCGACGTGTTCGGCCGCTATCTGAGCGCTCTCGTCTACCTGCCCCGGGAGCGCTACACCGCCCGGGTCCGCGAACGCATCGGGCACGAACTCCAGGAAGGGCTCAACGGGGAGGAGGTCGGCTCCGAAGTCTGGCTCTCCGGCTCGAACCACGCCCGCCTCCATCTGATGTTCCGCCTCGCGGGTCCGCCGCCGAAACGCGAACGCCAGGCAGCGCTCGAGCGGGCCGTCCAGGAGGCGGCGCGCAACTGGAGCGACGAGGTCCGCGCGCTCCTGCGCGAGACGCACGGTGAGCGGCGGGGCGACGATCTCTTCGCCCGCTACGCCGCCCGCATTCCGGCCGTCTACCAGGACGACATCAAGCCCCGCGCCGCCCTCTTCGACATCGCCAAGATGGAGACCCTCGGACCCGAGCGGCCAACCGCGCTCGGGATTTACCGTCCGAAGCACGCGGCGCCGCCGGCCCTGCGCTTCAAGCTCTTCCACCGCGACAGCGCCCTTGCCATCAGCGATACGCTTCCGCTTCTCGAGAATCTCGGCTTCCGTGTCCTCGCCGAGCATCCCTACGAAATCCCGGTCGCCGACGGGTCGCGGATCTGGATCCACGACTTCGAAATCGTCCCCGACCCCCCCGGCGGGCCCGATCCGCTCGCGCGGCTCGAGACGCTCGAAGAGGCCTTCACGGCGATCTGGGAGGGGCGGGCCGAAAACGACGGGTTCAACCGCCTGATCGTCCACGCCGGGCTCGACTGGCGCCAAACGGTTCTCTTGCGCAGCATCGCCCGCTACCTGGTGCAAACCGGCGTCGCCTTCACGCCGGCCACGATGGAGCGTGTCCTCACCGCCCACGCCGAACTCGCCCGCCTCCTCGTGACGCTGTTCGAAGCACGCTTCGATCCCGAACGCGACGCCCCGACGCGCGCCGCCGAGGCCGAACGCCTCGGCACCGAGATCGAACGCGGGCTCGAAGCGGTGGTCTCGAGCGACGAGGACCGCGTGCTGCGCGCGTTCGCCGCCGTCGTCGGCGCCGCGCTCCGCACCAACTACTACCAAGCCTCGTTCGCCGAACACAACTTTCTCAGCTACAAACTCGACCCCGCGCGTCTTCCGGACCTCCCGCTCCCGAGACCGATGTTCGAGATCTTCGTCTACGCGCCGCACGTCGAAGGCGTGCATCTGCGCGCGGGTCGAATCGCCCGCGGGGGCATCCGCTGGTCCGATCGGCGCGAGGATTTCCGCACCGAGGTCCTCGGACTCATGAAGGCCCAGGTGGTCAAAAACACCGTGATCGTCCCCACCGGCGCCAAAGGCGGGTTTTACGTGAAAAACCTCACGCCCGGGCTCGATCGGGAGACCGTCCTCGCCCGCGGCATCGCCGCCTACCGCACCTTCATCCGCGGACTGCTCACGCTCACCGACAACGTCGTCGAGGGACGCATCGTCCCCCCCGAGCGGACCGTCCGCCACGACGCCGACGACCCCTATCTCGTCGTTGCGGCCGATAAGGGGACGGCGAGTTTCTCCGATATCGCCAACGCGCTCAGCGACGAGTTCGGATTCTGGCTCGGCGACGCCTTCGCCTCCGGCGGCTCGGTGGGCTACGACCACAAAAAGATGGGCATCACCGCCCGCGGCGCCTGGGAGTCGGTCCGCATCCACTTCCACGATCTCGGTCTCGACCCCGAGCGTGACGCCTTCACCGCGGCAGGCATCGGCGACATGTCGGGCGACGTCTTCGGCAACGGCATGCTCCTCTCGCGCCGGATGCGCCTCATCGCCGCCTTCAACCACCAGCACATCTTCCTCGATCCCGACCCCGATCCCGAGACGAGTTACAAGGAACGGCAGCGTCTCTTCGAGCTTCCCCGCTCGGGCTGGAACGACTACGACACCACTCTTCTGTCCAAAGGAGGCGGCGTTTACCCCCGGGACGCCAAGCAGATTCGTCTGAGCCCGGAGGCGCGGGCGGTCCTCGGGCTCGAGGGGCCGGCCGCTCCGCTCCCGCCGGTCGAGGTCATCCGCGCCATTCTCAAGGCCCCGGTCGACCTCTTCTGGAACGGCGGGATCGGCACCTACGTCAAGGCGAGCGGCGAGAGCCACCTCGACGTGGGCGACCGCAGCAACGACGCCGTACGCATCAACGGCGCCGAGCTGCGCGCCCGAGTGGTCGCCGAAGGGGGCAACCTCGGCCTCACCCAGCGCGGACGCGTCGAGTACGCCCTCCACGGCGGACGGCTCTACACCGATTTCATTGACAACTCCGCCGGGGTCGACACTTCGGACCACGAGGTCAACATCAAGATCCTCCTGAGCGCCGTCAACGGACGGCGGATCGGGGCCCGCAAACGAGCCGACCTTCTCGCTGCGATGACCGACGAGGTGGCCGATCTCGTCTTGCGTGACAACTTCGAGCAAGCGCTCGCCCTCGCACTCGCCAGCGCCTACGCGTTGGGACGGTTCGACGAGCATGTCTTCCTCATGCGTCATCTCGAGAGGCGCGGGCTCCTCACACGCCAGCTGGAAGGTCTTCCGAGCGGCGACGAGCTCGCCGCCCGGCGGGCCCAGGGCAAGGGCTTCACACGCCCCGAGCTCGCCGTCCTCCTCTCCTACAGCAAGATCGCGCTCGTCCACGAGCTTCTCGATTCCGACGCGGTCGATGACCCCTATCTCGCACGCGAGCTCGTACTGTACTTCCCCGCTCTTCTCCGTCGGCGTTACGCCGAGGACATGCCCCGCCACCGCCTCGCCCGCGAGATCGTGGCGACCGCCCTGACCAACCGGATGCTCAACCTCATGGGCCCCACCTTCGCCGTGCGCCTCGGGGAAGACACGGGAGCCACGCCCGGCGAGCTCACGCGGGCGTTTGCCACCGCCGCCGCTCTCACCGAGAGCGACACGCTACGCGAAATGCTGCGGGCGCGTGTCTCGTCGATCCCTCTCGCCACCGCGCTCGAGACGCTGCACACCAACGCCAGCATCGTCCGCCACATGACGCGCTGGTTCCTTCACACGCACCGCACGGAGCTCGACGTGGGTTCTCTCCTCGAGCGTTACGGCACCTCGTTCGCCGGCTACCGCAAAGGGGTCGTCGCCTTCCTCACCGACGAGAGACGCGCGCACTTCGAGGAACGCGCCGCGCATCTCGCCTCCCAGGGGTTCCCGACCGAGGCGGCGCAGCAGCTCGCCGGTTTGACTTACTGGTATCGGGCCCTCGACATTCTCGCCCTCGCCCACACCCGCCGCGTCTCCTGGGAAGACGTCGCCCGCCGGCATTTCCTGGTTGAGCGTCGCCTCGAACTCGACTGGATCCGCGAGAAGATCGAGACCCTCGCGGTGGCCGGCCACTGGCAGGCCACCGCCCGCATCGGGCTCAGGGAAGAACTCTACCGCCACCAGCGCCGTCTGGCGGACGCCCTCCTCGCCACCCGGATCCCCGATCCGGAGGGCGCCTTCGCCCGTTGGTCCCAGGAACGGAAAAGCCGACTCGAGCATTTCGCCCGTGTCGTGATCGAGATGAAAGCGGCCCCCGTCGTCGACTACGCCACACTCTCGGTCGCGGTCCAGGAACTGCACAAGATCGTCTAGTCCCGGCCGCGTGCTGGCTCGCGAAACGCGGGCGGCCTTCCCTCACTCGCCCGGCGGCAAGACGCGCAGGCGACGGTGGGCAAGGGCCGGGAGCCTGCGGCGGACCTCCGCTTGGACCTCCGGATCCACCTCGGCCACGACCGTCCCGGCCCCCTCGGGACGCTCCGCGAGGATCCGCCCCCAAGCGTCCACGATCAGGCTGTGGCCCCAGGTCCTCCGTCCGTGGGGATGAAGTCCCACCTGGGCCGCGGCGATGAACAGGCACTGGTTCTCGATCGCGCGGGCGCGCACCAGAATCTCCCAGTGCGCCTCCCCCGTGGGGACCGTGAAGGCGGCCGGGAGCGCAAAGAGTTCGACGCCCGCCGCCAGGCGGAAGAGCTCCGGGAAACGGAGGTCGTAACAGACGGCGACGCCGAGGCGGCCGAGGTCCGTCGCGACGACGAGCGGCCGCTCCCCCGGCGCGATCGAACGGGACTCGCGGTGGCTCTCCTCCGCGAGATCGACATCAAAAAGGTGGATCTTGGCGTAGCGTCCGCACGCCGTTCCGTCGGGTCCGTAGACCACCGTCACCGATTGCGGACGCGGGTCATCGGGCGTGCGCAGCGGAATCGTTCCGGCCACGAGCCACAGACGGTGGCGGCGGGCCCAGAACGAGGCCGCTTCCTGGATCGGGCCACTCCCTTCGTCTTCGGCGAGCCGGCGTCGGATCTCCTCGTCCGGGGTCATGAGCGCGAAGTTCTCCGGCAACACCACGAGGCGGGCGCCGGCTTCGGCCGCCCGCGCGACGAGATCGGCGGCGAGCTGGAGATTCGCCTCGACCGCCGGTCCGCTTGTCATCTGGACGGCGGCCACACGTGCCCGCGCGACGGGTGTCACGACCCGGATCCTCGGACTTCGACCCCGAGCGCAGCCCCCCGCCTGAGCCCGGGCCGGATGCTGATCCGTTCGGCCGGAATCCCGAAGGCTACGAGCCAAGAACGAAAGTCCGCGGCCCACACGCGACCGTAGACACCGGCAGGGGGTTCGAGGACGAGGCGCGAGCCCGGATGCGCCAACCAGACGCCGACCATCCCGCGCAGCACCGGCTGTTCAAGAAGACGCCGCGGGCCCCAAACGAGGACGCCCGGGGCGCGAACGATCCGGCCCGCACGGAGAAGGCGGGCGCGGGCGCACGGGACCCCAAGCACCAGGAAGAGGAGAACGCCGGCGGACGCAAGACGGGGGGAGCGAAACCAAGTGAACACGGAATCCTCAGGGCGCGGGGCTCGTCCGGAACCCGAGACGGTGAGCCGTGCCATCGCTGATGCGATGCACGAGCGGGTGCGTCCAAGTCCCACCGATATGGTAATAGGTGGCGAGGAGTGTGCGCATCGGGAGCGCCAGGACGCGTGACAGCACGAGAAGCGCCGCGAAGCCCACGGGTCCTCCGACGACGGCCCCGGCCAGAGGCAGGGTGGCGCTCACCAGAGGAACCACGCGCACGACCTCGTCGTAGGTCTCGCCCACGAGATCCGCGCGCCCCTCGAGACGCAGGCGGACGGCCGGACCGTGAAGGATGAGGGCGGGGATCGTCGCCACACCGTTCGTGATCCGGAAACGGCCGCGGATCACGTTGTACGCCAACCCGCGATCGAAAACGTCACTGAAATCGAGACCCAACCGCTGGGGAAGACTGCTCAGGCTGAGAAGCCCGAGAAGACGGCCGGCGCCGGGGTTGAGCGGAAGGACACGCCCGCTTTGCGCCACAAGCGAGACGACCCCGGAGACCGTCGGTCGATTGGGGCGCCACGGCACCCCGTGCCAGCCGAGATCGCCCCGAACCACGGCCGACCGTCCCGTCATGAGTGGAGTCAGACCGAAGGCGAGAAACGCGGTGTGTACGTCGTGACTGCTCAACGAGAACAGGAAGCGTACACGGTCGCCGCCGGCGTGACGGGCCCAGTAGCCGTGCGCCTCAAGGGCGTAGCCGGGACCCTGCGCCTCAAGCCGGCTCAGGATCCAGGCGTGGGGAGCGGGACGGAAACGGGCGGCGACGCGTCCCAGATGGGCCGAACCGAGACGTGTGGAGAGACTCGTCAGGTCGAGCGCGGGGAAAACGCTCGGGCGGGGAGACGGAGGCTTGAGGGCGTGCCGTGCGCGCCGCACGGGGCCTGGCGACGCCCCTCCCTTCTTTGCACGCCCCCCAGGTTTGGGCGGGGAGCGATGCGGGCGCGCGAGATCGAGACGGGTCAGGAAAAGGCGCACAAGTCCGCGTGGATCCCGCTCGGAACGACGGTAGCGAAGAGTCCCGGCGACGGACGCGCTCGCGAGTGCGAGATGAACGCGATCCGGGGAGGCGCTCCCGCGCAGACTCAGGGGTCCAAAATCCTGGCCGTAACCCACCACCCGTCCGATCTCGAGCGTGCGCAGGCGGATGACGAGGCCGGAAGGGGCGGCTTTCGGGAGGCGGCGGTGACCGAGACGGAGAAGACGCACGAGATCCCGGAGGTCGAGCTCCGCAAGACGCCCCTCGACGGCCACACCGGCGGCGGGCAAGACCGGACGCCCTCCCCCGAAAACCACGGCTCCGTTCCAGGGACCGCGGGCGGAGGAAGCGCGGAAAGACCCGCGACCGAGGCGACCGTATCGGAGGCGGAGGCGGATCTTCCGCGGGTCCACACGAGCGATGAGAACGAGAGGACGGCGGACGGACGCGACCTTGCCGAGGGGGGCGTGAAGACCGATACGCGCGCCCCTCAGGCTCGAGCGCCAGACGAACCGGCCGCCCCCGCCGGGAGTGAGGGTGGCGGCAAGACTCCAGCGCGCCTGTCCCGCGATCCAGGAGGGAGCGGGCCCGCCGCTCAGGGCGGAGACGACGGCCGGAGCCGGGAGGGCCCCCGCGGCGTGGAGGGTTTCCACACCGCGGGTGAGGGAAGCACCGATGTGGAAGGGAGCCCCAAGCCAACGACCGTCGAGGGCCGGCGTGACCACACCTCCCGGGACGAAGACGAGACGACCCGTCAGAGCGGTGAGTGAGGAGATCTTCGATCCGAGCCCGAGATCGGCTCCGTGGAGCGCGAGGTCCCCGCGGACCGTCGTCCGCCGGGGGCGGGCGAACGGAACGAGGACCGCGAGTCGACCGTGGACAGCGCCGGCCGCGACCTCGAGACGACGGAAAAGTCCGCCCCCCGACGCAAGAGGCGTCTGTCCAAGGGCACGCCAGGCCGGGGCGAGCGGACCCGCGAACACGAGCCTCAGGCCGAGCCGTCTCGCGCTCGGTCCGACGACCACACGCGCCCCGCCGGGCCGCCAGCCGGCGAACGTGCCCCGGCGGAGCACGGCCGTGAAGCGTCCCTCCCGATAGGAGAGCCGGATCCGGGCGTGTTCGAGCGCGGGCCAGCCTGGGGCAAAGATGAAGCGGGGGAGCCGTGCCTCGGCCCGCACCACGGGGCATCCCTTGACTGCGATGCAGGGAAGGGCGCCGAGCGCCCCGCGCCAGCGGATCGTGACTCCGCGGAGCACCCCCCTCTCCGGGAACGCCCGACCCAACCAGCGCGAGAATCCGGAACCCCAAAGGGAAGAGGGAAGAGCGTCGCGGACTTTCGCGAGAGAAAGACTCTTGGCCGCGAGCGCGAGCCGGATCCGCGCACGCCCGCTCGCGGGGAATCTCAGGGACGTGCGCAAACGAAACGGCCCGGCGGGACTCCGGACACGAAGAGCCGGCAGCGTCAGACTCAAGCCGCTCGTCGAGCGCCTGTAATCGACGACAAAGCCGGGGGTTGTGACGACCCTTTCCGGTCCTCCCCACCGCCGGTCCCTGAAGCCGATCGCCCCCGCCTCGAGTGCGATTCCGCCGCCGACGTTCCCGAGAGCGAGCCGCACGGGAGGAAGGCGAAGTCCCGGAACGAGCCCGATGGAGCGGCTGCGGAATCCGAGAAGCTCCCCGTGAAGCGTCCAGGCCACGGGCCGCCCGCCCCGCCAGCGGGCGACAACGTGGGTGGCCAGGAACCGGCCGCGGGGCCGCGCACCGAGAAGGAGACCGAGCCACGCCGAAGCCCGTCCGGCGAAGGACCGGGCGGCCGCGAGCGGAAGCCGGAAGCTCGAGAGAGAAAGCCGCGCGAGCCTCGCGCGGACGTCCGTTCCCGCCGCGGTCGGATGCAGGAGAAGGCGGAGGTCAAGAGGGACGGGAGTCTTTCCGTGCGGGGAGCGCATCCCGAGAACGGAGATCGCGAGGGCGGTCCGTCCCTCGGCGCTGCGCACACCGGCCCTCAGCCGCAGGCCGAACGAGGCGGCAACACCCCTTCTCTCCCGCCAGCGGAAGCGCGCGAGAGCGAGACTCGCCCGACCGTCGAAGACGAGCCCGCGACCGGCGAGGTCCCCCCGCCCGAGGAGAAGACCGTGGGGATCGAGAGCCTTCCACGCGGGGTGAAGAGCCAGAAGAAACACCCCCGCGTGAAGCCCCTCGAGCCGCCACGACGCGCGCCAGCGCGTCCCCTTCCGCCAGGGTTTCCAGGGACGGGGACCCCGAGCGTCGTAGTCCAAGAGAAGACGCGCCCGCCCCCAGTCCGGGACGAGGGCCTCGAGCCGCAGCCGCGCCCGATCGTCCCCCGAGCGCAAGCGGAAGCGCACGACATGAACGAGAAGAGGGGACGGCCCAAAGGCCGGGGAATGCAGGAGGAAACGGGCGTCGCGCAGGCGGATACCCCCCTCGAAGGGACGCGCCGGCCGTTGCGAGGTTGCGGCGAGAAGCGGTGCGAGTCCCCGCGGAAGCCGCCAGTGCCCGTCCGCATCCTGAACGAGCGGGAGGCTCAGTCCGTCGAGACCGATCCAGGACGGACGAAGCCGCCCCGAGAGAAGACCGCTCCACGAGATCCCCACGGCAAGGCGGCGGACCGCCACGGACGTGCTCCCCTTCGGCCCCACCAGGTGAACCCCGCGGAGGACGAACTCCGGGTGCAGGCGCCGCCAGACGAGATCAATCGTGCGCAGGCGCAAACGAAGAGCGAGCCTGCGCTCCGCCCACGCTTCGATCTTTCCGCGCGCGTGCGGGACCGCGGAAGCCGCGAAGCGAAAGAGCCCAACCCCCACGGCGGCGGTGAGGACGAGGGCGGCGAGAACGGCCGCGAGACCGCCCAGGATGTGGGCGAACCGCAGGCGCCTCACCGCATGCCTCCCCGAGGTCGACGAGCGCGGAAGAACGACCTGAGGAGCGCGGCCGACTCCTCCGCGCCGGGCCCGCGACGCGCGGTGAGACGGTGGGGAAACGCCCCCTCGAGGAGACGGACCACACTTTCAACAGCGCCGGCTTTCGGATCGGGAAGGGCGTAGACGATTTCGTCGGTCCGCGCCCAGAGGAGGGCCCCGAGGCACATCGGGCAGGGCTCGAGGGTGACGTAGAGACGCGTGCCGGGCAAGCGGTAGTTGCCACACCGACGCGCAGCGCGGCGGAGCGCCACGATCTCGGCGTGGAGCGTGGGATCCCCTCCCGCGAGGGTGCGGTTGGAACCCGTCGCGATCCTGCCCCCGCCGTCGACCAGAACGGCTCCGACCGGCACCTCGCCCCGTGCCGCGGCACGGCGGGCGGCGGCGAGCGCAAGACTCATCCAGTGGCGATCGGTCTCGGCCGAAGGCGCCTTCGCCGCGCGGTCGGACGGGCGCGTCAGCGTCCGCACGGTGCGATGGCCCGAGAAAACACTCGACCCGCACCGCGGGTCCGGAAGACGGTCGGGTCGGCCATGATACAGAGTCACCGCACACCGGCGTGAGACTCCATCATAACGGCTCCGGAGGTTCTCCCCTTGACCGCCTTGCGCAACGGTCACCGATCGCGAAGACCGACGGTCCCCCTGTTGAGCCATGACTTGGGGGTCTTCGGAACTCGATGGGAGAGACCTTGGGGCGCACCAAGGCGTTGGCCGTAGGCGTTGCCAGGGATGCCGCCCGTCCGCACGGGCGGACGCACCGCGCCGCGAAGCCACTTCACACGCGGGACACGGACCCGGAGGACGTTCAGGTGCCGGTCGCGCCGGCTCAGCGTGTCACGGACCGGATGGGCACCCGCTTCTCCGGGTCCCGCAACCCGGCTGCCCGGGGGAAAGTTGGTGCGGGTGCTCGGCCGAACTCCGAAGGTTCGATCCGGGACGCTTCACGGATCAGAATGCCCCACGCTTCGCCGGCACCATCCCGATCGTATTCACAGAGCGCGGCATCAACCGCCCTCCGCGGCCCGGTTCGACCCGCAGGGCCACGGATGTCGAGCGGGATCATTC
>JAKCBQ010000060.1 GCA_021839245.1 Pseudomonadota bacterium
CGATCTGCGAGTGTGAGGCTCGTCCCCCCAAGCCCGGGGCTCACGCCGTGCGTGCGGAGGACGGCCGTCATGACGCCGTTCTCGACGATCACCTCTTTGACGTAGCGGCCCGAGATCGACGCGGCTTCGGGAATGCCGTCCGTCCCGTTCACGATACCGCTGTAGGAACCCTGTTCCCACCAGCGGCCGTCGATCGTCGACTTGAGTCCCGCGGTCAGGCTCAAGGCCTCGGCCATTTCCGCCTTCGCGATGTAGTTCTCGTAAGCGGGAATCGCGATGGCCGCGAGCACCCCGATGATGGCGATCACGACCAGGAGTTCGACGAGCGTGAAACCGGGGTTCCGTGGGGCCGTCGTGCGCAGAGGTTCGGTCATGGAAGGACTCCGGGTGGAAGGATGCGGCCGGGGGCGGTCTCCGGCCGCTCTCCGGGAGTACGTCGCAAGAACCGTGCCATTCCCGAGCGCAGGCTTTGCTACCATGAGGGAACAAGAGCGTGTTTTCGCTTTCCGTTGTTGCATCTTGAGAATTTCGATGGCCCCGACTCCTTCTCCCGGCTTCGTGGTCCCGCAGGGCGAGCCACCGACGCTCTACGTCGAGGAGAGCGAACGTCACCGTCTCGAGGGGGAGCCGCTCCCCGAGTGGGTGCTCACGCCACGCCAGAGCGCCGATCTCGAACTCCTGCTCGAGGGGGGGTTCGCCCCTCTCGAGGGGTTCCTGACCGAGGCCGAGTACGTTTCGGTCCTCGAGCGTATGCGTCTTCCCAACGGGCGCCTCTGGACGCTTCCGGTGGTCCTCGATCTTCCCGAGGCCCGCGCACGGGAGCTCGCCCCCGGCGCGCGTCTTCTCCTTCGCGAACCCGAGGGGATGGCGATTGCCGTCCTCGAGATCGCCGACCTCTACCGGCCCGACCGCCGGGAGGAAGCGCGGGCGGTCTACGGCACCGTCGACCCCGACCACCCCGGGGTGCACCGTCTCTTCGAGGCGACCCATCCGGTCTACGCCGGGGGGCGTGTTCGCGGTCTTCGTCCCCCGCACCACTACGATTTCCGCCACCTCCGACTCTCGCCGCGCGAACTCCGCCGCCGCTTCCGCGATCTCGGCTGGCAACGCGTCCTGGCTTTCCAGACGCGCAACCCCATGCACCGTGCGCACGTTGAGCTCACCTTCCGTGCGGCGCGGGAGGTCGAGGCCAATCTTCTTCTGCATCCCACCGTGGGCCCGACCCGCCCCGGAGACGTCGACCACTACACCCGGGTGCGTTGCTACGAACGGGCGCTTCACCACTATCCCGAGGCGACGACCATGCTGGCGCTCATTCCCCTCGCGATGCGCATGGCCGGACCGCGCGAGGCGGTGCACCACGCCCTGGTCCGCCGCAACTACGGCGTCAGCCATTTTCTCGTCGGCCGCGACCACGCGGCCGTCACGCAGGACCGTGCGGGCCGCCCGTACCATCCGCCCTACGCCGCCCAGGAGCTGGCCCTCTCCCTCGCGGAGGAGATCGGTCTTACGATCGTGCCCATGGCCGAGATGGTCTATGTCACCGAACGTGCGGAGTACGTCACCCGCCCTGAGGTCAGGCCGGGCGAGACGGTCCTCACGCTCTCCGGCACCGAGCTCCGTCGCCGTCTTGACGAGGGCCTCGAGATCCCGGCGTGGTTCACCTACCCCGAGATCGCCGAGGAACTCCGCCGAAGCCGCCCTCCACGGCACGAGCGCGGTTTCGTCGTCTTCTTCACCGGATTCTCGGGCGCCGGGAAGTCGACCCTGGCCCATGCGCTCGGCGAGCACCTTCGGGTCAACGGGCGCCGTGCGGTCAGTCTTCTCGACGGGGACCTCGTCCGCCAGCACCTCTCGAGCGAGCTCGGCTTCTCGCGCGCGCACCGCGATCTCAACATCCGTCGCATCGCTTACGTGGCCGCCGAGATCGCCCGCGCCGGGGGCATCGCCCTCTGTGCCCCGATCGCCCCCTACGCCACGAGCCGGCGCGAGGCGCGCGAGATGGTCGAGTCCGGCGGCGGGGGCTTCGTCGAGATCCACGTCGCCACCCCTCTCGAGGTCTGCGAGCAGCGCGACCGCAAGGGTCTCTACGCCCGGGCCCGAGCCGGCCTTCTCAAGGGGTTCACCGGCATCGACGATCCGTACGAGATCCCCGAGCGGCCCGACCTCGTCCTCGACACCACGGCGCTCCGGCCCGAGGAGGCCGTCCACCGGATTGCCCTCAAACTCGAGGCTTTGGGCTACATCCGCTGAACGGCGCCGGGGGACAAGGCCGTCTTTGCTAGAATCCTCAGTTCCACACCGGGGGCGGAACCCCCAGCGCACGAGGAGCCGATGTCGCCGCGGGTTTACGTCGAAACGCAGGGATGCCAGATGAATGACCACGACGCAGACCGCCTGCGCGATCTTCTCGAGGCGGACGGCTATCTCTCCACGACCCGCCCCGAGGAGGCCGATCTCCTCGTGCTCAACACCTGCGCGGTCCGCGAAAAGGCGGCGGAGAAAGTCTTCTCTCTTCTCGGCGTCTGGCGCGCTTTCAAGGAAGCCCATCCCGGAACCCTCATCGCGGTCGGAGGCTGTGTGGCGAGTCAGGAGGGGGAAGATCTTCTCGCGCGTGCGCCCTTCGTCGATGTCGTCTTCGGTCCGCAGACGCTCGCTCGTCTGCCCGAACTTTTGGCCGAGCGGCGGCGGGCGGGGCGCCCCGCGGTCGATGTCTCCTTCCCGGGGCTCGAGAAGTTCGCGCTCGCCCCGCCCCCGCCCTCGGGGCCGAGCGCGTACGTCACGGTGATGGAAGGCTGCAGCCGTTACTGCAGTTTCTGCATCGTGCCTTACACCCGGGGAGCGGCCGCGAGCCGCACGCTTTCCGCGGTCCTCACCGAGGTGCGGCGTCTCGTCGCCGCCGGCGTGCGCGAAGTCACGCTCCTTGGGCAGAACGTGGACGCCTGGCGCGATGCGGGCGAGGGGTTCGATTTCGCCGATCTCCTCTACGCTCTCGCCGAAGTCCCGGGTCTCGGGCGCGTGCGCTTCACGACCTCGCATCCGGCCGATCTCACGGACGGCGTGATTCGTGCCTTTGCCGAGCTTCCCGTGTTGGCCCCCCACCTTCATCTCCCGGTTCAGAGCGGTTCCGATCGCATCCTCGGCCTCATGAAGCGCGGCTACACCGCCGCGGAATACCGCGCGCGGGTCGAGGCGCTCCGTCGCGCCCGGCCCGGGATCGCGCTCGGCACCGATTTCATCGTCGGCTACCCGGGCGAAACCGAAGAGGACTTCGCCGAGAGTCTCGCGCTCGTCGAGACGGTGGGCTTCGACCACGCCTTCAGCTTCGCGTACAGCCCGCGTCCCGGGACGCCGGCCGCGGGGGCCGATCCCGTTCCCGAGGCCGTGGCCCGCGCCCGGCTCGCGCGCCTGCAGGAGCGGCTCGAGGCCGCGGCGCGGCGCGCGCGCGAGGCTCTCGTCGGACGTGAGGAGACGGTTCTTCTCGAGCGGCCCGCCCGTCGCGGTCGCGGCGAGGTCGCGGGACGCACGGGGGGACACCACTGGGTCAATCTGGCCGCGCCCCCCGGAGCCCTCGGTGGCTTTGCGCGCGTGCGCATCACCGCCGCCCTCACGAATACGCTCCGCGGCCGCTACCTCGCCCCCGTCGCCGAGTCCCCCGCGGCGATCGCGCTGCCGACGTGAGTGCGCCCGGACGGGAGGAGCTCGAACTCCGGCCCGAAGACAACGCCCGTCTCGCCGCTCTCTGCGGCCCGCTCGATGCGCATCTCCGACTCCTCGAGTCCCGTCTCGGGCTGCGCCTCGACAACCGCGGGCACCGCTTCGTGCTCGCGGGACCCGCCTCGGCCCGACGCCGCGCGCGGCGTCTTCTCGAGCGACTCTACGAGATGAGCGAGCGGTCTCTTCTGGCCGAGAGCGACATCCTTCGACTCCTCGATGAGGGTGAGGAGGAGGGGGACGGCGGCGAGGACGCTCTTCCGGTCCGCGTCCTCACCCCCCGCCGACAAATCCTGGCCCGGGGTCGCCGCCAGGCCGCGTACGTCGCCGCGCTCGAGAGCCACGACCTCTCGTTCGGGGTCGGCCCCGCGGGGACGGGAAAGACCTATCTCGCCGTGGCCGTGGCGACGGCTCTTCTCGCCCGCGGGGTCTTCCGCCGCCTCGTTCTCGTCCGCCCGGCGGTCGAGGCCGGCGAGCGGCTCGGGTTCCTGCCCGGCGGGTTCACGGAGAAGGTCGACCCTTATCTGCGGCCGATCTACGACGCTCTCGACGAGTTCCTCGGGCCCGAGGAGACGGCCCGCGCCCTCGAGCGCGGAACGATCGAAATCTCCCCTCTGGCCTACATGCGCGGGCGGACCCTCGCCCAGGCTTTCATCATCCTCGACGAGGCGCAGAACACCACCGCCGAGCAGATGAAGATGTTTCTCACCCGTCTCGGCGAGGGGTCACGGGCGGCGGTCACCGGCGACGAGACTCAGATCGATCTTCCGCGTCCCGAACGCTCGGGTCTCGCCGACGCCCTCGAACGCCTCGCGGGTCTCGAGGGCGTGCACGTCAGCCGCTTTCGCCCCTCGGACGCGCAGCGCCACCCCCTGGTGGCCCGGATCGTGCGGGCCTACGAGCGCCCGCGGGACGGGCCTCCGTGAAGTTCGTCCTCGATCTTCATCACCCGTGTGACGAACCCGGGTTCCCCGCGCGGGCGGAACTCGAGCGGTGGCTGGGCCTCGCCGTGCTCGCCGAACGGTTGCCGGAAGCCCGGCTGGCCCTCGCCGTCGTCGACGAAGAGGAGGGCCGACGTCTGCACGCCCGTCATCTCGGTGGGCGCCGGGCCTCGAACGTCCTCGCCTTTCCCCCCGCGCCGCCCGTGCCCCGCGCGTTTCTTGGCGACCTCGTCCTCTGCGCGCCTGTCGTCGAGCGCGAAGCGCGGCGTCAGCAGAAGAGTCTCGAGGCCCACTACGCGCATCTCGTCCTCCACGGGTTTCTCCATTTGCTCGGCTACCGCCACGAGCGGACGACCGAGAGGCGGCGGATGGAGCGGCGGGAGCGGGCGCTTCTCGCCGCCCTCGGCTACCCCGACCCTTACCGCCCGAGCGCGCGGAGCGCCCGTGGCTGAGACGCCTTCGCCCCGCAGCGGTTGGTGGGAACGCCTTCTCCTTGCGCTCGGAGGCGAGCCCCGCACGCGTTCGGATCTCCTTGAGCTCCTCGAGGAAGCGCACGCGAAGCGCCTCTTCGACACGGACGCGCTCACCATGATCCGCGGGGCGCTCCGGGTCGCCGAGCGCGAGGTCCGCGACGTCATGATTCCCCGCGCCCAGATGGTCGTCGTCCGTGAGGACGACGGGCTCGGCGAAGTTCTCGCTACCGTGAGCCGTTCGGGCCATTCACGCTATCCGGTGGTGCGCGAGCGTCGGGACGACGTTCTCGGACTCCTTCTCGCCAAGGATCTCCTCGAGCATTATCTCCACCGCGCTCGCCGTTTCCGCGTCCGCGATTACCTGCGCCCGGTTCTGTTCGTGCCCGAGGGCAAGGCGCTCAATCACCTGCTCCGCGAACTCCGCACGACGCGCAACCACCTCGCGATGGTCGTGGACGAGCACGGAGCGGTGAGCGGGCTCATCACCCTCGAGGACATCCTTGAAGAGATCGTGGGCGAAATCGACGACGAACACGACCTCGAGGAAGAAGCGATGATCGTCGAACGCAGTCCGAGCCGGTTTACCGTGAACGGGTTGACGACCCTCGAGGCTTTCAACCGCCGCTTCGGGACCGATCTCCACCAGGAGGGGGTGAGCACCCTCGGGGGCTACGTCGCCCACCGGCTCGGGCGCATCCCCGTGCGCGGCGAGGAGCTCGACATCGCCGGGGCCCGGGCGCGGGTGCTGCGTGCCGACGGTCGGCGCGTGCATCTCCTTGACGTGCGCTGGACCCGTCCGCCCGGCGGACCCTCTGCGGAGACCTCCGCCGTCGGATCGGGCGCGTGAAGCCGCGCCTTCGCGCCCTCCTCCTCGACGGGGCGAGCCTGGCGCTGGGCGCCGCCCTGGTCACGGCTTTCGCCCCCTTCGGTCTCTGGCCGCTCGGCTTCGGGATCCCGATCCTCTTCCTTTTGGTGCTCGACGCGACGCCGCGCCCGGGACGCGCTTTCGTGCGTGGAGGGCTCTTCGGTCTCGGGCTCTTCGGCTGGGGGGTGAGCTGGATCTACGTGAGCCTCCACACGGTGGGGGGGATCCCCACGCTCGGGACGCTCGTTCTCCTCGGCCTTCTCGATGTCTACTGCGCGCTCTTCTATGCGCTCGTCGCCGCGCTCAGTGTGCGCTTCTCTCCCCCGGCCTCCGCGCGCCGCGCGCTCCTCGTCTTTCCGGCCCTCTGGACGCTCGCCGAGATCCTCCGCGGCCGGCTCCTCACGGGGTTCCCCTGGCTCGATCTGGGGGCGAGCCAGATCCACGGCGTGTTCGCCGGCGCCGTGCCTCTCGTCGGGGTGGTGGGGACGGGATTTCTCGTCCTCGTGACAGGAGGGCTCTGGCTCGAGAGTTTTCGGGCCTCCCGCCCCCGTCAGCTCGGGCTTCTCGCTCTCGTGCTCGCGCTCCTCGCCGGCACGACCCTCCTCGCCCGTGTGTCGTGGACGCGGCCGGCGGGACCTCCGGTCACGGTCG
>JAKCBQ010000016.1 GCA_021839245.1 Pseudomonadota bacterium
CCGATCTGTGTACTGGGCGGACGGGACGACGCAGGCCGTGAGTAGCGGGAGTCATGAGTTTACCGGCCTTTCGGCTTCGACCACCTACTACTTCTACCCCTACCTCAGGCAGGCCGACGGGACGGTCCAGTTTGCGGGAGGAGTAAACACCGCACGCTCGGCCTCGAGCGCGTCTCTGGCCAACAACTTCGGCGTGATGCCGCTTTCAAGCGGAGCGCTCACGGCTTCGACACCGGCGTCTGGAACAGGAGGGGGAGGGATTGGAGGGTGTCTCCACGAATCGCAACCCGTCTTCACGCGCCGCGGCATGGTTCCTGCTGGCGACCTTATGGTCGGCGACGAACTCTGGACGCCGGAGGGGGAATGGGCGCCCATCCTCACGGTGCGCGCAGAGCCCGAGACAGAATGGGTCTCGATCAACGGGCTCCTTGTGACCAAGACACAGCCTTTCATGACTCCGGAAGGCAAGCCGATCCGGGCGGCCTATCTCGAACTCGGCGAGCGGATCAGAACAGAAGAGGGAGAGATGCCCGTTGTGGATATGAGATTTGTCCACGAACCGGCGCGCAAGATCATTCTGGGCATCCGGCCGCCCCACTGGTTCATCCTCACGCCTCACGGCCCGATCGTACACAACGGGAGCGTCAAGCCATGAAGTGTTACCATCTGTTCTCATCTCAGCCGGTTTTCACGGGGGGATCATGGCTCCAGGTGTCGCCCACCGCGTGGCTCATGGTGCACGAAGACGCGGAGCCGGCGTGCCCAGACGAACCGAAAGCTGGCCATCTGCTGCTGCAAGACCCGATCCCGTCTGCCTTCGCCACCGCGCTTGCGTCCTACAACGTCCTTCCCACCGACACCGTCGCCCAGATGGCCATCAAGATGGGCAAGGTCTTCCGACCCTTTCACCCGTGAGACGAGAGGAATGAACGTGCCATTCTCCGCCCAGAAAACCTCGAACCTCATCCTCGCCTTGGGAACGGCCGTGTCGATCGCGGGTATCATCTTCTGGGTGGGCTTCCAGTACGGCACGATCCACGATCTCAAGGTCCGGGTCGCGCACGTGGAGAAAACCACCCAGTCGATCGATCAGCGCCTCGCGATCATCCAAGCCGAGGTCGTCAAGGGAAACACCCAGATCCATGAACTCAGCCGGCGCGTCGCCCGGATTTCAGAACGGCAACAGACTCACGACACAGGAGACTAACATGATCCCAGCTTTGATTCTCTTCTTCCTCGCCCTCCCGGCTTTCGCGTGGTGGCATCGCCGCGTGATCCGCGACCTCCGTGGAGCCTTCCACACTCTGGAAGCCGGCCTCTACCGGGAGATCGACGATCTCAAGGCGCAGATCCAGAAGCTCGTATCGCCTCCATCTCCTCCAAAATGACGCGCACCGAATCGTGAGGGTTGGGTTCCTGCTCGTACCGCCAGCGTAGGCGCGGGTCCGCATCGTCCAGCCCAAGTCGGGCGGCGATTCCGTCCCGGAGCGCCTTGAAGGCCGCGACCAGGTTGTCGTCGTCCATCGGGCGGCCGCCGAGCCGCGTGAGGGTGATCTCCACCGGAAAGCGCCACGCCAGTTTGGGGACCAGAAGAGCGCACCGGCGATGGGTCTGCGCCCGTCTCGCCCTCGCGCCCCAGTGCTCGCGCTTGTTGGCGACCGACACGATGTGGACAGGTAGTTCAATCTCGATGCGGAGGCAATCACGGTAGCTCATAGAGCCGCCAGAATCGCGATGAGGAGGAAGAGTGTATACGCCTTCTCTTCGAGCGCCGTCTTCTTCGGTGCAAGCCGGTTGAAGGCCGCCGCTGACAGAGGCGCCAGCAGCGCCGCGATGAACGTCGTCGAGGGTTGAAGCCACGAGTGCACGAGCAACCCTACCGTCAGGAGCCCAAACGTCAGGCCCGCTGCGGCGACGTGCGCGATTTCGAGGTCGCCTTTCACGAGAGGGTTGAGGCCGGAATACGCGATCAGGTCTTTCGTGAGAACAACAACCACGAGCCCGAACGCGGAAACATCGAAGAGGATCTCCACTGCGACACCGCCGAACCGTTCCCCGATGAGCGGGAGACAGACGGCAAGGGTCAGATAACCGAGGTCCTGCAGCCAGAACCACGGCACACCGGCGAGGTAGGCCGAGAGGTCCGATCGAAACGGCGGGAGCGCCTTTCGGTTCCGGTACTCCACCGCCACGTTGGCGGCGACGAAGAAGGCGATAACGAGGTAGAAAAGAGTGGTCATGTAGGATCTCCGAGGTTAGGGTTTGGTACAGGCGAACAGCAGGCCGCGGACCTCATCATCGTCGCTCTTGAGCAGCACGATGCTGGAGACGTACGCTTTCGCGACCGTTGCGTCCGAAGATGTGTGCGTGAGCGAAGCGATGGGGAGGACAGGGTAGGGCGGGAGGGACACGCGGCAGTAGACAGGGACCTTCACAAGGACGGTCTTTGGCACCCGCACCGTCCCCGCGCAGGCCGCGAGGAGCGGCAGCAGAAGAAGCGGCATGTGGCGGATCATGGCTTGCTCACCTCCGGCGCTTCGGCCCGCAGGAAGTCCATCGCCGCCGCGCATCCGGGCGCGATTCTGGTCTCCGTGATTGTCCTCACGATGGTCCGGGTGATCGTGCGCGTCTTGGCGTTCGACGCTTCGGTCGCCTTCACCCTGCTCGCGAGATGCGCCTCCGCGCGGGCATATCGCTCGATGGAGGCGTTCTGCTCGGCGACCGTCGCCGAGAGCACCGCCGTCTGGGCGCGGGACTTCGAAAGCGCCGCCTGCGCCGACGAGAGCTCCATGTGCAGAATGAAGATCGCCACGCCGGCAGCCACGACGATCGCGCCGCCGAGAAGGAGTTTCCAGTACTTCAAGAGAAAGATCATTCATCACCTCCGGATGGGGGCTTCTGGCGAAGCCGAAAGAGAAGACCGAGGCCCGTGGCCATCGCCCCGAACCCGATGCCGTAGGACTGCGGGTGCCAGCCCGTGGGATCGTGCAACACCGACCAGACAGCGGACCAGACAAAGGTGCCGGCGCCCGCGAGCCCGACAAGGATGGCATCAAGGCGCGTGTTGCTTACCCAGTGCTTGATCCAAGAAAGATTCATCGCCGCTCCCTCCCCCCACGCGAGACCTTCCATGCCGCGTAGAGCACGGCCACGCAGACGAACACAAGAAAGCCCACCACCGCAAGCGCCAGCCCAAGACGGACCAGCGGGACGGTGAGGGATGGGTGGAGATTGACGGGAGGCTTCATTTTCTCTTCCTCCACTCCGCACGGCGCTTGTCCTCCGCCATCATTGAGAGAGCGGACGCCACGATGAGCACCAGGAGAAACGCCCCGAGCGCCAGAAGCCCAAGCGACAGGATGACGCTCAGGACGACATCAAAGGTGGGCCAGAAGACGGAAAGGCTCATTCTATTTCCTCCGGCACCTCACCTGTCTCGAGCGCGGTGGCGATCCGAGTATAGCGCGTCGGGAGCTGGCGAAAGACGAGCGTGTCCCGAAGATCCGCCGCCGCCCCAGCCCAGTCCGGCTGGTTGACGAGGCCGATGAAGGTTGAGAACTGACTGAAAGCCCCGGGTCCCAGATTGAACGCCATGTTGTAGAGCGCCCCGCTGCGCGCCGGCGATCGCTCGTCGACCTGCGGGATGTATTCCGGGAGCCAGTCCCGGATCTCATCGAGATCGTGGTTGAGGAGAATGAATGCCTCGTCGTGCCCAAGACCACCGATCTGTCGGATCCACGACACGGAGCGCGGATAGATCCCATCCGCGAACGATGGAGCGACAGGACTTCGGGCCGAAAGACGGCGGAGTATGTCCAGCGGGATGGGGTTCGCCTCGAGATTGTGGCCGATCCCCACCGTCCAGAGACTCTTGCAGTCCTGGTAGGGGAACGCCCGGTATCCCTCGTCGAGCAAGAGCCAGTCTTGGATGACTGTCGGCTTCCCGGGGCGCGGTGCAAAGCAGTTGAAGAGCGGTGCGTTCATGATGCCTCCTCAGAGAGCGGTGCGGACGGACACGACGTCCTGCGGGACCGCGCGGACGCCTGGGATGGCGAGATGCTCCTTCATCGCGCGGGCGAGCTTGTTGAGCTCCGTCATGTTCGGAGAGACGAGATGCGGAGGCGCCTTCCCTTCGGCCACCGCGCGGATGAGCGCCATGGCATCCATGACCTCCGCGCTCCACGTGGTCCGCGTCGAGACGCCTTCGACCTTGGAAGGCCCAAGGACGGGAGGGGCCACGGTCATCGCGGACATAAGCTCCAAATCTTGGGCCTTCTGTTCCAGCCGCTCCACGGCCGCGGCGGTGCGGGCATTGCCCTCACCCTCCGCAAGCTTGCGGGCCTTCTCTTCGGCCTCCCTGCGCGCCTTCTCCGCCTCGGCGGCGAGACGGGCCCGCTCCTTGCGCGCGAGCTCTTCGGCTCGCCGGCGCTCTTCTTCCACCCGTCGCCGCTCGGCCTCCTGCCACTCGGCCACCTTGGCCTTGAGCGTGCGCTCGGCGGTCGCCAGCAGGCTCTTCGGCTTTTCGAAGAGGGCCTTGACCTCGGCCATGGCCTGTTTCATCGGGGATAGGATGGCGTCCTCTTTCGCCGCGATTTCCCGGCTCGCGGCCTTGATGGTCTTCAGCTCCTCGGCGACGGCCACCGAGGTGGCATGGTCGCGGATTTCGAGCGCCTGGTAGCGCGCGAGGAGCTCCGCCGCGCGTCCGGTTTCCCGGTCCGCCTCGGCGCGGATGGTGGTGAGGTCAGTTGACATGTTTGTCTCCGTTGGGGTTGAGGTATAGGTAGATCTGGTAGCACGATCGAAAAAGGTTGCCGTCCAGAGAATCGTTGGTCTGCCATTCGAGGGTTGGGGGCGCCGGGAGCTGAGTTCCCGGCTGCATGGGTATGCGGAGGACGGCGCGCTTGATGATGACCGGGACCACCCCTCTTTCCTCAGCCAAAGCTTCGCGGTAGGCCCACGTCTGGGGGCCAGCGGCAGGGCTTTGAATGCCCGTCTTTAGGTCCACCACCACGAGAGTTCGGTCCAGTACGCACAGCAGGTCCATGGTGCCCGCGTACTGCATGAGAGGATGGTACACCGGCCGCTCGCGCTCAAGGACGCGAAGCTTGGTGTCAGTCCTCCACTGCCGCCACGCGTCAAGCCACGGGCGCAGGATTGGATCGAGCGCTTCCTCATCGAGGTCTCCGCCCTGTTCGAGGTAGATCATCCGATGCACCGCAGTCCCGAACGCGGCGGCCCGCGCAAGAACGTCGGGAGGCACGTGGGAGAAGTCGGTGAGCGGGCGCAGAATGCGCGTCACGGACGGGACCACTACGCCGCCCACCGTGTAGGTGTGAGTGGCCGGGTCAAAATTGAGATCAGTCGCCATCGCTCACCTCCGCGCCGTCCACCGCCTCGTCGACACTTGACTCGGTGTGAGGACCCACGATTTCTGGCTCACGATCGTTGGGCAACGGTTGAAGTTCGACTGCCTCGCTCTTCGCTCGCGGCATGGCGACCAGCGGCTTGGCGCGATCCAGCACCTCTGCTTCGCGGATCGCTTGCCCCTCACGGATTCGCTGGCCTTCGTCCTCGTCGAAGATGCCAGCAAACCCGAAAGCGACGCGCGCCCCTTGGATGAGAACCTTGTGGCGGAGCATCCGCATCGTATGCGTCTGCCACGGGCCGGGATAGGTTTTCACGCTCCCATCGTCCAGCCGCCGGGTCCGGGGGGGCTGGTAGACCTCGGCGGTGTACTCGCGCACCACGGTGGGGTGAGACCGGTCCTTCCGATGGATGATGCACTCGATCCAGCGCGGGACCATCTTCCCGTCCAGTTCCTCCTGCTCTGGCGCTTCGGCGAACTCGACCCCGTCGAACTGAGGATGCGAGTTGATGATGCGCAGCCATCCGTCCACCGACACAATCGGGATGATTGCTCCATCCCGGTCCGGAAAGGCGTAGATCTCGCGCGTGAATGGGTTGAGCCCGTACTGGTCCGAGACGACCAACAGGGCCATGAGCTGTTCGTTGCTGATCTCGCCCGCCTTGCGGAAGGCCGTCGCTTTCAGGCCCGTGAGCAGCTTTTGTGGGTCCAGACCGAACCGTTCGCCGAGGCGGACGGTGAGCGGGCGATTGTCTACGGAAACAAGGTTTTGTGAGGCCATGGGTTTGGCTCCGATGTTCAGGTGATAGGATCCTACCACACGTCCCGGCTGTTGTCAAGGACTCCCGTGCGCTGGCCCGCAGAATGTGGTAGAGTAGGCGCATGTCCATACCTTGGGAGCCATTGATGTCCAGTTATTCGCGCCCACCCCGGAATCCAGAGAAGGCCCGCAAGGCCTTGGAATGGGCCATCCAAAGGGCCGGGTCAAAGTCTGCCCTCGCGCGCGCTGCAAGGATCACGCGGCAATCTATCACGGCGTGGGAAGAGCAAGGCTATATCCCGGTCGGGGCTGCTCTCCTCCGCGCCGCCCACGCGCTCGGCGTCCACCCCCGGAAGCTCCGCCCCGATCTTTTCCCGGAAGAGATCCGCACAGTGGTTGAGCGCTCACAGCGCCTTGCCCAAGAGCTCGAAGAGCTCGGGGGGAAGGCATGAGCGAGACGGACTATCGCCCAGGCCCCCAGTACTCCATCATCCCCGCCGTCGCGACCAAGGATACGCGCCTCTCCCCCCGTGATCTCCACGTTCTCACCATCATCGGCACCTACACGAACGAGCGCGGGGTCTGTTGGCCTTCTCAATCTTCGATCGGCGAGCTGGCCGGGGTGAGCAGGCGGATGGTCCAAAAGTGTGTAGCCACTCTCACCAAAGCTGGCTACCTCAAGCTCACCCGAAGGGTAGATGCAGCCGGCGGGGATGCCAGTTGCCTCATCGAAGTGCTGCACCCGCGAGCCGACCCGAGGTACCTCCGGCAGACCACCAAGCAGTTCCACGCCTTCGCCCATCCCGCCACCCCTGCGACTTCTGAGGTCGCACCCCCTGCGACTTCTGAGGTCGCACTAACGACCCCATCTAACGACCCCAAGGAACGGTATTCCCCCCCTACCCCCCCACGAAAGATGACACCACCCCCAGAACTGGACGCCGAGACTTGGGAGCAGTGGGAGCAGCACCGCAAGGCTCTCCGAAAGCCCCTCACCCCGCAAGCCCGAGCCCTCCAATGGAAGAAACTGGCAGAGTGGGGATGGGAGCATCAGCGCGCGATCATCGAGCGCAGCATCGAGCGCGGATGGCAGGGGCTATTCCCGCCCGATCGCGAGCAGCCTGGCAAACGCGAGTCGGTGCTGGAACGAGTCCAGCGCCAGACGCTCGCCAAGCACTCGCGACGATCCGCAGCGGAGGCCGAGCTGACGAAGCTACTGGGAGGTCCCGATGGACGCTGACGAACTTTCTCTGGACGCTTTCTGGGTCGCCCTCGGGCAGATCTATGGGGCCAAGTTCTACAAGGAGTTCGCCGACGAGATGCCGCAGATCTGGCGCCTCCAGCTCTCACGCTGCTCACGGGATGAGCTCTTCCGGGCCCTCAACCACTTCGCAACCCAAGGCTCTCCCTACCCTCCCACGCTCCCTGAGGTCTGGCAAGCCTGCCAGCACCGCACCGAGTACTCACCCTCCCGCCCACCCACCGCCGATCGGCAGGCCATCGAGGCCGAGATCGGCAAACTCTTATCCATCGTGAGGACACCCAATGCACGCCTCGAAAACAACCTCCCCAAGACAGACAAGGCTTCTCAAGATCCTGCACCACTTCCGAAGACGCCGAGCGCTCACCACGCTTGAGCTCATCGAGATGGCGCATGTCTGCGCCGTGTCAACCGCGATCTCTGAGCTCCGGCACCGCGGCTATGAGATCTCGTGCCAACGCGTCGGAGATCGCTGGCTCTATCGCCTGCTCCGCGCGCCGACCGATCAACCCAAACCCAAGAGGAACCACCGATGAACTCACTGCCTCCACCCATCCTCGTCCCTATGCGGAGCGCCCCACCAAGCGCCGAAACTCGCCCCACGCAACAAGAGCTCGGGGAGCTCGTCGCGTTACTCGCCGCGAAGAAAGCCGCCACCGAGGACTACAACACGCGCCTTCGCGACATTGCGAGCGGGCATCTCCTCGATCCCGCGGTGCTCGGGAAGTACGTGGCTGCGGTCGCGCAGGAGACCACGTGGCGTCTCTCGCAGCAGACCACGCAGCTCTCGTTCCTCTTCGCGACGGAGCCCACGTGATCGTCAAGGACAAGGCGCACCTGCGCCTTCTCTTCGTCGAGCTCTCGCAGAAGCTCCCGCTCGATCTCTCGTGGCGAGCGGGAGCGGAGCCCCGGACGAGCGAGCAGAACCGTCGGCTCTGGTGGCTTCATGGCCTCTACGCCTCGCACCTCAACCGGAAGCTCCCGGATCTCATCCGCGCGAAGCTCGTGCCCGTGGTATTCCGCTTCACGCCCGAGGCGATCCATGAGGGCATCTTCAAACCCCACTACCTCGGCGCGAGGCCGGGAGGGCATCCGCGCTCTTCCCGCGAGCTCACCGTCCCCGAGTTCGCGGCGGTCCTCGATGCGTACGAGGCGGACCTCCGCACCGATGGCGTCGACTTTCCGGAGCTTGAGCAGCCGTGGTGATCCCCCGCCCAACTCCCTTGCGTTCATATCCCCCCACCCGAGGATCTTCCCATGACTTCTGACATACCTTCCGCTTCCGACGAGATCGAACCGGGCTCTTTCGATAAATGGAAAACCCCCTCCCATGAGATGATCGTCGAACTCCAGCACTTACTCTTGGCCAAACGAAAGGCCGAGGAGGAATACACCAACAGGCTAAAAAAGGTCGCCCTAGCGTGCACCTTATCCCCAGCCATTCTCAACATGTACCTGGTCTGGAAACTACCGTCCGAGCCAAGCGAGCAGGAGCAGGAACAGAGCATGCAATTCCACTTTCTCCAGCACACGGTGGACTGGCCTCTGGGAGAGTTCCAAGCTGCGGTCGACTACACAGCACGCCAGCAGATGAAGGCGCAATGGGAACAGCAATTCGACAAGAAGAAAGGCTAGTCGTGCTGAGCATGACCTCCCAAAAAGCCGTGGTGATTCGCTCGCGGGCGATCCGTGAGAGCGCACGCGGCCAAGCGTGCACGGTGCGCTCGCCCCTCTGCAACGGCGACTCGGACACTACCGTGTGGGCGCATTCCAACCTCGGGGCGCACGGGAAGGGGATGGGGCACAAAGCCTCGGATCTCTTCGGCTGCTACGCCTGCGCCGCGTGCCATATGTGGCTCGATGCCGGGGGCGCCTCGCGCGAAGAGAAGGAGCTGGCCTTTCTCCGCGCGTGGGCCCTCTCGCTCACTGTGCTCGTGGATCTCGGGATCGTGAGCGTGCAGGAGGGAAGCCGATGAGATCGATCGTCACCGCCCGGATGTCGTACGCGCTGATCGATCATGGCGAGAGCCCGCGGCGTCAGGCGAGGCCAGCGGCTTGGATTCCGAAAGAGGGCGCACCTTCCACGGCATCCCGGCTTTATCCCGCGAGCATTCCGGCTGGCGCGGTGCGCGCGTATCGCCGGGACATCGTGGTGCGCAAGCACGCGCTTCTCCCGGAGTTCCGCGATCTCCGTTCCCTCGTGGTTGTCTTCCGCGGCGACGGGCGCATCGCTGGGCGCATGTACGATCTGATGCCGCTCTGGGTGGGAAGGTTCTATGCGCACCGGGATGCGTGGATGAGATACTGGGATGATGAGAGCGTCGGTGCGCCGCGCTATGAGCCGTCCGACGCCAGCGCGGAAGGAGTGGCAAGCCATCTCGGGCTCACGGCCTCACTCTACGATGCCGGAATCTGGGAGCGCCATCCGGCGCAGAGCGATGCGCAAAAAGAGGGGATTTTCCTGCCTTGCGACGGGGGGGCGCCTATCCCCATGACCGTTACACTCGTTGATAATCAATGACTTACGCGCCTCCCTCCCCGAGACCACGACAAGCACTTGACACTGGCGGGAAAAGTGCTATAGTGGAGCCGTGGGGGACGTCCCCACGACCTGAACCGGAGACACCCATGAACGCTCCCATCATCTCGATCACCCGCAGCGGCTCTGACATCAGCGTCGCCTCCCCCTTCCACCCTGCCTTCGTCCACCGCGCGAAGGAGCTCGGTGGCAAGTGGGACGCCGCCGCGAAGGTTTGGGCCTTCGATGCCCGCGACGAGGACGATGTGCGCGCCCTCTGCCGTGAGGTCTACGGCACGGACGGCTCGGCGGACACGAAGCTCGTCGACCTGCGCATCACTTTCAAGTCCGGAGCGCGAGCCGGGCAACGCGCGGTCTACGTGTGCGGGCGTGAGATAGCCCGCGCGTGGGGGCGCGATTCGGGCGCGAAGCTCGGCGAGGGAGTCAAGCTCGTCGAGGGCCGCATCACTTCCGGGGGCTCAATGAAAAACTGGGCGACCGTGGTCGATGCGGGCAGCATCTTCATCGTGCGCGATGTGCCAGAAGCGAAGGCGCGGGCCGAGGCCGAGGCATGCAACACGGATGAGTTCAGCATCGAGATCCTCACGAGCGCCCCTGCCGCGGTCGATGTCTCCGCCCTGCAAGCCGAGCGCGAGAAGCTCGTCGCCCGCATGGCCGAGATCGATGCCATCCTTTCTGCCCAGACGGCCACCGCCGCCTGATCCACACCCACCCCACCCACAGGAGATGCCCATGAACACACTCCAGAAGCCCATCCTTGTCTATCGCGGCGGGAACGACAACGGGACCACCGAACGCTTCGACGCGATACGTGCTGCGATGCGCGAGGCGCTCGGCAAAGAGTACGCGCACGGTCACAGCGCCGGCGACGTGTTCGAGGCCGCTGGCGACGCCGAGCGTTGGTGCGAGGCGCATGGCCTGCGGGTGAAAGATCGCCCGGGCATGATCGTGATCGACACGAGCAGCAAGGAGAAGTTCCCGGCAAAATACAACCACAAGAGAATCGTCACCGACGTCAAACTCCTGCGCAAGGCACGCGGGTGGTACCTGGTAGCTGCAGGCTGGGACGAGCTCTGGTCGAGCGAGACGGGCGGCACCATCTACTGCCTCACGCCGGCACAAGATGCGCGGGTGAAGAAGTGGCTTGCGGCGCAGTATGCCGTGCAGGCCGAGAAGGGAGGGGAGTGAGATGAATACACCGCTTGAAGCCGAAACCGATGACATGGCAGTAGACCGCTTTGCCGCTGCCATGAAAGAAAAGCTGCGGCTCGCCCGCGAAAAAGGGAGGAGCGGGTGGCAGCAAATGACTGCCGAGGCCATCACTTTAGCGCTGATGGATCATCTGCTCAAGGGGGATCCTGTGGACATTGCCAACTTCGCAATGTTTCTGCATCAGACACAGAGAGGCACAGATCAAGATGCCGTCGTGACCTATGTCCTCCGCGTCATCTATGCCGCTCTCTCGGTGAAAGCCCGGGGGCCCTGGGCTGGCGGCCTTGGGCAGCGGGAAGGAGGGGAGTGAGTGCCATGAATCCATTACAATCAACCCGCGAAGAGATGCGTGACCTCATTCCCCCCCTCTCGTCTAGGAGCAAACAGATCGTCCGTCTTTACGAACGGCTCGTTGGTATTGTGGACAATGCCGCCCGTTATGAGGATGTGCACGACTTGTTCATGATTGCCAAGGGTCTTTGTCATGAAGCCAGCGAGCTCGAAGATCTTGTCTGCAAGGTAAAGGTGCTCGCAGAGTGTGCGAGGGATCGGCTTATGTACCTTGACCCAAGAATGGAGGAGTGAGCATCATGAATCAACCGCCCTTGGAAACTTATGTAGTACTCCACAAAATGTCGCGCGAGCACCTATGGACAGGCTTAGCACGAAGCCCGGGGGATGCCAAACGGAAGTATTATACTGAACACGCGAAACTCCCTCCCCGGCACTATTGGGGGCCGATTGACACAGACGAGGCATGGGATATCGCGGTGCAATGGGTCGATGCGGTTCCCCTTTATCCCCTTTGAAATTTATCCCCTTTGAAATGAGTCGAAACCGGGTCTCGGCCCGGTCTGCGGATCCGCCCACCCCGCACTGATGAGACAGGGCGTTGAGAGGAAACTGTGATGCAATACTGTATTGTTGGTTTTGGCTGCAAGACAGGGGCTAAGTATGGTGTGGAGCGGGCACTACTCATCGTTCCAGACGGTGGTCTCGGTGGAGACCAAAAAGAGATCGAAGCCATGCGCGAGAAGCTGAGGGAGGCCTTCCTCGCTATCTGGCAATGCAAGGCACTCACTGTCTTGCCTTTCGCCGATAAAGAGAAAGTGGCTGGAGAACAACTCACACCAACTGATGGAGAACACCCATGACACCCACTGACCCGATCTGCGCAACCTTTCCCGAGATCGTGCGCTTCCGGCGACTACCGGAAGAAACGCCCGTCGATCACACCATGAGTTTCGCCATGGTGGACTCTGGCTGTCCACACCCAGCGGAGATGCGGTGGATACAGACAGACCCAAAGGCCGCAAGGTCCTACCCCGGCGCCATCGAAGAGGATGCGGTTCTCTATCCCATCTGGGTGGAAGAGGGGGCCGTGCGCGCTTACTCCAAGACCAGGCTCATTCAAGGCTGGTATGAGCTTCCGGAGTTCGTGGAATACCGCACGTGCATCGCGCCGCCGGGGGCGTGGCTTGCCGTGTTCGACGGCAAGATCGATCTCGCGGGCGCCCAGAAAAAGGGCTTCACGCGGATGGAAGGTCTGGAAGCCTTCCGTGTGAACGACTTCGTGCAGTTCCATGTCTTATGGAAAGAGTGGCGATCCAACGCCGTGGCCGTAGAGAAGCCCGGAAGGCCGAGCGACCACAACGAAAGCATCGCGTGGGAGCTGGCGCGTGCAGCCACCTTCCGCTATGTGGTATGGGAGGAGGGAGGGCGGATTGATCTCGCCAACGGTGGGCGGATCACCGCGCAGGAAGCGTTCGAGCGTCTCCCCCCCTCGTTCGTGCTCCACCATGAGTACGATTACTCGGAGGACACGTGGGGCGCGATGTGGTTTGCGTCCCCCGAGGTCCCGGACAGGAAGATCGTGGCGGAAGGTGCAGACTTCGTCGTGCGGCGCTCAGTGGGGGCCAAGGCAGAATGACACAATGCGCACCATGCACCTCTTCGCCGGGGCTGGTGGAGGGCTCCTTTCTGACCTCATCCTCGGACACGACCCGATCATTGCCGTTGAGTGGGACCCCTACTGTTGCGCCGTGCTCAGAGAGCGAGCCGCCGACGGATGGTTCCCCAACCTGCACGTGTGGGAAGGGGACGTCCGGCTGTTCGATCCATCCGAAGACGCGGGACGAGTGGATTGCATCCATGCGGGCTTCCCTTGTCAAGATCTCAGCATTGCTGGCCCTAAGAGAGGGATCGGCGAAGGAACGCGAAGCGGACTTTACCGGGAAGTGCTCAGAATTGCTGGCATCGTTCGACCGCGCTACATCTTCATGGAAAACAGCCCAGCCATCCTTGGTAACGCGCTCCTTGGAACCGTTCTCAGGGACGTGGCCACGCTCGGGTATGATGCGCGGTGGACGTGTCTGCCGGCATCAGCAACCGGTGCCCCGCACTACCGTGATCGCTGGTGGTGCCTTGCAACGAGAAGCGAACCAGAAACTCTGGCCCACTCCCACCGCATGCGCAAGCAAAGGGAGCACCCCAGGAGCCTTGAGACGGAAGAATGGACGGAGCAGAGAGATGGACAGACTGGATCATGCCGTGAGGTTTGTGAATGGTGGTCCATTGAGTCCTTGGTGGGTAGAGTGGTTGATGGGATGGCCGCTCGGGCACACCGAATTAAAGCGCTTGGGAACGGTCAGGTTCCGATCCAAGCGGCGCTCGCGTGGATGATGCTTGGAGGGCCAGTGATATGGGGCTAGAGGAATATGGCATCTACTCTCTCACGGAGCTGATGCGTGGCATGTGGGTGGTTCTGGACGGGAAGACCAAGCGCAAACTCTGGGAGGGTGAGGCGCGCGGGCCAGGACACGCAAAAGCGCTCTACCTCCGTGGGGCTGGGGCTCCAGCAGGCATGAGCAAGGGCGACGATGAGGCTTTGGACGCCAGCCCTCCAGAGCTTGAGGCCATGACGCTCTGGAACTACGAGGTGAGTCAAGGGCACGTCTCGATCCCTTGACAAGCACCCAAAATACGGCTATAAAGGATCTGGGAGCGAGTGCCTCTCATGGGTGTGGGCTCCGTGCGCTGATGGGTCCGTGACTTTTCTGCGCCTACACTCGCTCCCTTTTTTGGAGGGTGTGCCGTGGCCGTACTGAGTTCCAAAAAGCGGGCGAAGCTCCCGAAGAAAGTGTTTGCTGGTCCCGACAGGAGTTTCCCCCTCCCGGACAAGAAGCACGCCAGAGCGGCACTGATGCTGGCTCCCCTCTCTCGACGAAAGGGGAACCTCACCGCGGAGCAGGAGCGCCGCATCGTGGCGAAAGCCAAAGCCATGCTGCACGCGAGGACCGGCGTGAAGCGCGGCAAGTCCTAACGAGGACCCTGAGGTGAAAAAGCAGACCGAGAAAGACCGCCGCGACGAGCGGCGTGGCGAGAAGCGGTACGAGGCCCACAAGGCCAAGGACCGGAAAGACGAACGGCGCGGGGAGGACAAGTACCTCCGCCGCGAGCGCAAGGATCGTGCCGACGAACGGGCAGGCGAGCGCCGGTATGTCCGGAGCCGGGATGGGCGCTCGGACGGAGACCCACGGAAGGGCATGAACAAAGGGACGCCATCGTCCCTGAAGTTTTCCCCGGACCCGCTCAAAGCCGGCGGATCGTACATGTTCCACCAGCCCGGAGACCTTGAAACCCCCAAGGGCCCGAGTCTCCGCGGGCACCGTGTGCCTCGACCCGAGCCGGTGGCGGACTCGATCGATGCGCACCAGGGGCAGGAGCCGAACTGATCGCCGATGCGGACAGCGACCTCGACCGCTGAGGCGGTGTTCCGACAGGGCTACGATGCTTACCAGGCGCGTGGGCTCAAGGCCGTCTGCCCATACCCGCAGGACGAAAAGGTCGGGATCTGGACGGCGGGGAAGGATGCCGCACGGCGTCGCGCCCCCGCCGCCGAGGCGTGGAAAGACTTTCTTGCCCGCGAGAAGCGGGTACCGTGAGGAAATACTATGAGCGATATCAAAGCCCTGACGCATGACAAGGCGAAGTGGAAGGTGAAGGTGACCTTCCCAACCTTGACTCGGCAGAATCAGTCACGCAAGGCCGCGGGGCGCGGGGAGGACCCGGCAACCATCTCCCTCTTCCTGTCCGAGGTCTTCTGCGACGCCTGCCGTGCCGAAGCCGAGAAGGACACGAAGCCCCTCATCCAGAACGCCCAGCTCATCCGGCTGACCAGGGCCCTCGGGCAGAATGCGGGCATCCCCGCTCTGGACTATTCCCGCGGGACGGTCGAGTGGCTGCCGGTGCAAGGGGACTTCCCCTGCCACAACGACACGCAGCCGAAGCCAGTGAGGAAGCGGGCATGAAGAAGGCCAAGCGCGCCTCCACCGTCGCCAAGCGGCACGCGAACAACCGCCGGAAGCTCAAGCCGGGCTTCCGCATGCAGGTCGCCGAACGGACGACAAATGAGGCGCGCCAGATTGGCTGGCCTCATTGACGCAAAAGAATGGGCGCGATATGGCGAAGTTCCAGCCTGGACATCCCAAGACACCAGGGTGTGGACGCCCGAAGGGGTCGATGGACCAGTACACCAAGCTCAAACTGGAGTTTCTGGCCGCGTTCCAGAAGACCGGCGGGACAAAGACGCTGATCGAGTGGGCTTCCCGCCCCGAGAATCAGCGCGACTTCTACCGAATGGTGGTCGGGATGCTCCCGAAGTCCGTGGAAGTCAAGGGCGACGCCGAGGCGCCGCTCACGATCATCGTCAGGAAGCTGGGTGATGGCTGAGATCTCGATCCCGCACGACTGGGAGCCGCTCCCGCACCAGAAACCGCTCTGGCGGTACCTCGAAGGCGGCGGGAAGCGCGCGGTGGCGGTGTGGCATCGGCGCGCGGGCAAAGAGAGCACGACCCTCAACTGGACGGCGGTGGCAGCGATCCAGAAGGTTGGCGTCTACTGGCATATGCTCCCCACCGCCGCTCAGGCCCGTCGCGTGGTGTGGCAAGCCATCGACAGGGAAGGCAGGCGCGTGATCGACCAGGTGTTCCCTGAGCCGCTCCGCAAACGCATCCGTAACGACGAGATGGAGATCGAGCTCAAGAACGGCTCGCTCTGGCAGCTCGTGGGCTCTGACAACTACGATCGGCTGGTTGGCTCAAACCCCTCTGGCGTGGTCTTCTCCGAGTACTCCCTCACGGACCCGCGCGCGTGGGACTACGTGCGCCCGATTCTCGCGGAGAACGGCGGTTGGGCGGTGTTTATCTTCACGCCCCGCGGGAAGAACCACGCGTGGGAGCTCTACGAGATGGCGCGGAGCAACGGGGATTGGTTCTGCGAGAGCCTCTCGGTGGAAGACACGCACGCGATCTCCCCGGCGGCGATCGAGCAGGAGCGGCGGAGCGGGATGAGCAATGCGCTGATCCAGCAGGAGTTCTATGCGTCGTTCGAGGCCGAGAACGAAGGCTCGTACTACGGGCGTCTCATGGAAGAGGCCGAGCGCGAGGGACGCATCACGCGCGTGCCCTATGATCCGGCGATCCCCGTTCACACGTTCTGGGACTTGGGTATGGCCGACGAGATGGCGCTCTGGTTCGTGCAGATGGCCGGGCAGGAATACCACGTGATCGACTACTACGAGAACAACGGCGAGGCTCTCTCGCACTACGTGCAGCTCATGCAGTCCAAGCCCTACATCTACGGGCAAGCGCATCTCCCGCCGGACGCCAAGGTCCGCGAGCTCGGCACAGGGAAGAGCCGCCTTGAAGTGCTCACCGCGCTTGGTGTGAAGCCGGTGCTCGTGCCCGCGCTCTCGATCGCCGACGGCATCGAGGCCGTGCGGAGCCTGCTCCCGCGCTGTTGGTTCGATCGGGAGAAGTGCGCCCTCGGGATCCGGCATCTCGGGGCGTATCATCGGGAGTTCGACGAGAAGCGACAGGTGTGGCGGGCTCAGCCCGTCCACGACTATTCCAGCCACGCGGCGGACGCCTTCCGGTACTTCGCCGTCCATTCATCCGCCCTCCGTCCACGCCGCGCGCCTTCTCCTGTGAGTCGGTCGGGGAGTTGGATGGCCGCCTGAGGATCAAACCATGGTCGTCAACCCGCTCAACCAGACCGCCGCGCTCGCCGTCGGCACCACCGCCGCCGATCTGCCCGCACTCACGGCAGGGGCGACACCGGGGGGGCTCATCCCGATGCTCTTCAACGTGATCGGTACCGAGCCCGTGTTCGTCTCGTGGGTCGGCACCGCCGCGATCCCAGCCACGGGCGACACGGCGACGAGCGTGCCGCTCCAAGCCAACGCCAACGAGATCCTCTGGGTCCCCGCGGCTTCGACGATCTCGGCGATCGCGTCGGCCACCGGAAGCACGCTTTACGTGACCGCGATGGCGATCTATGGATCTTGAGAGCGCCCTCGACCAGCTCCGTCAGGCATCTGGCCTGAGGGGGCACTGGAAGGAAGAGGCCAAGAAAGCGTACCAGTTCGTCGCGGGCGACCAGTGGGCTCCCGAGGACCGGCAGGTCATGGAGGACAAGATGCGCCCCGTCGTCACCTTCAACCGGATCGCGCCGATCGTCGATGCGATCGTCGGGCACGAGGTGACGAACCGGCAGACCGTGAGCTACATCCCGCGGACGCTCAGCGAGGCTGGCGTGAACGAGGTGCTCGATGCCGCCGCGCAGTGGGTCCGCGACGAATGCGATGCGGAGGGCGAAGAGGGCGACGCGTTCAGGGACTGCGTGATCTGCGGGGAGGGGTGGACCGAAACCGCGGTTTCCTACGACGACGACCTCGACGGGCGGATCACGATTGCCCGGGTGGATCCGATGGAGATGACGGTCGATCCGGCGTCGACCAAGAAGAACTACGCCGACGCGCGCTGGATCTGCCGCTCGCGCATTCTCCCGCGTGCCGTCGCGCAGGAGATGTGGCCCGACGGCGAGTTCGCGTCTGTGAACCGAGAGGAGGGGGCGACGAACCCCGTGGACGTGATCTCCGCAGCCTTCTACCACGAGGATTCCGGCGCGGGTGGGCGCGAGTACAACCAGGACACGGTGCAGCTCCACGACTTCCAGTGGTACGAGCTCGAGCCGGTGTATCGCGTCCCTGTCTCGCAGCTCCCGCCGGACAAGCTCCAGATGCTCCAAGCCGCGTTCGCCGATCAACCCGAACCTCTCGTGCCGTCCGAGTCGGGGCTTCTCACCTTCACGGAAGAGCAGTGGGCGGTCGTGAAGGACGTCCTCGGGCCCGTCCAAGCGCTCAAGCAGAAGCGCAAAGCCTTCTGGCGCATGTACTTCTCGGGAGACTTTCTCCTTGAGAAAAAGCGGACACCGACGGGGACCGACTACACCTACAAAGCCATGACCGCCAAAAGGGACTACTACAAGCGCTTCTGGTACGGCATCGTCCGGGGGATGATGGATCCGCAGCTCTGGAGCAATAAGTTCATGAGCTCCATGCTTGAGATCATCGCCACCAGCGGCAAGGGCGGTGTGATCGCCGAGGTCGACGCCTTCGAGAACCCGCGTCAGGCCGAGAACGACTGGGCCGATCCTGCGCGGATCATCTACGCGACGAGCGGGGCGATAGGCGCGGAGAAGATCATGCCGCGTCCCGTCTCGCAGGCCCCGCAGAACATGCAGGCCCTCATGGCCTACAGCAATCAGAGTCTCAACGAGGTCGCGGGCGTGAATCCTGCGGTCATGGGCTTTTCTCAGGCGCTCGACACCTCGGGCGTGCTCGAAGAACGGCGGCAGAGTGCTGGTCTCGCGCTCCTTTCCTACCTTTTCGATGCCCTCCGCCGCTACCGGAAGGAGCAGGGCCTCCTTCTCATGCACATGATCCGCCGCTACATCCCCCAGGGGCGCCTGATCCGGCTCGTCGACCAGCAGGGGGCCCGCTACGTGCCGCTCGTGTACCGCAAAGACGTGGAGCGCTACGACGTGATCGTGGATGAGGCTCCAAGCGCGCCGAATGTGAAAGAAAGGACGTGGGACACCTTCATCGCGCTCGCGCCTCATATGCCGCCTGCCTTCCTCACGCCCCAGACGCTCATGCCGCTTCTCGACTACTCGCCTTTCCCTCAGGCGCTGGTGGCGCAGTGGAAGCAGGCCGCGAATCCTCCCCCCCAGGTCGCGGCCCAGCAGCAGCAGATGCAGCAGGCCGCCGCGCAGCTCGAAATGGAGCAGAAAAAGGCCGACATCGCCGCCACGCAGGCGGACGCCGCGTACAAGCACGCGCAGGCACAGAACCTCGCGCAGACGGGACAGGTGACACTCGTCGCCGATCAGGCCCGCTCGCAGGCCGAGGTGGAAAAAGCGAAGGCCGCGGTCGCGAAGGCTCAGGCCGAGCTTCAAGCCGCGATCGTCAAGGCCGGGCTCTCGACGCAAGCGGAAGCCCACAAAGCGAACGCCGCCGCGTCACGCGCGAGTGCGGACATCGCCTCCTCGCAGGCCGATACCCTGAAAACTCTCCTTCCCCCGACATGAGGTAGATCATGGCCGATCCCACCCCCCAGACTGCGCCCGCTCCCGCCGCACCTCCTCCCGAGGCCGGCGAACCCAAGAGCGAGCCGCTTCAACTCTTCAACCGGGCGCCCGCGAAGGCCAAGGCCAAGCGCGGAGGGCTTTCTCCGGCCGAGGCAAAGTTCTTCGAGACCGGTGGGGACCTCGACCCGTCCCTGGCTGGCGAGCCAAAGCCCGAAGGTGAGAAGCCACCTGAAGGCACAGCCGCCCCCGCACCCCCGGACGCCCAGAAGCCACCAGAAGGCGCCAAACCGCCAGAGACGAAGCCGCCCGAGGGGCCTGCGAAGCCGCCGGAGGGCTACGTCCCCCTGTCGGTCCTGATGGAAGAGCGGCGCCGGTATCAGGAAATGGTGCAAGCCGAAGCGCGCCGTCGGCAGGAGATCGAAGATGCGATCCGTCAGGCGCAGCAGCAGCCGGCGGTGCCGGATCCACAGGAAGATCCGGTCGGCTATCTCCAAGCCCAGAACATGGCCTTGCAGCAGCAGCTTCTCGCGGTCGCGCAGCAGCAGCAGGCCCTCGCCGAGCAGCAGCAGGCCGAGCAGGTGAAGGGAGCTCTCTTGCAGCGCATCATGGCCTCGGGGGCGCAGTACCGCCAGAAAGCGCCGGACTACCCGCAGGCGTGGCAGCATCTCGTCGCCGAACGGGACAAGCAACTCGCCCCGCTCATCCCCGATCCTGCCGCGCGGGAACAGCAGATTCTCTCGGAAGCCATGCAGCTCGCCGCGCAGTCGCTCCAGCAGGGCGTGGAACCCGCCGAGCGCTTCTACGCGCTCGCGAAGGCGTGGGGCTACGGCGGAACACCTCCGCCGCCGGCTCCCTCTGGCACCCCACCCCCCTCACCCGAGACTGCCGAGGCCATGCGCAAGATCCAGGAAGGTCTCCGGCACCAGTCTCCCAATGGTGGATCCCCTCCGCCTCAGGAGGTGACCGCGCAGGACGTGCTTTCTGAGCGCGATCCGGCCAAGTTCCAGGAAAAGTGGGAGAAGCTTTTTGGACGTTGACATTCCGGGCGCTCTTTGGTAGAGTGCTCCTAGCCGTCGCCGGGCCACGGGCGAATCGGTGGGGGACCAACCGCAACCGGTCCCGGAGTCGCCACCCTCAAGGGCGCAGCGCGTCGCCAGCGCAAGGGCGGATCGGAACACGAGACGTACTCGTGGACTTTTCCACCTTGAGGGTTTTCACCAATGGCACAAACAAACTTTGCCGTCAACGATCCGTTGGCGGTCAAACTCTGGGCAAAAAAGCTCTTCGTCGAAGCGATCCAGCAGTGCTGGTTCTCACGCTTCATCGACCGAACCGGCGACAACGTCATCCAGCAACTCGACGACGCAAGCAAGAGCGCCGGCGACACCATCAACTACGGCCTCCGCATGCAGCTCGTCGGTCCCGGCGTGCAGGGCGACGGAGTGCTTGAGGGGCAGGAAGAGGCGCTCACGACCTACGCGGACAAGATCTTGATCGATCAGCTCCGCCACGCCGTGAACGTCGGCGGGCGCATGACGCAACAGCGCGTGCCCTTCGAGCTTCGCGAAGAGGGTCGCCTCGGACTTCAGGACTGGTGGGCGAACCGACTCGACACGAGCTTCTTCAACCACTTGTGCGGCAACACGGTGCAGACGAACACGGCGTTCACAGGCAACAACAGCCCGATCGCGCCGTCGAACATCGTGCTTCCGTCGGGAGTCGCATCCGAAAGCGCGCTCGCCAGCACCAACACGTTCAACATCAACATGATCGACTACGCGGTGGAACTCGCGTACACCATGAACCCGCTCGTGCGGCCCATCCGCATCGACGGCGAAGAGAAATACGTGGCGTTCCTCCACCCGTTCCAGGTCACGGACCTTCGCGTCTCGACCACGACCGGGCAGTGGTTGGACATCCAGAAGGCGGCGGCGACTGGTGGTGAGGTCTCGGACAACCCGATCTACACGGGGGCTCTCGGCGAGTACAACGGGTGCATCCTGCACAAGGCGTACCGCGTGACTCCGGCGATCGCAAGCGGGGCCTACATCTCGAACACCTACCGCGCGGTCTTTGCGGGGGCGCAGTCCTGCGCGCTTGCCTTCGGTCGCGGGGATTCCAAGGAAGTGTTCACGTGGGATGAAGAGCTGTTCGACTACAAGAACATGCTCGGCATCGCCGCGGGCTCGATCTTCGGGATCAAGAAAGCGGTGTTCAACAGCCAGGACTTCGCGACCCTGGTGCTCTCCACCTACGCGGCTCCGCACGCCAACTCCACGCTTGAGACTCCGTCTGAGTACGGCGTCGGCACGGTCTAAGGAGGTCAACGCAAATGGCAACCTACACTTCATCCCAGGTCTCCTCCCACCGCGTCCGTGGAAACTGGCGCGGGGGGGCCTTCGTGGTCACGGGCTCGATCGATCTCACCACCGCGCTTGCGGTGGGGGACGTGGTCGAGCTCTGTCAGGTCCCGAACGGCTACGAGGTCGTCGACGTCATCGTCAACGCCCCGAAGCTCGACACGGGAACGACGCCCACGCTGGCCTTCTCGGTGGGTGACTCCACATCCGCGGCCCGCTACATCTCGGGGTCCACGATCGGCCAGACCGGCGGCGTGGCACGCACGAGCGCAGCGGGGGGAACCGCGTACGTCAACCCCATCGGGACCAACAACGGCCAGACCTCCGGCGGCAACGCCGGCGCCACGGTGATCCAGCTCCAGTGCACAGCTGCGGCGGCCACCTGGGCGAACGGTACGGTCACGTGTTCCGTGATCCTGATGGAAGGCTACGGGGCGTTCTCGTAAGCCAAACTGAATGAGGAGGTGCGCGTGGGAACGTACGTCGAACTGCAATCACGCATCGCCGACGAACTCGCGCGCACCGACCTCACCTCAGAGATCCAGCTAGAGATCCTCTCCGCGGTCCGCTGGTTCTCGCATCAGCGCTTCGCGTGGAACGAGGCGACCATGGCGCAGTTCACGACCGTCGTGGGGCAGCGCTACTACTGGCTCCCCGCCAACTTTGTGACGGTCACGGATGCTCTCTCGCAGATCGGGAACTACACCTACAAACTGGACCCCATGACCGAGCAGGAGATCGACGAGATCGACTGGGGTGACGTCTTTTGGACGTCGTATCCGTTGGTCTTCAGCACCTGGTCGGGCCAGATCCGGCTTTTCCCTCCGCCCCAGCAGGCGCTCCCGGTGGTGGTGAAGGGTCAGATCGAGCTGCTCCCGCTCATGACCGCGTCCGGGGCGTGGGCTCCCTCGACCGCCTCTTCCGTCGGCGACACGGTCTACGACAGCTACAACAACGTCCAGACCTGCATCACGCCAGGCACGAGCGGGACGTCGGCGCCCGCGTGGCCCACGAACACCCCGCAGAACAGCTCTGGTGCGATCTCGGGGGCCTCGATGCCTCCCGTCGTCGGGCAGACAACGACGGACGGCACCGTCGTCTGGTCGCTCACGGGGACCAACGAAAACGCGTGGACGACTCAGGCGGAAGAACTCATCCGTTCCCGCGCGCTCAAGAACCTCTATGCCCGTTACCTCCGTGACTCTCAACAGGCGCAGGTGATGCAGAAGCTCGAAACCGATGCGCTTGCGAACCTCCGGCAGAAGAACTTTGGCTCCATCGCGCTCTCGCGCATCACGCCGCACTTCTGACCATGCAACCGCTCTCCTACCTCTTCGGCACCTGGAAACCGGACCCGCCGCATCTCCTCAACCCGGCGTTCCCGGCGTCCACCAAGGAGTTTTTCTCCGGCGGCGAGATCTCGCTCCTGACCGCGCAAAACGTGATCTGGACCTCGCGCGGCTACCGTCCTTTTCTCCCGCTCGTGGGGAGCCCAGCGCTCCCGTCCCAGTGTCTCGGGGGTGCCGTCGCCTACGACCGGAACGGCAACATCCAGCGCTACGCGGGGACCGCGACAGACCTCTACCAGCTTGTCAACGGCGCGTGGGTGAAGCGCTCCCGGACGACCCCGGCGTGGGTCGCGTCCACGAAGGCCACCAGCGGGCAGTTCGTGATCGACTCGAACGGCAACCTCCAAACGGTCACGACAGGTGGAACCACCGGAACTTCGGCCCCGACGTGGTCGACGACGGTTGGCGGGACCACGACCGACAACACGGTCACGTGGTCGCTTACGCATCTCGGCGCGTACGACGCCACGCAGTGGAGCTTCCAGAACATGGGCGGCTGCATGGCGGCCACCAACGGCAGCGACCCGATCCAGTCCATCGACATGACGACCGGAACGGCCTTTGCGGATCTCGACGACACGGACCCGGCGCCGATCGCGGGCGTGCTCGGCATGATCCGGGACTTTCTCGTAGCGGGGAACATCCAGTCGGCGCTTCTGGGCTCGGTCCCCTACGGCATCCAGTGGTCGGCGCTTGCGAACATCAACCAGTGGCCGACGCCGGACACGCAGAACGCGTACGCGGCGCAGGCCGGGGCCCAGACGCTTTATTCCGAGTACGGCCCCGTGCAGGCCATCTCGGACAACGAATCGTTCGGCCTCATCTTTCAGCACTCGGGCATCTCACGCGCCGAGTACGTGGGCGGGAACACCGTGTTCCAGTTCTACACCTACGAGAAAAAGCGCGGTGCGCTTGGGCCCTGGTGCGTGGCCCGTGTCGGGAACAAGTACTTCTACGCTTCGCCCGACGGCTTCATGATGACCGACGGCTCGACGACCACGCCGATCGGGTATCCGCTCGTGGACAAGTGGTTTTTCGCGAACGCGAATCTCAACACTCTCAACACCATCTGCGCCGCCGCGGACACCCGGCAGAAGATCGTGTTTTTCGCCTTTCAGTCCTCGTCCGGCTCCGGCCTCGACACCATTCTCGTCTACAACTACGAGGAGCAGGCGTGGAGCGTCTGCGATCAGACGCTCGACTTCCTCTTGCAGGACATCGGCGAATCCGCGTGGGTGCCCGGGGGATTCAGCACCTCGCACGCCTACGGGCAGTTCACGGGGACCCCGGGCACGGCGACCCTGATCTCGCAGGACCTCCAGCTCAACCCCGCGGGCCGCGCGGTCACCACGATGGTCCGCCCGCTCACCGACGGCTCGCCTTCGGTTGCCGTGGGCACGCGGAACCGCCTCACGGATCCCTCGACGTTCACCTCCTACTATCCGGCCAACGAGCGTTCTGGGGTCGCCGGTGTCCGGGCCGAGGGGGTGTATCATCGGATCGCCGTCGAGCTGAACGGAGCGTTCAACGACTGCGTGGGCGCGACGGTCTTTGCCGAGGAGGCGGGAATCCTATGAGCGCTCTTCCTGTGATGCTCCACGTGGAACACTCCGAGCCTCGCGTCGAGTTCGTGCCGTTCTGGAAGATCTCCGAGCGGTGGGACGAAGTGGCCCCTCACCTTGCCCGGCCCCTTGCGCGGCAGTCGGCCCTCACTCTCGAAACCCTGAAAGCCTCCCTGATCCGTGGGGAGATGATGCTCTGGGAGGTGAGGGGGGAGATGGCGATGGTCACGCAGCTACAGGTGTTCCCCGCCGAGCGGATCTGCACCATTGTCCTCTGCGGCGGCACGAACCTCGATCGGTGGAAGCGCGCCGCGCTCCGCGAGGTCGCCGCCTACGCAAAGGCGTCTGGGTGTACTGCGCTTCAGATCGTCGGTCGTCGGGGCTGGACCCGCGCCGTCCCCGAGTTTCAGCCGACCGGGGAGGTCGTATTGAGGGCTTCTCTATGAGCAACAATCTCCAACCCGCCGCCGGGTCCGGCAGCGCTTACCCGCAGTACTCGGGCAATCTCCCCGGGTCGTTCAGCAATTCCGCCTACGACTCACCCTCGATGACGGGCTACGGCTTCGGCTACTACGGCGGTATGGCGCCCATCCCCGAAGGGGGCTACTACAACCAGATGTCGCAAATGATGGCGGGCCCGTCCTACGCGCCGGTCGGGAGTACGTGGGAGACGATGGCGCCCGGGCAGTCTTGGAACAGCCCGGCGGAAGGCTATGGCGGCGGCTATGGCGGGATGAGTTCCGGCGGCAAAGGCATGACCTCCGGCGGCAAGGGGCTCGGCTCTGGGCTCGGCTCCTTCACCCAATCCCCCACCGGATCGAGCGGCCTCGGCTCAAACGGCGTCCAGCAGGGCCTAGGCGGCTTCGGCGGCATGGCAAACCCCGGCCCGTTCAACCCCTACATGCAGTTCCCCATTGCCGGTTATGGATCGGGCGGCTACACCTCCGCTCCATCGGCAGGTCAGTCGCTCAGTCAGCTCGGCACCGGGCTCTACGGCCAGCCCACTGCTCCGACGACCACGACCACGAACACCGCGCCTGTGCACCAAGGCGGTGGCTTCGGAGGCTACGGCGGCGCTCCGAGCTACCAGCTCCCCGGCCAGAATCAGTGGGGGCTCCATGCTAATGTTCCCCTCGGGAGGATGTCGCCATGAATCCCCTATTCTTGCAGCTCGCGCTCCACATGATGGCGGCCGGCTCTTCACAGCCAAGCTTGTTGGCGCTCCTCGGGGGGGGTGCGGGCCCAAAGGGCGCGCCCGCGGCTCCTCCTGCCGCCTCTGGCGGGATCACCCCTGACCAGCTCCCGATGCTCATGAGCCAGTTAGCCCCCCTCCTCAGCGCAGGGCCCAAGATGATGATGGCTCCGGCCATGGCTCCGACGCCGACGATGTATCACCCGGCCGCGCCTCTGATGTCCCCCTTCTACTCGGGTGGCGGACAATGAGCGGCGCGAAGGGGGGCACCACTACATCCACCTCGGGACCTCCGGGGTATCTCCAGCCGTACTACACCCAGCTCGCCAAGCAGGGGCAAGCGAAGTATGCGGGCCCGGGCCCTGCGTACTATCCGGGCGTGCAGGTGGCGCCGTTCTCTCCGCTCCAAGAGCAGGGCTTCTCGCAGATCCAGAACTCGGCCATCCCCGCCGCCCAGCAGCTCGCGAACACCGGCGCCGGATTCTACAACACGCTCGAGTCCGGCTCGCTTCTCGATCCAGCGACGAATCCCGAGCTGGCGCAGCTGACCCAGCTCTCGGACCAGCAGATCCAGAACAACCTCGCGTCCCAGTTCGCCGGCGCTGGTCGGAACATCGAGGGGTCGGCGCCAATTCAAGCCTCGCAGATGGCCCAGACGGCGGCGAACCTGTACGGTGGGACGTACAACCAGACCCTCGGAGATATGACGGGAGCGCTCGGGCAGACCGGCTCGATGCAGGGTGCGCAGGCCGCCCCAGGTCAGCTCGCGTTGGGAGCCGGTGGGCAGATCCAGAACCAAGCGCAGAACTACATCGGCGCGAACCAAAACCAGTTCGGCTACTACCAGCAGCTCCCCTACCAGATGCTCCAAGGGATGGGGTCACTGCTCTCTGGCATCCCCGGCTCGTCCATGACCACGCCCTACTTCACAAACCCGGTGGGCACTGCTATGTCTGGCGGCGTTCTCTCGCTGCTCGGAGGTCGCTGATGTCCGCAGGTGTTCTTGGCAAACTCGAAGGAACGCTCAACTCTCCGCAAAGTGCGGGCCTTCTCGGCCTTGCGGCGGGAATGGCGCAAGCCTCCGCCCCTCATCGCCTCCCGGTCCCGCTCATGGCGGTCATCGGGCAAGGGCTCCAGTCCGCTCAGCAGATGCGGGCGGCCACGTTGCAGAACGCGATGCACCAGGCAGTCCTCCCCTTCAAGCAGATGGTCACCACCGAGGCGCTCCGAGTGGCGCACGGGAAGCCGCTTATCCAGCGCACGAAGCCGTCGGTCGTGCCCTTCCCCGGCAAAAATGGGGACAAGCCGCAGACACCGATTCAGACACTTCGGTCTTCCAGTAATCCCCTTCGCCACGCGGAAGATAGAGCGCTTCTCATTTCATGGCTCGGGGCCCCAGGTGCGGGCAAGGAAATCTTCCGTAACGATCCCGCGCTTGTAGCTCAAGTCGAAAGGCAAAAGGCTCTCAACACGGCGCACGCCATCGCTGGTGGGAATGCTTTGCTTTTCCCTGGGCAACGGCCGCTCTTCTTCAATCCAAGGCTTGGCCCCGGCCAGACCCTCACGCCGCAAGGCACTGTGTCGGTCCCCCCAGGCTACATGCGTACGAGCGCGGGGGTGCAGTCGCTTTCCCCACTGCTCGCCGCCATGTACCACGCGGGCAAGCCGACCCAGACCCTCACGGGGGCGCGCCCGCAGTCTGTCGCGCAGAACCTCGGACTACCACAGAATCCCGCGCAAGCGGCGCAGATCGCACGCCTGATCGCTGCTCAGCGCTCGGGCATTCTCCCCCAGCAGGGCGCGCCGCAACCTCTTGTGCGCCCCTCGGCACAAGGCCAACAGCCGAAGACGTTGGGGCAGCCGATAGGGGCATCCACGCAAGCCCAGAATGGCCAGACGCCAGCTCAGGAGAACCCGCTCGCCGCTGCCCTTCTTCCGGGCACCGGCCCAGCCTCGACCTCTGTCCGCCTCACCCCCTCTCAGGTCGCTCTCGAGACCGAAGCCTCCAAGGCCGCAACGGGCTACATCAAGGAAGGCGCGGAAAGCCGCATTGCGCTCGGAAACATCGCCGAACTCGACGCGGTGCTCCGGCGCTTCAAGACCGGTCCCGGGAGCGAGCCGCTGGTGCAGATCAAGTCGCTCTTCTCCGGCATCGGTCGCGTGTTCGGCGTTCCTCCTCCCCAGACGGGAGACATCACGAGCGCCCAGGTGCTCAGAAAGTCCGCAATTCAGCTCGCAGGATCGGTGACATCGAGCCTCGGGCAGAAAGCCGAGGGCGCGTTCGAGACGGTGCTGCATGCCGTCCCCAACGTCGACAACACCAACATGGCGAACGACATCGTGACTGGAGCCCTTGCCGCCGGCGCCCGCTATCGCATCGCCCGCGCCACTTTCACCCAGTCTTGGCTCGAAGCGCACAACGGTAACGCTGTGGTGCCCGGCCGGGGTACCGTGGGCGGCTACTGGACCCAGCACATCCCCTTCATGACATTCTTCATGGAGTCGCTCCCGGAGACCGCTCAAGCCGAGATCCTCAAGGCCGCACAGAAGAACGCGCCACTCAGGCACGAACTCAATCAGGCGGAAGTCGCCTATAGCTGGCTCAAGGCTGGTGGGTACCTGTGAACTGGGCGCAAGAGGTCCTCAAAGACGATAAGGCCGCACCGGCCACCGCGGCGCCTCCGCCTCACTGGACGCAAGCCCCGTGGATCCAGACGGGCGCCAAGGTGCGCCAGAACCGCTACGGCGCGACCGTCACCACCGTCGGGGGCAAGACCTACGTCAGCGCGCCCGGGAACCGCACCCTCGCGAAGGATACGCTCAGCACGATGCCGTGGTGGCAACGCCTCGGCGCAGGTGTGGGAGAGGGCTTGCAGGACATCGCATCGCAGGCCGTCCAGCTCGGAAAATACGCGGGCCAAGCCGCCGCGTGGCCGCTGTCTGTAGGCAATGCCGTGGCTGGCGACAAGCCGCTCGGAATCCAGCGGTTTGCTGGTGTTGAAGCGGGTCGTGCCGTCCGGGGGCTTCTGGAAGCACCGGTCGGGGTCCGAAACCTCATCCTCGGCGAGTCGCACCCCTTCGCACGCGCGAATGCTGCCCTTCCCGTCGCGAATCTCTCACAGCACAGGGCCGAGACGCTTCCCCTCCGCCAAGCTCTCAACGACACCACCCCGGGCCGCGTGGGGCAGATCCTCGGGCAGGTCGCCGGGACGACGGCGCCCACGCTTGGAATCGGCGGCACGGTGGAACCTCTCCTCGGCAACATCGGGTGGCTGGCCTCAAACCCTATCGCCCGTTCCGCCATCACGGGCCTAGCGGAGGGCGCGGGCTTCGGTGGCCTGCTCCCCGCCTTCCGTCCTTCCTCTTCGGCTGGCGTGAACACCGCCGTCATGGGCGCGCTCGGTGGTATCACGCCACCTGTGCTTGCTCTTGGCGGCAAGCTCCTCGGCGGTGGCCTCGACATGCTCAAAGCCTCGTTGCCGGCGCTCCGGCAGGCCGCGCAGGAGGAGCGGATCGCACCCCTTTTGGCGAAACTCGCGGAAAGGGGAGGCACGGATCTCCAACCCGAAGCCGCGCCGCTCGAAGGCATGCGCCTCACGCTCGGGCAGGCGACCGGCAATCCCAACATCATCGCCCTCGAAAAAGGTACCTTTGCCGGTGGTGAAGGCGGCGGGGTCTATGACCGCCTGCGGGCGATCAACAACCGCACGCTCGTTAATGCCATCAAGGAGCTCGGCACCGAGGTCGACCCCAATCCCGCGACCATGATGCAGCAGTCCACTCGGATCGGTGACGCCCTTGCGAGCGCCCGCAACGTCGCGAAAAACCAGGAGCGTATGATCTGGGAGGCGGTGGACCCGGACGGGCTTGCCACCATCCCGAAGTCGCGCATCATGCAGGAGCTGGGGGCGGCCCAAAAGGAACTCTATGCCGCGGGGCGCGAAAACATGATCCCGGGAGACGTGGTCGATCGTCTCAAGGGGCTTGAGGATCATGTCCCGCTCATGCGGTACCACGGCATCGCGAGCTCGATTGCCCAGAAGACAGCGGACCTCGACCGCTCGGGGGACAGCGTCGGCGCCTACGCTCTCGGGGTCCTCTCCAACCGGCTGCGCAACCTCCAGTACAGCGACGCACCCGAGATCGCCGAGGGGGGAGACACCGAGGGCATCTTGGATCGATTGGAAAAGGCGCGTCTCTTCACCAAGCAGCGCGCCCAGGTTTTCGACACGAACCCCCTTGCGCCTCTCTTCCGCGTGGACTCGACAGGCGCTGCGCGCGTCGAGCCCGAGATGGTCGGGAACCGCCTCATGTCGCCCACGCATCCCTCGGGCCTTGATCAGGCTCGGCAAGCGCTCGGGGGGAATGTTCAGGATCTCAAGAACTACTACCTCTCACAGCTCCTCGCCTCCGGCTCCACGCCGCAGGAAGACCCGTGGGGGAACAAGATGGTCTCCTACGCAAAACTTTCGAACTTCCTGAACCGCAGCCGCCCCCTCGCGGATCGCCTCTTCACCGATCCCGACGAGCAGGCAGCACTCGATCGGATCATGAAGGGAGCGAAGCTCAACGATCGCGTGCAGAACTACATCGGCACCGGCGGATCACCGACCGCCATGAACCTCGAATCGAAGCTCATGCGCGACCAGATCGCGGGCCACGTCTACCATCCCACCGCTTGGGAGGAAGGGATCGGCGGCGCGCTTGTGGGGAATCTGGCCGAAGGGAGTAAGGGGACACTTCCGGGCTACGTCGCCGGACGCGGGCTTGCCGCCTCCCAGCGGTGGTACGAGCGCGCCCTCATGCCCATCCGCGAGGACATCCTGCTCCACGCCCTCTCGGATCCAGACTACGGGCAGGCGCTCATCGACAAGGGCACCAAAGCCCTTGCGGAGCCCGCGCATCCCTTCGTCCGCGCCCTCGTCAATCCTTTGGGAGCGTCGACCCCGCTCCGCGCGCTTGGAGGCGCTTCCGGCAACGCTCTGCTTCGAGCTTTAGCGATTCCCTCCGGGCAGTGAATGCAATGAGACCGAAGAAGAGCCAGCATCCGAGCCAGACCAAGAGAATCGCCCCGATGTGGTTCCCGAACCGGTGGAAGGCCCCAATGCCGAAGAACATGGCGATGGTTGCACTCGCCCAGAGCCGGAGAATGCCAGGGAGCACCGGCCGCGGAGGCATTTTGAGCACGTTCCCGCAGAACCACGCGACGAGCACGTACGCGGCCATGGCGGGAGGAAGGGCGAGAAACGGAAGAATGAGCAGCATGGGTGATCTCCGATGACGTGTACTCAGCTCTCGACGCTCCAACCCGAGGCCACGACCACCCTTCTCCCGGGAACGCCTCCGACCAACAATCAGGAGTGGCAGGCGGTCCGGATCGCCCTTCAGACCGTGCTTCAGCAGATCCGGGCGGCGGCGGGCGTCACGGGTGTGAACGCCGTACCCCAACAGTATGCGCTTTTTGCTGGCTCTTCGCTCCCCCCGATGACCTTCTCCGGGTGCACGGCGAGCCTCGATACATCGAACGTCCTCTTCGGAGCCGGAAGCCTCAAACTCGCGCTCTCTTCGTCCCCGGCGTCCGTGATCTTCGCTTCCGACACCGCGTGGCCGATCGCGCACAACCGCTCGTGGATCGTCTCCTTTTACGCCATGGCATCCGAGACGACCCAGGGCACGATCACCATCACGACGCCCAAAGCCTCGTACACGACCGACTTCACGCTTCCCGCCGGATCGACATTCGCGCGCTACTACGACACGCTCAACCTGATCGCGGACGGGTCCACCTCTTTCGGTCTTTCCTTCTCCTTCACCTCTGGGGCGACCGTGTGGCTCGATGGGATCCAGCTCGAACCCTACTACGGCGTCGCGATCGCGCCCTCGCCGTTCATCTCGACCTCCCCGGCTCTCACGCTCGACAACCAGCCGGACGGCACCACCTACGCCCGCACGCTGGCCTCGGTGCTCTCGTCCAACCTCCCGCTCCGTCCCGCGATGGCGACCATCCTCTCGCTCAACCCCACGCACTACTGGCCGATCTCGGGGCCTCAAAGCTACACCACGGATCTCGGATCCAGCGCGAGCGCTCTTCAAGCCATCTCCACCGGTTCTGTTTCGTCCGTCGACGTGACCGGTCTCTCCGGGCGGCTGGCACCCGGCGACGCGCAGCCGACGCGTGAGTTTGAAACCAACGGCGCGCAGTACGCCTCGGGGACCACGGGGCTTAGTGCGTATGTCTTCGGCGGCGTGATCGCAAGCCCTGCCGCGGACACGCCCTCCGGCCCGCTGGTAGTGGTCGGCTGGCAAAACACCGACACCACCTCCCCGACGACCTCTGCACCTCTGCTCTGGATGACTCCCGATGGATACGCCCACGCAGCGGTAGATACGAGCGGGGGGCCCCTCATTATTGATTCTCCCCTCACCTACACTTTCCGAGACCCGCATCTCCTGCTCATGGAGATTGACTATAGCTCTTCGAGCGGATATACCACCATCCACCTTTTCGTCGATGGCGTCGACGTGGCCGAAAACAGCATCCCTGTGAGCCTTGTCACACCGTCGCCCATGTACTACACCCTCGGCGGCGCTGCCGGTGATGGATATACGGGGTTCAGTTCCGGGTTCACGTCGAACCCCGTTCTCATCCAAGACGTGTTTGTGTTCGAGGGGGAGATTCTGAGAAACGCGGACTACTTTTCCATTTTCCAGTCTCTCACCCCCGGGCGCGGAACGTCCTCGGGCTTTCTCTACCGCGGTTCGGTACCCCCGCAGTCGAGCACGGCGTCTTTCTCCTACACGTCGACGACGAGCTCGATCACGATAAGCTGGGGCGCTTTCACGGTGTACTGGGCGGACGGGACGACGCAGGCCGTGAGTAGCGGGAGTCATGAGTTTACCGGCCTTTCGGCTTCGACCACCTACTACTTCTACCCCTACCTCAGGCAGGCCGACGGGACGGTCCAGTTT